>JBKQHU010000108.1:0-72757 GCA_052148655.1 Acidimicrobiales bacterium
TCCTATCGTCTACACGCCGACCGTGGGGCGGGCCTGCCAGTTTTACAGCCACATCTTCCGACGCCCGCGCGGCCTCTGGATTACTCCCGACGATGTCGATCGCATCCCGACGCTGCTTCGCAACGCCCCGCAGTCGGACGTGCGGTTGATCGTGGTTACCGACAATGAGCGGATCCTAGGCCTGGGCGACCAGGGGGCGGGCGGCATGGGCATCCCGATAGGCAAGCTCGCCCTCTACGTGGCCGGCGCGGGCCTGCACCCGCAGCTCACCCTGCCGATCTCACTCGACTGCGGGACCGACAACGAGGACCTGCTGCACGACCCTCTCTACCAGGGCTATCCGAAGCGCCGCCTGAGAGGCGAAGCGTACGAAGCCTTCATCGAGGCCTTCGTCGGCGCGGTCAAATTGGTGTTCCCCCATGCCTTGCTGCAGTGGGAGGACTTCAAGCAGCACAACGCCATCCGCCAGCTCGACCACTACCGCCACCGGCTGCCGTGTTTCAACGACGACATCCAGGGAACAGCCTCGGTGGTGTGCGCCGGCATCCTCGCCGCTCTCAAGCACAGGGGCGAGAAGCTCTCGGCCCAGCGCCTCGTCCTCCTCGGGGCAGGGGCTGCCGGTATCGGCATCGCGCGGCTCGTGCAGGCGATCATGCGGGCAGAGGGCGCCACGGAGGACGAGATCCGTCACGCCGTGACGATGCTCGACTCGCAGGGCCTGCTTTTCGAGGGCCGTGACGGTGTGCAGGACGACAAGCGCCCCTTTGCTCTCACGAGTGACGAGCTCGAGAAGCTCGGCCTCGAGGAGAGCGACCGCTACGACCTTGAGACCGTCATCAGCCACGTTGCCCCCACGATCCTGATCGGCACAAGCGGCAAGCCGGGTGTCTTCTCCGAGACCGCGATCCGGGAGATGGCGGCGCGGACACCGAACCCGATAGTGCTGCCCCTTTCCAACCCGACCGCCAACTCCGAAGCCACTCCATCGGACGTTCTCGCCTGGAGCGACGGCAGGGCGGTCGTGGCGACAGGCAGCCCATTCGACCCCGTCGAGCTCGGCGGGCGTACCCACGTCATCGGACAGGCGAACAACGTCTTCGTGTTCCCCGGCGTGGGCCTCGGGGCGGTGGCGGGCGGAGCCTGGGAAGTCACCGACCGGATGTTCCTCGTGGCTGCCACCACGCTGGCGGAGATGGTCCCGCCGGAGCGGCTCCAGCAGGGTGCGATTTATCCGCGCCTCACCGAGCTGCGGGCCATCTCCCGAGCGATCGCAGTCGCCGTCGCGAAGGAGGGTCGGGACGGGGGCGTCGCCCCTACAGCGACCGACGCCGAGATTGAGGAGGCGGTCGACGCGTTCATCTGGGCGCCCGAGTACGAACACCTCGAGCCATCCCCGGAGAAGCCAGCGACGATCGAGTGAGCACGGCGGTGCCCAAGTACTCCGGGACGAACCGGCTGGAGTCACGTCGCGATCGCGAACCTGGCTGACTCGCAAGGCCTACGGGCTGTCGGTGATCCACAGCGAGTACCACCGTCGCTGCATGCTGCACGCGCTGAAGGACCCGAAGGAGATCGCGACCGCTTACAACTCCGTGCTCGCGCCCGGTTGCGATATCGGCTGTGACATGACTACTTTCGCCAGTTACAAAGACACGATCGCCCGGTTCCAGCAATCGCCTCTCTGACGGCGCCCAGCCTCACGGGCGGGGGCGACCCGCTCGGTCTCGAGCCAGAGCGCGCCGTTCGATCTCGTCGCGCACCGGCGAAGGGATCTCCCGGCATCCGCACACTTTGGCGTGCTCGGTGTGCCACTGGACACGATCGTCCAAGGACGCCTTAGTCCCCAAGCGGTGCTGCTCGTGCCAGGACCGGTTGAGCGGTTGCCTTCCAGCCATCGTTTCAGCTCTTCCGCGAAGCTACCGCCGCCGCCTGTTCTCGGTGGAGCATGCCGGCTATCCGCGCCACGGCTGCGCTTCCGTCGATGATGCAGTTGCGGATGGGCTTTACTCCTGCGGCGCAGCCCGCGACGAGAATGCCCTCCCTTGTCGAGTCGTGCGGGTACCGGAACCACTCGCGGCTAGCGAAGAAGCCGTCCGGTGCCCGCCCGATCTGGAGCACGTCGGTCAGGGTGTCCACGTCAAGGCACGGCCGCATGCCGGTCGAGAGCGAGACCAGGTCGAAGCGGTCCGAGAAGATCTTCTGGATGAGGGTGTTCTCGGCGCGGACGACTATGTCGCCGTTGGGAAGTTCCTTGCATCCCGACACGCGGCCGCGGACATAGCGGATCCCCCGCTCTTGAGCCAACGAGTACATCTCTTCGAAACCGCGATCGTAGGTGCGCACGTCCATGTAGAAGCACGTGACCTCGGCTCCCGGGTTTCGATCGACCACGGTCAGGGCCTGCTTGGTGCTGTAGGAGCAGCAGATGCGCGAGCAGAACCGCGCCCCTATGCGCCGGTTGCGCGAACCGACACAGAACACGATAGCCATCCGGTTGACCGTCTCGCCGTCCGAAGGACGCCTGATCTGCCCACCAGTCGGCCCGCGTGGGTTGAGCATCCACTCCAGCTCCGGTCCGGTCACAACGTTCGGATAGCGGCTGTAACCGTACTCTTCGAGGTCCGAGGGATCGAACGGCTCGAACCCGGTGGCGATGACAACGGCGCTCACAGCTTCGCTCGTCCGGTCGCTCAGGACCGCCAGAAAATTGGGGAACTCACCTTCGAGGCTGACGAGCGTCGTCTCCATGCGCACATCCACGCCCGGATGAGCCCTCATCTCCGCCTCCACCTGAGAGGTGAACTCGAGACCGTCGTTGAAACCGTCGTCGTCGAAAAAAGGGAAGGTCCGCGACAAGCGGCGCACCCGGCCGCCAAGCTTGGAGCTCTTCTCGAGCAGGATCGAGGAGTAGCCCAGTTCTCCGAGCGCCGTGGCGACGTGCATACCGGTCACTCCGCCACCGAGGACCAACACGGGGCTCGTCATCTCGCCGCCTTCCTCCCAGGCCTCAAACTCACCACTGTCGCCAGCTCCGCGTCCTCGTGCAGATAACCCGGTCGAGACGACTGCGGGATGCCCATCCGGTCGAGGAGAGGCTCCACAGGGACGGTGTGGCCCTGGATCCCGACCGCGTCGTAGGGATCCCAACCGAGCAGCAGACCTGCCAGCTGCGCGTAGTTGAGCACGGGGATCTGGAAGTCGGCGCCTGTCAGCTCGTTGACAGCCCACTGTTCGCGGTCGAGGATCAGGCCACAACCGGGGCAGTTGGTGATGATCAGGTCGGGTGCGAACGGAGCCATGCTCTCGAACTTCTTGCGGGCGCAGGCCACCGTGAAGCTGCGGTTCGGTCGGATCATGCACTGGCGGAATCCCATGCCGCAGCAGTGCCGACGTTCCGGGTAGTCGACCTCTTCCCCGCCCCACTCCCGGATCATGGCAGTCAGCACGTCGCAATACTCGGTTCCGCCCACGGACTTTCTGGGAAAGAGCTTGTTGTAGTGACAGCCCACGTGGTCCACCACCTTGAGCGGCCGACCCGTGGCCGTGTCGACCAGGCGGTACCTCATGAGCTGGGCGAGCTGCGCCCGGTACAGGTAGAAGATGTCGCTGCAATGAACGATGTGCTGGGGGACGACAAGCCGCCGCCCGCAAGCGTCGTAGAGGGCTTTGTCCACCTTTTCGGCCAGACCCGGCTCTTTGTGTATCAGCTCCAGGATCTCGTTATGGATGGCGAACGAGGTGACACACGAGGTCGTGACGTTCTCCAGGCCTGCCTCGGCGCACACCGACCACAGGCGTGCCACGACGAGCAGTGAGCTCTCCACCGTGAACACGTTGCCGTGGGTGACGATGCCAGAACAGCACGTATTCAGTGATGCCGACCCGGTCCCCCCCATTGCCCAACGCCGGCCGAGAAGGTCGTAAGTGCGAGCGATGAGGGGCTCGACGGACGGAGAGAACGTCCCCATGACACAGCTGGTCGTCAGGTAGTAGCCGTCGTCCGGAATGGGCTTGGTGTCGCGGCGGGTGATCACATTGGCCTGGTGTGCCTGGATCACGACCGATCCGGGCGTCCTCGCTGTGGTCATCGTGCCGGCGGAGCTCAGGGCCGTCATCCCTCCGACCTCACTTTGTCGTAGTACTCGTCGAGATCGAGACCGCGCCTCGCGGCGTCCGCCGCGGCGTGTTCTTCGATCTTGTCCCAAAGGAAAAGGGCGCCACCCGCGCGGATGCAGCTGCGCAGCTCCGCAAGTGTCTCCGGTGTGACCTTGCGGCCGGCAAAGGTGCCGTCCATGTCCGGCTGGCCGCCGACACGAATGAACTGCTCCTCCAGCTCGGCCTGCCATCGCGCGAAGCGGGGCCCGAAGTCCGGGTGCGCCGCGGGATCGGCGTTGCGGAAGTACAGGCTGAAGGCCCGGTTCCAAAGGTTGGCAGCCCACAGGTGTCGGCCGGCGTACTGCTGCCTTCCCCGGACGCTCTCCACGTGATAGCCCTTCAGCTGAGCCAGCGTACGCAGCGAGCTGACGAGGCTCATGATGTCGTTCTCCTCGGGACAGCGCGAGTTGCACGAACCGCACTGTGCGCAGTACCAGATGACCTCTGACTTGAGCAGCTCGACGAGGCGGCCCTCGTCACCCGAGAGCGCCACGTCCACGATGCAACGCGGGTCATACTCCTCGAAGTGCTCCGCCGCGGGGCACACCGAGGTACACATGCCGCATGACAAGCACGTCGTCAGGGAGTGCCGCGCAACGAGGTCGTTCTCGAGCCACCACGTGCAGGGCTGCCCGGCCGCCTTCTCGTACCAAGCCTCCCATTCGGTCTTGTCCCGTTCTGCCACGAGAGCCCTGATCTCGCGCCTGTCCTTCTCACGCTCCAGGGCCGAACCCACCAGTCGCTTCAAGTTCGGGTAGTAAGTCCCTTCCCCCCGCGGCTCGACCTCATCGCGGAGGGTGTAGTACGCCGTGGCGATCTCGTCGTCGGAGTAAGCGGCCAGCTCCGCGTGACCCAATCCGAGAAACCACTCGGGCGCGGTCGACGGTGTTTCGACCACCTGCAGACCGCTTGCGGCGAGGGATGTTCCCGCCGCCGGGCGAAAAGCTGCAGGGCTGGCCACCGAGCGGGAGGGAACGGGCCCGGAAGGCTCTGCAGCAAGGAGAACCTCGTACTGCCTACCGGCGACGGCCAGGAGGCGGTAGACGGAGTGAGCCAGCTTGGTGTAGGGAAGGGTCATAGCCAATGCCAACACGACCACCAGGTGCACGAAGTACACGGGATAGGCGAAGGCTCTTGCATCCGCTACGCGCAGCACCTCGGTGGCTACCCCTGTGACCCCGGCAAGCAGAACGTTCGCCAGGAAGACCCAGTCGAAGAAAGTGCTGCGGTTGCCGCGCGACGCCTCCCTGACGCGCGATACCAGGAAGTAGCTGGTGCCCGCTATCAACAAAGCGGCGAAGATGTTGCTCAGCACTTTGAGGGGATTGCCCATCGACAGCGGGTAAGAACGCCCAGCTGCCAACAGCAGGGCTATGACCCCGGATATCGCGGCGAGACCAAGGAACGAGAAAAGGACGGCCCTGTGGGCCCATGGCTTCAGTGGGCGCTCTTCGCAGGCGGAGAACCTCCTGTGCGCGAGGATCTCAGCCACCGCCATTCGCACGGCCCGCCCGAGAATCCTGGGCTTGGTTGCGAGGAGCGAGCCGTCGTACCAGGCGCGCCACGCCCTTGATGCACCCACGGCTATCGCCACCAGCGGCAGGACAGTGAGAAGGGAGAACAAGGGGATCACAACCGCGTCAGGGAGCATGCCCGCGTAGCGGATGGGCCCTGGACCGGGAACGAACGTGCCTGTCACAGCGATCACCGCGGCGAGGAAGGCGGCGACTGCGACATAGACGAGCCAGAACGAACGCGGGTTGTTTACGACGCGAGCCAGCGGGCGCGGACAGGCAAAGCGGTCCGTGGCGAACTGCCTGAGCGCACTCATGATGCTGGCGGGCTTGGCTCCGGACGGGCAGCGAGACGAGCACTCCGTGCATCCGTAGCAGTGCCAGATGTCCTGGTCGGCGGCGAGACGGTCCTCAAGACCGAGCCGGACGAAGGTCACCTGGCGGCGGGGGAAGAATCCGTCTTCGCCGGCCAGGTCGCAAGTCGCCGTGCAGGCACCGCACTGCAGGCACGACTGCAGCGTGGCCACGTCCAGGCAGTAGGGCTTGAGGAAAGAGCTGTCGGGGCTGTCGGCGAGATCGAACGACCTGTCCTCCAACAAGTGGACGGACCTGCCCCGAAGGAGCCAACCGAACTCACTCGGTCGTTGCTTGGGGAGCACCGCGCCTCTCGAGCTCATCATCTGCCATGTTAGTCAATACCGTATAAACAAGCGAATCAGTAGAATTACATGGGTTCGTAGAAGCCGGCGGTTCTCAAATCTGCAGTAATACCCTGTGGGGTATAGTCGTGAGGCAACATGTCTCTCGCTGCCGTGCCGTCAGCCTGAGCTCGAAAATGACGAGAGGAGCCTGCGATGCAGCTTCCCGACGAGGTCGTGGACGATGTGCGCAAACGCCTGCGACGAGTTGCTGGCCAGGTGCAGGGTGTTGAGCGCATGCTTGACGAAGGACGGGAGTGCCGCGATGTCATCACACAGCTATCCGCGGCCTCCAAAGCACTGGAGCAGGCCGGCTTCCGGCTGGTCGCCGCCGGTCTCACGTACTGCGTGGAACATCCTGAACAGGCCGAGGCAGACGGCTACCCCCTTGACGCCGTGCAAAAGATGTTCATGAGGCTCGCCTAGAAGCGGGCCATCCGCGTACGCCAGGTGCCTGCCCAGTACTCGTCGCGTCGGGTACTGCACTTGCGCCTGGGTCCCTTCCATGATACCCTAGGGGGTATGTGTAGAGCCGTTACATGCCGTGCCTGCGGGAGGCCCACATGGAAGGGGTGCGGTGCCCACGTCGAGCAGGTGCTCGGCCATGTGCCGCCCGCGGACCGTTGCCGCTGCCGGTCGGAGAAGGCACCAGAATCGAAGAGGACCGAGCGGAGGCTCTGGTTCTCCCGCAAATAAGGACGTGAGGCGATGATGCCCGGATCACCGGCGACGAGCCATTCGACCAAGGAAGTCGTGATCGTCGGAGGAGTCGCTGGAGGCATGTCGACGGCCACCCGTCTCCGCCGTCTCGACGCCGATGTCCACATCATCGTCCTCGAACGCTCCGGTCACGTCTCGTTCGCCAACTGCGGCCTGCCGTACTTCGTGGGCGGGATCATCGAAGAGGAAGAGGACCTGACCGTCCAGACTCCCAAGGAGCTCTTCGATCGCTTCAGGCTCGACGTAAGGGTCCACGACGAGGTGGTCGCCATCGACCGTGTGGGCCACAATGTCACGACCCGGTCAACGGTGACGGGCGAGGAGAGCACCGTCGGCTACGACAAGCTCGTCTTGAGCATGGGCGCCGCTCCCGTACGGCCTCCCATACCCGGTTACGAAAGGGCCCGCACGCTTCGCACAGTTGAGGACGCGGCACGACTCGCCTCCGACGTCGACATCGCGCCGGCGACCGCGGTCGTGATCGGGGCCGGGTTCATCGGGCTCGAGATGGCCGAGAACCTGGTCCGTCAAGGTATCGACGTCACAGTCGTCGAGGCGACACCGCAGGTGCTCCCGCCGCTCGACGCTGAGCTGGCAATCCTCGTATGCGACGAGCTCGTTGCCCACGGTGTGCGCGTGGAGACGGGAGCGACCGTCTCGTCCATCGGCGAGCGCACGGTGACCCTTGCCGACGGGCGGGTCCTCGCCGCCGATCTCGTCGTCGGCGCCACCGGCGTTCGGCCCGATGTCCAGCTGGCCAAGCTTGCCGGGCTCACGCTCGGGCCTAGTGGTGGCATCGCTGTCAATGAAGCGAACCAGACGAACGATCCCGACGTCTACGCAGTCGGCGACGCCGTCGAAAAGCCCGACGCCATCTCGCACGCGACCTCTCTCATCGCCCTTGCGAACGTGGCCAATCGCCAGGGACGGCGGGTCGCGGACCACATCGCGGGACGACCTTCGCACCCCGTCGCTTCACTCGGGACTGCCATCGTGAAGGTCTTCGACGTGGTGGCCGGGACAGTTGGCTGGAGCGAGCGCAGGCTGCGAGCAGCAGGCCGCCCGTTCCGGGCGATCCACTCGCATCCCTTCGACCATGCCACCTACTACCCCGGGGCGACCCGGATGGCAGCCAAGCTCATCTTCGACCCGCACGATGGGACGATTCTCGGTGCCCAGATCGTCGGCCGCAACGGCGTCGACAAGAGGATCGACGTGATCGCGACCGCCATGTCAGCAGGTTTGACGGCCGACCGCCTGGCCGATCTCGAGCTCGCCTACGCGCCGCCGTTCTCGTCCGCCAAGGACCCGGTCAATCTCCTCGGCTACATGGCGGGCAATTTGCTGAGCGGCGAATGCGACGTCGTCGACGCTCACGACATCGCCTCGCTCATCGAGCAGGGCTGGAAACTTCTCGACGTGCGCACGCGAGAAGAGAGTGACGCCGGCGCCATCACGGGGTCCGTCAACGTGCCTATCGACTCGCTACGGGACCGTGTCTATGGGCTCGGGAAGGGACCCTTCCTCGTCTACTGCGAGGTGGGCCAACGCGGCCACACGGCCACGGCCCTCCTGCACGAGCTCGGCTTCGAGGCACGCAATCTGGACGGTGGATACAAGACCTGGTCGGCTCTCGCCCGGTCTCAGACAGCTGCGACCGTGCCCCGGCCGTGAGAGTGCCGGCTTTCCGCGCTCGCGCGGACCGGCCGGGGTGAGAGCTTCGGTCGCGCGGTTCCTGGCGACGACGCAAGGCCTAGCGCTGCGGGTCGCTGCCGGTCTGTCTCTCGTCGTTGCGGGTTCACTGCTCGGCGGTGCCTGGTGGGTCGTCGCGGCCATCGGCGTCCTGCTCGTGGCGACAGGCAGGCGTGAGAACCCTCACAGCTGCCGATGTCGCGGCTGAAACCGACCGATCGGTTCTTCCGGCACAGCCCGACGTTTGGACCACACCGGATGGCCGTTGGCCAGCCGGTCCACAACGCCGGCCGGGCGACGGCCCGTGGCGCTAGGAGCTCGGCCGGTCAGGCACAGGAATCGCCCGGTTCGGCTCAGGTTCGACTCGGTCGTACCGCCCGCACGAGCGCGTCGATGGCGGTGGCTTCCCCGGTTTCGTTAACCACCGTGCGCGTGACCCGCTCCGCCCGCTCGATGCGTAGGCCGGGAAGATCCTGGGCGATCTCCTCCGGGGAGAACAGGACCTCCGGGTCCTGTGGCCCACCGGTCCCCTCGAGGAGGTTGGAGCTGTCATGGCCCACCACGAGCAGGGTCGCCCCGGGCGCCAGGGCCGCCACGGCGTGGGCCAGCACGTGACGACGCTGTCGAGCAGGAAGGTGCAGGTACATCATGACCACGACATCGAACCAAGCCGCCCGGGGCTGCCACACGACAACATCGGCCTCGACCCAGGACAGGTCCAAACCTCGCTCGGACGCCAACCGCCGGGCCTTGGAAAGCCCGGCGGGAGAGAAATCGACCCCGGTCACGCGCCAACCCTTCGCAGCCAGCCACAACGCGTTGCGCCCCTCGCCGCAGGCGAGATCGAGCGCCCTGCCGGGAGCCAGCCGGTCCAGCTCCTCGACGAGGAAGCGGTTCGGTTCTGCCTTCCAGATCAGCTCGTCGGTCCCGTAGCGCTCGTCCCACAGCTCCCGGCTCATGGCGAGCTCCGCCCGGCACGAGGGCGTGCTTCGACTGTTGCAGACATACCCCGCAGGGTACCTGCCAGCGGCCGCATGTCAGCCCAACCTCGGGCGAGCACCGACGAGGCTCGCGGCTGTGGCAGCAGCCTCAAGCGCGTGAAGCGCACACTCGCCCAGGTCACCGCCGCACACCCACGATGCCAGGAAGCCGGCGCAGAACGCGTCGCCGGCACCGGTGGAGTCGACTACGTCGGTCGGCCGGGCGGCCACGGGCAAGCGGAGCCCGTCTGCTGATGCGACGAGCGCACCCGCTGCGCCGAGCTTGAGAGCGACGACCGGGTAGGTCTCGCACAAGACGGCGGCGATCGCACCCGGTTCCTCGCACCCTGTCAACAGCCGGCCTTCATCCAGGTTAGGGAACACGAGCTGAGCACCCGAGGTCCATCGGAGGAACGCTTCGCGCCCCACCTCCCGAAGGCCCGCGACCGAGGCAGGGTCGACAGAAGTCGGTATGCCGGCCGCGCGGGCCGCGGCCCACAACTGGAGGACGGCCGACCTCGCACCCGGCTCGAAGAGCTGGTAACCCGAGACGTGCAACAGGCCGGCATCGTCGAGCAGTCGCGCCGGCAGGTCGGCTTCAGCCAGGCCGCGATTGGCTCCTCGGTCAGTGAACATGGAGCGTTCGCCGTCCGGGGACACGAGCACGACAATCGTGCCCGTCGCGACCTGTTGGTCGGCGGTAAGCCAGGCCTCGACGCCGTGTTGCTCGAGAGCTGCCCGGTGGTAGGCAGCGTCCCCCGCACCCGCGCGGCCGGCGAAACGCACCGGCGTGTGCAGGGTCGCGAGCCATGCGGCCTGATTGGCTCCGGAGCCACCGGGCGACAGCTCGACCTGCGACGGTGTATCTGTGCCGACGGCTACGGGTGCATTCGGCCGAACGATGATGTCGTTGATGACGTCGCCGACAACCACGATCACCGGCGGCCGCGTCACCCGCGCGTCCCGGCCCAGGACCGGGCGATCCGCGCCGCCAGTGCCACGTTGTTGCGCACCGCCCAGATGTTCGCTTCGAGACTGGCTCCACCGGACGCCTGGTAGACGTGGTCGAGGAGGAAGGGGGTGACTGCCTTGCCACGGATCGTCTCCCGGTCCGCGGCGGCGAGCGCGTCGACAAGCAGCTGTTTGTGGGTCTCCGGGTCCAGCTGACGCTCGACCGGCACCGGGTTGGCGACCACGATCGCGTTGACGAGACCGAGCGTGTCGGCGACCCGCATGACCGTGACGATCTCGTCCGGGTCGGAGACGGCCCAGTCGAGCTCGTGGCCCGAGTCGGCAACGTAGAAACCCGGGAAGCGTCGCGTCCGATAACCGACCAAGGTGATGCCGAGAGTCTCGAGGCGCTCCAGGGTCGCCGGAACGTCGAGGATGGACTTCACGCCGGCGCAGACGACTGTGATGGCGGTCCGGGCCAGAGTCGGGAGGTCGGAGGACTCGTCGAAGGTCTCGCTGGCGCGGCGGTGGACGCCGCCGATGCCACCGGTGGCGAGGATCCGTATCCCGGCAAGACGCGCAAGCGCCGCTGACGAAGCGACGGTGGTCGCCGCGTGCCTCCCAGCCGCGACCGCCAGCGGCAGATCGCGGACCCCCACCTTGGCTACATCCGCGGCTGTCGCGAGCGTCTCAAGTTGGTCCGGGTCCAGTCCCACCGTGGGCTGGCCCGCAGGCACGCCGACCGTCGCAGGAACGACCCCGGCCGCCCGAAGCATCGCCTCCAGCTCAAAAGCGACCTCGAGATTTCGCGGTCGCGGCAGCCCGTGGCTGATGATCGTCGACTCGAGGGCCACGACGGGGTGCCCCTGTTCGAGCGCCTCTTGAACCTCCGGCGCGACCGTAAGCGGCGATCGAGGACTCATGCCAACCATGATCTCGCGTTCACCGTAGCGTCTGGCAAATGAACGGGGACCGCTTTGCTGCAGGCGTCACGGTGATCGGGTTCGATGGCGACGACACGCTGTGGCACAGCGAGGACGCCTTCGCACGGGCCCAGGACGCGCTGGTTGACTTGCTCGCCGCCTATGCCCCGGGCACCGACGTCCTGGCGCGACTCCGGGAGGTCGAACACCGCAACCGGGACCTGTTCGGCTACGGAGTGAAGGGGTTCACCCTTTGCATGATCGAGACGGCCATCGTCGTGACCGGCGGCGAGATACCCACCACCGTGATCGAAGGCCTGCTCGAGAGCGGACGGGAGATACTCGCGCGACCCGTCGAGCTGCTCGCGGGTGTGGCCGAGACCTTGCCGCTCCTGGCTGCGCGATACCGCCTCGCCCTCATCACAAAGGGGGACCTTCTCCACCAGGAGAACAAGATCGCCCGCTCAGGACTGGCCGCACTGTTCGAGACCGTCGACGTCCTGAGCGAGAAGACCTCGGAATCATACCTACGGATCCTGCGCCGGCTCAGGATCGAGCCCGAGGAGTTCTTGATGGTCGGGAACAGCGAGGTCTCAGACGTCTGGCCCGTGCTGACCCTCGGGGGGTGGTCCGTCCTCGTGCCGTACCCGCTGACGTCGCTGCACGAAATCGGGCTCTCGACCGATCGCTCCTCCGCCCGGCTGAGGACCGTCACGCGGATAGACGAGTTGCCCGCGCTCTTGTCAGGCTCGTCTGGTACGCACGCCTAGGCGCGTGCGCCGGCCGTGCCGGCCAAGACGGTTTGGGCACGGGCGTTGTTCGCCAGTCTCACCGAGGTCCAAACCGGCAGCTCTGTTCAAGACCTGCCCCTTCCCGCCCTGGCCGACCTCCTCGCCCAGTTGCGGGTGCCGCTGCAAGCTTTCCTCCGGGTCCGGCGCCGCGCGCCCGAGGTGGAGAGTGGAATCCTCCCACGGGTAGGTTTGTGGCCCACGGCTAAGACGGTGGCAACTTCGGTGTCACAAGTGAGCTGCAGGCAGCTAATCTACGCCCTCATGCGGGGGAGATCCGGTGAGCCAGGCAGCGACTGACGTCGGGCTGTCGACGAGGTCCGGCGCGACGCGTCCGGCCGTGCGCCTCATCGCGCTCCGCAAGAGCTACGGGCACGTCGTGGCCTCCGACGGCGTCGACCTAGAGATCGCCGAGGGCGAGTTCTTCACGATGCTGGGCCCCTCGGGCTCCGGAAAGACGACCCTGCTGAGGGTCATCGCCGGGTTCGAACGCCCTGACAGCGGCACAGTCGAGCTCGGCGGGGCCGACGTGACCAGGCGGCCGCCCTACGCCCGCGATGTGAACACCGTCTTCCAGGACTACGCGCTGTTCCCCCACCTCACAGTCATCGAGAACGTCGAGTACGGGCTGAAGATTCGCAAGATCCCAAAGCCTGAGCGGCGCCGGCGTGCCGAGCGGACGCTCGACATGGTCCGGCTTTCCGAGCTGGGCGGGCGCAAGCCGCTCCAGTTGTCGGGGGGCCAGCGACAGCGCGTCGCCCTCGCGCGGGCGATCGTCAACGAGCCCGAAGTGCTCCTGCTCGACGAGCCGCTCGGCGCCCTCGACCTCAAGCTTCGCCAGGAGATGCAGACCGAGCTCAAGAGGATCCAACGGGAAGTCGGGATCACTTTCATCTACGTGACCCACGACCAGGAGGAGGCGCTCACCATGAGCGACCGCCTCGCCGTGCTGAACCGCGGCCAGATAGAGCAGATCGGCACACCGGTCGAGGTCTACGAGCGTCCCGCGACCGAGTTCGTGGCCGGCTTCATCGGCATCTCGAACCTGATCGACCGCGACGGCCACCGTCTCACCGTCCGACCGGAGAAGGTGCACCTCTTGCTCGACGACGCCGAGACGGCGCCGCCCGGCGCACATGTCGAGTACGGGGTAGTCGACGAGGTGGTCTACCTCGGTGTCGTCACTCGCTACCGTGTTTCGCTCGAAGGCGGTGGCCAGCTCGTCGCCGTGCGCCAGAACCTAGCCACGGCCGCAGCTGAGGCACTGGAGGCCCGCGGCCGACGAGTCAGGGTCGCGTGGTACCCCGACCAGGCGTTCCGGATCGGTGCCTAGGCGTCGCACCCGGCCGTGGCGGTTTTCTCTGGCGACAATGCATATTGAAGAAAAGAGAGGGAGGGACATGATTTACAAGAAGTTTTTCCGGTGGAAGAGGCACAGCGCCGCGATGATCGTGGCACTCGCACTCCCGTTGCTCATTGCCGGGTGGGTGGGCGGAGCGGCCGCCGCTCCGGGGGGAAGCACGACAAGAGCCGGTATCGGCCTGACGCCGCCGACCCAGAACATGGCGCCGCAGAAGTCGATCGGCAAGGGCGAAGGACAGCTCAACCTGATCGCCTGGGCGGGTTACGCCCAGGCGGAATGGGTGAAGCCTTTCGAGCAGCAGACCGGGTGCACCGTGAACGCGAAGTACGCCGGCACTTCGAGCGAGATGGTCTCGTTGATGGCAAACGGCGGTGGTGGCCAGTACGACCTCGTGTCGGCCTCGGGTGACGCCGATCTTCGCCTCATCTATGCCGGCGACGTCAAGCCGGTCAACATCGGCCTGATCCCGTCGTGGAAGCAGTTCCGCCCCTTCTTGCAGAGCCCGGACTTCAACACGATCAACGGCGTTCACTACGGAGTCTCGCTCCAATTCGGTCCTAACGACCTGCTCTACTCGACAAAGGTCTTCCCGAAGCCCCCGACATCGTGGTCCGTCATCTACTCCAAGAAGTACGCGGGCAAGATCACGATCCCGAACAACCCGATCCAGATCGCCGACGCCGCGCTGTACCTTTCGGCGCACGAGCCCAGCCTCAAGATCACCGACCCCTACGAGCTCACTCAGAACCAGTTCAACGCCGCGGTGAATCTGCTCAAGGAACAAAGACCACTCGTCAAGGATTACTGGAGCGAGGCCTCGGATGAGATCTCGCTGTTTGCCAACGGCGAAACTGTCGTGGGCGCCGCTTGGCCGTACCAGACCGGCCAGCTCAAGGCTGAGGGCGCCAAAGTCGCCGACACGATCCCGAGCGAGGGCGCGACAGGCTGGGCAGACTCCTGGCTGCTCGCCACCAAGGCCCCTCACCCCAACTGTGCCTACAAGTGGATGGCCTACATCTCGACGTCACAGGTGCAAGCTGAGCAGGCGGTGTCTTATGGCGAGACGCCCGACAACTCGCTCGCCTGTCCACTTATGAACAAGATCGCGAAGGGATCGTGTGATTCACTGCACGCGAACGACCCGGATGCCTATTTCAAGACCATCAAGTTCTGGAAGACCCCGCTCGCCCAGTGCGACAACGGCCAGAACGACTGTGTCCCGTTCCAGGATTGGGAAACCGCCTGGACGCAGATCACCGGGTGACGGCCTGAAGCCCAGATGGTGAAGAACCAGGCCCGCGAGGGCCGAGAGTCGACGGGGGTGGCCCGGGTCTCCGCTGCGCTGTGGCGCAGGGCGTGGCTCAGGGCCGCCCTCACGCTCTCTCCCCCGCTGGCCTGGTTCCTCGTGATCTACCTGGCGTCGCTCATCGTCATGCTCGTGACGGCGTTCTGGACCGTTAACCCGTTCACAAACAACCTGGAGCACCAGTTCACCCTCAGCAACTTCGGCGCCCTGTTCGACGCTCCGATCCCCGCCATCATCGGCCGCACCGTCCTCATCGCAGCCCTCGTGACGGTGACCGACGCCATCATCGCCCTCCCCTTCGCCTACTTCATGGCCAGGGTCGCGACACCCCGGGTGCGCAACGCCCTCTTCGTGGCGGTGCTGCTGCCGCTCTGGGCGAGTTATCTCGCCCGCGTGTACGCCTGGATCATCATCCTCACCAAGGACGGCACCCTCGACTGGACCACACAGCACCTCGGCCTCGGCTCTCCGAACATCGCCTACACGAACCTCGCCATGTACATCGTGTTCTCCTACATCTGGCTGCCCTTCATGATCCTGCCCGTTTACGGAGCTCTCGAGCGGATACCTGACTCGTTCATCGAAGCCTCGGCAGACCTCGGTGCCCGCAGCTGGCGAACCTTGCGCAGCATCGTGCTCCCCCTTGCCCTGCCGGGTGTCGTCGCCGGGTCGATCTTCACTTTCTCGCTCACCCTCGGTGACTACATCACGCCGCTGTTGATCGGCTCGGGCTCGGGCACCAATCTCATCGGCAACGTGATCTACGACAACATCGGCCTGGCGAACAACCTGCCGTTCGCGGCCGCGCTCGCTTTCGTGCCGATCGTCATAATGACGGTGTACCTCCTCGGGGCACGGGCGCTCGGCGCCTTCGAGGCGATGTAGATGGAAGGGCGCGCGACCAGAGCCGCGCTCGTCGTGTGGGTGGCCGGTGTTCTCGTTTTCCTCTTCCTGCCGATCACGACGATCGTCATCTTCGCGTTCGACCGCTCCAACGTTCAGAGCTGGCCGATCCGGAACTGGACCACACACTGGTTCCTCGTCGCCTGGGACGACCCCGCAGTCAGGTCCGCCCTCTGGCTCTCGGTGAAGGCGGGCGTCGCCGCGACGATCCTCGCGCTCGTGCTCGGCTCCGCCGCCGCCTTCGGTGTCCACCGGTTCCGCTTTTTCGGGAGGGACGCTGTCTCGCTGTTCCTCGTGCTCCCGATCGCCCTTCCCGGCATCATCACGGGCCTGGCGCTCCGCTCGTTCTTCACCTTCGACGGGATCAACCTCTCGCTCGTGACGATCATCATCGGGCACACGACGTTCTGCATCGTGGTCGTCTACAACAACGTGATCTCTCGACTTCGACGCACGTCCGGTTCCTTGGGCGAGGCTTCCATGGATCTCGGTGCCCACGGCCTGCAGACGTTCCGATACGTCACACTGCCGACGATCGCCACCGCCCTCGTGTCAGGTGGCCTGCTCGCCTTCGGCCTTTCCTTCGACGAGGTAATCGTCACCACGTTCACCGCCGGCGCCCAGACGACCCTGCCGATCTGGATATTCGGCCAGATCCGGCTCGGTCAGCAACTGCCCGAGGTGAACGTCGTCGTGACCGCCGTTCTCGCGCTTACAGTGGTCCCAGTCGCGCTCGCAGCAAGATTGACTGGCGGTGGGGGCATGACGCGATCGACCGTGCAGTAGTTGGGAGACTCAAAAGCCCAGTTCAAGCCCCCCTGGTACCGGCAGGTGCCCACTGCTGGCGTGATTTGACAAAAATGTTTCAACAGTGTTACATAATTGTATGAGAACACATTCCACCAAAGCAACAGCCATTGCCCTGATCGCCGCGGCGAGCATGTGCTTCATCTTTGCCTCCTCGGTGCAGGCGCAGTCCCTAACAACTAGCCCCACCATCAAGTTCCAGAAAGCCCAAATGGCCCTGGAGCATCAGATAATCGCCCGCCAGGTCCAACTGGCCCTGCTGGGCACCGAGGTCGCCGACGCCGCCAACGTCACCACCTCGGACCGGACAGCCTTGGTCACCATCCTCTCCAACGAGCAGGCTGCGCTGGTCACCGACGCTGCCAACGCAGCGGCGGCCACGACTTTTGCTGAGCTCCAGACCGTGCAACAGGCTGTCGTCCAGGACGAAAGGGTCTACGCCGTGGTCACCGCCCAAGTGGGCCTCGTGATCGGCGCCGACAACGCGGCCGTTACGGAGCTGGGCTTCACGGCCCTCGTCGCTGAGCTCACGCCCTTCGTCGCCGAGCTCGGCTCTACTTACGCCACCACGCTGCTCGGCGATGTCACCTCTTATGTTACGGCGGCGACGTCGCTTACCACGGGTCTCTCGGCTGAGGCGCTAGCCCTCCTGCCCTCCGGCTACCCAGGCAACGAGAGCCAGATCAAGACCTGGACGACTCAGCTGGGGCAGGTCGGAAAGGATCTCGCGAAGGCCAAGCAGGACGTGAAGGAGATCGAGGCGATCGCCTTGAACACTCACAGGCTCCACATCTTCAAGCCTGTTTCGACCACGACCTCAACAACCACGACGACCACGGCCTAGGTCACTGCGCTCGCCAGGTGTGATCCTCGAGTCCGCCCCGGCGAGCCCAGACAGCGAGAGATGCCCCCCACCTTTGACGGCTGGGGGGCATCTCTCGCGTCGGTCGCGTTACGCCGCACGAACCTGCGTGCACTGCAGGCGTGCTCGGCACGGAGTCGGTGGCCGGTTTGGGATGATGTAACCGTGGACCCCGTGTACCGGCCGGACGCCATTCCGGATCCCCCGGAGCTGAGCGACGGCCAAGTAGTCCTCCGCAACTGGACCTACAGCGACCTGGACTGCGTCGAACAAGCAAGCAGGGACCCGGTCATTCCGGCCGGCACGACGGTGCCCCGGCCGTTCTCCAAGGAATCCGGCCTTGCCTTCCTGGAAAGGCAGTGGCAACGCTCGGTTACAGGCGAGGGACTGAGCCTCGCAGTCGCCGAGGCAGCAACCGACACCGCGGTCGGGCTCATCTGCCTGCTTCACCGACAACAGCCTGGCGTTGCCGGTGTGGGTTTCTGGACCGTGGCGGGCCGCCGGCGGCAGGGCTTCGCCCGCACGAGCCTCGGCCTGTTGAGCCGTTGGGCACTCGGCCTGCCCGCTGTGGTCAGGCTGGAGGCGCTCGTCGAGCCTGGTAATGAGGCGTCGACGAGAGTCCTCGAGGCGGTGGGCTTTCGTCGCGAAGGCTTGTTGCGGTCCTACCTCGATCTCGGTGACCTGCGCCGGGACGCGATGCTCTTTTCGCTGCTCCGCGAAGACCTCAGGTAGCCGAACGCCTGCTAGAGCTGATGGAGTCCCTCATTTCGGGCAGCCGTTCCGCACCGTTCCCACGACCACAAACAGCCGCGGGATGTCCGCGCAACCGAGAAGGGGCATGCTGTCGGAATGCTCAAGTCAGTGACGCTCGACGCAGGCGGGGTCCTGCTGTTGCCGGACCCGGTCGCGTTGCGCTTTATTCTCGGCGACTTCGGTGCCTATCCGGAAAACGCGACATGTTGGCGGGCGCATTTCGAGATGCTGAGGCAACTCGACGACGATCCCGTGCCGGACTGGCACGAGATGGGTCGCCTTCTCGCCTCAGCCCTCGGCGTTCTCCCCCAGTTCCAGGACGAAGCCGGGAAAGCCATCGTGACAGAGGTATACGAGGGAACGGCGTGGGTCGCCGCCCCTGGGGCCGCCGAGGCGCTCGGCCGCCTCGCAGCCGCCGGATACCGCCTGGCTGTGGTGTCCAACACCTTCCAAGGTGGGATGGAGGAGTTGCTGCTCAGAACAGGGCTGTGCAGCGTTTCCGGCGATTTCGCCCCGGTCGCGGCCGTGATCGACTCTCACGTCGTCGGGGTCATGAAGCCGGACACCCGCATCTTCGAGCTCGCCCTGCGCGCCCTCAAGGCGAGCCCAGCTGAGTGCGTGCACGTGGGCGACTCCGTCCGTTATGACGTGATCGGCGCCCAGGCGGCAGGGATGACCGCAGTCCACATCGATCCCCTCGAGCTGTGCAGAGCAGGCGACCACACCCACGCGCGCTCGTTCACGGCCTTTGTCGCCGATCTCCCGGGAAAAGCGCAGGACTGACAAGCCGCCCGCGGCGGGCTACGGCTCAGCTGAGACCCAGGTGTCGTTCGATCGCTTCGAGGCGTAGGCGCAGCTCTGCAACCTCGGCCTCGAGCGATCTGGCGTGTTCGAGCTGCCGGCGGACCCGTGAGGATCGAAGTGCTCGATCAACAACGGCGTCGAGGGGCACCAGCCGTTGTGGTCCGTGGATACCGGCCACCATCTGTGAAGGCAACTCTCCGGCGCGGTACCACGACCGCAGCGTCGAGCGGGAAACGCCGGCCGCCGCCGACGCCTCCTCGAGCGTCACCCAGCCTTCCTCGTGAGGTTGCTCCGCGAGCTTGGCAAGCAGGTCGTCCCAGTCGACCGCCGGCCCTTCGCCAGGCGCCGAGTCGTCGTCGCCTGGAAAAGGGCCGCTTCGACCGGGGTGATCAGAACTCATCGTGGTCCACCCTATCAAATAACACTGTCTTGACATGGATTGTACGCTGGTCTTATGTTCGAACGATTCACGAACAAGGCGCGACGAGCCATCGTCCTTTCTGAGGAAGAGGCCCGGAACCTGAACGACAGCTTCATCAGGCCCGAGCACCTCCTCCTCGGTCTCATGCAGGGCGATGGCCTCGCCGCCAAGGCGCTCGGTCAACTGGGCGTGAGCTTGGAGGAAGCCCGCGCCAAAGTGGCCGGTGACGCTGTGCCTGCCGGGGCGGGAACCCGCGGGTCAAAGGTGCCCTTCAGTCCGCAGGCGAAAAAGGCGCTCGAGATGTCGCTACGCGAGGCGCTCCGGCTGGGCCACAACTACATCGGCACCGAGCATCTCGCCCTCGGCGTGCTTCGCGTCGCCGACGACGGCACCGTGATGCACGTGCTCGGTGTGAATGCGGACGAAGTACGCAGGCGGGTGTTCGAAGCCATGCCGAGCGGTTCGGCATCGGAGTCGCCGCGCTCGCCCGCGGTGATAGGGGCCATGTGGCGGGCACGCGAGCTGGCGCACGCGGAACCGATGACGACTGGACAATTGCTCCTTGCCATTCTCGGCGACCAGACCAGCCAAGCCGCCATGGCGCTGGGAAAGCTAGGCGTGGACTCGGAGTCCTTCCAAGCTCAACTGGCTCAGATCCCGATAGACGAGACGACTGATGCTTCCCCCCGCCCCCGGGCCATCGAGATCAAGCTCGGTGACCTGACGACCACGATCAATGACCCCGACATCGTCGCCGCTTTAGGGGAGCTGTCCGCCGAACAGATCCGGGCCGCGTTACGGGACGCATTCGGAACCAATCCCCACCGGCGCAGGTCCACCTCGGGTGACTAGTCGAACCGGGCCGCTTCGCGCTGCCCAGCAGTGCGGACCGTCAGGATTCCCAAAGGGGGTTCCCGGCGCCGCCGAGGCCGTGGACTCAAAGCGGAGCTTGTGAAGCTCAAACTCGACCTCCATGATGTCTACAACCGTGGGCAAGACATCGACCGCGCTCTGCTTGACATCATCGAACAAGCGGTGAAAACGAAGGCGACGGTGGTGGAGATCATTCCCGGCAAGGGATCGGGTCAACTGAAGAAACGGGTGCTCCGCTTCCTCGATCAGAAGGAAATCAAAGCCCAGTACCATCGGGTGGAGAAGGACTCGCGTAACTTCGGGCGGGTGTTCGTGCACTTCCAGTGGAAGTGAGGCCGGGGCTTCACCGCCGTTGTGAGTCGCATTCTGCTCGGCTTGTGGGACGCCACCGTTGCGTCCCTCCGCACTGCCGAGACGTCTTCGGCGACCGTGCCGAGCGCGACACATCTCCGCTTGACCGGAGAAACGTGACCAGATCAAACGGCAAGGTAGGTTCGAGTTCACAGAAGAGCGATGTGGAGTCCATCGGGAACGGCCGAGGGACGTCGCTCTGACACCTGCATGAATTCGAGCTCGGCACCGCAGGTCACGGCGTGCCGCTACCCGACCAACACGTCGAAAGGCAACACCCACGACAATCAACGCGGCTGACCAAATGCGAGTGCTCCGGCGATCCGGGTCGTACGCGAGAGGGCGGCCGACCGCTCACCGTTGCTGTCGCACAACCCGCAAGGCATCGGGGGCGGCCTCAGCCCCCATTTCGCTGTGGAGCTCCTGGAGGCTCACAACAGAGATGGGGTGTTTCCTCCAATCGGCTATCCCCGCTGCCGCGGCTCGCGCCGCTGCCACCGTCGTCAGGCACGGCACCTGATGGAACAAGGCAGCGGAACGGATGCGCACGCCGTCAGCTCGTGAGCCTTGGCCGCGTGGTGTGTTGACCACCAGTTGCACGCGACCCGAGGAGATCAGCTCGACGGCGTCGGCCGCGCCGGTCTCACCGACCCTGCCCACCACTGTCCCGACGGGTAGGCCTCTCGACTCCATGAACGCCGCCGTCCCTGAAGTCGCCGCGAGCTCAAAGCCCAATTCGGCAAGAGCGCGGGCTGGCCCGAGTCCCGCCGGTTTGTCCCGGTCGGCCAAGGACAAAAGGACGGTGCCTTCCGACGGCAACGGGTTGCCCGCCGCCATCTGGCTCTTGGCAAAGGCCAGTCCGAAGGTCGTCCCGATCCCCATGACCTCGCCTGTCGAGCGCATTTCGGGACCCAACAAGATGTCGACTCCCGGGAACCGGCTGAAAGGCAGCACGGCTTCCTTGACGCTCACCCATCCGCCCGAGGCAGGCGGACGCAACATCCCCTCGCCTTGTAGCTGCACCAGGGTCGCCCCCGCCATCAAGCGGGCAGCCACCTTTGCCAGAGGAATACCTGTCGCCTTCGACACGAACGGAACTGTGCGAGACGCGCGGGGATTGGCCTCGATCACATATCCCACCCCGTCCTTCACCGCGAACTGGACGTTCAACGGCCCGATCACGCCGAGAGACTCGGCGATAGAGCGCGTGTGGCTCTCGAGCCCGGCGACCACGTCATCGGAAAGGGTCTGCGGTGGCAAAGCGCAGGCCGAGTCACCCGAATGGATGCCCGCCTCTTCTATGTGCTCCATGACACCGGCCACCAGCACCGCACCCGACCGGTCGCGCACCGCATCGATATCCACCTCGATGGCGTCCTCGAGGAACCTGTCCACGAGCACGGGCAACCGACCCGAAACGCCTCCTTCACCCCTGAGGGCGCGCGAGAGCCTGAGCAGCACCTGGCCCAGGTGCTCGTCGTCGTAGACGATCTCCATGGCCCGGCCCCCGAGCACGTAGCTCGGCCTGACAAGCACCGGGTAGCCGACCTCCGCCGCCACACCCTGCGCCTCGATCACTGTCGAGGCGGTGCCGCCCGGCGGCTGGGGAATGCCGAGGCGCCGGCATAGCGCGTTCCACTGCTCGCGGTCTTCCGCCAGGTCGATCGACTTGGGAGAGGTGCCGAGCACGAGGCTGGGGGCGATGGCGTGCGCGAGCTTGAGGGGAGTCTGACCTCCCAACGACACGATCACACCGGCGATGGTTGCCAACTCCGTCCCGCGGTCGCTTCGCCCGATCGCGCGCTCCGAGTCGATCACGTTCGTCACGTCCTCCACGGTGAGGGCCTCGAAGTAGAGACGGTCAGACGTGTCGTAGTCGGTCGATACCGTCTCGGGGTTGCAGTTGACCATCACAGTCTCGTAGCCCGCCTCGCGCAGTGCCATGGAGGCGTGCACGCAGCAGTAGTCGAACTCGATCCCCTGTCCGATACGGTTCGGCCCTGACCCGAGGATCACCACGCGGGGACGGTCGCTCGGGCGCACTTCGTCCTCGTCCTCGTAGGTGGCGTAGTGGTAGGGAGTGTGGGCTGCGAACTCGGCGCCGCAGGTGTCGACGGTCTTGAACGTCGCGCGAACGCCTGCTGCCAGGCGCGCCGCGCGCACCGCCGCCTCGTCCACACCGCCATTGCTGTTGGGACTGTTCCCAGCGAGCAGGTACGCAATCTGCGCGTCCGAAAACCCGAGACGCTTCACTTCTCGCCAGGTCCCGCGGTCCAGGCTCGAAACATCGGTGCCGGCACGCGCCAGCGCTTCGAGCCGCTGACGGCCACGGGTGATTCTTTGCAGCTCGTCGACGAACCATCGGTCGACTCCTGTCAGTGCCGCAAGCGCATCGGGCGTCGTGCCCCGCCTGAGCGCGGCCTCCATGTGAAAGACCCGTTCTGGTGTCGGCTCGCACGCCTTCGCGATGAGAACGTCATCGTCGAGCGATTCGTAGGCGGACTCGGCAAGGTCCGCGTTCAGGCCTGCCCGGCCCTGTTCCAGGGATCGAAGCGCCTTCTGCAATGACTCCGGAAACGTGCGACCGATGGCCATCACTTCTCCCACGGACTGCATTCGAGTACCGAGACGGTCCACACTCCCAGGAAGCTTCTCGAACGCCCAGCGTGGGACCTTGGTCACCACGTAGTCGATGCTGGGCTCGAAGCTCGCGAGTGTGGCACCGGTGACGTCATTGGGAATCTCGTCGAGGGTGTAGCCCACGGCCAGACGCGCCGCGACCTTGGCTATCGGAAATCCGGTCGCCTTGGATGCCAGCGCCGATGATCGCGAAACGCGCGGATTCATCTCGATCACCAGGCGGCGACCGTCCGTCGGGTCGACTGCGAATTGGATGTTGGACCCGCCGGACTCCACGCCCACGCGCCTGATACAGGCGAACGCATCATCTCGCATGGCCTGAAACTCGACGTCGGAAAGCGTTTGCGCCGGAGCGACCGTGATCGAGTCGCCCGTGTGAACCCCCATGGGGTCGAAGTTCTCGATCGAGCAGACGACGACGCAGTTATCCGCCCGATCACGCATGACTTCGAGCTCGAACTCCTTCCAACCAACGATCGAGCGTTCAATCAAGATGCGCGACACGGGGCTGGCGGCAAGCCCTTCCGCGGCAGCTTTAGCGAGCGCGTCACGGTCGTTCGCGGTCCCGGTGCCCGCTCCCCCAAGGATGAAGCTGGGACGCACCATGAGCGGGAACCCCACCCGCTCCCCGACAGCCATTGCCTGCTCGAGCGAAGCGGCGAATCCTGACGCCGGTACCTCCAGCGCTATCTCACCCATCGCCCTTTTGAACCGGTCGCGATCCTCGGCGGTGATGATCGCCTCCGCGCCGGCTCCGATGAGCTCTACCGCGTGGTCCTCGAGCAAACCCGACTCGGCAAGCTGCATCGCCAGGTTCAGGGCGGTTTGGCCCCCGACCGTGGGAAGGATCGCGTCGGGTCGTTCGCGTTTGACGATCTCGGTGAGCACCGCTGCGTCAAGCGGCTCCAAGTACGTCCTGTCAGCCAGTTCGGGATCGGTCATGATCGTCGCGGGATTCGAGTTGGCGAGCACGACCCTGTATCCCTCGGCCCTGAGAACGCGGCAGGCCTGGGAACCTGAGTAGTCGAACTCGCACGCCTGGCCGATCACGATCGGGCCCGATCCGATCACGAGAATCGTCTCGATATCTCCGCGTCGTGGCATCAGGCACCTCGCTCCATCAGCAGGCGAAACTGCTCGAACAGGTAGCGGCTGTCGTGGGGGCCGGGGCCTGATTCCGGGTGGTACTGCACTCCGAAAGCCGACAGAGCTTCGCAGCGGAGGCCTTCGACCACGCCGTCGTTCAGGTTGACATGGGTCACCTCCGTTGCAGCGAGCCCAGTGTCGGGCAGGGACGACTCGTCGACGGCGTAGTTGTGGTTGTGGCTAGTGACCTCGACCCGACCCGTGTCCAGCCGACGAACCGGGTGGTTGCCTCCATGGTGGCCGAAGTGGAGCTTGAAGGTTCTGGCCCCAAGAGCCGCGGCGAGCAGCTGATGGCCGAGACAGACGCCGAAAATGGGTATCTTCCCGAGCAACTCGGAGATGGTGTCCGAAAGCGCTCCCAAGGCGGCGGGGTCACCTGGCCCGTTCGACAGGAACACGCCGTCGGGCTCCAGCAACAGCGTCCTCGAGGCTGGAAAGGAGGCCGGGACGACGGTGACGGTGGCAAGCTCACCCAGGCAACGAAGCGCGGTCTCTTTCACGCCGAAGTCGTAAGCCACGACGCGAAGCCGTCCCGACCCGCGCTCGTAGGGCGCTTTCGTCGTCACTCCCGAGACGAGGTCGCGCCCGGTAGTGCTCGTTTGTGCCGCAGCGGCCGCGAGAAGCTGAGACTCGCCGGCGGTGCCGAAAGCGCAACCCATCGCGCCGTACTCACGCAGGTGCCTCGTGAGCCTGCGCGTGTCAACACCCGCTATCGCGGGTATCGCGTTGCGGACAAGAAACTCCTGAAGTGATCCCGTCGCACGCCAGGACGAGGGTCTCGTAACGAGATCCCTCACGACGACGCCACTGCACCACGGCCGGCGCGACTCGTCGTCCGCCGGGTTCACACCGTAGTTGCCGATATGGGGGTAGGTGAAGGTGACAACTTGGCCCGCGTAACTCGGGTCGGTTATGACCTCCTGGTAGCCGCTCAGCACGGTGTTGAAGACAAGTTCTCCACCAGCTATGCCCTCAGGCGCCGGCGCCCCGATGGCCTCGCCTTCGAACAGTTCCCCATCGGCAAGCGCCAAGAGCGCGGGGAAGCGCTCGCTCTCGTAGCCGCCCCACTCAGCAGCGCTCTTGGGCGAAGCGGGCGGAACCGTCACTTCCGGGCCTCGCTGACGACGCCCGCGGACACCGCAGCCGCCGCGTGGCCGAATTCGGCCGGCAGCATCCGGGCGGCCCGAGCTGTGTCGCGGGAGTGAGTCGACGTCAGGCCCGGGACAGCTATCGGTTCCTCCATGTGATCAAAAGCGCAGAAGTCAAAGGACAGAGCCGCACACGCCTGCGGGTCAGTCTGTGTTGGCAATAGCGATCCACCCCGCCCAACGATTCGCTTCCGTGGCCAGATTGGCGTTGTCCATACCCATTCCTGTGAGCCACAGGTCCGGCGCTTCGAAGCCGTACATGGCGAGGTTGCACTTGACGGGCGGGTCCTTGAGCTTTTTCACGAGCACGATCCGTTCAACCGTCTCGGCGCCATACCCGTAAAGGTGGTGCTCCGTGAAATCGGTCGTGCCTCCCCCGTCGACAAGGTCGTCGAGCAGGACGACGTGACGTTTTGTCAGCCGCCTGTAATCCGGAGGAAGGTCAGTAACCAGGTGTGGCGCGCCCCCCTCGCGACTCGAGCCGTAGCGACTGACGATCATGGACTGTACGTTCGGATGAAAGTACGGATCATGATGCTGAATGGCCCGCATGAGCTTGGCGGTGAAAGGCAGGGCGCCATTCAACAAGGCGACGAAGAGCGTGTCCGTTCCTCTGTAGCTCCGAGTGATGTCCGCTGCCATCGCCGCAATACGGGCGTCAACCTCGGCCTCGGTGTAGAGGATCTCCTTGTAGAGGGACACTTCGGTCGCAGCTGGTTCTCCCACTTCGGGCACGTCACTCCTTGGGTGTCTTGGCGTCGCTCCCGGGAGCTCTCCTTCGAGGCTCGCCTGCAGTGGTGAACTCCGGGCCACTGACCACCTTCACCGTGATCCTACGCGGTCCGTCGGCCTGCTCGCCTCGGCGATGTCGGTCCCCTGGCTGCCTTCATTCTGGGACAACTGCCAGGCTCCCACGGCGATTCCCGTCGTGGGAGCCTGACACTGACCCGCCGAATCCTTAATGTTCTCGATCGCCGGAGGTCAAGTCCGGGTGAGTGCTCGGAGCGAGCCCGGGGTCCGGTGGCAAGCCCTCGTCAAGGCCGGCGTGGATGAGGGCCTCTTCCATGACCTGAGCGTCCTCGGGGCTGATGCCTTCTGGGAACGCCTCCTCGTCGTGGATGGCCAGGTCGCCCACCTCGAGTATCTGGTCGCTGTAGCGCGAACCTCGAAGTACCAGCCCGATCAGCTTCATGAGTATGTAAGTCACAAGGGCTGACCAGAAGATGACGAACAGCGCTGCCCGGAACTGCTCCCACAGTTGATGGCCTGATCCGGTGTACATGAGGCCCGCGACCGAGAACGGTACGCAGACGCCGTGCGCAGCCGCGTAAACCGACTGTGAGGTATTGACGACCTGCCCGGCTGCGTCGAGGTGTCCGCAGCCGTACTCGAGCATCTTCGGGTCACCGAAGATACCGAGGAGCATGCCCCCGGTGAAGCCGGCGATCCCGTGGGTGTACACGACCCCGAGGGCGTCATCCACCCGAGAGAACGGCCGTACCTTCGAGAGATAGTTCCACGCCACCCAGACGATGGCGGTGGCGATCAAGCCCACATAGATCGCACCTCGGCCGTTGACCCAGCCCGCACAGGGAGTGATCGCGACCAGGCCGCAGATCATGCCGTTCACGCCACCCAGGAAGGTCGGTTTCTTCGCCTTCGAGAGCCAGGCGTCGAGGGCCATCCACGTCAGCACGCCAACAGCCGTCGCCAGGTTGGTGTTGATCACGGCCGCGGCCATGCTCGCCCCGGCATAATACGGGTCCCCACCATTGAAGCCGTTCCAGCCGAGCCAGAGGATGCCGGCCCCGACTCCGGCCATGACCAGATTGTTGGGTATGGCGTGAGTCCGGTCCCGCAGCAGCCGGGGCCCAAGCACCCAGGCCGCTACGAACCCGGAGACACCGGCTGACATATGGATGACGTACCCTCCGGAGAAGTCGAGCGCGCCCTCTTGGGCCAGGTAGCCGCCACCCCACAGCATGAACGCGTCCACGCCGTAGACGAACGTCGACCAGAGCGGCACAAGAAGGCACCAGGCGCTGAACTTGATGCGGCCGAGCACGCTCCCCATGAACAGCAAAGGCGTGATCGCTGCGAAGACGAACTGAAAGTAGGCAAGCGACGAGGTCGGGAAGTGGAAAGGTACCGCGGTGTTGGCGGCCGACACCGCCTGTCCCTGTTCACCGACACTGTTCGTGATACCGCCCGGCTTGCCCACGAAGTTCTCGAACAAGTGCTTCACCCATCCCACGCCGGAGAGTTGGGTCTGGATGCCGTTTCTCACCCCTCCGCCGATCGAGGTGGCGCCGAAGCCCATCTTGTAGGACCAAAGCACCCAGGCGACAAGGACCAGAGAGAAACCGGCGAACATCATCGCCAGTACGTTCACCGCCCATTTCTTCTGCACGGTCGATGCGTAGAGCACTGCCAGCGCAGGCAGGCTCATGAGCCCGACAAAAGTGGCGGCAGTTATCTGCCAGGTGTTGTCGGCCGGATTCAGCCAACTCGGATACGGAACAGGAACAGTCGCGAACAACTCGTGCACGGCTCGAGCACTCCTCTCATGGTCAATGCGTCCCGCATCCTTGCCAAACCCGGCGCGTGGGAACGCGCCGGGTGCGCCAAGATAGAGGCCGGTGACCCGCCCTCCCTTTGGGTGACAAGACTGGAGACCGGCGGTTTCAGCAGTGTCACGCTGGCGTTAACAGTGTGTGAACTGGACGCGGATGGGCGCCCACCTGGTTGGCGTCGTGGCGCGCGGGCGCCCGGACGAGCACTTCCTGAAAGGCGAACTGGGCGCAGCGATCCTGAGTCGGAGCCCGCCCTCGCGGTCGACGCTACGCTCGCCCAACTGTGGCGCGGTGAGGAACGAAGGAGCACCAGGTGGACGATCCGGTTATGGCAAGGGGTCGACAGCTTTCGAAGTTCCAGGTAACGGGTGCCGCGCGTGCGCCCGGCGAGCCGGTCACGACCCTCCGGGGGGCCAGCGTGAAGGCGGACTCCCGCCGCGTCACGCATCTGGTGGCGGCGGCTTGTCTCATGGCTCTCGCCGCGGCGATCATCGTCCTGTTCGTCGCCGGAGTTGAGAAGAACGCCCAGATCACCCGTCTGCGCAACCAGGGAATCCCTGTCGAGGTCACAGTGTCGGGGTGCCTCGGACTGATGGGAGGCAGCGGCAGCAATACCGCCGGATACGACTGCACAGGGTCCTTCACACTTGGAGGCCACCGCTACCGCGAGGCGATACCGGGAAACGTGCTCTACTCGCCCGGAACGAGAATCCGGGCGGTGGCGGTCCCGCAGGACCCGGCGCTCGTGTCGACTCCCAGCGCCCTGGGAACCCAGCACGCCTCGGCAAGAGTGTTCCTTCTACCGGCAGTCCTACTCGCCCTCCTCGGACTGGTCTCGGCGGCCTTGGTTGTCAAGCGAGGCAGCGGCCACGAGGCGCCGCCTCAGATCTCCTAGTTCGCGGCGCCATGGCGCGACCGGAGCGGACGACCACGCCGTGCCCGGGGGAATGCCGCCTACGTCAGCGGGCCCGCTGTCTGTTCCCTGGTCTCGGTGCCGAGAGCCGCTTTGAAGCTGCGGCCGGAGGCGTGTAGCGGCTGCTCGGCTTGGGAGAGGACCTCGAGGGCGGTGAGCTGCCGCCCTTGTTCCGGGCGCCTGCGGGCAAGAGACCGTCTCCGCTCGCCGCGCGCAGGTCGCGCTGCAGTCGGTAGGCCCGCACCAGGAGCCAGGCGCTCAAGAAGATGAACGGGATCCCAAAGCCCCAGTAGTGAAGGTTGAAGATAGCGAGCCCGTAGAGGGCCGTGACGATGCCGAGATACAGGCGTTTGCGCCACATCGCCGTCACGAGCATCAAGACTGCGAGACCGAGTATCACAGCACCCAGGTCGTAGTAGAGCGAAAGGCTGACGTGGAGCGTGTCGACCCGACCGCTCGTGAGTCGGGCGGGAGGGTCGTTGTCGATCAGGGCGCTGATCACGAGGATACCGATCGCCGCCGCCAGCGGCGCAGCCACCAGCCCTATGAGCCGCTCCTTATCGTTGGCTGACCTAACGTCAGCCTCCAGCTCCTCGGCGGACGACTGTCGGCCCGCAGCCCTGTCCGTGGAGACCGTTCCGGGCTCGAGCGGCTTGAGAATGAGGCTGCGCAGGCGATCGCCCAGAGGCGCCTTCTCTGCGTCGCGCTCCGGGCGCGAGAACAAGCCTCGTCTCCGGCTCGCCGGGCGAGCGACGTCGCCCACAGAGTCGTCGGGATGGCCACCACCGAGCATCCAGGCACCCTAGCGTGCGCGAACTGGAGGGTGACCGTCGGATCCCCTCGATCGGCTCGCGACCTGGTTGCCGAAGAGCCCCGGTGCTCCGCCTCCGGCGCAGGTCAGTTCCTTCCGCGTCGATCGTGTGCGTCGCGTGACTCTTACGCAGGCGTTTTGGCAGGACTCGACAACCGGGGCGCGACACGGCGTACGGCGTCGTAGATGAGCTAGCGGCGGGCACGAATGGGTTATGTGAGGCGACGCTCGCCACCGCTCATCCCGATGACAAAAGACCGCCGGACGGTCCGGTGTTCCAGGCGGCGGCCTCGGCTGATGGTTGGACGATGATGGCGGTCCACGATTCCGGCCGTTCCCTGACGGTGTTTTGATGCCCGCGACGGCGACCGGCGCCGAAGGCGGCCTCACGGCTCTTGCCGCGGGGCTACAGCCAGGCAAGCTCCTAGCCCGCAGCTGCCTGAGCACCCCTTTCCGAAGCCGTCATTTGGCCACGCTCGGGAGACTGGCGCCATACGGCCGGGCACGAAAGGACACTTCAATCCCGCAGAGCCTTCTCCTCCGGTGAGGATGGGCGGATCCTTAGGCGCAGGGCCGGATCACGTGACGATTTCCTCCGTGAGGGTAGGGTTCTCGAGCCACACGGCCTCCACCAAGGTCTTGACCTGTGAATTCCGGAGCAGCAGATCGTCCACTTCACTGGCCTGGAGCCCCTTGTTGAAGTAGAAGCCTTGCCCCAGCTGGCATCCCAGGGCACGGAGGGCCTCCAGCTGGGGGGCGTGCTCGATGCCTTCGGCGATCGTCTGAAGATTCAGGTTCTTGCCGAGGCGGACGATGGTCTCGGCCAGTGCACCATCCTCGGCGGAAACGGCCACGCCGTCCACAAAGGACTTGTCCAGCTTCAAGATGTCGATCGGGAAGCGCCTCAGGTAGCTGAGCGAGGAATAGCCGGTGCCGAAGTCGTCGATTGCGAAACGGATGCCGAGCGCTTTGAGCTCCAACATGCGCTCAATGACGGGCTCTGCTTCCTGGACGAATACGCCCTCGGTGATCTCCAGCACCAGGAACTGGGGATCGAGACCCGACTCCCGCAGCGCCGTGGAGACATCTTCAACCAATCCCTCGTCTTGGAAATGCCTGGCGGAGATGTTGACGCTGATCCACAGACGACTGGCGTCAGAGTGGCAGAACTGCCACTCACGCGTGTGGATGCACGCCTCTTTGAGCACCCAACGGTCAAGCGGTATGACAAGACCGGTTTCTTCAGCGAGCCCGATGAACTCCTCTGGAAGCAGCAGGCCGTGCTCTGGATGGCGCCAACGGACCAGGGCTTCAAGCCCGACTGCATTGCCGCCGCCGAGGCTCACGATCGGCTGGTAGTACACGACGAACTCCCTGGCTTCCAGGGCCCTTTGGAGATCGGCGGTCATGTCCAGACGTCGCACGATGGCCACCTGGAGATCCGGCCGATACACCTCGTAACGGCCTTTGCCGTGAGTTTTTGCCGCGTACATCGCTAGGTCCGCCGCCTGCATCAGTTCCGTCGGGTCCTCACGGCCGGCGTGGCTGAGAGCGATCCCCACGCTGGAACACACTTGGACCTCGTGGTCTTCTATCAAAAGGGTCGCGCGCAGAGCCTGGATGAGGCGCTCGGCGGTCTGACAGGCCTCCTCCGGGCCGGCTGTCTCCTCGAGCAGCACAGCGAACTCGTCGCCCCCGAAACGGGCCACCGTGTCACCGCTGCGGAGTGCCTCGGACAGCCTCCTCGAAACCGCCACCAGCAGAGCGTCGCCTGCCGCGTGGCCCAGGCTGTCGTTTATCAGCTTGAAGTCGTCCAGGTCGAGGAACAGAACGGCAAGGGATGACTTGGTCCGGCTTGCACGTGCCAGAGCATGCTCGAGACGGTCCCTGAAAAGAGCGCGATTGGCAAGGCCGCTCAACGCGTCGTGGAAGGCCTGATGTTTGAGCTCCTCTTCGAGATCAGTGCGCTCGCTCACGTCGCGAAGTGTGAGGACGATGCCCTCGAGAGTCGGCTCGTGCAGGAGATTGGTCGTTGTCACCTCGACGTGACGCCAATTACCGTCCCGGTGCTGGATCCGCCACTTTGCTGAGATCGATGTCCCGGGCCGGAGTGCCACATCGGCGTAACCGGCCAACGCCTGCTCGACCTCGTCAGGGTGGAGCAGAGACGTGAACCGTACTCCCTCGAGCGAGCCGTCCGCGTACCCGAGGATCCGGTTGGCGGAAGGTGTCTGGTAGGTGATGGTCGTGTCGGGACGAGCAATCAGGATGACGTCCGACGCGTTCTGCACAAGAGTTTGAAAGCGAGCCTCACTTCGACGCGCGTGGAAGGCTTCGGTCATCGTTTCGCGGGCGATGGCCATCGCGACCTGCGCCGCGAGAATCTCGATCGAGCTCCGCAGCTCGAATGGGAACTTGGCGGCACTTGTGACGACGACGAGACCCTGCAACTGGCCTCTGGCGACAAGGGGGCACACGAGCTCCTCGGACAACTGTTGCTCCGTAGAGCTGGTGCGCGGGTTGACCGTCCGGATCAGATGACTCTCAACGTCGCCGTCGACCAGGCTCTTTCTCGCCGTCTCCCACAAGGCCGACAAGCTCTGCGACCCCTCGGCCGGTCCATGGCCCGACCTCATGATCACAGTCGGCTCACCGTCCGCGTTCGCGACCGCGAACGCCACTTTGAAGTCGGTTCCCACCCCGGGGACGAGCTCCCTGATGCCCGCGACCGTGGCTTGGTAGATCGCATCGCGGTCCGGCGCCGCCAACAGGTTTGCGACGGACGTGCGCAGGACCTGCTCTCGTGCCACCGCTTGCCCGTGCACCCCGACGAGCCTGGTCATCCTGCTGACCACGAGAAGGAACATGATCCCCGCGATCCCGGCGATGACCGGAGCATCGACGGTGTCGCCGCGCAGGGTCTCCCCGAGCAAAAGAGCGGGCGCGATGAGCGAGACCCCGGCCAGCAGCCTCATCCGGGAGTGGCCTGGTCGCGGCGACGCGACGGACCTCGGATCGGACAAGGAAGCCATCGAAGGGTGCAGCGCCGCCGCGCCCACGCACGCGCAAAAGACGATCCAACCGAGGTCGACCACATTGCCGCCGTTCCAGTTCCACCCCTGGTGGAGCCTGGCCAGCTCGTAGAGCGAGTCAGAGACGAGAACCCCCGACGTCCCCAACGCGAGAAGCCGTCCTGCCATGTAGCGCATGCCGCCGGCACTCCAAAGGCGCACCAACATGGCAAGAACAAGGACGTCCCCGAGTGGATAGGCGGCACCGATGAGCCGCACGATCAGTCCGCCTGGCTCACGAATGGCTGGGCCGATGAGGAAGACCCAAAACAGAACGCCGACTCCGAGTGTGATCGTGAGCCCGTCGAGCAGGCTCGCCCGGTCGCCATCGGCAGTCTGTGCCCGGGCAAGAATCAGCAGACCGGCTGCGAACGCCAGGTACATGGTGAGGTGAATCCCATCGATGAACGACGGGAACGGGACATTCTGCCGGCCAATGATCTGGTGCCAGAACTTGGAGGCTGTGCCGCCCGTGATGAACAGGAGCACCCCGCTGCCGAGGAGCCACCAAGCCGGTCGGGAGTCCGGCTGGTAGCGCTTCACGCCGTAGGCAATCGCGCCAACAGCCGACAGTCCGAGCAGCGCCCAGGCCGGGACCTGCCCGGGCCACTGCATCCAGGGGAGCCAACCAAAGATCAAGGGCCTATGAGGCGGTAATCCGAGAGGACAGTACACAAGTGCGAGAACGGCCTCGAGGACGAAATACCGCCACCAGATGTTTGAAGACGTGTTTCGAAGCTCAGGCGCGGGCCTGGCGTCAACACGCTCCTCATTCGTCCGCGGTAGTGTCACAGGCCCCCTGACCTCGTGTTCCAGTCTTCTTCTTCGGCGTTAGTTCCCGGTTGCTTGAGAGGCTCCGCTTGGGACCACGCACGAGCTGCGACAGGCGCGGCGCTCGCGCCGGGTCAGTTTTGATCCCTCCGGAGCGACCGCCCGGGCCGACAGGTGTCCGAGACATGGCAAACAGCGGTGCAACGATCGGATCCGACCGCTGGTCGCGGTTCGCGAAGTGACCCCACAGGGGGTCTGTGCCGACATTCGGGGGGTGCTCGGCCCGGTGCGGCCGATGCGGCGCGGTGCGAAGTCATGGTCGGGACGACGACGTCCCCAGGAGCCGGCAGACTCGCCTTCAGCTCTCCGTGCGTGCCTCAATTACTGAGACCATCTAAGTACAGCAGGCCAATTCCTCAATCGTGACACCGAGCCCGCCGATATCGCAATAGTGCCCAATGGGACAAAGGCCGTGAACTCGCGCAACCGGTTCCAGCAGCTTGCCCCCAGAGCGCGCAAAGCCGCCTCGGTCACCTTGAGCGCAGCCCGGCTCGAGGGAATGGGGACAATGCGGGCAGGCGCGCGGTCTCCGACCTCCGTCCGCGCAAGAAGCAACGTCCAAGACGGCTGCACCACGACTACGACCAGTGACGACGGGTCGATACGGCCTCTCGGATCGAGAAGGGGCCGACGGCTCGTCCACCGGGAACCATCTTGATGGACCGGACCAGAAGCCTGCCACGACCAGGGCTGCACCCTTATTTGACCGAGGAACCTCTGTCCCCAGGCTCAGAGGGCCGGTCCGCCGATGGTGGCGGTGGTAACAAGCACGGCTCATTCCACCTGCTCAGCCGTGTACCTTTCAAGGCTAGCGGATGGAGAGTGTTCGTCATCGTTGTCCTCGCGCTAGGCCTAGGCGTTTCCGCCGTCAGTTCGTGGGCGTGGTACAGCTACACGAACTCCCAACGCCGTCAGGCGGTGTCTTCCTCACTCGGAAACGTGAGATCGATCCTGGGCACGACGTTGGAACGCGACAACGACCTGGTTGCCATGGTCAACGCACTGGTGGCTACCCACCCTCAGCTCACCAACAGGTCTTTGGCAGCCGTCTTGTCCAGGCTCGACCCCCCACGGCGCTACCCGGGGAGCATCGCCTTCACCTACGTCGAGAACGTCAGTCGGGCCGGCCTGTCCAGGTTCGAAGCGGTCACCCAGGATGATCCCCCCTTGGGAGTGGCGGCAGCCGCCTCAGTCCCGGTGCCCAGCTCAATGAACAGCCATCTCGGCTACTGCCTTACCCGACTGGCCGTTGTCGACCTCCTGCCCAGCCAGCTGCTCCTGAAGGACATGCTGCTGTCCTGGGTCAGTTCGTACCTCTCGGCGGACTTCAATTTCTGTGCGTCATCGTTCGAAGGTTTGCTCGCCGCTTCGGCGAAGACAGGACGCTCCGCCGTAGCGTCGGTTATCAGTCTGATCAAACCGCCTCCCGGCATGCCGGCCATCCCTGCCGTGCTCAACACCTACCTCGTGCATCTCCCGATCTTCGTCGAGGTCAGCCCGGTCTACACCGGGTCCCGGATCCCCGCCACCAGCCGGGCCCGAGCCGGGACGCTGGCCGGTTGGACGATGGGCATCTTCGACGCCAGCAGGATCCTGAGCCTCGCGGTGGCCAATGAGAAGAACGTCTCTTTGGTGCTGGCCTATGCGCCGCCCGGAAGCAGGATGGCAGTCCTGGCGCATGCCGGCCAGCCCCAAACGGGGGTGGCCGTCAGAAGGCTCACCTTCCCGGCTGATCCCGGGTGGGTCATCGACGTGGCGGTGAATCCCCGCGCCAATGGCTTTTCCCCCGCCACGCAGGGTCTGGCGGTCGTCTCCGGCGCACTGGCTGTCACGGTCCTACTGGTCCTGCTGTTGAGCCTGCTCGTACGCTCACGCCGTTCTGCTTTGGAGTTGGTCGAGGCGCGAACCGCTGAACTACGGCACCAGGCTCTCCACGACTCGCTCACAGGTCTACCGAATCGCTTCTTGGTCAACGAGAGAACTCACGATCTCCTCAAACGGGCGCGTCGTGAAGGGGTGCGCATCGCGGTGTTCTTCATCGACCTCGACGACTTCAAGACTGTGAACGACACCTTCGGCCACGGAATCGGCGACGAGTTGCTGAGGGCGGTAGCGGCTCGGCTCTCCGCGTCGGTACGCGACTGTGACACCGTCGGAAGGCTCGGAGGCGACGAGTTCGTCGTGCTGTCCGAGGTTCCCGACGAGGGGCTCAACGTCCTGGCCGAGCGGCTCCTGTCGGTTCTGAGAGAGCCGTTCAAGTTGGGCGAGACCAACAAGATCGATGTGGCGACGTCGGCCAGCATCGGCATCGCCACCGGGCTGCCCGACAGCCCCGAGGACCTGTTGCGGGACGCGGACATCGCCATGTACAAGGCCAAGTCGGCGGGCAAGAACTGCCACGTGGTCTTCCGCCAGGAACTACACCGAGCGCTCAGGAACCAGCTGAGTCTCGAGGCAAACCTGAGCGAGGCCTTCACCGACCACCAGTTCTTCCTCGCCTACCAGCCGATCGTCGACCTCGAGACTGGTCTGCCGAACAACTTCGAGGCCCTCCTGCGCTGGCAACACCCCGAACGTGGCGTGATCGGTCCCGCCGCGTTCATCCCGGTCTTGGAGTCGTCGGATCTGATGATCGACGTCGGGCGCTGGGTCCTCGCGGAGGCCTGCCGCCAGGCGAAGTCTTGGCATGACCTCGGGCACCCTGTTGGCATGTCGGTGAACCTCGGCGCTCGCCAGCTCCGCTACGAAGTTCTCGTCGACCATGCCCGCCAAGCCCTGGACGCCGCCGGGCTGGACCCAGGCTCCCTGACGCTCGAAATCACGGAGTCGATGGCGATGATCGACCCGAAGATGACTGCCCGACACTTGTCGGCCCTGTCGAGTCTCGGGATACACATCGCGCTCGACGACTTCGGGACCGGTTACTCCTCGATCTCTTGCCTGCGCGAGTTCCCCGTGGACACCTTGAAGATTGACCGGTCCGTTGTCACACGGGCCGCCTCGGACGACACCAGCTTCCTGGACACCCTGATCCGTGTGGGTAAGTCGCTCAGCCTGGTGACCATCGCAAAGGGGATCGAAGAGGTGTCACAGCTGAAGCACGTCAAGCATCAAGGCTGTGAACAGGGACAGGGCTTCCTCTTCTGCAAGCCACTGCCGCCAGAGGAGATCGAACGGATCATCAAGTACGGCCACTACCTGGTGGGAGGCGTCCAGTCCTCCATCGGGGCCGTCTCCTAGGAGTTGGCGTCTCGGGCTGACAGGTCGCCTGAAAGAGCCGGCCGGCATGTAGCGAACGCCTCCTTGATGCCATCTGCAAGGCCTACACCTGCACAACTACGACACCGCTCAGCCCGAGTGGCAGACTCAGAGGTTGTGCGTTGAACGCCCGCAACACGACAGGCAAGCGGAGACGGTGTGCAGCATCAGCGAAAGATGGAGGCAACATGGATTCGGGTCAAAGCAACACTTACAAGTCAGAGTCGGCCTCCGGCAAAGACCACGAAGCGGTGGCTGGGCTCGGACCGAGAATCGCCGCTCGGATCGCCCGTCTGGGAACCGAGACCGCGTTCGCGGTGTCGGCCGAGGCAGCCGCCTTTGCCGCCCAGGGCCATCACGTGTACCCGTTCCACCTGGGCGACTTGAACATCCCCACTCCGGCCAACATCGTCGAGGCGTCGTTCAAAGCCATCAAGGACGGCAAGACCGGGTACTGCCCGAACGCCGGCATCCCGGCGCTTCGCGACGCACTCGCGGCCGACCTCAACGCCTCGCACGGCCTGAGCTACAGCGCCGAGAACGTCGCCGTCCAGCCGGGGGGCAAGCCCGTCATCGGCAAGTTCATGATGGCCCTCATGAACCCGGGCGACGAGGTGCTGTACCCGAACCCGGGTTACCCCATCTACGAGTCGCAGATCGAATTCCAAGGCGGCGTCGCCGTGCCCTACGGCTACCTCGAGGGCAAGGACGGCTTTGACATCGACATGGACGCCCTCGAGGCCGCCATCACCCCCCGTACACGTATCCTCGTGCTGAACGAGCCTCAGAACCCGCTCAGCACCGACTGCTCGGCTGAAGAGCGCGAGCGCCTCGCCGAGCTGGTCCTGGCCCACGACCTCATGGTGCTCTGCGACGAGGCCTACTTCGACATCCGTTATGAGGGCACCAGCGGCTCGCTCGTCTCGCTGCCCGGCATGGCCGGGCGCAGCGTCATCCTCTATACGTTCTCCAAGAAGTTCGCCATGACCGGCTGGCGTCTCGGTGCGGCGATAGGCCCGCGGGAGGTCATCGAGGTGATCGCGAAGCTCAACACCAACGACGAGTCCTGCTCGACCCACTTCATCCAGTACGGCGGTGTCGAGGGCCTGACGGGCGACCAGAGCGGGCCCCGTCACATCGTCTCGGTCCTCAAGGAACGGCGCGACGAAGCCGTCAGGCTGTTGAACGAGACACCCGGCATCCGCTGCTACATGCCTGCCTCGGCCTTCTACCTGTTTCCGAACGTCACCGGAGCCATGCGGAACAAAGGGTTCACCGACATCGAGGAGTTCCGGCGCGCCGTGCTGCATGAAACTGGCGTGTCCGCGTGCTCTCGGGTCCACTTCGGACGCCCACAGCCGGGCGAAGCCGAACAGTACCTGCGCCTCGCCTACTCAGGCATCGACACCGACCAGATCGTCGAGGGACTCGAGCGCCTGAAGGGCTATCTCGCGGGAGACCCTAAGTGATGTCGCGGCGTGCGGTCTACCTGCCCGCCACGGAGTCGACGCCACTGGGCGACGGCCCGCTCGCGAAAGAGGACCTCGCAGCCTTCGAGACCTTCGACATGCTCTACCGCTCGCTGTGCGCGTTGCTCTACAACTACGTGCCGACCTCGGGCCACCCCGGCGGTTCGATCTCGTCGGGGCGTTGCGTGGCCGGCATCCTGTTCGACGGCCTCGATTACGACCTCGCCGCCCCCGACCGCCAAGACGCCGACGTCATGTCCTACGCGGCCGGGCACAAGGCGATGGGCCTCTACGCGATGTGGGCGCTGCGCGACGAGGTCGCACGACTTGCCGCGCCCGAGCTGTTGCCCGCCGACGATCGTGACCGCCTGCGTCTGGAGGACCTCCTCGGCTTTCGCCGCAACCCCAAGACGGCGATGCCCCTGTTCGCAGCCTTGCACGCCCGGGCCTTGGACGGCCACCCGACACCGGCGACACCCTTCGTGCGCCTTGCCACCGGCGCCTCGGGAGTCGGCCTCGCCAGTTCCATCGGTCTCGCGATTGCGGCACGCGACTACTTCGGCGCGAACTGCCCCCGCGTCCACGTCGCCGAAGGCGAAGGCGGGCTCACGCCGGGACGCGTCAGTGAGGCCTTGGCCGCTGCCGGGACGGCGTCGCTCGGCAACGTCATAGTGCACGTCGACTTCAACCAGGCCTCGATCGACAGTGATCACGTCTGCCGTGAGGGCGACGTGCCCGGCGACTACGTCCAGTGGGAACCTGGCGAGCTTTTCTACCTGCATGACTGGAACGTCGTGCAGGTCGCGGACGGCCACGACCTCCAGCAGATTGTGACTGCTCAGCGCCACGCCCTGACAATCGACAACGGTCAGCCCACGGCCGTGATCTACCGGACGCGCAAGGGTTGGCGCTACGGCGTCGAAGGCCGGGCGTCGCACGGTGCGGGGCACAAGCTCTGCTCTCCCGGCTTCCATCAGACCGTGGGTGAGCTGGTCGACGAGGCGCTGGCGACGATGCCGACCTGTGACATTGCCAACCCTCGCTGCGCCGGGCCCGGCGGCGAGCAAGTCCGTGAGGAGTGCTTCTGGGAGGCGCTGCAGATCGTGCGTCGCCGCCTCGAGGAGGACCCGCTCGTGCTCGAGGTCCTGGCCACGAGGCTCACCGCCGCCCGCGAGCGTCTGGAACGCCACGGACGAGCACCGCGTCAGGCAGCGCCGCGCGTCGAGGCCGTCTACGAGCTCGCCCAAAGGGCGGCGACCAGTACCCCCAACGAATTGGTCCTCGAGCCGGGTGTGACCACGACACTGCGCGAGGTTCTCGGGCGTTCTTTGCAGCACTTCAACAAGGCGTCAAGAGGCTCCCTGCTCACCGCATCGGCAGACCTGCTCGGCTCGACCAGCGTGGCCACGATCGGGGCAGGCTTCGCCCCCGGGTACTGGAACGCCCAGTCGAACCCCGAGGCACGGCTGTTGTCGATCGGCGGGATCTGCGAAGACGCCATGGCCGGTGTGCTCTCGGGCATCGCGGCGTACGGCCAGGCCATCGGCGTCGGTTCTTCCTATGGGGCCTTCATGGCACCGCTTGGTCACATCGCTGCCCGACTCCACGCCATCGGCGCCCAAGCGCGCCTGACCGCCGCTGGCGAGCCGTACAGGTCGCTGATCCTGATCTGCGCCCATGCCGGACTGGCGACCGGCGAGGACGGCCCGACCCACGCCGACCCGCAGGCGTTGCAACTCCTCCAGGAGAACTTCCCAGCAGGCGCCGCAATCACGCTCACGCCCTGGGAGCCACAAGAGATCTGGCCTCTCTTGGCGACAGCTCTTGCACGACGGCCGGTGCTCATCGCGCCCTTCGTCACCCGGCCCGAAGTGACGGTCCTCGACCGCAGCGCTCTCGGGCTCGCGCCGCCCGAGGACGCGACGACCGGCGTCTACCTGCTACGGCACCCGAATGGGACCGGCGATGTGACGATCGTGCTTCAGGAGAGCGCCGTGACCTACGCCTTCGTCACCGAGACGCTGCCCCTGCTCGAGGCGGACGGGATCGACGCCCGGGTGTACTGCGTGGCCAGTGCTGAACTCTTCGACGCGCTGCCGCTCGAGCGCCGACACGCCCTGTTTCCCGAGGCGCACGCGCTCGAGGCCGTAGGCATCACCGGCTTCACGCTGCCGACGCTTTACCGCTGGGTACGCTCCGACGACGGTCGAGAGGCAACTCTGCATCCCTACCGGCTTGGCCAGTACCTCGGCAGCGGCCGGGCCCCGGCGGTGCTGGCGGAGGCCGGCCTTGACGGCGCCAGCCAGTTCGCCGCAGTCAAGCAGTACCTGGACGCCAAAGTGCGCGCCAGAACCTGACCAATCCGCGGGCACCAGGCCGCGAGAGCGCGACTAGCCCAGGTGCCTGCCCAGCAGCGTGAGATCAGCCGGACTCAGCCGCTCCGAGGCGTTTATGGCCTGGTGCCAATAGGGGTACAGGAGCGGTTGGGCGCTCACGGCGTCGAGCCGCGCCATCTCGTCGGCACCGAGGACCAGGTCGGACGCTGCCAGATTGTCGCCCAGCTGCGCCTCGGTCCGCGCGCCTATTACCACCGATGTGACGGCCGGCTTGGCCATGAGGTAAGCGAGGGCGACTTGAGCCGCTGACACGCCTCTGGCCGACCCGATCTCCACGAGCACTTCAATGGTGGCATAAAGCCTCTTCTCGTCGTGGATCGGTGGTTCGTGCCAGTCAGTTCTCAAGTGCCTGCTGCCTTCGGGGGCCCCGGGACCGCTCTTGCGATACTTGCCTGACAGCAGGCCACCGGCTATCGGGCTCCACACGAGGATGCCAAGTCCCTGGTCGACCGAGAGAGGCACCAATTCCGATTCCGCATCGCGGGCCTGCAGCGAGTAGTAGATCTGCTGCGAAACGAAGCGGGCGAACCCGTTCCTCTCCGAAACGGCCAATGCCTTCATCAGATGCCAGGCGGAGTAGTTGGAGGCACCGATGTAGCGCACCTTCCCGGAGCGGACAAGGGAGTCGAATGCGCTCAGCGTCTCCTCCAAGGGAGTCTGGCCATCCCATTCGTGCGCCTGGTAAAGATCGATATGGTCGGTGCGCAGCCGGCGCAGGCTCGCCTCGGCCGCCTTGATGATGTGATGGCGCGACAGCCCGGCATCGTTGGGTCCGCCTCCCATGGGGAACCGCACTTTTGTCGCCACGAGAACCTCATCACGATCCTTGCCGAGCGCCTCCCCAAGGATCTCCTCCGATACCCCGTTCGAGTACACATCGGCGGTGTCGATCAGATTCACGCCCGCGTCGCGACAAAGACCGATCTGGCGACGAGCCCCCTCGACATCGACGGTCCCGACAGGACTGTCCGAACCAGCTCCAGCGAAACCCATCGTGCCGAGGGTGATCTTTGAAATTCTCAAACCCGAGCTACCCAGCTGACGATATTCCATGTCGGGGAGACTAGTGCTCGACAAAAAGCAACTATTCGCCTCCGGACCCCAAGCCGGACCCGCGCTGCGACACGAGGATCGACTCGAATCGGCTCACCGCCACGCCGACGCACGCTGAGACTCCTGCCGGGGCTGTTCATCCGCCGCCGAAAGCGTCCGTCTCGTGCTCGAGGGCGGTGTCGTTCTCGAGACCGAACAAACGGAGGTGGTCCGCCGCCCGAGCCACATTTCGCTTCGAGCAACTTTGTCCGACGAGACCTCCTGTTTCGCCACCACTGAGGCAGCCATTCGTGGCCGAATCGTAATATGGGCCCGCGGTCACACACCCAATGGCTCCTGGGATCCCCCCGCAAATCAGATGTCTTCGTCGCGGCTACACCCAGCAGTCTGCAACTCCTTCCAGGACAGCCCACACCAGTGAGCTCGAGCACACGAAGCATCCACACGACGGGCCGTTCGGGGAACTTGACGACCCTCCAAGTTGTAGCGTCCCGGCCACCGAAAACGCATCCCGAAACGGGCCGGCTCGTGCTGGCAGCTGGAACCTCCGCCGGCGCGTAACAGGCTGATGCAACCCCTTCCCGGTAACCGGAATGGCAGTCGCCGTCGTCTCGCTGGTCGCTATGGCGGCGCATCAGCTAGACGGCATGGATATCTGGTTCAACTGAATACCTGATATGGGCGGCAGCTAGGCTCGGAAGTTGCCGACCGCAGGATGCCGCCGCCACTCGGGCGGCGAAGTCGTCGAGTGAGGAGAGAGGCGTGGACCTTGAACTGTTGGCGCGGGTGAGCAATGCCAAGGGCATTCCTGGTTTTGAGGACGAGATCCAAGACTTGGTGACGGAGATCTTCACTGAGTTCTGCGACGAGACCCACCGGGACCGCCTCGGCAACGTTATAGGGCTCAGACGCGCCGCCCAGACACCGACGGGGAAGAACCGACCTTTGCGAGTCGTGCTTGCTGCCCACAGTGACGAAATCGGCATGATGGTCAAGCACATCAGTCCGGAGGGCTACATAAGGTGCCAACCGTTGGGCGGCCTGCACGCCCCATCGATCATGTCCCAGCCGGTCTTGATCTTCGGCAGGGAGCCAGTTAGAGGTGTGGTAGTGCCGAATCATTCGATGCCTGACCAGGTGCCTGCGCTGGAAGACATGTTCATCGACGTCGGCAGGCCGGCCGAGGAGGTGCTCAGGCTCGTGGAGGTCGGTGATCCGGTGACCTTCACCCAGGAGTTCACGCGGCTGAACGACAAGGTCGTCATGGGTCGGAACTTCGACGACAGGATCGGCACATACTGCCTGCTGGAGGTGGTGCGGCGGCTCGGTCCGACAATGGTCGATGTTTACGCGGTGAGCACGGTGCAGGAGGAGGTGGGAGTGAGAGGCATGCCCGTAGCTGCTTACGCCATAGAGGCTGACGTCGGTGTCGCGCTCGACGGGAGCATCTGTCGTGGGCCCTACCCGAATCCGAACGACCCGACCTGCTACATGGGCAAGGGCACCGGTGTTTACATGATGGACAAGCGGACGATAGGCGACAGGAAGCTCGTGCGCATGCTGCTCGATCTAGCCGAGGAACATCACATCCCTGTGCAGAGGAACATTGGTGGCGGCACCGATGCGTCGGCGATGCAGCAGACAAGGCTGGGCGCCCTGTCCACAACAGTCGGGGCACCGGTGCCCTACATGCACTCCACGGTCTCGTTGTGCAACGTGGACGACATTGAAGCGACCGTGTCCTTGTTGAGCGTCTTTCTCGATCACGCCCATGAGCTGCCGGCCGGTGAGCAATGAGGATCACGGCGGTCACCGCTACTCCTGTCCGGCTCGATGTACCGAGCGCCCCTTACGCCACGGACGGTGCCGGCACCAGGGTTCACTGGGAAGGAAAGCTGAGCCGGATCACGCCCAAACGACCCACGCCCATGCTCGAGTACAACGTGGTTCGCATCGAGACCGACACCGGCCTGGTGGGAGTCGGCGAAGCCCAGGCGGACATAGGTTTCTTCGGAGAGACGGTCGAGGAGGTGGGCTTCAGCGTCGAGGACTACCTCGGTCCGCAACTGGTCGGCAAGGATCCCCTCGAGAGGGAGTACCTGCTGGGGCTGATCGACTACCGGGGCAACTCCTGTGCGCGGGCCGGGCTTGACATGGCGCTTCACGATCTGATCGGCAAGGCACTCGGAGTGCCCCTCGGAGTGCTGATCGGCGGACTGCACAAGGCACGCGTGGCTGTCGCCATCGAGATCGCCGGTGGACCGCCGGACGAGATGGCGAGGGAGTGCCTCGCCTTCATGGAAAAGGGAGTGCGTGCTTTCAAGCCGAAAATCGGCGCCGATCCCGACAAGGACGCGGACCGCTTGCGCGCCATCAGGGAGGCGGTCGGGCCGGCGGTCTCCCTGCGCGCGGATGCCAACCAGGGTTACAACCCCAAGGAGGCGATCCGCCTGTGTCGTCTCGCCGAGAGTGCCGGAGTCGGTCTGGAGCTGCTGGAACAGCCCGTTCCCGCCTGGGACCTGGACGGCATGGCCTTCGTGAGACGTGCTGTCGACACACCCATTGAGGCAGATGAAAGCTGCTATTCGGCGCGAGACGCCATGCAGATCGTGAGACACGAGGCTGCGGACGTCCTGAACATCAAACTTGGCAAGGCAGGTGGCCTCTACGGCGCCAAGAAGATCGCCGCCATCGCAGAGGCCGCAGGCCTGAGATGTGTGCTCGGCACCGCTTTCGGGCTCGGGCTGGAGGTGGCAGCAAAGCTACAGCTCGCCTCCTCGACGATGGCCGTGGTCGACGCCGTCGAGTTCACCGAACTCGGCCTGCACGCGAACCTTTTGGCCCCGCCGCACGACAAGCTGCTCAGCCTGCCGATGACCGACGGGTCTCTCCCGGTCCCCGACGGCCCGGGCCTGGGTGTCTTGCTGGACGAGGAGGTGCTCGCGCAGTACCGCCGTTGACCCCGACCCAGTCCCGGTGGACACGGAGCCCGCCGGCCGTGACTAGCCGACGCGCCAGCTACGGGACAAAGCTGGCCGCCTTTGTCTACGAGCCGGTACGTACGACCGCTCGTGCTAAGTCAGCTCCCCGTCAACCAGTCCGGGCGCGAAGACGCGACGAGTTGCAGCAACCCGCCTTCGCGCATCGTTGCCTCCACATCGTCCAGTTCCAGCGGGGCGGCGGACGTGAGGACCTCGACGCCGTCATCGGTGACGAGCACCGTGTCCTCCACCCGGACGTACATCTCGACCTCGGGCACCCACATCTGCGGATCCACGGCGAAGACGGTCCCAGCTGCGAGGGGCGCGTTCACGTAGCTCCCGACATCGTGCACGGCCATGCCCACGGTGTGCGAGAGGTGGCCCGGGAAAGCCAAAGTTCTGAGGGCTGCCTCCTTGTAGCAGGGCTCCGGGAAGGCAGCCTCGTCGATGCGGGGCCGCATCGCTTCGGCGCTCTCGGCGAGGATCCGGGACGGTTCGGCCCCGGGTCGGATACGTGCCAGCAACTCCTTGTGGTACTCCACCATGAAGCCGTAGAGCAGCCTCTGCAAGGGCGAGTAGGTCCCGCTCACCGGCCACATGCGTCCGATGTCGCTCGTGTAGTAGGCGACGTCGGGGGCGAAGTCCATGAGCACCATCTGGCCTTCTTGGAGGGCGTCGCCGAGGCGGCCGTAATGGCCGAACCAGATGTTGTGCCCGCTCGCGATGATCGCCCGGTACCCTTCTCCCCTGGCACCACCGAGACCGAAACAGAACGCCGCGAGGGCGCCGAGCTCGTACTCGGTGACCCCTGGGGCGCTCGATCGCATGGCTTCTGCAGTTGCCAGGCCGGAGAGCAGTCCCGCCCTTCGCAACAGGTCCACTTCGCGCTCGGACTTGATGAGGCGGAGCTGGTCGAGCACGGGCGTGAGGTCCCGCACCTCAAAGGTGGGAAAGCGCCTTTGCAACAGCTCGGCGAAATGCCCCTCCCTGTTCTGCGGCTCGGCCCATCCGTCGGCCGCCACCAGCCCCCTCGCTCTTAAGAGCTGGTCACGCGTGCCGCCCTGCTCACAGGGCGCGAAGGGTGTGTAGCAAGCGAATGTGCCCCTCTTCAGCACAAACCGCTGCAGGTCGAGGCTCATCGTCCCGGTTGACGACACGGCGTCGACACCCGTGAGTGCCACCGCCTTGTCGGCGTCCTCGGCCGCCAGCCGCGGCCCGTCGTGGACCTCCATGGCGTCGCGGTGGGGCAGGTAGAGCGTCGACCGACCGGTCGCGCCGTCCAAGAGGAGGTAGGAGTGCGGCACCTCTATCCCGCACAGGTAGTAGAACTCGTTCGTCTGGCGGAACAGGCTCACTCCCCCGGCGGCACCCGCTCCCTGCAACACAGCGATACCGTCACCGATCTGGTCCAGGACCCGCTGGCGGCGTTCGGCGAACTCGCCCGGTGAGAAATTCGCCTGGAACAGGCCCGGCACCGGCTCGAACTGGGTTGTCATTGTCGCCTCCAAATGAAGCTCTCGGGATCGGATTGTCTCAAGATCGGCCTGCGCACTCGAGTCGCTGTCACGGCAAGGCAACAGCTACGCGGGGGACGGGCTGAGCGGCGGTGGTAGCTGAGCCCGGAAATCGTCTGGTTTCGTGCTCCGTGGGATGGAGTTGATCAGCTTTATCGTGTAAGGGTCCTTGGGAGATCCGAGCACTTCTGCGACCAGGCCCTGTTCGACAATGCGGCCCCGGTAGCAGACATATACGCGATCGACGACCTGCCTGACGACGGCAAGGTCGTGCGTGATGAACAGATAGCTGAGCCCGAGCCGGTCCTTGAGCTCGCAGAACAGGTTAAGCACCTGGGCCTGCACGGACACATCCAGCGCCGAGACCGGTTCGTCACAGACGATGAGCCGAGGCTCGACCGCTAGCGCCCTGGCAATGGCCACTCGTTGCCGCTCCCCACCGGACAGGGTCGCAGGCAGGCGCCCGATGTACGTCTCCGGAAGCCCAACCAAACCGAAGAGTTCCTTGATGCGGTCCGGGATGCGCGAACGCTCGAAGCCGTTGACCGACAACGTCTCTTTGATGGCCGAGCCGACGGGCTGATACGGGTCAAGGGAGGAATAGGGGTCCTGAAAGACGATCTGGACTTCGCGGTGCAAGGTACCGACGGCGCGCTTGGAGCTGTCGACTCCTCCGATCTCTATGGTCCCTGACGTGGGGATCTCGAGACCGACCAGGCAGCGGGCAAGAGTCGTCTTGCCAGACCCGGACTCTCCCACGAGCCCGACGCTCTCGTTGACCCCGATGTCGAGAGAGACGCCTGCCAAAGCCTCGTTCGGCCTTTCCCCGCGTTGGTTGAACACCTTGCGGAGATCTCGCACCCGGAGCAGCGGCCTGTCGAGGCTCACCGGACCGACGGGGGGCGAAGCGGTGGCGAGAACGGCGTGTTCGCCCGAGAGCTCGCCGCGGATGGCGGCTAGACGGACGCAGGCCGATCGCCTTGCCGGCCCGACGTCCACGAGATGAAGCGCTTGCTCCGAAAGGCACTCTGGAGCCGCCCATTGGCAGCGGGGGGAGAACGGGCACACGCCCTTCACGTCGTCGGGGGCTGGCACCGAGCCCTCGATCACCGGTAGCGGGGAAATCCGGTAGTCAACGGGCGGATCAGAGGTCAGCAACCCGAGCGAGTAGGGATGAAGCGGCTCGGCTTCCAGCTCCACGGCCGGTGCCGTCTCTAGAACGCAGCCCGCATAAAGCACATAAATGCGCGAACAGACCGAGAAAGCGACACGGAGATCGTGAGTTATGAGTATCAAGCCCATGCCCCTTGCCCGCTGCACGGAAGCCAGCAGGGCAAGTATCTCCGCCTGGGTGGTCACGTCCAACGCCGTCGACGGTTCGTCCGCTATCAAAAGGGAGGGATCGCGCGCCAGCGCCGAGGCGAGGGCAACACGTTGGCGCATGCCACCGGACAGCTCGAACGGGTACTGGTCAGCGACGTCCGGATTGGTGATCCCCACTTCCGCCAGCCGCGCCACGGCGTCGGGGTGCAGTCGCCCCCTCCGGCTGCGACGGCTGTAGCCACCGGGGAGTCCCTCCGATATGTGCTCGCCGCAGCGCAGCAACGGGTTCAGCATCGTGAACGGGTCCTGGTACAAGATGGTCATGCCGGGGCCCCGCAACGTCTCCATCCGGCGCGCAGTGAGGGCCATCACGTCCTCACCTTTGAAACGGATGACCCCGTCGGCGTGCACGTCGCGCGGCAACAAGCGCGCCACGGCTTTGGCGAATATCGACTTGCCGCTCCCCGACTCGCCCACGATGCCCACCGTTTCGCCGGCCGACAACTTGAGCTCGACTCCGGACAGGATCGTGCGACGCCCGCCATGACGGTCGTGGTACTCGACGCGCAGGTTCTCCACCTCGAGGAGAGGCGTCTCGGCCGTCATCGTCACCGACCGGACGCCACGCGGGACTGCCACTCGTAGAGCCAGTCGCCGATGAGGTTCACAGACACCGCCAAAAGGACGATGGCGAGGCCCGGTGCCAGGGACGCGTAGGGATTCTCGAAGAGGATCTGCTGACCGGCGGTGAGCATGAGCCCCCAGTCCGGGGTACCCGGCGGAGCGCCGAGACCGAGGAAGGAGAGGCCCGCCAGCGCGACCAAGGCGCCTGCGAAGTCGATGGCGCAATCCGCGAGAAGGATGGTGATCACGTTACGGGCAATGTGCCGGTACATGATGGCGAACCGGGAGATGCCCACAACCCTTGCCGCCTCAACGTAGGCAAGCGATCGCTGTGCGAGCGTTGCCCCGCGGACCAGGCGGATGTCGCCTTGCACGTTGAGGACCGAGAGCACCAGTACCGCCACCCAGTACCCTCCCTGTACGACTGTGACGAGCACGATGGTCAACAGCAATCCGGGCAGGGCGATCATGAAGTCGACCACGCGCATCGTGACCATGTCGGTGAGTCCCCCCAGGTAGCCGGCCGCGATGCCGACGAGCCCGGACACTATGAGCCCGCTCAAGGCGATTATGAACGGCCCGATCAGTGCCGAATACGCCCCGATGACCAGCCTCGCGTAGACGTCGCGTCCGAGTTCGTCGGTGCCCAGCCAGTGCCGCGCCGTCGGCGTCGCACCGAGGTTGAAAGGGTCGGGCGTGTTCGCGGTCCTCGTGAGGAAGTGCGGCCCGACGAAAGCCGCCAGGATGACCACCAACACGAAGCCGAAACAGAGCATTATCCCTATGGGCAAGCGTTTTTTGCGCCGCGTGGCCATCGGTGCGACGACCGCTATTGCCGTCATCGCATGCCCCTGAAGGTGACTCGCGGATCGATCGACACGTAGCACAGGTCGACGGCAACGTTGACGAGCACCACCCATATGGCGATGAGGAGCACGAGCCCCTGAATGACCGGGATGTCCGTGTTCTCGATGGACGTCACGAGTAGCCCGCCGAGACCGGGGATTCCGAAGACGTCCTCGACGAAAACGGTGGCGGTCAGGGCGGAGACGATGATCAGTCCCGATGCCGTCAAGAGCGGGATGAGAGCGTTGCGCAGCACGTAGCCGCGATAGATCCTGTGACGCGAGATTCCCCGCGCGCGGGCGAAGGCGACGTAGTCCGCCTCACGCTGTTCAAGCATGGAGGCCCGGGTGATCTTCGTCACGAATCCGAGCGGACCTATGCACATGACGATGCCCGGCAGGATCATGTGGTAGGCCTCGTCCACGAATCCCGAGCCCAGACCCCCGAGCGGGAAGATCGTGACCCGGATACACAGCAGATAAAGCAGCGCGATCGCCATCACGAAGTTGGGGGTGCTGGACAGAAAGATGGCAAGACCGACCGCCATACGATCGAGCCTTCCCCCGCGCCGGGCGGCAGCCAGCGAACCGAGGGGTACACCGATCAGCAACGCCAACGCCAACCCGATGGCGTTGAGCACGATGGAGACAGGCAGGCGCTGCCTGATCTCGCTGGCGACCGATTGACTTGTGAATATCGAGGTACCGAGATTGCCATGGACGACCTGGGTCACCCAGGCGCCGTATTGGCTGGGAAGCGAAGCATTCAGGTGGTAGCGGGCCCTGATGGCGTCGATGGTGGCGGTGTTCGTCGCGTGTTCACCGATCAGGGCTGCGACGGGGCCACCGGGAACCATGTGCACGAGCAGGAAGACAACGATCGAGATCAAAAACACGAGCGGCACAAGCAGGAGCAGCCGCCTGACGGCATAGGCGCGGAGGCCCTGGGCTCGCCTCATGCGGACAACTCTGACCCTGCGCCGGCGGCCCGGTCAAGGTGCCGGGTCGCCCCCGAGGGACCGGAAAAGACCCCCGGGGGGACGACGCCGTTCAACTCGACCGGGCCGCGGTAGCAGATCAGCTAAGAGCTCTGAATTCTCAGAATCGTCCTAGCCGCTTATGTTCTCCGTCCAGTAAGTGTCGGGCACGAAGGGCTCGAGACCGGAGATGCTCCATCCCTTCTGCAGGGCGACGGCATCTTGCAGCCAGGAGATTGGGATGACCGGCACGTACTTCGAAGCGAGGATCGCCGCCTCCAACGAGTCCCGGGCGGAGGTGGCCAGCCCGGCCGCCTGCGCCTCGTTGATCAGGTTGTCGACCGCGGGCACCCTCAGGTTCGATGAGTTGTTGCCGTTCACAACGGCCTGCTGGCTCGAGAAGTACTCCCACGGCATCTCGACAGGGTCGGCACCGTCAGGAGAGTTGCCGATGATCTGAACGCCGAGGTTCTTGGCGTGGTTCAAGATGATCTGGAAGCGCGGCCCGCCTGGCATCAAGCGGATGTTCAGGGTCACACCGATCTGCGCCCAGTCGGACTTGAGCAGCTCGGCGTAAAGGCTGTCTGCCGGGTCGTCCTCAGGAACGTTCAGTGTCGTCGTGAACCCGTGCGGAGCGACCGACATCGCCAACTCCTGCTTGGCCTTCTTTATGTTGTAGGGGAAGGTCTCAATCTGGTTGTACAGGCTGTCGAGCTCGGACTTGGGCAGCGCGTTCCCGTAGATCCCCGGGTCGTCCACCGTCGACGAGACCTTGCCCAGGCCGTTGTCGGCGCCAGTCACCAGTGCCTGTCGGTTGGTCGCGTAGTAGAGCGCCTCCCGGACGTGAATGTCGGAGAACGGGCTCTCGGTCATGTCCATCGTGAGTCCGTTCCAGATCAGCGCCGGGAAGTACTCCAGGTGCGAGAACGGGGCGTACTCCTTCAGCACTCCGACGTTGAACGTGCCGTTTATCTCACCAGAGCGCAGCGCCAGCAACATCGTGTCGGGGTCCGGAATGATCTTGAAGATGATCGTCTTGAAGCGCTGCTTGGGTCCGTACCAGTAAGGGTTCTGGACGAGCGTGATCTCGCTGTCCGGCACGAAACTGGAGATCTTGTAGGGCCCGGCCCCGATGGGGATCACCTGGGGAGTCCCGTAGTCGAGCAGGTTCTTCTCGACCGAGGCCTTCTCGTAGACCATTCCGGGTTCCCCCGCCGGCAACTGGCGTACCAGGGCGTCCGGATGGGAAAGCTTGATCGTCACGACATTGCCCGAGTAGGTGATCGACTTGACGTTCACGAACAAGCCACCGAACTGGGAGGCCAGTTTTGTGTTGAAGTTCAGGTTCAAGTCATAGGCGATGTCAGCCGCTGTAACGGGGTTGCCGTCGGAGAACCTCACGCCTGAGCGCACCGTGTACTGGTACTCGAGCGGGCTCACCGTCTTCCACGACGAGAGGATCCCCGGCTCGAGTTGCTCCTGGGGCCCGTAGACGAGCATCTGGCCCTGGACCAAGGTCATCACCGTGGACGCGAACCAGGCGTAGTCGGTGGGCCCGAAAAGAGTTCGGGGCGTCGTTGTCAAGCCCCAAACCAGCGTGCTCGGCAAGGCCCTCGGCTGCAGGTTGGCAGTTCCTGCGCTTGCCCTCGCTCCCGGCACTGCGATGAGCGTTCCAAGCCCAACAAGAACAAGACTCACGAGACTTATAAAGATTCGCCGCCACCCCCGAAGTGCCGGCCTGTGCCCTAGGACGTTTCGCGCCATTTTTTCCTCCTCTTTCGGCGATGTTGGCGTGATGCTACTCCTTGGTTAGATGGTCGTCTAGATGTTTGCCGACAATCGGCAAAGCATCGAGTTACTGACCCGGTTCAGCGAAGTCGGACTGGACTAGGCCTTGCTGTCGTCTCTCGAGCAAGGACGGAGCGCACTGTAGTGACACATCGGCCACTTTGAGTGGCCAACACCTGGTCACGCCTGTGAGCGCGACCGGGCGATCACCTCGATCACCCTCGAGGACGAACGACATCTCAGAAGGTCGCCATCGGTCGCTCGGAGTGGCCGCCGCACCACTCACCAGCGTGTTTTGAGCCCATGGGCCGGCCCTTGTGCCGCTGGGGCCTCTACGTCAGTTCATTGCCGTATGGCGCACTGGGCAAGGTGGACAGGATCATCTTGAGATCGGACAGCCTCGGTTCACCGAGGGCCTCGAGCGGCGCTCGCGGAACTCCGATGGGGAACCCGAGGATCTCGAGACCGCTCTTCAGTCCCGCCACGTAACCACCCGAAACCAGGAACCGCATCAGGGGAAAGATTTCGGCCCACAGGGCGCTGGCGCGCTCGAGCTGGCGGGCCTGTAGCGCGTCCCAGATTGCCGCGAGCTCGCTCGGCAGCAGATTGGCGGTGCCTAGGACGGACCCCGATGCCCCCTCGACGATCGATGCGAAGTAGAGCGTGTCGAGCCCCACGAACGTCGAGACCACGTCGCCGTACTCATGGATTAGCTGAGCCGCCTGGCTCATGTCCCCGCTCGTGTCCTTGACATAGCGGATATTGGGAGCCGAGGCCGCCAGTTTTGCTATCTCCGGGGGACTCAGATTCACACCGGTGACCGCGGGGAGGTTGTAGACCATGACGCTGACCCCGATCGAAGCCGCGACGTCTTGGTAGTAGCGGGAGATCTCGTTCAATGTCAGTGGTTCGTAATAAGGAGCTACGACCATCACGGCGGACGCGCCGGCACGCTCGGCATGTTGCGACAGCGAGATGGCCTCTCGTGTCGTCATGGCTCCTGTGTGGGCCACGACCGGAACCCGTCCCGCGGTCTCGTCCAGCACGATTTCGAGAACCAGCTTCCTCTCGTCAAGGCTGAGAGAAGTGAACTCCCCAGTCGAGCCACACGGCACGAGCCCGTCGATCCCTCCGCTGATGCTCCGATCGACGAGCGCCCTCAGCACCTTTTCTTCTACGACCTCGCCGTCACTGGTGAAAGGGGTAAGAAGCGCGTTGAGTACCCCACGCAGTTCGGACATGGTCGACAATCTACAGGGGGGCACCTCACGATGTCAAGGAGACTGCCACCCCGATCTAACTTCACCCGAAGCCTCCCTTATAAGGCGTTTTCTCCACATCAGGCCCGGTCAAAGTGGTGGGAGACCGTGGCTTCCGTGACGCTTAGCTTACGGTCTGCAACATCGCACCGTCTCGGCAGTAAATTGTCGTGCGTCGACCACTCGAAGGGATGCGGCTGTGGCATTCGAGAAACTCAATCAACGCACCACACTGGACAGTGTCGTCGCCGTCCTTCGCGACGCCATCCTCGACGGAAGTCTCGCCCCTGGATCCCAGCTTCGAGAGGCGCACATTGCTGCCGAGCTCGGCGTGAGCCGAGCCCCCCTCAGGGAGGCCCTCAGCAAGTTGCAGGAAGAGGGTCTGGTCGTCAAGCAACCGTTCCGTGGTGCGTTCGTGGCCGAGGTCGGGCCGAAGGCCGTCGAGGAGATCGCCACCCTGCGCCTTCGTCTCGAGCCATTTGCGGTCGAGAGGTCCCTGCCCTGGTTGCTAACTGATGGACGCCCGAGGTTCAGGCAGCTGGTAAAGGACCTGCGGGACGCGGCCAACGCCGGTGATGTCTCGGCCAGTATTGAGGCTCACCTGGCGCTGCACCGCATGTTCTACGAAGCGGCCGATCACAAGCTTCTCATGGATCTATGGAACAGCTGGGAGTGGCAGCTACGACTCTTCCTGGCCGTCGATTTGCGCGGATTCTCGAACCCTCGCGAGGTTGCGCAAATACACGCCCGCTTGCAAAAGGTCATTGAGCGTGGCGACTTGGCGGAGATCACCCGTGAGCTGAGGCGTCACATCCACGGAGCCACAGATACTTCTGCTGAGGATTCCGCCGGTGCTACACGAGCGCTGCGGAGTGGTCCGCACGGCTGATAGTCAAGCGGCAGCCCCCGGCCGAGCTCTCTCAATCTGCCTGCGGGCGTTCGGTCTTAGTCGCCTGGGCGATGGAGCTTTCCCAGCGGCCGAGGAACGACGGATAGTTCGCCGCGAACCGGCCGAGCCCGGCCTCGGCCCCAGGACCGAGCGCCGTGAGATCGTAACTGACCGTGGCTTGGGTCCCGTTGGCGGAGGATTCGCATATGACTGTGACGAGCCCGCAGCGCTCTCCCGGTGTCGTTGTCACGTACGCGATTGACTTGTCGCGCTCACGGCGCGCCACGATCCACAGCGACGCCCGGCCACCGTGCTCAGCCTGAAAGACGGTCCCGGGCTCAGTTTCATCTGCGGCCGGACTTGGGAAACTCGGATCCCAGCCGTCCGCCCAGATCCTCTCACCACTCGGAGTGAACATCATGAAGGCTTGTTCCGGAGGAAGGGCGATCTCGACCGTACCGGTCAACCGCACGCGTGAGGTGGTCACCGGCCCTTAGCCCCTTTGTCGTCCGCTTCGCACAGGTTGTGGCTGTCCGCGGCAGTCAGGTTCAGGCCGTAGACCTCCTTCAGCCTCTCGATGGTGGCAACGGTCGCGTCGTCGAAGGCAAGCTTCTGCTCGAACGCGTGAAGCACGATGCCTTCGAGCAGTTCCCCGAGGGAGAGGTCGAGGAACTCTGCGAGCCCCTTCAGCACCTTCAACAGCCGACGCTCCATCCGCACACCCGATTGAACCCGCTCTACTGTTATCATGGTACTATGGTACCGCACGGAAGCGCGGACGCCCTGCCGCCGTAGCGCGCCTCGCCGCCATGACCTCCAGTCCGCGACAGGGTTGTTTGCGCCTCAACAACGCGAATTCCAGAGAATCCATGGAATAAGAACTGATAGTGTTCTGGTCTTGATGGAGTCCCATCGCAGCGTCCGGATCGGTGTCGCGTCATCGACCTTGTGCCCTCGACGTCGAGAGAAGGAGGGATCGTGACTGGGATTCGCGTTCCGCTCGTCGGTGACCGGATGCTGGTGCCCTGCGTCGACGGCCATGAACGCCCGTACGTCGCGCTCGACTCAGCGGCTTCGACCGGTGTGCTCGAGCCTGTTCTCCGTCGTGTCGAGGAGTTCCTCCCCTCGTACTCAGGAGTCCATCGCGGATCGGGGTACAAGTCTCAGTTCTCCACCGATGCATACGAGAGCGCACGAGAGGCAATGCTGCGGTTCGCGGGACGCGAAGGTCGCGGCGACGTTGCCATCATCTGCCGGAATACGACCGAAGCCATCAACCACCTGGCCTATCGCCTGCAGCTGGGTTTCGATGACGTCGTGATCACGTCCGTGGTCGAACACCACTCCAACCTTCTGCCATGGTCACGAGTAGCCTCCCGCCGCTTCGTCGAGTGCGGTCCCGACGGGACATTCACCACAGCCGACGTCGTGGCTGAACTGGACCGGACTCCAAAGGCCCGGCTGCTCACGATCACGGGTGCCTCGAACATCACCGGATGGATGCCACCCATCGAAGAGATCATCGAGGCTGCTCACGCTCGCGAGATTCCTGTGGCAGTCGATTGCGCCCAACTGGCGCCTCACCGTCCGCTCCCTGAAAAAGCCGACTTTGTCGTTTGGAGCGGTCACAAGATGTATGCCCCCTTTGGGGCGGGAGTACTCATCGGGCCCCGCGCCGTTTTCGCGGAGGGTGACCCTTTTCTGGCAGGCGGCGGCGCCGTTAACCTCGTAGAACTCGACGACGTCGTCTGGAACGACCCTCCCGACCGAGAGGAGGCGGGCTCCCCGAATGTTGTCGGTGCGGTGGCTTTGCACGCTGCAATCGACGTCCTCAACGAGATTGGCTGGCCGGCGATCACGACCCACGACAGCCATGTCGCTCACCTGATGCGACATGGGCTCGCGAGCATCCCGGGGGTACGCGTTCTCGGGCCAGATCTGCGTGTCGACACCCTGCCCGTCGTGACCTTCACCGTGGAAGGTCTCCCGCACGGTCTAGTGGCAGCCCGGCTGTCGGCCGAGGAGGGCATCGGCGTCCGGCACGGCTGCTTCTGCGCTCACCCCTACATGATGCGTCTCCTGGGTCTCGCCGAGGACGAGGTCGTCGAGTTCCGCAACGAGATGCGCCGGGGTGACCGCGCCCGCATGCCGGGTGCAGTGCGGGCAAGCGCCAGCCTGAACACGACCGAAGCTGACGTACGCCAGTTGCTCTCCGCCGTCGCCCGCATCGCAGCGGGAGAGCCTGCGCGGGCTTCCTACGTCCAAGATCCGCGCAGCGGGGACTACAGCCCCTGCGACGTTGCACCGATGTTCGGCCGCGTCCGCCTGCCTGCGTCTTCCGGCGATCGGACCGGCACGCCCACGCCTGTGTGACATCGTCACCGTCCCGATCGCGACAATCCCGACACGTCCCACCCCTTGAGCTTCGGTTCGGCCGCCCCTGGGGCGGCCGGACGCGTACAGGGTGGTCGCTGGTCCCGGGCGACGCTTGGCGGGCTCACAGCGCTGTCCATTGAGGTCGAAGCCGTGAGGCGCGAACCTGTCGAGGAGTCTTCGCTCCCCTGGCCTGCAGCCGCCGTCAGATGAAGAGCTGGATATCGGCCCTGGCAGCCATGTCGATGAAGCTCGCAGCGCCGAGAGTGGGCTGCAGTCCGTCGATGAAGTCCGACGTCGACAGCCCGTACAGGTCCATGGTCATCTGGCACGGGTGCAAGCGCACGCCCATGTCGATGGCCATCTCCATCAGCTCGGTAACGCTGGCAACCTTGTGTTGCTTGGCCAGCAACTTGATCATCGAGGTGCCCATCCCGGCAAAGTGGACCTTGCTCAGCTTCAGGTGTTCGCTGCCACCGCGGTCGAACAGCGACTCGCCTTTTTGCATCCAGTTGTTGCCGGTGACCCGCTGGTCGTTCTTCTGCAGGACCCGGAGCCCCCAGAAGGTGAAAAAGACGTCCACCTCCAGGCCGCTTGCAGCGCCCGTCGTGGCAAGGATCATCACAGGCCACACCCGGTCGAGATCGTTGCTCCAACAGATGATGGCCATCCGCTTTGGCTCATCCGCGTGGGGAGCAGCTGCCGAAACAATCGGCTCGGTGTCGGTTGCGTCCATGTCACTTCTCTCCTGACTAGACCGAGACGGCTTGACCGAGTCCGTTGCGGGCTGCGGTCGGGTATGACGGATCTTTATGCTACCTTCCAACTAGTTTACATGGCTTATATATACTTAGGGTGAGGGTCCTTTTCCCCGGGGCTGCCAGACCAGGCACGCCCAGCGTAAAACTCGGCAGTCCCCGTCAGCCGCAGGTGATCCCTTCCGCTTCGAGGAACTGGCGGTAGAGCTCGATGCCCTCCGGCCCGGTGACGAGGTCGGTGACGTCGCTTTCCCAGTCGAAGGGGCGCATCCGGGCGACCCAACCAGCACCGTAGGGATCGGAGTTGGCCAGGCCAGGCGAGGCAACAAGTGCGCCGTTGACAGCCACGATCTCGCCGCTTATCGGTGCAGAGACGGGACCGACCCACTTGCCGCTCTCCACGGTGGCGATGTTCCGGCCTTTCTCGACGGACTTGCCCACCGCCTTCGGCGTCACGGCGACGATCGTCTTTGCCATGTTCTGCGCCACGTCGGTCATGCCTACGGTCACGAGATCCTCCTCACGGCGCGCCCACACGTGCTTGGCCACCACGTAGTACAGGTCATCGGGAAGGTTGCACTTGTTGACAACTGTCATCGCCTCGTCTCCCGTCCGGTTCTGACATTGATGCGATCGTGGCCAGCCGTCAAACCGTCGCTCCCGTAGTGCCTGGCTCGGCGAGGGCGGCGATCGCCTCCTGGACGAGCAATGTGATGTCACGCACGACAAGCCGGTCATCTGCCCCGACGGTCTTGACGGCATCGGAGAACATGGTCATGTCCTTCGGACATGCGACCACGAACTGTCCCACGCCGAGACGGAGCGCTTCGCTGATGCGGACCTCGCTCGGTCGCTCCGTGAACACGCCGTTGTCCATCCAGATCCTGCCACCACCCGCACCACAGCAGAAGGTGTCGGCTCCGTTGCGGGGCATCTCGACGAGCTCGCAACCGAGTGCCCGCAGAATCCGTCGCGGCGCTTCGACCACCCCGTTGTAACGGGCCAGGTAGCAGGGATCGTGGTATGTGACCCGGTGGCCGAGGGGCCGGAATCTGATCGCACCTTCCTCCAAGAGCTTTGCCAGCAGCTCGGTATAGTGCCAGACCCGGTAGTTCGCACCGAGGGCGGGGTACTCATTGCGCAGCGCGTTGAGCGTATGGGGGTCGGTCGTGAAGATCTCGTCGAACTGGGCCTCTCGCAGAACCTCGACATTGTGCTCGGCAAGTACTTCGTAGAGACCTTCCTCGCCGACGCGACGCACGTCGTTGCCGGCATTGCGCTCCGCCTCGAACAACAGGCCGAAGTCGACGCCAGCCTCGTGCAGGATCCTGGCGAGGATCCGGGAATTCTCCTGCAACCGCTCGTCGAAACTGGCGAAGTCGCCGACGAACCAGAGGTACTTCACCGGCTGCTTGCGGGCATCTGGGACGACGAAGTCCAGTTCGCGCGTCCATCGACCCCGCATCCGGGCCGACTTCCCGAGCGAGTTGCCCTGCGTGGCCAGGTTCTGCAGCGCCTGCTGCAAGGTGGGCTCCATCGTCCCCTCATCGACGAGGCTGCGCCGCAGCTGGACGATCGTGGGCACATGCTCGACGCCCACCGGGCAGACGTCGACGCAGTGCATGCAAGTCGTGCACGACCACAACGCAGCAGCGTCTATCACCTCGCCGGCGATCCTTGCCCCGGCGGGCTTCGCGAGCGGGCCTGTCGGTTCAGGTCGCTGCTCGCGGTCCAAAAGCGTGATGCCTCCAGTCGAGGTGTCCACCCACTGGCGCAGGTCGAGGATCAGGTCGCGCGGCGAGAGCGGAGCCCCACCGGCGCGGGCCGGACAGACCTCGTGACAACGGCCGCATCTCGTGCACGCGTCGAGGTCGAGCAGCTCCTTCCACGTGAAGTCGGAGATGTCCTGGTAGCCCGGGTGGTTGGGCGCAGGCGTGGGCAGCGCAAGTGTCGCCGAGCGATCGGTGGCAACCAGGTTCACCCCGTCGACAGCCATGTGCATGGCCTTGGAGTACGGGATGTACGCGACGAAGCTCAAGGCGAGGCTGGCGTGCACCCACCACACGACGCTGTGAGCGCTGACTGCCCCGGCTGGCGTCATGCCAAGGCCGGAGAACCCCTCGGCGAAAACCCGCCCGAACGGGCTGAACACGGTGAACCACGGCATGTGCTGGCCGAGGATCCGCAGGCCCGTCAGAACGTAGGCAGTGACCAGGATGGCCAGGAGCAGCCCCAGGAAGACCCAATCGCCCTCGACCATTGCCTTGCGCGAATAGCCGCCGGCAGGCCCGCCCGCCCGGCCGTAGCCGAGTCGCCACGGCCTGCGCACTCCTCGGCGCACCGCCATGTAGACCAGGGCCAGAAGGCACGCGAATCCGAAGGTGTCCACGACGAAGGTGTAGACGAGGAAGAAAGTGCCGTGAAAGAAGCTGTCCTCGTGGCCGGCGAGGAGCCGGGAGACATTTCGGACGATGTCGGTATCGACGGTGAGGATGACCGTCGCCACGAAGGCGACCGTGAAGCCCCAGAAGATGAAGAAGTGCGCGAGACCGGTCGCACGGTTGTTCCTGGCCACCGACGCGCCCTTGCCGATAGAGCCCAGCCGGCCGGCCAGAGCAGTCCGGATCGTCGGCCCGCGCCCCGCCGGCCGGCCCACCCGGTACTTGCGCACGCGCCGCCACACGCCCCAGGCGAAGACGAACGTCGATACCGCGGCTATGGCATAGAAAACCGCCTTTCCGAGCGGCCCGACGCCCTCGAAGACGGGCCGGGTCACCGCCGTGCCCAGCAGGCCGATCCGGCCCGTCATGTCAGCCGCGGACCTTGCCCACGAGCTCCGGTACCAGATCGAAAAGGTCGACGGTAGTGCCGTAGTGGGCGACGCCGAAGATCGGCGCCCCGGGGTCGGTGTTGCAGGCGATTATCAGTTCGGCATTGCGCATGCCCTCCAGGTGCTCGGGAGCTCCGGAGATGCCGAGTGCGAGATAGACCTTGGGCTTGACCTTCAGACCCGACTGGCCCACCTGACGGGTCTTTGGCAGCCACCCCGCGTCTACGACAGGTCGCGACCCCGAGAGCGGGACACCAAGGGCGTCGGCCAGCTCCTCCACGATCTCCATGTTGTCCTGAGACTCGATCCCGCGGCCCACCGAGACGAGCATCTCGGCAGTGCTGATGTCGATGTCTCCCCCATCGGCCTCGAAGACCTGCCGCAGCGACATGCGCGGCGCGTCGAGCCCGGCCGGAGGCGCGATGTGGACGACTTCGGCCTCGCGGGGACTTGATCCTGTCCCGGCGCCGAAGGCGCCTCCAAGGACGGTGGCAATCCCGCGCTCGCCCGGCAGCTCGATGTCGACGAGCACCTTCCCGCCGAGGATCTGTGCAGTGGCCGTCACGGCACCCTCGTGGATATCCAACGCGCTGACGTAGGTTGCCAGCTGCGCCTCCCAACGCACCGAGAGCGCGGCCGCGAGGTCGAGGCCGATCGTCCCATTCGACATCAGCAACAGCCGCGGCGACCGCTGTGCCAACACCTCCAACAGCGTCCGCTCGTAGGCCTCCGGCAGGTACTCCGACAAGGCCGGATGATCGACGGCGACCACGATGTCGGCGCCCGCGAGCTGGCCGGCCAGGCCCGAGCTCCCGAGCAGTGCCACCTCGGTCAGTCCGCCCAATACCGACGCCAGCGCGTGCGCCTTTGCGATGAGCTCGTGGGTCGCATCGGAAACCTGACCGCCGGTGTGCTCGGCGAGCACCATCACGTTGCTGCTCACTTGTCGTTCACCCCTTCACCAGGCCACGTGCACGAAGCAGGCCCACAATCTGATCAGCCACGGCCCCGGCGTCGCCCGTGAGCATCTCGGCCTGACTGCTCGTCTCAGGTCGGTGCATCCGGCGCACGACGGCGCCCTTCCCCCTCGCCGGCGGCGACACCGTCAACTCGGTCAGCTCCTTCGTCTGCATGGCCTGTTTGATACGGGTGATCGGGGCGTAGCGGGGGGCCTGACGGGCAGACTGGACACCGATCACCGCGGGCATCTGCACATACAGCTCATGCGACCGGCCGCCGGCAAACTCCTGGCGGACGACGGCCGAGGCGCCATCGAGCTCAACGCCGACGGCCACTGACACATGCGGCACGCCGAGCAGCGCGCCGAGCATGGGCGGCAGCTGGCCCTCCATGTCATCGGCGGCCTGCACTCCGGAGATCACCAGATCGGCAGGTTGGGCCGCGAGGTACCCCGCCAGCAGCGCGGCCCGGTCGGCGATCCTGATCCCGGCCGTGCCGGGCGGCGCCGCGCCGGCGGAATGGGCGAGCTTCACGGCCGCGTCGGCGCCCTTGGCGAGTGCCGTGTAGAGGATCTGGTCGATCTCCGGGTCGCCGGCGAGGCCGACGGCCACGACCTCGGCCCCAATGGCGTCCTTGAGCAGCAGCGCCTCTTCTAGAGCCTGGGAATCCCACTCTCCGAGCACGAAGGTCAGGTACTCAGTGTCGATGCCGGTCCCGTCCCCGTTGATCTCGATCTCCTCGACGAGATCGGGCACCGCCTTCATCGGCACGACGATCCGCACTTCAGCCCACCTCCCTGTTCATTCGACGAGATCCTCCAATCTCAGCTGGCGGCCGATCTCAGCGAGATCGCTCACCGCCGGCACAAACGGATAGTCACGAAACGGCTCCGTGGGCCGGTACGAACCGTAGGGCCTCGTGCAACCAGGTTCACCGCTCTCGCCCGGGCAGCCGTTGGTCATGAACGCCCTACCCCCCGCCACGACCGCCTCCACGGCCGGGCGGGCCGCCCGCAGGCGGACGATCCCACCACCGCTGTCGAAGCCGAACTGCTCGAGTCCGTAGCCCTCGACCTCGACCAGGTACCTGGCCAGCTGTACCCGCCGCCAGCGCCGGAGCGAGGGTTGGGGGTGGGCGGCCATGCGCGAGCCTGGCTCGGGGTTGAAGCAGAAGAGGTAGGGGAAGATCTGCCGGTCCCTTAGCGCCACGAACAGCGAAACAAGGTCCTGGTCCGACTCTCCGAGTCCGACCAACGTGTGGATGTTGACCTTCCAGGGGCCGAAGATCTCACGGGCGTCGGTCACGACCTCCCAGTACTTCTCCCAGTGGAGGCCACCAGCCGGAACCTCGCTTCGAGTGCTCTTGAACAGCTCCTCGGTCACGGCGTCGAGCCCGATACCGATCATGTCGACTCCGATCGACCTGAAATTCTCCAGGCGCTCGCGCGTGAGCGTCGGCGGAGCGACGAGGACGGACACCGGAGTTCGGACACATTCGGTGATCCGGCGCGCGATGTCGCAGGTGTCCCGGTACGCGCGGCCGTGGGTGACCATCGAGATGCAGAGCCGGGTGAGCTCCGGCTCGAATCGGGCCAACCGCTCCGCGAGATCGTCGGTGCGCACAAGCGGCCACTGCACCCTTATGAACGACTTGTCGGTGTGACCGCCCGGGCGGGTGCGGGCGAGCCCGCAGTAGCCGCAGTCGGACCGGCAGCCTTGCGCGTAGCTGAGCAACAGGTTGATGCCACCGAAGCTGAGGTCCCGGCCGAACCGGCCCGAGCGCACCCGCAGTGCGATGGCGCTCGCCATGGACATGCGCACATACTCCGGGCTGTCCTTGGTCGGGAGGCCCGCCTCGGGCGGACGCGAAAGCTCGTGAACGGCCATGGCCTCTCCTCTCAGCACTGCTCGGGGGAACGGCGCAGATCCGCGACTGCGAACGGTTCAGGATCCAAAGAGAGGTCGGCCGACCCGCAAGCCTTGGCCGCCTCCAGATCGCGCGCATGGCGACCCGCCTGCATCACTGCGGTGGCGATCAGTTCGGGTGCGACTCCGAGCGCTTCGGCCGCCTTGGAGTCGGCGACGACGGCCACGATGGCATCGTGCTCTAGGCGCCGCCAGCGCAGCCCGGACTCCAGCGCCACCAGGCCGGCCGGCAGCTCATTGAAGTCCCCGGCGATCATGACGCTCTTTACCAGGTCTCCATGGGTGGCGAGATAGATCCTGACAAGCCCTGCCGGCGTCTTCAAGGTCGCCGAACCGTTGGCGTCGGGCGCGACGCTCCGTTCGCTCAGCCAGGACTTCGACCGGTACCTGCCGACGGCGAGGCCAGCGGCCTTGACCCGCTCGCTTCGGTCAGGTGTCCCAGGCTCCAACAACACCCCGAAAGTCTTCGCGAAGCCTTCTGCGATAAGAGGTCGGATCGTCGCGGCGTCGTGTCGGACACCGGTCTCGGCCGAGACGGTCGTGAGCCGCGCGCTCACGGCCGAAGCGGCCCTGTCGGCAAGTTTCGCGGCGGGTATCTGCAGCACTTGAAGCATGAAGGCGACGTCGAGATCAGCCAGCACGCTGGCGTGAAAAAGCATCGCTCCTTCCCCGTCGAGATACAGCCCGAGACCCGCGATCTTGCGGCTGGCGACCTCCAGGTCGTTCTTGCCGCCGAAACTGGCGGCAATCCCCAGCCGGGCGCAGCCGGCAACGAGCGCGGCCGAGAGATCCTTGATTGTCTCCCGGGGCCGCTTTCCGGGGCGTGCCCGGTCCACGTAGGCGATTCCCAGCTGGCCCGATCCCATGACGATCGCGCCACCACCCGTGAGCCTGCGGCTGACCTCGGTGCCGGTACGGCGGCACGCGGCCAGGTCGACCTCGGCCTCCAGCGTCTGGTACCGGCCGACCAGGGCGCAATGGTCGCGATAGCTGTAGAGCCGCAGGGTCGGCGGGCAGTCCGGTTCGTCCCGTGCGTACCGGCTCATGAGTGCTTCGTCCAACGCCAGTCCCGCGGCAGCCCCGGCACCGTCGTCGGTGAGCAGCCGCCAGACCTCGCTCACCTGCTCACCTGCACTTGGGCGAAGCCGCTCTCCTGGGCCCGGCTCCAGGTGAGCGAGCAGCAGTACTCGAACAGTCGAGGCGTGAGGCCGCGCGACCGGGCGTATTCGATGGCGCCCTCCGCCGGATAGGCGATGCCGTTCAGGCCGAGGTCGATCGCCGCCTCGTCGAGCTCCCGCTTGAGCGCCCCGAGCGGACGGGCACAGCCGAGGTTGATCGTCGTCGATGGCGCCGCCAGCCGGGCGGTCGCGAAGAACTCCACCACCTGATCGCCCGGAGGTGGCGGCACGTGCGCCATCGGCGTGCCAACGAGCGGAACGAGCACCACAAGGACCAGGGTCGAGACCGGGTAGCGGGTGACCATGTCGAGGGCCCGGTCTTCGCCCAGGAAACGGCCGTAGTGCAGACCAAGGACGATGTGCGGGATGATCCGCAGCCCGCGGTCGGACAGCAGCTCCAGGGAACGGTCCACGTCGGCGACGGTGAGGTCCAGGTGGTAGACGTCGCGAAGGGTCTCGTCGGCCCCGATGACATCGAACATGACGCCGTCCACGCCAGCTGCTGCCAGGCCGGCCGCGAGCTGGGGCGACACCAGGCCCGAGTGCACGATGACCTTCATGCCGAGCTCCTCGCGGATGCGGCGGATGTGGTGCAGATGCGCCAGCAACGGCACGCCACCGGCGCGGGTAGAGCCCCCGGAGACCAGCAGGCCCTCACTTCCCTGCTCACGCAACCGCTCCGCGAGCCCGAAGAGGTCCCGGCCGGCCCGGACCGACAACATGGCGTCGAGCATCTTCGCCTGACAATGGTCGCAAGAAAGGGCACAAGCCGAGCCCGTGACAGATACGGGCAGGAACCGGCGGTGGCTGGCCGGGACCCACTCCGAGGTCTGCCAGCGCCTGAGGCCCGGGGCGTAGAAGTCCATCACGTCAGGGAAGTTCGCCCGGCGCACCTCGGCGGGTCGCGACAGCCACTGCGCGGTGGTCATTGCGCGATGAGCCCGTTCAACCGGTAATGGGCGATCCTGGCGGTGAACCAGGCGGTGATCTCGGCCGGCTCGCTCAACAGCGGCGATGGCGCGGCGGCGGTTCCGCTCGTGCTCGCTTCGATCAGCCAGCCGGCTCCGTACGGGTCCCGCTCTGCAAGGCCTGGGTCGGTGGCAACCTCTTCGTTCACGCTCAGCACTGTCCCGGAAACCGGGCTTATCAAAGGTCCTACGAACTTGGCCGCCTCGAGCTGGCCGAACGGCCTTCCCGCGGTGAGCTCGGTCTGTGTCGGCGACAAGGACAGCTCGGCGAGGGTCCCGCTGGTCTCGATGCCGAGTGAGTCCATTCCTATCCTCACCCGGCCCGGCCCGGTTTCCAGCACCCACATGTGGGTCTCGGGTTGATAACGCCGGTCGAGCGCGAGCGTGAAACCGGCCACGACGACGAGCGAAGCTTCTCCCATCACAGCCTCGCGGGATCGGCCGTCGCGAAAGCCGCAGCCAGCCGGCGTCCGGTATCACCAAATCCGGCGAGCACGCGGGCCACCGATTGCAAGGGGATGCCGGTGAGGGCCCGTTCCGCCCGATCCGTGGACCCGTTCAGCCCGCGGTCTTGCAGTCGCACCTGGTCGACCGTCCCCCGCACGATGCCGGCGGCGACCTGCGCGCCGTCGTATGACGCGCCGAGCGTCCACACACCGGCTCGCACCTTGACCTGGCGGGCACTGGGTTCACCGGCTCTTGCAGTCGCCGTTCGGGCCGGCCCGGCAAGCCAGGCATCGCTCGTGAATCTCTCGTCCAAATCGCCGAGTGCTCTTTTCTCGGCTCCGGTCAGGTCGCCGGCTCGTGGGGCGAGCCCGAGCGCTGAGGCGTAGGCACTGATCATGGCGGCCTGAAAAGCTGCCGGTTCGACCGCGGTCGGGGAGACGAAGCGCCGCATGAGCGCAAGGGTCTGGTCCCGCTGACAGGGGTCAGCAAAGGCGAGCACCCTGGCGGCCCGCTCGTGGTCGAACCGCTCGATCAGGTTGCCACAGACCACCACCGCCTCCTCGATCCGGGCGGCCCCGTGCCCGCAGATCTTGCTGTCGCCGGCGCAGATCTCGAGATCGTCGTCGAGCACGGCCGGCACGCCGACGGCACGAAAGGCGGTCACGGCCGGCTCGAGCAGCACGCGCAGCGCCTGGCGGCTGGAGGCCGGGACCGCCCCTGCCGGCAGGCAGATCTGGAAGAAAAGCTGGTCCGCGTCCAGGTAGACCGGACCGCCACCCACCATGCGCCGCAGAAGGGGGAGCCCATTGGCGAGGCAGTAGTCGCGGTCCACCTCGTCCATCCGCCGGTGGTAGCCGAGGCACACATATGGCGCGTCGGGACGAGTGAAGGAGAGAGTCGGCCTTTCACAGGCGGACATCCCATTTGCGATCGCATGCCAGAAGGTCTGCGAGCGCAGCGGTGAACTGCGGCCGAAGTCGATGATCCGCAGCGGGTCAACCATCTGACGCCTCGTCCGTCATGGCTAGGTCGAGCAGCTCGACGATGTCGCAAACTCGCAGATGCTCGTTACCGGTCGCCTTGGCGGCGTCGGTGAACCTGGACACCTCATAAGGACAGCACACCGCCAACACGTCGGCCCCGGTCTGGGCGGCCTCGCGGACCCGGCGCTCGGAAAGGCGCTCGGTCGTGTGGTCCTTTGTGAAACTGTCAAGCCACATACCGCCGCCACCGCCGCCGCAGCAGTAGGCGTTCTCGCGGCAGCGGCCCATCTCGACGAGCTGGACACCGGGAATTGCCTCGAGCAACGTCCGGGGAGCGTCGTACTCGCCGTTCTGCCTTCCGAGGTAGCAGGGATCGTGAAAAGTCACTCGCAGGTCGAGCTCCCGGGCCCAGTCGATCCGGCCGACTAGCGGAGCAAGCAGCTGTGTGTAGTGGAGCGCTTCGAAGCTGTGCCCGCGCCGGGGGTACTCGTTGACGAGAGCGTTGAAGGCGTGCGGGTCGGGTGTGGCGATGCGGGCGAACTCGTACTTCGCGAGCACCGTGGCGACGTCTTCGACCAGGATGTCAAACAGGCCTCGCTCGCCGGCGAGACGCTGGGAGTCCCCGAGGGTCTTCTCCTCCGGGCCGAGGATCGCCCAGTCGATGGCCAGCGCCGAGGCCACCCGCGCGAAGGCGCGGGCCGCGTCCTGGCCGCGGGGATGGAAGCTCCAATAGTCCTCCACGTAGAACAGCACGTCGACCGGCACGGGATCCTTGGCCAGGACCCGTACCGGAACCCCTGCGCTGTCCGCCCACTGTGCCCGGCGCCGCTGGTTCTGGCCGAGGGCATTGCCGTGTCGGAAGGTCTTCTCGAAGACATCCTGCAGTTCGGCGGGCACAGCGGCACTGGTCAGCGCCGCCTCCCGGACCGCCGGCATGATGGCGAGCATGTCGACCTGCTTCGGGCAGACACGCAGGCAGTTCGCGCAAGTCGTGCACAGCCACAGATCCGCATCGGCCAGCAGCTGAGTTCCGGTCTGGACCTTGCGGTGGATCTTGCGCGGTCCATAGTCGCCCACCATGTCGACCGGGCAGACCGGCACGCACTTGCCACAGCCATAACACCATTCCAGCGACTCGCCACCGGGCAGAGCCGAAATCACGGCGAAGCCGTCCGGGCCGATGTCGGTTAGGACGCGTGGCTCGAACATCCGGTTCCACGCGGTCGTCAGTTCCACCTCGCGCCCTGAGATGGCGGAGGCGACAGTCGCCTGTTCCTTCTCCACCGCGACCGGTGGGACCTTCCGTCCGCCTACAGGCACGGCCCTAACCCTCCAGGTGGTAGACGCCGAGCAGTCGGCGGACGAGGTCGGGCAAGGGCGGGATCACGCGGTTGAACTCACGGGTCATCTTCATCCGTAGGACAGTGTGCATGTAGACCCCATACACGGCGGCCAGCAGGACATCGACACCGAACAGGCCTGGACCCGCCGCAGTGAAGCCGGCCGCTTTGCCTGTCTCGTCCACAAAGGCCGTCGCCCGGCCGATCGTGAGGTACGTGGCTCCCCTCGAAGCGCCCGCACTCAGGTCAAAGCCGTCAGTCGTGACCAGGCCAAGCGCACCTGTGCGGGCCTCGGGATCCCAGATCCACCTTGTCCAGAGCCAGTACCGATCGGGCTCGGTGAAATGCAGCAGTTCCGATGGAAGGTCGAACCCCGAACCTGCCAGCGCCAGCTTCGCTGTGGGTCCGCTCACCGACTCATCGAAGCGGTCGATCCGCTCCGCGATCGCCTCACCGGTCCTAAGCAGTCCCGCAATTGCGGCTGCCAGCTGTCTTGGGCCTATGGCGTCGATGATCTGGTCGGCATGCCTGCGAGTCGCGAACACCCAGCGCAGCACCTCCCTCAGGGCGGCGCGCTCCAGCTGGGCGGGGTCCCCGGACAATAGGTCCCGCAATGCCTCTGACTTTCGGCCCAGATCAGCGGCGATGGCACGCAGCTCCGACTCGCTGATCCGGTCCGAGATCTCGCGCTGGAACTCCAGCGCACTCGGCGTGTCGACGACCGGACCGGTCAGCACCGAGCCATCGCCTTAATGCCCGGCCGCGACCGCGCGCGACCGTAGGTAGCTGAGCGCTTTCATGGCGGCAGCGGCGGCCGAGGAGACGGCGTCCTCCAGGTCGGCCGGGCCCAGGGCGGCGCCACAGGCGAAGACCGCCTCCCGGTCTGTGCCGACAGGGTCGAGAGGCTTTCCCACAGCCTCGATGAACCCGTACTTGTTCTGCTTGACCCCGAGCAGCCTGGCGAGATCGCGCGTGCCCGGTGACGGCTCCATGCCCACCGATAGCACTACGAGGTCCATGAGGACTTCCATCGGGCGGCCCATCGTGGTGTCCTCGCCGCGGACAAGGAGGCGATCCCCCTTCGGCAGCACCTCGGTGATCAGTCCCTTCACGTACTGGACGTGGTGCTGCTCCTGCGCCGGCCAGTAGATCTCGTTCTCCCAGTAGCCGTACATCCGCATGTCGATGTAGAAGATGAGCACCTTGGAGTCCGGCAGCAGCTCCCGGATCTCGATGGCTTCTCTCGAGGCGACGCCGCAGCACACCTTCGAGCAGTACTCGTTGCCGATCTGGCGGTCGCGGCTTCCGACGCACTGCACGAAGCAGACCCGCTCCGGTGGCTCGCCATTGGACGGACGCAGCAGGCGTCCCTCCGACAGCATCGCCTCGAGGTCAGGTTGGGTGATGACGTCGGGAAACTCGTAGTACCCGTACATCTGCGTCGCCCGCCCCGGGTCGAAGTGGGCAAAGCCCGTGGCGATGATGATGGCACCGCACTCGAGCGTCTCGTCACCACTCGACTGGGTCGCAGCCCTCCCAGCGCGCCGCAGTGTGAGTCTGAAGGCACCGGGCTCCCCCGCGACTGCGGTGACCTCGGTACCAAGCCGGACGTCGATGAGCGGGTTGGCAGTGACCAGGTCGACGATCTGACGGATCTGTGGCTGGGCGGGCTCACCGCGGGGGGTCAGGCCGCAGTAGTTCTCGGCGACGGGCGTGCCGCCGAGGAAATCGCGTTGCTCTATCAGCACCGCTGTGCCGCCCAGGTCTGCGATACCTTGCGCGGCGCGCAGCCCACCTGGTCCTCCGCCGATGACTGCAACCGTCTCAGAGGGCATCTCTCACCTCAGTCGTCGTGTCGGTTCCCCGGGCAGCGAGCCGTTGTTCGTCGTGCACGCCGTCGGCGTCGTCCCAGTCGAGGTAACGCTTCTCGCCGCTCTCGAGGCGGCGCAGATCACCCTGGAACTCCGCCCATGCCTTCTCCCAGTCGATGCCCATCTTCTCGAGCAGCGGGCGGTAGTCAGCCGAGTGCCAGTGCAACTGGCACACGCGGTATGGATGGGCGCCCATGGCGAGTGCCGCAAACTGGGCGTCACTGAGCACCGCAAGACCGACGTTGCGGCCGTGCGCCCTGGCCGCGAACTGGCTCTTGTCCAGGGTTGTGACACACCCGGTGTCGTGAGTCAGCACGACGTCGGGTGTGGCCTCCTCCTTCATGACTTCGATCTTGCGCAAAGTGGCGAACGACCGGGTGAAATCCCTCTGCACCAAGATGTGGCGGAAGCCGAACCCGCAACAGTCGAACCAGGTCGAGTAGCTGCGCACCTCGGCACCGAGGGCTTCGGCGAGGCCCGTCACGACCGCGGTGCGCTGACCTCCGTAGATGTCCGGGTCGTAGATCGCGTCTCCCGCAACGATCTTGTGGTAGTGGCACGCCGGATGGACGGTCACCACGATGCCCGACACGTCACGTACCTGCCGAGCCGCGATCTCGTGGCGCAGCGCGTGCACCCACTCCGAGTAGTGCACGATCTCCTCGGGCAGCACAAGGGGCTTGCCCAGCTTGGCCATGATGGCACGCACCTGAGTGCGCAGCTCCGGGTGCTTTATCAGCTGCTCGCGCACCTCCTTGTAGTGACCGTAAGAGGTGCCGCAGTGGATGAGCGGGAAGTACCCCGTCTCGTAAGCGGCGGCGAAGTTGCGCACCGCCACGGCCGCCTGGGCGGCCGTGTTCGAGGTCGCGCTGGCGTAATAGTTCCAGGCCGTGCACGAGGTCTGGTCACGCGGATCGTGATAGTCGTAGCCGAGCTTGCGCATCATCCAGAAGATCGAGGTGGAGTAGCCCGGGATGTGGCCGCACTGTCCACATGACTTGTGGTGCCACAGGTGCGCCTTTTGGATCCGCTTCCCGCGTCCGTACTTCGTCGCCACGCTGATCGCTTCCCTGTCGATCTTCTGCACGATCAACTCGCCCTCGCGCTCCAGCTCGAGTAGCTCGGCGCGGGGGTCCTCAAGTGACCGCCGGTCCACGACCGGCTCGGCGGTTGCATTGACCAGCCGACGCGCGTCGATGGGTGCCCCTAGGGGAATCGTCATAGCTCAATGCCTTCTTCCTCGAGGCGATCCTCCATCAGCTCCTGCAGGATCGAGTGCAGGCTGGGATCGACCTGGGCGATCATGTCGAGGGCGCCGGTCTCGAACCAGATGAGGTACAGCTCGACCAGCGTTCTGTCGGCAACGGACCAGCCCGTCGAGGTCGTGTGCATGGTCTCCGGTGGCAGTGCGCGGCGCCACAGGTCCAGGTTGTCCGCCACGTCGGCCGTCTCGGGACCCCAGTCCGGAAAGGCGTCCCGCCCCAGCATGTCCGGAGAGACCTGGGTACCGGTGGACATGATCTTGTAGATGATCCGGGAATAGCCGACCAACGCCTCCTTTGCCGAGGCCAGCCCGTTGCGGACGGCTACTTCCCTCAAGATCGTGATGATCCCGCCGGGATTGTTGCCGCGCGGGCAACGCAGACACGAGAAGCACTGGGAGCACTCCCAGATGTCCTCCTGCATCTGCTGGTAGATCAGCTCGACATCTTCACGCGCGGCCGCCTGGGCGATCCGGCGCGGGCTGAAGTCGTAGAACTTGGCTGACGGGCATGCGCCGACACAGATGCCGCACTCGTAGCAGCCGTAGAGGTAATCGCCGAAGCGAAGATCGCTCTTGACCTGCTCGAAGAGCTGAACCTTCGCTTCGAAGGACACCTCGCTGTAACCGGCGACGTCTCCGATCTTGTAGTGAGCGTCCGTCTTGGCCTGCGGGGGGGCAGTGACGGTCATGGCGAGGACCTAGAAACTGATCACGGCATCGGCTGAAGCCGCTAGATCGTTGAAGGCTGCCCCGCCGATCACCTCGACGCCGTCGATCAGATCTTCGAGACTCAGATCGTTGAGCGCGAGCGACGGCTGGCAGACCAGCAGCCGGACGCCGAGGGTGGTTGCCTGCTCGATGAAGTAGCGAAGCGGCTGGCCCTGGTCGCCCTTCGGACCGATCTTGTCCACGACGTCCTTACGCAACAGGGTGGGCCCGTACATCGTGAAGTAGATCATGACCTCGAACTCCATCGCAGCCGCGGAGGCCGCGAGGTAGAAAGGGGTCGCGCTCCGGCCTGGGTCGTCGGCTCCGTGCGTCTGCACGTAGAGGATCTTCGTCTCAGAGTCGTCGGCCCACATGGAAACATTCTCTCAGTTCACCCTGCGGATGAGCACGTGAAAGACATCACCCTGCTTGGTGATGCCGAGCAGTTCATTTCCCGTGCGGCTGCTCCATGCCCGCATGTCCGGCTCGACACCGGGATCAGTGGCGAGGAGCTCGAGAACCTGTCCGGAGACGAGATTCTTGATCGCTTGAGCAGTCTTCAAGACTGGCAACGGGCACGCCAACCCAGTGCAGTCGACAACCTGGTCGACAGCTGGCGTCGAGGGCTCGGGCACAGCGTTCTCCTTTTCGTCTCAGATCGAGAAGTCTTCCCCGGACCATACGCCGGACTCGGAGGGACGGATGTCGTGGCCGTGCCCGTGCCCCTCGACCACCATCTCCAGCTCGTCGACGCGCTCTAGAAGCGAGTGCAGGCTGGC
>JBKQHU010000109.1:0-67854 GCA_052148655.1 Acidimicrobiales bacterium
GAAGTGAAGGTGCCAACCGAACGTGTTCGGGTCCGTTTAGCTCGAGACTTGCTTCGACTCAAAGCAAGCCTGGGAAATGCAAAACCCCGGTTCGCTCACGTCGGCTTTTTCAGGGGCAAGTAGTTAGCGAAGCGATGGCCGCCGTAAGTGCCGTGGTATGACCAGCGTCGAAGATCATTAGGTGAACGCACCTCTTCAGACCTCGCGAGTGCTTTCCTGTCTCGGGCGGCCAGGCTTGCGCATTGTCGCAGAGTGGCTGGGCATTCGACCGACTTCTAAGAGCGCTTTTCGCAGCAGGAACTCGATCTGAGCATTGGTGCTGCGGAACTCGTCGGTGGCCCAGCGGGCCACGGCGTCATGGACGCTCGGGTCCAACCGCAGAAGCATGCTTTTACGTTCGCTCATGGCCTTCTGAGACCTGCAGCTGGGGATAACCACAACCTGGCAGGTGGCGCCGTCCCGTCAGGTTGCTGGTCAGTGATGTCAGCGACAGTTTGACTCTTTTGATTGCAGAAGCCTATCATATAGATATCATATTAGCCGGCAACCCGGTCGCCCACCAGACCAAGAGAGGAGGAAGTATGACACCCTGTACCCCCGAGCAATCATTGGCCCAAACTGGGGGATCCCGCCCGTGAGCGGCATCAACACCTCTGAGCCTGCTCTGATCACCGAACACCTCACGAAGCGCTTTGGTGACCGCACGGCGGTCGACGGCCTGTCGCTGAGCGTGGCCAAAGGAGAGGTGTTCGGGTTCCTCGGGCCCAATGGCGCCGGCAAGACGACTACGGTCCGCATGCTGAGCACTCTCATCGCCCCGAGCTCGGGCTCGGCCGTGGTGGCGGGCTTGACCCTGGGCTCGGCAAACGGGGTCGCGATCCGCCAGCGCATCTCGGTCATGACCGAGTCGCCCGGGCTCTACCTCCGCCTGAGCGTGGACGAGAACCTCGAATGCTTCGCTGGCCTCTACGGGCTAGCCAACCCGCGCCCGCGAATACAACGTGCTCTGGAGGCGGTCAACATGGGGGGGCGGGCCAAGGACCCCTGCGGCACCCTTTCCAAGGGCCTGCGCCAGCGGGTCGGGCTAGCCCGGGCGCTGCTGAACGAACCCGAGGTCGTTTTTTTGGACGAGCCGACCTCGGGTCTCGACCCGGTAGCCACCCGCGAGGTACACGAGTTGATCCACGGGCTGCGCCACCGAGGCGTGACGATCTTCCTCACCACCCACCGCCTGGAGGAGGCGGAGCGGCTCTGTGACCGGGTGGCCATATTCTCCATCACGCTGCGCTCGGTAGGCCGACCGGACGAGCTGAGGGACCAGTTGTTCAAAAAGCAGATCTCAGTGGAAACGGTGACCCCGCTAGCCGCGCCCGATGCCGTTTTCGGCTCGGTCAGCTCGGTCGAGGGTTGGAGCAACGAGGGCAGGTCCAGCTACCTCCTGTCGGTGACCGACACGAAAGTGGCTGCCCCCGATGTGGCTCGCGCCCTGGTGGGCGCAGGCGCGGACATCCTGTCGATAGCTGAGTCGCGCCATTCCCTGGAGGACGTCTACATGGAGCTCGTCGACCAGGCCGTGGAGGTGTCCCAGAGATGAACCTGGCACGCGTGGGGGCCATCGCCCGCAAGGAGTTCCGGGACTACCGGCGCAACCGTTTCGTCGTCTACACCATGGCCATCGCGCCGGTCGTCTTCGTTACCTGGGCGCTCATCAGCATCCTGGCCATCGCGGCGGCAGAGCCGAGCTCGGCGCTCGACACCTCGGTGGGCCTGACCATGCTGTTCCTGCTGCTCGTGCCGGCTACCGTTCCGGCCACGATCTCTGCGTACTCCGTGGTAGGAGAGCGCGAGCAGGGGACGCTCGAGCCGGTGCTCACCACCCCCGTCACTAACGGAGAGTTCCTAGTAGGCAAGGCGCTCGCCGCCCTGGTGCCGACACTGGCAATCTCCTATGCCATCTTCGGCCTCGTCCTAGCCTGCGTGGCGCTCTTCGCCCACGCAGCGGTGTCCTCGGCCGTCTTCCGGGCGCCGCTGCTACTAGTGCTGGCGTTGTTCACACCGCTCATCGCCAGCTGGTCTATTTTGGTCGGCATCGCCGTGTCGACCCGCTCACGCGACGTCCGGGTAGCCCAGCAGATCGCCACTTTGGCCAGCTTCCCGGCGGTGGGGATTACGGCGCTCATGTCCTTCGGTGTGATACCGCAGAGCCTGGCTGTCTCCCTAGGCCTGGCAGCGGGCCTGCTCCTTGTCGACAGCCTGGGCTGGCGGGCCGTGTCGGCCATGTTCGACCGCGAGCGTCTCGTGACAGGGCCGTAAGAGCAGTCAATCTCGATCGTAGAACTCCTCGAAGTAGTCGCAGCCCATCTTCGGGTCATCCGGGCAGTCAAAATCCAGCCTCAAAGTGGTGTAAGTATGGGCTCAAGCCGCAACAAATAGGAGCACAGACCGGGCGACACGGGGGTTCGCGAAGCGTCCAGCTAGGTCTTGATCGGAGTCAATCGTTCGTCCCAGACTTGGTGTTGTACCGCCCTCCTCGTCGAGGACGGGGTGACTCACCAGCCTTCCGCCGCGTCAAGGCGACCGTGCCCGGGTCAACAGACAGCTCGGCTCCGACGACTGCCAAAGATGAGCCAGCACGGTAGTCAGCGATGACCTTGTCCACGCGCTCGGAAGGGATACCTCTTTGCCGTCTCACAACTGTCGACGACTCAGGATCGAAGAAACGGTGTCACGATCAATGTCGAAGTGAGCCGCCAGATCTTTGATGGCGGAGCCGGCGCGGTACTGGCTCAGCAGTTTGTCGACCTCCTCGGTGCGCAAGCGTTGCTGAGCCTGTTGGGGGTTCGAACTGGGGCCCGTTTTGGGCCCTTGGGAGTCCTTTCAAGGTTCGGATGCGTTCTCCCTGGTCAGTGAGGTTCGAATAACGTCCCAGCACCTCCACAAAGTGCCATCTACCTGGACTTATGTAGCACAATGAGTTGCTGAGCACGGCGCACCCAGACCTGCTAATGGCTGTGACCGGTCGTGAGGCGAGCGGTCACGTCTGCCCTTCCTCCTCCTCCAAAGTGAGCTCGGCAGCTGGGTCAGCTTCGAGACGAGCGTCGGGAATGGCCCTCCCGCTCCAGATCGAGAAACCGAAGGTGCCGTCTTCAAGCCGGCGCTCGGCCCGCTCGAGAGCAGCCAAGCGTTCGCGCAGCGAGGCGGCGACGGCGTCATCGGCTTCCTCGGCAGTCAGTCGTTCGGCAGGATCGGTCAAATCGCCGGGCTCGTTGGCTGCTGCTCGATCGTCTCGTCCGGCCGTTTCCGTCTCTTCGAGCAGTTGTTCGATCCGGCTCCGCTCCTCAAGCAGCAGCGCTCGAGCATGCTCTTTGTTCATCGTTCCCCCTCCAATGGCTCCGAACGTCGCCCAAACGGTCATGGTGCTGAGGCAAGTGGTGCTCCGCTCGTCGATCATGGTCGCGCCAAGCCGCGAACGAGACAAGGAGCGCCGTAATCTGAGGCAGGGGGGCCCGCTTTCCAGGGGTGGGCGCGGCATGATCGACCGACACTCAAATTCATCGACCTGGGCGCCACTTCGCTTCGCCGTCTTCCGCTGGCTTTGGTTGGCGTCGCTCGTGAGCAACGTCGGCACGTGGATGCAGACGGTCGGCGCTCAATGGATCCTGGTCCATGCGGCTCATGCCGCGATCCTCGTCTCGCTCGTCCAGACGGCCGACATGCTTCCCGACGTGCTGTTCGGCATAGTCGGTGGCGTCCTGGCCGACACACTCGACAGGCGCCGGTTGCTCATGGCGGTACAAGGCGGCCTCGTCGTTGCCACTTCAGGACTCGCGGCGTTCACGTTCGCCGGCCGGATCTCGCCGGGGCTCCTTCTCATGTTCACCTTCGTGATCGGCACCGGTTCGGTCCTCGTCACTCCGGCCTATCAGTCGCTTGTTCCCGAGCTAGTGCCACGAGATCAGATTCCTGCCGCCGCCCAACTCAGTTCCATCAGCGTCAATATCGCCCGCGCGATCGGCCCCGCGGTAGCAGGGATCCTGATCGCCCATATCGGGGTAGGTGCCGTTTTCGCGCTCGACGCGGCGACCTTTCTCTTCTATGGCGTGGTGGCAGCCCTCTGGCATCCCCCTGTGGGAACGACCCCACAGATCCCCGAGCGCTTCGTGTCGGCACTACGGGCGGGCGGACGCTACGTCCGCTACGCGCCGGTCGTTCGCCGGATTATGTTCCGGGCGACGCTGTTCCTTGTCCCGGCGAGCGCGTTGTGGGCTCTGCTGCCCATCGTCGCCAGCCGCAGCCTCGGTCTCGGTCCGAGCGGGTACGGCCTGTTGCTCGGCGCTCTCGGCTTAGGCGCCATCACCGGAGCGCTTGTGCTCTCGAGACTGCGTAGCCGTATCTCGGCCAGCCCCCTCATCGCGCTCATCGGCGTGGTGTACGGTGCCGTCCTCGTCGCGGTGATTCTCGTGCACTCGACCATCGCGGTCGTTCTTTTCCTGGTACCGGCAGGGGTGGCCTGGGTCGCCATGCTGGCGACCGTGAACACTCTGCTCCAGCTGTTCCTGCCGCGGTGGGTGCGAGCACGAGGGCTTTCGGTGTACCAGATGGTGCTTTTCGGAGCGCAAGGCCTTGGGGCAGCCGTTTGGGGCCTTGCCGCCGACGCGTTTGGGCTCACGCCCACTTTCCTTGTTGCCGCTGGCCTGATGGTCGTGGGCGCCGCCTCGATCCGGGTCTGGCCGCTTGTCGACACTTCCGGTATGGACCGGCGCACGCTCGTACGGCCCGATCCGGTTGTCGCGCTCGAGACCGACTCCGAAGCGGGGCCGATCGTGGTGAGAACGACCTACTCGATCCCGGCTGGACGTGAATCCGAGTTCGTCCGGGCTATGGGTCACGTTCGTCGGTCGCGCTTGCGCACCGGCGCTACACAGTGGGGCCTGTTCCGCAATGGAGAGAAGCCCGATGTGTTCGAGGAGATCTTCGTCGTGAGTTCCTGGGACGAACACCTGCGCCAGCACCGGGAGCGACTGACCGCCACGGACCGAGCCTACGAAGACGCGGCGAAGGCGCTCTCAGAGACGCCCCCGCGGACTTGGCATCTGCTTCCCGCCAACCCCGAAGATCTGTGACGTCTGGTTTGTCAGTGAGCGGGTTCCGAGCCACCTAATTGGGGACCGATTGGCGCGCGCATAGTCGGCCGAGCTGCTGTCCGAGCCGATCTCGAGCGCACCAGGCCGTCGCAACGAGAACGGCTCAGCCGCCAGCGTCTGGCTCTGGCGCGCCGCCTAACACATGTGCATCTGCGCGAGTGAAGAAGTCCCGTAGCTCCTCAAGACGTTCGAGAAGTGCCACCGCCTCTAGACGCGCCGTCTCGAAGTGGGAGCGGTCGTCTGAGTTCTTGTCCACAACCGGCACGCTGGATCGCTGGGCGTGCTCTCTGGTGGAAACACCCTGCGCCAGACTCGCTTGCTCGGCTTCCTCCCACTGCCGGTGTCTTAGCGTCCCGTACAGAACGGGAGCGACCGCAACAATTGTTGCCACGGCGAACAACGGAATGCTCCAGTACACAGTTCCCATAGCAAGGCCCGCCGCTTCGGCCGCCGGTCACCCCCCAGACAACCACGCGCAATCCAGAACCCATTCTGAGGGAATCTCTCTGGCAGTTCAATGCCAAATTTATTACAGGTGGCTCGTAAGCGCACCGACTGTCCGCCACGTCAAGAGCTCCGGGCCGGCGGCCTAGTTCAATTTGTGTCGGTGTTGACGATTAGCAGGTTGCAGGAGCAGTGATGGGAGACCTTGTTCGGGACACTTCCGAGGACGAAGCGAGACACGCCGGTCATCCCCCTGTTGCCGACCACGATCAGATCCGCGCCGACGGTCTCGGCAGTTTTTACAAGGGTGTCGGCGACCTCCTCTCCTGCGGGATTGTGCATCACCACAGGCACACCCTGCCGCTCGGCCTCGGCCAGTAGCTGCGCACTTACCTGTGCTGTCCTGTGCTCGGCCTGGTCGCGCAGCTTGTCGACCTCGAGCTGGCCGCCGCTCGAATCGGAAAACCCCGCCTTGAGGGCCGGATGGACTACCTGGACAACGTGCAACCTCGCCCCGAACATCCTTGCCAGCTCGAGGGCGTGTGTGACGGCGACTGCTGCCCGCTCAGACCCGTCTGTGCCGACGACGATCACCTTGTACAACGTGGCCCCCACCCTGTCGTCCACCGCGCCGGGAGCTCGCCTTCGCTCCTGGCGGTTCCGGATTGTCCAATGCAATTTAGTGTCGGGCGCCATCGTGAGCAACGGGAAACTCGCCGCGTCACCACGACTTTTGCTGCTCTGAAAGTTCGAAAACGCGACCCGGCGCAGCGAACGAGACGATATTGTGTCCGCCTAGGGGGCGGGAGTGCTGCAAGGGGGGGCGCCATGCCGAGGGTGTGGAGACTTGTCGTCACGCTCGTGCTGTTGGCCGCGGTTGCCGCCGGAGTGGCCTTCGCCGGGTCGAACCTCTCCTCGGAGCCTGTCACTGTGACCTACACGGCGCACCCTGGCCAGCCGGTCAACGTCACGATGCAGACCGTCGGCTCTTATGGCCACGGCATCCACGCAACCTGGGTGTCGTACCTGACGCGCTCGTCCGAAGGCCAGTGGATTCACACGACGACGTGGCAGGTACCGGCGCACACGAGGGTCAACGTGACCATCTACCAGTACGACACTGGAAGCCCGTTGCGCAACCAGCAGCTGGGCATGGTGCAGGGCACGATCGGCGACGTCGCCACCCTTAACGGCAAGGCGTTTACTGTCATCGACTCGAACGCCGGCAATGGCGTCGGGCACACCTTCTCGATACCGAGCCTCGGGATCAACGTACCGCTCTACGGGAACAATCCCAATGCGAACCTGTGCTCGGCCGCTCCCTGCACTACAGCCTGGCCGCACAACATCGTCAGGTTCTCTTTCATGAGCCCCGGACCGGGCGACTATCCCTGGCAATGTTTCGTTCCCTGCGGCTTGGGCTTCCTCTACGGCAACGGCGGCCCGATGCAGACGGTGGGCTGGATGGACGGGTTCATGAAGGTGACCTCCTGATGTCAGGCGAGGCCGGGCAAGCCGCGGGGTCGTCGCCTGGCATGGGCGTCGAGTTGCCCATGGCAGGAGCCGCCTCGTCGGAACCACCGCTTGGCGGTGCTAACGGCCAGCCCGACGAGCCCCGCCACGGGTGGCGCATCGTCGCCCTCTGGGTCGTGCTGTCGGCGATCGTAGATCCCCTCTTCTACTATCTCGCCGGCCCACACATCCCGCCCGGGCGGATGAGCTCCACGGCCGGCGGCGCCCAGTTCGACTTCAACGTCCTTTTGGTCGCTGCTCTGCCGGTAATGCTGGCCGTGTGGATCTACATGGCCTATGCGGTCATCAACTGGCGGGCGTCCCGCGGTGGTCCCGAACCGGTCGGGGGCCCCAGAGCGCGCAGCAATGTGCCGATTCAGGCTCTTTGGATCGCCGTCACGACGGCGCTTGTGCTCTTCCTTTTCGGCTTCGGGACATACGAGCTCGTACAGCCCGAGGGCGCCGGGGGTGGGGAGGGCCCGAGCCCTGTCTGGACCCCGGCCTCACATAATGTGCTGGCGATCCAGGTGATCGGTCAGCAGTGGAAGTGGACCTACCGCTACCCGAGCTTCGGCGGTTTCGAGACGACCCAGCTGGTGGTCCCCGATCACACCGCCATCGCCTTCCACGTCACCTCGTTGGACGTCGTCCACGACTTCTGGGTCTACCAGCTCGGAGTGAAGGCCGACGCCAACCCGGGGCAGGACAACGTCGCCTTCACCACGCCTCAACAGCTCGGCAGCTTCGTCGTTCGCTGTGACGAGCTGTGCGGCCTCTGGCACGGCGCCATGTACAACTCCGGGGAGGTGGTGACCCCCGCCCAATTCGAGTCCTGGGCCAAGTCCACCCAGCGCCAGTTGGCTGCCAATACCAAGTTCCTGCCTCCCTTTGCCTGGACCTACACGCCCGACGCGAACGGCGCGGACGGCGGCTACTACCCCGACAACGTGGACCCTTACAGCACCGTGGAGACCTATGGGGCAAAGCAGCCTGGTGAACCACTTCCGGCGAAGACCTGACATGGCACGGATCGGGAATCAGGAGATGGCTGGCCGTGACCGGGACCATCTTGACTGCGGAGGTGGGTGAACGGCATGGCACAGGACACAACAGAGACGGTGGGTGCCTCCTTCCCGGGCGAGGTCCCCTTAGGACGCCCGAAGCTCGGCAGACGCCCAGACTGGCTGAAGCCGCACATGGGCTGGGCGATGGCGGGAGCCGTTGCAGGATGGTTCTTCGGCCGCTACGTGGGTGATCTCATCGCTGGGAGCTGGCCCATCAGTCAGAACACCACCATGAACAATGTCGCAGTTGTGTTCGGGTTGTCTTTCGGGGTTCTCGGGTGGCTCATAGGCATCGGCGGCCTCACGTACCCGTTGTTGAAGATGGTTGGCCGTGAGCCGGCGCCGGTCGCGCCCACGCGATCTTGGGTCAGGTACTTCCGCATGACCGAGGACCACAAGGTCGTCGGCTTGCAGTACCTGGTCGGTGTGCTGGTCTTCTTCTTCACTGCAGGTCTGCTGGCCTTGGGCATACGCACAGAGTTGCTCAGCCCGACGAGTCATGTCTTCGGCCCCGGCACCTATATAGCCATCGTCGGTGAGCACGGCACGATGATGATGATGATGGCGAGCTCGGCCGTCGTCGGCCCCCTCGGCAACTGGCTGGTGCCGCTGATGATCGGCTCGCGCCGGATGGCTTATCCCCGGGTGGAGGCGTTCTCGTTCTGGATCTTCATGGCCGGGTACCTGGTAATCATGACGGCCCTGCCGCTGGGTGGTTTCCCCACAGGTTGGACGGCTTACGCGCCGTTGCAGACTCAGGCAAATCCGGGCATGGACGCCTATCTGGTCGGCTTCGCTGTTATCGGCCTCGGCATGATAATGGCCGGGTTCAACCTCGCCGCGACGATCATCAACTACCGCGCGCCCGGAATGACCTGGAGCCGCGTTCCCATATTCGTGTGGTCGATCCTGGCTACGACCGCCCTGCTGGTTCTGGCGACCCCCACGCTCATCGTGGCGGGGTACCTCGGTGTGCTGGACCGCACGGTCCAGACCGCCTTCTATGTGACAGAGCATGGCGGAAGCAGCTTCTTGTGGGAGAACCTGTTCTGGTTCTTCGGGCATCCCGAGGTTTACATAATGGCTTTGCCGGGCTTCGGCATCGTGATGGAGATGATGCCAGTTTTTACGCGCAAGCCTCTGTTTGCCTACAGGGTGGCTGCCGCCGGGATGATCGGGGTGGCGTTGCTGTCCTTTTTCGTCTGGCAGCACCACCTCTTCCAGAGCGGCATCAACCCCGACATGCGGCCGTTGTTCATGTTGACCACGGAGTTGATCTCCATCCCCACCGGCTTCTTGTACCTCGTCACCCTCGGGACCCTGTGGAAAGCGAAGATTCGCTTCGAGGTGCCGATGCTCTTCTGCTTGGGGATGCTGTTCAACTTCCTGATCGGAGGGGTCACCGGTGTGTTCCTCTCCGACGTACCCGTCGACGTGACCGTGCACGGCAGCTTCTTCGTGATGGCGCACTTCCACTACACGATCATGGGTGGCCTCATCTTCGCCCTGTTCGGCGGGCTGTACTACTGGCTCCCCAAGATGACCGGGAAACAACTGAATCAACGACTCGCCAAGATCCACTTCTGGACGTTTTTCATCTTCTTCAACTGCACGTTCTTCCCCCTTTTCCTGGTCGGTCTCCTGGGTATGCCCCGGCGCGTCTTCGAGTACGCACAGAACCTGCAGACCTTGAACGACATCTCGTCGGTCAGTGCCTACTTGCTCGGGGCGTCGTTCCTGATTTTCGTCTTCAACTTCGTCTGGTCGATCTACATCGACCCGGTGAAGGCGGCTGACAACCCGTGGGACTCCCGGGGCCTCGAGTGGCAGACCGCCACCCCGGTGCCGTGGTTCGACTTCGAACGGATCCCGGTGGTGCTCTCGGATCCCTACCACTACGGAGAGAGCGCGGCCCCGCCTGTCGCCGACCTCGGTGTCCCTTCACTCGTGTCGGTCGGCGTGATCGGCCACGGACAAGCCCTGAGCCCTCGTGATCTCGACTCGCATCCCGACCAACCGGGGGATCTCGACATCAGTCCACCAAAGGTATAGGCGGAGGCACCATGGCTGACAGGCTCACGCCAAATGAATCGTTCCCGATGCTGCGCGAGACGCCGGAGGAGATTGCTTATGAGCTGAGTGCCCATGAGGGTGCCCTTTGGACGGGCAGCCGGATGACCATCGGCATTTGGGCCTTCGCGTTCGCGGCTCTTGGCTTCGCCTACTTCTACCTGCGGTCGTCGAACAACGAGAACCTCTGGCGCCCCGACCACATGACTGCTCCTACCGGCGTGGGAGCGGCAGTGCTCGCTTTCTCGCTCGCAAGCGCGTTTCTGGTGGGCTACGGCCTCTGGCGTTTCCGCTCCGGCTCCGCGCTTGACTGGGAGGTCGCCGGCTGGACTGGTGTCCTCTGCACTCTCACGGCGGTCGGATTGCAGATCTGGCAGCTGACCGAGCTCCCCTTCTTTCCCGGAAGAAGCGGGTATTCGTCATGCTTCATAGGGTGGGCGGGGATGAATATCGCCCTGTTGCTGTCGGGGGCGTACTGGCTCGAGACATTGCTGGCGCGCGAGCTACGCCTGCGCCGTGGCGTCTCCGAGGACGGCGGGGTGGTCCGCTCTCGGTTGCCCGCGGTCCGACTCTTCCGAGTAAACCTCGAGGGATGCACCTATTATTGGGCCTTCATCGCTGTCGTTGCTGTCTTCTTCTGGATGCTCTTCTACGTGGTGTGAACGTGAAACCCACGCGACTCAGCGCCCTCGGCATGATGAGAAAGCCCGTTGCGACACCGAAAGGTGGAGAATAGGGACGTGAATCACTACTTTCTCGGGCCGCAGGTCCTCACCCTGGCTATCCCGCTCGGGTTCTTCGTGCTGGTGTGTTTCTGGGGGTTCTTCCAGCGCAAGCGCTTTCGATGACCGGCTGATGCTGGCCGTTCCGCCGCAGCTCGGGGCTCCCGGGCGGTGGGGATCGTCTCGTTCCGGTCGGCCTTTCGAGTGCCTCGGGTAGAGGGCCTTCATCAGCTCGCCGGCACGGACTCAGCCCTTTGGAGGTCCGGAGTCAGGCAGTGCTGGCACTCCCGGCTCTGGGAGGTGTGCTGAAAGGATCTGATCAGCGGCGCCGACGTCGGCTAGAACGGCAGCCCGATCGGAGGCCAACGCCCTTTCGCGCGAGACGAGGTCATGCTGGGCGCTCGCGTCGTTCGGTTGCGTCAGCAACGTCTGCAGGTCCGAGATGGCGCCAAGCGCATCGGAAGTGGCCCAAAGCGTCACCGTGTCGACGACGTCACCGAGCAGCTTGCCGGCCGCGGAACCTGGCACCTCGATATTGGAGAGCTCGAAGATGCTGTTGTCAGTGAACGAGCAGGCGGCGAGGTCGTCTCGCATGAGGGCGGGCGCTTCGTGCCGGTCAGAGGGGGTGAGGGAACCTGCGGTCTCGTCCGCGTGAATGGAAAACGACTCCTTCACTGCAAAGGCGCATGGAGTGACGTCGGAGTTGATCTCGATCATGACGCTCCGCCCGGCTGAGACGTCGGCCGCTGTCGAGCTGTGCACCGGGAGGTCCGAGATCACCGTGATCGCGAGCACGGCGATCGCGCCCAAGGCGACGAGATAAGCGCGCCGACGGTACCAGGGCGCCACCGAAGCCTTGTCCGCGACGACCGTCGTAGCGACGTCCTCGCGTGCTGGTTCTCGGCCCGTGCTCATCGCTCGACCACGAGCTGGCTCGCATATGTCGCGATGCCCCTCGCGAACCGAGCGATCTCGGCGCTCGGTAACTCGTAGATGCCTGACGGCCTACCTTCGTCTGCGAACGGCGTGGCACTGTAGCGGAATCGCCCCTTGTCGTCGAGGAAGTACATGACGTCGTTGTGCTCCACCTCACCGGTGGCAGGGTCGAAACTCACCGTGATCCCGTAGGAACGCCACACGGTGTTCAGCTGCGCGACCGAGCCGGTCAACATGTACCAGTTGGACACGCGGCCGAGCCCAGTCCTGACGAGCACGCCCTGTAGGCCTGAGACTTCGGTGGCAGCCGGATCGGTGTTGATCGTGAGGAAGCTCACCTGTCTCGCCAACCCTGCGAGGTCGGCGTCTGCCTTCTCGATCTCATCGGCGACGACAGGGCAAATGTCGTCGCACCGCCCGTCAAAGAATGTGAGCACAACGACCCTCGCGCTCTCGTGATCGAGTGACATGGTCTGCCCGTGCTCGTCGAGGAGCGAGAAGGGACGAGCCTGGCCTGGTGTCATGCGGGTCAGTCCCATGAACGCCGCCAGCCCACCTGGCACGACGGCTTCGTGTTCGACGGTCGAGGACTGGGCAACCGGACGTGACTTCAAGGCCGGCGACGTCACGCTCGGCGCATTGGGGCTGACGCCGGCTGCGTCAAGGACGTGGTCCAGCAGGGCACCTCCGATCCCAAGCACGGCGGCCGCCAACAACACCAGGTGCACGAATCTTCGCGGAATGCGTGTTGGGCCAGCCGCGAACGCGGCCGAACGGTCCACGGGTCCTGTACCAGAGGCGCCGGTCGACGACGGTTGCATCATGTCTTCATCGGCCCGGGGGTCGCGGGCGCCTGTTCACCATGGAGGGCGGCAACACTGGCGACAGTCTCCTTACGGTGACGCTTCGGCCATTACGCATTCGACGAGGGTAATGCCGAGCCTGGCCACATCCGATCATCCGGGACGTAAGACGAGACGCTCGATCATGGCCGTGACTGTTTGTCCTCCACCGATGGTGCCGGGCGAACAACGCCTCCGGGCGCCGCTTTCGTGGCGCGTCGTCCTCGCGTGTCGAGACAGATATTCTCGGTTCGCGCATTCATCCTCACGGGGCTCGTATCCCAGTGAGGTGAACGGTGGGTAGCGAAGGCACCCGGCGACGTTGGGGGGAGGGTCTGGTCGGCGATGCCAGGTATGGGCTCAGGCCTTCAGGCGAACAATCCCGTCATCGTGGCGGCGTTCCGGACCCAGCTCGAGCATCAGGCATTTGTGGTCCTCGCGCTCGTCGCGCTGTTGGCCGTGTGCTGGAACCTCCTGCGCGCGGCCCAGCTGCGAAAGCAGACGAACGCCGACGCGAACGCCGAAGCCTCACCGGGTCCTGAACCAAGCGCGCGCCGTCTGCTGCGAGTCTCCTTCGGGCTCATCTGGATCTTCGACGGCCTTCTCCAGGCACAGGCCTCGATGCCGCTCGGGATGACGACGCAGGTCATCGAGCCCAGCGCGACGGGCTCACCGTGGTGGGTTCAGCACCTCGTGAACGCTGGAGGGACGATCTGGAGCAACCATCCCATCTCTGCTCCGGCCTCGGCCGTGTGGATTCAGGTTGGGCTCGGCGTCTGGCTGCTTGTCGCACCTCGAGGCAATTGGTCGCGGTTGGGCGGCCTGTCAAGCGCTGGCTGGGGACTTGTGGTGTGGGTCTTCGGCGAAGCTTTCGGAGGCATCTTCGCACCAGGTCTCAGCTGGACCTTCGGAGCTCCGGGAGCGGTGCTCTTCTACAGCTTTGCCGGCCTGCTCCTCGCCCTTCCGGAGCGAGCCTGGAAGAGCCAGCGGCTTGGTCGTGCGATCCTCACCGTAATGGGACTGTTCTTCCTGGGCATGGCCTTGCTGCAGGCTTGGCCCGGCCGTGGCTTCTGGCAGGGCCAGGTAAATAGATCCGCCACTCCCGGGACTCTCACCTCGATGGTTCAGCAGATGGCCCAAACACCGCAGCCGCGCCTTTTGTCATCATGGGTGGCGAACTTCAGCTCTTTCGACGCCGCTCACGGTTGGGCGGTCAACCTCTTTTTGGTGATCTGCCTCGCGGCACTCGGACTGGCCTTTTTGAGCGGACGGTCACGCGTCGTGGGTGGAGGCGTGCTCTCCGGGATCGTGCTCTGCCTCGCGGACTGGATCCTCGTCCAGGATCTCGGCTTCCTCGGGGGCGTTGGCACCGACCCGAACAGCATGATCCCGATGGCACTGATCTTCGGCTCTGGCTACGTCGCCATGACGCGCCTGCCTGCCCCGGTCGAGGCGAGGTCCGGAACTCCGGTGCCGGAGCCCATGGCCAACTGGCGGGAACGCCTCGTCGCTCACCCGGCCTATTTCTTTCGCTGCCTCGCGGCGCTCGGTGCGATAGGCGTCGTGGTGCTCGGGGCCGCCCCGATGGCGCTGGCAGCGACAAGCCCTATTGCCGACCCGATACTCACCGAGGCGATAGACGGGACACCGAACGCTACCAATACCCCCGCAGCACCGTTCGATCTCATCGACCAATACGGAAGATCGGTCTCGTTGGAGAGCCTGCGGGGCTATGCCCTCGCGATTACCTTCCTCGACCCTGTCTGTACGACGGACTGCCCGCTGATCGCCCAGGAGCTTCACGAAGCTGACCAAATGCTGGGCACCGAGTCCCGCCGGGCGGTGTTCATCGGCATCGTCGCGAACCCCGTCTACAGATCCGTGGCCATGACTCGTGCCTTCGACGACCAAGAAGGGCTCGCGCACGACAAGAACTGGCTCTACCTCACCGGTTCGCTGCCGTTGCTACGCCAGACCTGGGCTAACTATGCCGTCGAAGTCGCGATCGAGCCCGCCGGCTCGATGGTCGCTCACAGCGATATCGCCTATGTGATCGACCCGTCCGGCCACACTCGCTACATATTGGACGCCGATCCCGGCCAGGGAACGCAGGCCTTGAAATCATCGTTCGCGGGCCTCGTGGCAGCCGAGATCCGCCAAGTCCTGGCGCCGTCGTGAGAGCCATCCACCGCCCTTCGGGCGTGGCAGGGAGAAGCTCGTGAGCTATGTGACCGCCCACTGGTCGCTCGACCCGTTCCTTATCGTCGTCGGGGTCGTTGTCGTCCTGCACGAGGTTGGCCTGTACCACCTGCGGGGACGCTCGACGCCGGCACGAACGCGCCGACGAAGAATGCAATCGCTGTTCTTTTATGCCGGGCTCGGGATGCTCCTGCTCGCCGTGGACTCGCCGATCGACTACTGGGCGGACCACTACTTCTTCGTCCACATGATCGAGCACATCCTGATCATGTTCTTCGCCCCGATCCTTATCGTCTCGGGAGCGCCGTGGCTGCCATTAGTCCACGGACTGCCGGTCAAGGTCCGGCGCGCGGTTGGGAGAGCTGTTTTGCTCAGCGCTTGGGCTCGTCCCCTGCGCGCGCTCGGGCGTTTCCTGACGAGCGGAGCCGTGGCGATAGTCGCCTTCAACGTCATCATGGTTGTCTGGCACTTCCCGGCGCTCTTCGATCTCGCCGAGAGCAACCAGTACGTGCACATCTGGCTCATGCATTCGAGCTTTTTCGTGAGCGGTGTGTTCTTCTGGCTACAGATCATCCCCTCTTACCCGATCAGGCCCAAGCTGGGCACGGCCGGTCAGATCTGGGCCATTGTCGGCACGAACGTCGTGATGTTCGTCCTCGCCATGGCACTCAGCATCTTCACCTCGACGTCGTGGTACAGCGTCTACAACCACGTCCCGGGTGTCACGCTGTCGCCCTTCGCCGACCAACAGTTCGGTGCCGCGATTTTGTGGGTCTGCGGCGACTTCTGGGCTGTCCCAGCCCTGATCTTGATTATCCGTCGCGCCATCTCCAAAGACGAGAACATGAGCCTGGTTATCGACCGGATACTGGGTCGGCGCGCCGTAGAAGGGATCGGGTAGTCGATGACTGGACCAATCAGGATGACGGCCACACGCAATGTGCCGCTGGGCGCGCGAGACCATTCTCAACCGTCAGGTCTTCGTCCGGCGGCGGTGACGGTATTCCTGAGGTGGGGCTCGAATCCGTATTCGAGCGGTTCGAGCGCGTCCTGAGGTCGAACAACGATCGCAAACTTCGGGCTCGGCTGACGATAAAGAGCTTTTAGTCGGGTTCCATCCTCCGCGACTCGATCTCCGCGGTCCGTAGGGGCCGAGTCAATCCAGCTAAGGAGGGGCGGGAAGCTTCTCCGGCGGGGACCTGGCGGCGAGACGCCTTGAGCAGCATCGGGATCATGTAAGCGAACGCGGCAAAGGCCGTGCCGACAAGCATCAGAGTCACACCGAAGAACCTCACGAGGGACCGTGCTTCCGTGAGCAGGCCCCCAGCGCCGGCGAGGCCGAGGCCGGAGAGTCCCAGCCATCCGATAAGACGGCCGGTGCGCGTAGACCTTCTCAAGCGAAGGAGGAGTGCGACGGCCAGGAAGAAGACGAGAGCACCCAAGTCCGCGTGGGCGAGATAGACGGCTTCTCCCTTGGTGGGTATCCAGCCACTCGGCCGGCTGAACGGGACGACCGCCACGGCCACGACTCCGAGCAGGAATTCCACACTGACGAGGATCACCAGGATCCTCGTCAGTCGCACGGTCGCCGTGTCGAGCGCGGGTTCAACGCCGGCTTGGCGCGCTGTCGCGCGAGCGAGCTCACTCTCGCCATCTGCCGGGTGTGCTTTGCGTCGCCGATAGGCCTCGGGGTCCTCGTGGACGAGATGCCACCAGCCCCAGATCGCGAGTAACGCGAATATCGGCCACTCAACCGAGTAGACCCAGCTGAGATCGTTGCCAGCCAGTGCCCGTGTCGCCTGCCACCAGCCGGCTAGCGCGCAGGCCGGTGCCACGACGAGGACTTCGAGATGCAGCAACAATGCCCGCCGAGAGAACCAGCGCTTGCGGGTGGAAGCCCCCCGGCTCTCAGGGGACCTGCCGGATTTGTTTTCTTTGGGGGGCAGTTGCTCGAACATCGTCTCGAAGCGCCGCGACAGCTTGCGCTCGGCGACGAAGGCGCAGAACGGCACCGTACCGGCGAGAAGGACTAAGGCCATCTGCCACTTGGTGATCTTGAGCTTGCGGGTCAACCTGAACGCGGCGACGAGATAGACGATGTACAAGAACCCGTGCATCGTGCCGACAACGTTCACGACGACAGGGCGCCCGCCGGCCAGCTGCAGAGGCACGCCTACGAAGACCAAGATGATGAGCAACGTGGCTGTCGTGAAGGCCATGACCCGGTACTGCACGAGGAGCGCACGCGGGACGGCACCTGTCCGCGAGTGCTCGAGGCGGACTTTGTCCGGGATCATGGTTCTCCGCTGTCTCCTGTCAAGCTCCTGCGAGGGTAGCGGCGCCCGAAGGCCGGGCGAGACGCGCGAGCACGTTGAAGCCTTCATCGCCGACCAGTTAACGCGGCGCGGGCCGCTTGGGTCGTCTCTTTGGTGTCACGCTGGGCGTGGAGGCTGTAGGCACCTAAGCGAGAGCGGAGGGATCGTTGCGCGGGGGTCAACCCCCCTCGATCACGCACGCCCATCTCTCATTGCCAGTTGCGACACTGCCGGTGGCCTTCCGACCGCGGGCTGGCACGAGGACGCAGATTCGGGGAGCAGGCGAGACGTACCGGTGGACGCGCGACGGGCGGAGCGGAGCCGGACCATTGGGCAATGGTGCGCCGATCGACTCACAGCAGTCTTGCCGGGAGGCGGACCGATCCCGGCGCGCCTTATACGTGCCTAATGCGGGGCAACGAGGGCGGCGACTCTCACGTCGAGACCCATTCGTCGCGGTTTATGCCGCCCGATGGCGCACCAGCCAGACGGTCACACCGCCAAGCAGTACTGACAGCGCTAGTAGTCAGCCACCTTCGATCCACTGGAAGGACCAGAAACGGGTGACCGGTTGGTAGCTGGCCCACAGTGTGTAGCCGTGCTGGAGGAGGCACTGCGTAGGGGTCAGGGAGCCGAAACCGTTGATGCCGCCGTGGCCAGTTGCAACGAAAGATGAAGGGCAGAGCTGCGGGAGTAGACCAAGCGGCGGTCGGCTGCCGAACACGAACCTGCCGGCCTTCGTTCACCACTCGCTGATGACCCAAGCCGAGCCAGGTATGTTCAGATCTCTCGCCACGAGCGGCGTCATGTAGTGCTGGCGCAGGACATTCGCCGTCAGGAGAGCGAGTGCGGCATAGACGGCGAGGGTGGCGACGATCGCTGGCACAATTCGGCGGATGAGCCCGCCGGCGAGGGCGCCGATCGCGAATGCGGCGAGCGTCCACGCGGCGAGCGCGACCGGGCGAAGATCGAACAGCCCGGCAGAGAGCAGGCTCGCCCCGGAAACGTTGGGGGCGTTCTGCGCGGCGATGTAGGGCTGGTAGTACCAGGACAGCAACACGCCGAAGGCTCCGGCGAGGGCGGCCACTGCGACGCCGAGCGCCACCAGCTTGGCGACCGCCCAGCGCCGCCGGCCGAAGGCCTGGGTCCAGGCATAGAGGAAGGTTCCGGTCTCAAACTCACGGGCCAGCACCACTGACCCGACGAAGGCCCCGATCAGCGCAGGCACCGGCTGTAGGACGAAGCCACCTTTCAGAAAGGAGTTTGTGCTGTCAAAGATGGCGGCCAGGTTCGTACAGTTCGGCGAACCCACTGGACGGCAGGTGACCGCAGCGGAGTACTCGTGGTGCACCGTAAGGCCTGTGATCCATAGCCACACCGCCAGTGCTCCGAGGAAGCCCACCACGCCGCCCAGAGCGACCCGGTGATGCCGCCAGGTCACCCATCCCATTCGGCGCCAAGGCACGGGTCGCAGACGGGCGTCCTGCTCAAGACGGGCGGGCAAGGTGAGCGCAGTCATTTCGCCAACTCGGATCGATCGCTGCCTCCGGCGCGTCTCGGCCCAGGCAGCGCCGCGGCATCAGGTTCACGCAGATAGGCAATGGTCAGTTCCTCAAGTGTGATGGGCCGCGCCTCCCATCCGGCCGGTACCGGATCAGAGGTGCCGTTGCGACGGACGCGAAGGTGCACCCGCGACGCATCGCGACTGGCATGCACGACGTTCCAGTTCTTGGAATAGCGCTCGTAGTCCGAAACCGGGCCGGTGAGGACACGGTGGTGTGCGAGGAGATAGTCGACCTCCCCGACCACCTGTACGCGACCGCGCGAAAGAAGCACGAGGTAGTCGCAGACTCGCTCGAGCTCCGCGAGGACGTGGGAGGACAGCACGACAGAGACGCCGTCGTCCGCGACCGCTGCCATCACCGTCGCCATGAAATCGATCCGGGCGAGCGGATCGAGCGAGGCCATCGGCTCGTCGAGCACGAGAAGCTGCGGCGTTCGCGCGAGCGCCAGAGTCAACGCGAGCTGGGCCTGCTGACTGCCCGACATCTCCCCCGCCTTCTGCCGAAGTGGGATTCCGAGCTCGTCGAGGCGCTGCTCGGCGTAGCCCAGGTCGAAGCGGCGATTGAGGTTGCGCGTCTCGTGGATGAGGTCGGCGGCCGACAGGTTCTTGTAGAGCGGCGTGCTCTGCGCCACGAACGCGATGCCATCGAGGGCGGAGGGAGAACCGGCGGGGCGACCGCCGAGCACTGTCACCTCACCGCTCGTCGGCATTGCGAGACCGACCGCGAGGTTCAAGAGCGTCGTCTTTCCGGCGCCGTTCGGCCCGACCATCGCTACGACGTGCCCTTCCGGGATCGCCAGCGTGCAATCGTTCAGTGCCCTTGTCTGGCCGTAGCACTTGGCGAGAGCGCGGGTCTCGATGACGTTCATGCCACACCCTCCGCGTCCGGTCGTGCCACGCCGCGCTCGCGGGCAGCACCCCCGCTGCGCTCAGGAAAATCCCGCATCACGTTCGCCATGAGCGCCGCGATCCCGTCCTCGTCGAGCCCGGCCGCGTCGGCGGCCGTCACCCATGAGACGAGCGAGCGCCGAAGCTCGGTGAGCACCGGAAGTGCCACCTGGTTGAGCGTCGCCTCGATGAACGTTCCCTGGCCGGGTCGTCCGATAGCGAGGCCCTTCATTTCGAGCTCTCGGTACGCCTTCATCACCGTGTTCGGATTGATCGCCAACTGCGCCACCACGTCGCGGACCTTCGGAAGCTGATCGCCGGGCGACAGGTAGCCGAGGCGCAGCGCATTCTCAACCTGCTGGACGATCTGCATGAACGTCGGAACCCCCGAAGCGAGATCGAGGTGAAACTCGATCGACGGGACTTGCCGCTGAGTGGTCGCTTCACCCCCGTGCTTATCGTCTGTCATAGCACAACGATACAGAGGGGAGCAGTTCTGTCAACGGCGGCCCAGCAATCAACCGCGACTCACCGTGGTCACGTTGTCCATTACCCGAAGGCCTACGTCTACAAAAGGGTGGGCCAGGCTCAGATCGCTCAATCGGCGTCCCGAACGTTAACGGGCGAAGGTCGCACTGCTCGGCATCACCGTTGCGCGCGATCGACCGCTCAATATGCGCACGGGACCGCCGATTCGCAGCCAGTCGATCCGCGCCGTTCTGTGCCTCCCTTCGTCGGCGATCTGGGTGACTTCGACCGGAGATTGTGGGTTGACCAGCCGAGTTCCGGTGGCGACCGGTCGACCGACCGCGATCTCGAACAAAGCAGGTGACAGAGCACTCCACGCTTGCCTTACCGACTCCGTCAGTCGCACAGCTATCAGCCGGCCGGTCGCTTCCGGATTCGCCATCGTCTTGAGCGGCTTCTTCATCTGGTCGATCAGCCGCCGACTGCTTGAGTGCTCAGGCGGGTCGGTGGTCTCCACGGCGGAGCGATTGCTGCGTGGCTGGGGCTGATTGTCTCGTCGTTCCCGCTCATCGGCCGGATCAGGGGGCCTGACGTCGCGCGCGGGAGTGACCTTGGGGCGCAACGCCGCTTATGAGTGATCACAGGTCAGTGCGGACGCGCGCTTCGGCGTCGAGATGGCACGTGCGGGGTTTGCTCGCTCAGATTCCCTGTCACAAAATCGCGGCCTGCGGTGCTTACGAATTGATGGGGACCGCATTGACCTTGTCGCCTAAAGCGAGGGGTGGAGCTCTGTCAGCATCGAACGGCTTCGAGGAGTTCTTCCGGACGGAGTATCCGTCGCTAGTGCGCATCGCCTACGGGATCGTTCGCGACCCGCACCTCGCAGAGGATGTCGCCCAGGACGTTCTCATCGCAGCCCAGCAGCGATTTCCAGAGCCCCTCGGATCCGACCACGCGCGGGCCTGGGTCAAGGTTGCGACGACCCACGCGAGCTTGAACGCCATCCGCAGCAGCCGTCGCCGTCAGGTTCGCCAAGAGCGCGCCCCGCAGGCAACGCCGGCGACCGGCCCGGAGGAGCTCGCCATCGCGAACGAAGAAAGTCGTGAGGTGCGGACCGCGCTCGCCCGCATGCCGAGACACGCAGCGACGGTCCTCGTGCTTCGCCACAGCGGGCTCAGTTACGCCGAGATCGCCGAGGCGATGGAGGTCCATATCGGACAGATCGGGACGATGTTGCGGCGCGCCGAGGCCAGATTCCGTAGGGAGGTTGACCATGCGACACGTTCCTGACGGCACGCTTCGTCGGCTCATCGACGAGCCGTTCGCCGTCGCCGATCGCGAGGTTAGACACGTCGAGAGATGCGGGCGTTGCCGGGCGCGATCGCAGCGGATCGCCGAGGACGTCGCGACGGTGGAGCGATTTTTCGACGTGCGGGTGCCCGCCGACACCGATGCGGGGCTTGCCCGCTCTCGAGCGTCGCTCGTCGAGAGGCCTTCGCGCCAGAGGACATGGCGCGTCGGGCCGCGTCGCAGCTGGCGATTCATGGGCGCCTCGCTCAGCACAGGCGCTTCGCTCGCCGCGGTCGGCGTCGTGATTGCCGGCGTCGCCGCCGCTGCGACGCTCACCACCGTCTTCGCGCCGACCCAGGTCGCCAGGGTGCCTGTGAGCCAGGCCGACGTGCAAGAGCTCACCCAATTGATGGGGCTCAACACGACGACCTCGTTCGACGGATTCAGGAGTCCGTCAGGATCAGAAACGCTACCCTTCGGCGTGCTGAGCTGGACGTCGTCGGGGGGCGCCGGCCAGGTGGCGTCCCTCGCGGACGCCGAGGCGGCGACGGGACTCTCGGTGACACTTCCGACCACGCTCCCGAACGGCGTGAGCGGGATCGATCGCTACGCGGTCATCCCGAAGGTCACTGCGACGATCGCCTTTGGCGCCAGCGCGGGATCGGGCCTCTCGGGCAGTTCGCTCGTGGTGAGCCTCGGCCCAGCGGTCGCAGTCTCCTACAGCGGCGCGACGACGATCGATGGCATCGGACCGCTCGCGATCCTCACCGTGGCGCAACCGATTATGACCTCGACCGGCGCGACAACCAATCAGATCGCGAACTTCTTGCTGTCCCAGCCGGGCGTGCCGGCCGATCTTGCCGCGGAGATCCGCCTGCTCGGGAACCTTCAGACCACCTTGCCGATCCCGACACCGCCGGGAGTGAGCTCGGAGTCGACCGAGATCCACGGGTCACCGGCAGTAGTGCTGTTCGATAATTCCAATGCGGCCTCTGGAACGATCTGGGAGGACCGCACCGGCGTTGTCCATGTCGTGGCCGGCCTACTCGACAAGGAGGACGTTCTGAGTGTCGCTCAACAGATCGGCTGAGCCAATCCGCGAGGAGCACGCGGCGTTAGCCAACGGCTACCTGGCGGACAATTCGCGTGGCGATCCGCGCGTCTCGCCAGCTGTGCTCACCATCGAGCTTCGTAAGGAATACCGCACAACGACGGCGCTGGGCGGCCTGTCGATGACGGTCGGCCGCGGTGAGGTCTTCGGGTTCCTCGGGCCGAACGGGGCAGGGAAGACCACGGCTGTCAAGCTCCTGCTCGGTCTCGTTCGGCCCTCCGGCGGCGAGGCGATGGTGCTAGGTGCTCCAGCGGGTGATCGGGAGACGAGGCGGCGGATCGGCTACCTCCCGGAGCTCTTCCGGTTCCAGAGCTGGCTGACAGCCTCTGAGGTGCTGATGCTGCACTGTCGCTTGATCCAGCTCCCACGCGGCCGAGCCATGCGCGCAATCGACGAGGTCCTCGAGACGGTCGGCCTCGACGAGCGCCGCGGCGACAAGGTCGGCACTTTCTCCAAAGGTATGCAGCAGCGCCTCGGCCTTGGCGTCGCGCTCGTCGGAGACCCGGATCTCGTCATTTTGGACGAGCCCACGAGCGCCCTCGACCCAGTTGGTCGCCACGACGTACGCGGGATCATCCGCCGGGTCCGGGATCGGGGGGCCACAGTCTTTCTGAACACGCACCTCCTCGAGGAAGCCGAGCACGTCTGCGATCGGGTCTGCGTGATTGATCGGGGACGTTCGATCGCCACCGGCGCGCTCGTGGACCTCCTCGGTCGCTCCTCGAGCGTTAGGCTCAAGGTCGCGGGCTTGACCGATGACGACCTCGCGGTGATCGCAAAGTTCGGCGACGTCGCGCGAGATGGCGAGTGGCTGACCGTGGCCCGGATACAAGCTGATGAGATCCCTGCACTCGTGGCCGCGGTCGTGAGCGCCGGTGGCCGAATCGGGGCCGTCGTCCCGGAGCAGCAGACCCTCGAGGAGCGCTTCCTCGAGCTGCTGGGCAAGTCATGAACCCGGTTGTCACGATCGCGTTGCTCACCCTTCGTGAGGCGGTCAGACGGCGGCTCGTCGCGGCTTGTGCGGTTATCACCGTCGGGCTGGTCGCGCTCAGCGCGTGGGGATTCGATCGTCTCAGCCACAACGCCAGCATCACCTCGGGAGAGGTCGGCGTAGCGATCCCCCAGGCGCTCATCTTGTTCATGTTCATGTTCAGCTTCGTCGTCGCACTGAGCGCTTCGGCGATGGCGTCGCCTGCTATCTCCGCAGAGGCCGAATCGGGCGTCCTGCTCTCAATCCTCGCGAGACCTGTAAGACGGAGCGAGGTCCTCGTCGGTAAATGGTTGGGTCTCGCGACCGTGATCCTCGCCTACTCGGCAGTGGTCTCCGGTCTCGAGGTCGGCGTCGTCGACTGGGTCGGCGGGTTCGTCCCGCCTAACCCCGTGCTCGTCGCCCTTTACCTCTTCGCCGAGGGCGCGATCCTCCTCACGCTCACGTTGCTGCTCAGCACGCGGCTGTCGGCCATCGCGACCGGTGTCGTCGCGATCGCGCTGTTCGGGGCTGCATGGTTGGCAGGGGTCGGCGGATCGCTCGGTACCGCGTTCAAGATCTCCTCGCTCACGACCATCGGCGACGTCGCGCGCTACATCCTTCCGACCGACGGCCTTTGGCGTGGTGCGATCTACTACCTGGAGCCGCAGTCCTTTGTTGCGCAGCGCCTCACAAACTCGCCCAACAGCGGCAATCCCTTCTTCGCACAGGCGCCGCCAACGTGGACGTACTTGGTCTGGGTCGGTGTCTGGTTTCTCGCGGTGCTCGGTGCGGGGATCGTCAGCTTTGACCGTCGCGAGCTGTGATGTGCCAACAACTCGGGTTCTGCTGCGCGTGAGGACACGGTCACGTTCGTAGGCTCTCGGCGCGCTCATGACGGCGAGCAGTCGCGGACTGAGTCCGCCCCTTGTCATCGCAGGACGACGATCGACGATCCGCCGGCTAGCTCGGACCCCTAACGGCAATTGATCGGTCCCCGAGTCCGCACCGATCGGCCGAACCGGTCGGGCTTGAAGATTGGGCACCGGCTCACAAGCCCGCCCCGAAACGCGCTGATCTGCACGCGGGTGGTGCTAGGGGCGACACCGGATGTATTGGCGACCTGCCCAGGTCGCGGAACCGGCGGTTCCTAGCCGTCGAGCTGCCATACCTCCTTAGACGGTGGGCGAATATGCTGCCTCCCCCCTCCCGTGGAGGCAGCGGGTGCATTCCGGCGTCGGTGGTTACGACGTGGTCGCATTGGTAGGCGTCGGGAAGGTGACCTGGACACAGAGCCCGCCGTCGGGCACGGGTTGGGCGCTGATGCTGGCGTAGTGGGCGGTAGCGATGGCTCGGACGATGGAGAGCCCGAGCCCTTGCCCCTCCTTGTAGTGAGCCCGGCGCGGATCGAGCCTTTGGAACGGCCGGAAGAGGCGGTCGACATCAGCTGGCGGGATGAGTGGTCCCGTGTTGGTCACCGACAGGACGGCCTGGCCGTCCTTCACCGAGGTCACAACCTCGACCCGGCCGTCGACAATGTTGTGGCGAACGGCGTTGGCGAGCAGGTTGGCGACGAGCCGTTCAACGAGAAAGGGGTCTCCCTCGAGGGGTGCCGGTGTCGTTACCTCGTCGATGTGGACCCCTAGTCGGTCGGCCTCAGGCTGGAGGTCGACAAGGGTCGCGCTGACGAGGGAGGCGAGGTCAACGGATTCATGTGCAGTCTGCCCACTTTCGCTGCTGGCGAGGGTGAGAAGGGCATCGATGAGATGTTTCTGCTCGTCGTTGGAGGCGAGAAGTTCCTTGGCGGTGGATCGCCAGCTTTCCGCGCTGGTGTCGGGGTCGTCGAGCGCGACCTGCAGCAGGTTGCGGTCGGCGGTGATGGGGGTCCGGAGCTCGTGGGAGGCGTTGGCGACGAAGTGGCGTTGTGCTTCGAACGCAGCGTCGAGCCGCCCAAACAGGTCATCGAGGGTGTCACCGAGCTCCTTGAGCTCGTCCTGCGGGCCTTCGAGGGCGAGACGCTCGTGCAGGCTGGTGGAGGAGATCCTTCGGGCCGTGCTCGTGATGGTCCGGATGGGTCGTAACATCCTGCCGGCGACGAGCCAGCCCGCCAGCAGAGCGAGCACGGCCACAATGGCGAGCGCGATTGCCGAGTTGACGAGAAGTTGGTGCGAGTCGGCAGCGCGCTGCGCGGTTTGGATGGTCCCGGCCTGTGCCAGCTGATGCACGGCCTGTGCCAGCTGGTGCACGGCCTGTGCCAGCTGATGTTGGTCCTGTGTGAGCTGACGCTGGTCCTGTGCCACCTGACGTTGCACGGGTGTCATCGGACCCGCAGGCAACGCTGCGAGCTGATGTTGGAACTGTGCCAGCTGATGCTGGTCCTGTGTGAGCTTGTGCAGGTCCTGTGGCAGCTGAGGAAGAGCAGTGGTCTTGAACAAACTCGGAAGATTGAACAGAGTCGGAAGCTGGAGAGCCGGGATGGCGGGAGTGTGGGGGACCTTGGGTAGCGGTTCCTTTACGTATTCGGTTGCCCGTTCAAAAAGGACGTAGGTGAAGGCGACCAGGACTGCGCCGGAGACGAGGAAGAGGCCGCCGCAAAGAGCGGTCAGCCGGAGCCGTGCGGTGCGCGGCGGCAATCGCAGCCAGGCCGGCGGCCTGAGGCGAAGACGGCGTACAGGCATCATTTCCCTCCGACGCGGTAGCCACTGTCGCGGACAGTCTCGATAATCGGCGGGTCGCCCAGTTTGGTCCGCAGCCTATTGATGGTGGTCTTGACGGTCGTCGTGAACGGGTCGGTGGCGAGATCCCATACCCGTTCGAGTAGCTCCTCGGCCGAGACCGGCTTGCCCTCGGCTGCCAGCAAGCATTCGAGGACGGCGAACTCCTTGGGTCGAAGAGCCAGAGCTCGCCCGCCTCGCGTGGCAAGGCGCCTGGTGGGATCGAGGTTGAGATCGCCGTAGCCAAGGCGGCCGGTCTGAGCGCCCCCGGGGCGCCGTCCCAGAGCCTGCACGCGGGCCACCAGCTCGGCAAAGTCGAACGGCTTGGGCAGGTAGTCGTCGGCGCCGAGCCCGAGGCCCTCTACGCGGTCTCTCACAGAGCTAGCGGCGGTGAGCATGAGGACGCGGCTCTCGGAGCGCTCGGCGACGAGACTGCGGCAGATGTCGTCGCCGTGGGTGCCCGGCAAGTCCCGGTCCAAGACCACCACGTCGTAGCGGTTGGTGTCTAAGTGGGCGAGGGCGTCATCGCCGTCGAGGGCGACGTCGACGGTCATCCCGTAGCGGCGCAGCCCCGCAGCCACAGACCAGGCCAGGCGTTCGTGGTCTTCTGCTACGAGCACTCTCATGGTGTCCTCCTGCCCAAAGCCTGGCGCCTGGTCCTGAGCGGTCGCGGGCGACTCGCTCGACGACTTACACGATCGCACGTCGCAGGTCACACGGAGGTCACACGGGTGACCTCCGTGTGACCTTCCGTTTCGTACAACTGCTCTCGACGGATCCCCACGAAGGGGGGACACGGATACGAGATGAAGGGCGACGAAATGACCGTCGAGAGCGGCGCCGAGAAGACGAGTCGGACGAACGACCGAGGGACGCGGGAAACAAAAGCGGTTCATTGGCGATCGGGCGGGCTGGCGGTCCTCCTCGGGGCGGCCGCCGTCGCGCTGGCCTCATGCAGTGGTGCTGGCTCACCAAGCGGCGGCAGCTCTCGAACTGTCGCCAGTTTGGGGAATACCGGCGGGAACAGCGCGAGTTCCACGACGGTTGGCAGCGGCCGCACCTCCTCAACCACCGTGCCCGAGGGCAGCAGCGCGACCAGGTTGGCGGACGAGTGGGCGACCTGCATGCGCAGCCACGGTGATCCCAACCAGGCCGACCCGACCATCGACGCCTACGGGGTGATCAACATCACCATCCCCGCCGGTGTTTCGCAGACGCTGTCTAGCCTGGTCAAGGGAGGCACCGATCCGCAAAGCGGTCCGTGCAGCGGGTACCTGGCCGCGGCCCAAGGCGTTTTGCGGGCCGCCACCCCGGTCGCCCCTCCGCCGAACCAGGCCGAGTACCTCAAGTACGTCGACTGCATGCGGGCGAACGGCGTGCCGAACTACCCGTACCCAGTAGGAGACAAGACCGACTTCGAGGGCACTGGCGTGAACCCAAACAGCCCGTTCGTCGAGAAGGTCAACAATCTCTGCGGCAAGAAGATAGGGGCGCCAGCTTGGTGGATTTCCGGCACAGGTCCGCCTGGAGACGTCAGCGTCAGCAACGGTCCCATCGGTGGTTCCAACGGCGGTCCCCCGTCCTGCTTCTATACAAAAGCGGGCTGCCCGCCCAGGACGGTCCCAGGTACCAATGGCTGAATACTCGGCGAAACGAGTCGTGGCCATCGCCGCCCTCGCCGGCGCCCTGGTCGGAGGTGCGGTGGCGGGCGCAGTCGCAATGGTGACAACCAGGGGCAACGACAACAGCGCGGCCCCGTCGCTAGGCGGGAGCAGCCCGATCGCCACCGCCCAGGTGGTGCGGACCAACCTCTCTACGGCAGTACAGGTCGGTGGTTCCATCGGCTACGACGGCTTTTACACCGTCGTCTTCCCGTCGGGGTCGAGCGCGCAGCAGGTCGCCCAGGCGCAGCAGACCGTGACCGAGGACCAGCAGACCCTGTCCGCAGACGAACAGGCCGAGACCGGCGCGGCCAGCGCAGACAACGAGACGATCGCGGCGGACGAGACCAACGTCAACACCGGCCGGTCAACCCTCGGCGCGGACAAGGCCGCAAAGACCAAGGACTGCACCGGGACCGGGGCGTCGTCGGTGGCGTGTAGCCAGGAGCTCCTGAAGGTTAGCCAAGACGAGATCGAGGTGACCCAGGCAAAGCAGCAACTGATCGCAGCTAAGTCGAGCGCGACCGTTGATCACGACGAGAACCAGGCCAAGGTCGCCTCCGATAAGACCAGGCTGCAGGGTGACCAGGCCGCCCTGGCATCGCTGCAAACCACCGCTGTGAACCCGGGCACGACCTATACGTGGCTGCCGGAGGTGGGCGCCGTCATCAAGCAGAACCAGCCCGTCTACTCGCTCAGCAACGAACCGGCTCCGCTTCTCTACGGCTCCATCTCTGCGTACCGGGCCTTCTACGTCGGCATGTCCGACGGCCCGGATGTTGGCGAGCTGACCCATGACCTGATCGCCCTCGGCTACGGCGGCGGCTTGACCCAGAGCAGCCACTACTCGACTGTCACCGCGGCCGCGGTGGAGCGGTGGCAGCGCGCCCTCGGACTGCCCGCGACGGGCGACATCCTGCTCGGCGACATTGTGTTCGAGCCTGCTGCTATCCGGATCACGTCGGTCACGCCTTCGGTGGGGCAGTCCGTCGGGAGCGGCAGCGCAGGGGGCGGCATCGTGCTGACGGCCACCGGCACCACTCCCATCATCACCGTCGACTTGGACGTGAGCGAGGAGTACCTGGTGAAGCCCGGCGAAGCGGTCTCGGTCGTGCTACCCGACGGCACCTCCATCGTCGGCGGCCACATCGAGACGGTCGGCAATGTCGCCACTTGTCCTGGCGGCAGCGGCATCGGCACCGGCTCCAGCTCGGCCAACCAGTCGCCTTGCTCGTCGATCGGTACCAACAGCAACGCCACCCCGACGGTGGCGGTCACCATCACCCTGGACAGGATCCCGCCCGGGGCCACCTTGGACCAGGCACCCGTGAACGTCAACATCACCACGCAGCAGGTCGACGACGTCCTGGCCGTGCCGGTGAATGCCCTCTTGGCCCTCCAGGGGGGCGGGTTCGGTGTCGAGGTGGTGACTGGCAACACGACGCACCTGGTCGGGGTCACGACCGGCCTCTACAGCAACACCCTGGTCCAGGTGAGCGGGTCCGGCCTCACCGCCGGCACGCAGGTCGAGGTGCCGTCGTCGTGACGATGTCCGTCCCGGCACCTCTCGGCGAGGTCGCTCCGCCGGCGCCGGTCTTGGAGCTCGTCGACGTGGTCATGCAGTACCCCGGCGACCCACCGGTCGTGGCCCTTGCCGGCGTCGACCTGCGGGTAGACCAGGGCGAGCTGGTCGCCATCGTCGGTCCGTCCGGGTCGGGCAAGAGCACGCTTCTCCATGTGATGGGCACCCTCGAGCGGCCCACCCGTGGCGTGGTCCGTGTCGCGGGGGAGGACACCTCGACCATGTCCGACAAGCAGCTGTCGGGTTTGCGGGCCCGGCGCCTCGGCTTCGTATTCCAGCAGTTCTTCCTCCTCGACGGCCTCAGCGTGCTTGACAACGTCGCCGAGGGCCTGCTGTACCGCGGCGGGCATATAGCCGAGCGACGCCGTCTAGCCGAGGCGGCCATCGAGAAGGTTGGGCTCGGCCACCGCCTCAGACACCGGCCGAACCAGCTTTCGGGAGGCGAGCGACAACGGACGGCCATCGCCCGGGCCGTGGCCGGTCGCCCCGCACTCGTCATGGCCGACGAGCCCACCGGGAACCTGGACTCGGCCAGCGGCGCACGCATCCTGGAACTGCTCCGGGAACTGCACCGTGAGGGCACAACGATCGTTGTCATCACCCACGACATCGACGTGGCCGCCGCCATGGAGCGACGCGTCGAGATCCGAGACGGGAGGATCCTGCGTGATACGCCGACCCGCTCGTGACGCCGGCGTCTCCCAGCTGTCCCGCCGCGACCTCCTACGGGTCGGGAGCCTGGGGCTGCGCAGCCGGCGAGTACGAGCGTCGCTGTCCGCTCTCGGCATCAGCATCGGCATCGCCGCCATCGTTGGCGTGCTCGGGATCTCCCAGTCCTCGAAGTCGGGTCTGCTGAACGAGCTCGGCCAGCTCGACAACCTCATCACCGTGCAGCCCGCGAGTACTGCCTTTGGGCAGCCGACCGAACTGCCCACCACGTCCGAGGGCATGGTGTCGCGCATCGGGCCGGTCACCGACGTGACCGAGATCGGCAGCATCTCCAACATCTTCTTGTACCGCAACCCCCTTGTGCCGGCCATGGACACCAACGGCATCTCGCTGACCGCGACCGATGGTGCGCTACCCGCCACCCTCGGCGCCAGCTTGGCGCATGGCACCTTCCTCAACGCGGCCACGGCCCGTTACCCGGCGGTGGTCCTCGGCGCCGAGACGGCCAGCCTGCTCGGCATCGACAACCTGGCGCACCCGACCCAGCTTTGGATCGGCGGGTACCCCTTCACGGTCGTGGGCATTTTGAACACGGTGCAGCTGGTCTCGGAGATGGACTCCATGGCCTTCATCGGATTCCCCATCGCCGAGCGGTACTTCGGCTTCGACGGCCACCCCACCGGGCTCTACCTGCGCAGCGTGCCCAGCCAGGTCAACGCCGTGGCCGCGGTCCTGCCTGCCACTGTGAACCCAGCCGACCCCTCGGTCGTGGCGGTCACCTTCCCGTCAGACATCCTGAAAGCCGAGCTGATCGCCAAAGGGGCCTACAACGGGTTACTTCTCGGTCTTGGCGTGGTGGCCCTCCTGGTCGGCGGGGTTGGAATCGCCAACGTCATGGTCATCTCCGTCCTCGAACGCCGCTCTGAGATCGGCCTGCGCCGGGCCCTCGGTGCCAGCCGACGCCACGTCGCCGAGCAGTTCCTGGCCGAGGCACTTCTCCTGTCGGTCATTGGCGGCGTCGTGGGCACGGTTATCGGTGCAGTGGCTACGGCCATCTATGCGCTGAGCCAAAACTGGTCCGTACAGATCCCCGCTCTGGCCCTCTACGGTGGAGTCGGCGCTGCCCTGGTCATCGGAACCATCGCCGGCCTCTACCCGTCGATGCGGGCCGCCCGTCTCTCGCCAACCGACGCCTTGCGAACGGTATGAGTGCCAACTCGTAGCGACCCTCATCGCGCCATCGAGGACGCAGACAGAATCGCGACCCGTAAACCGCCACGTGGGTGACGGCCACCTCGCCAATGAACCCACATCCAGGAATGCAGACCATTGGCCACATACAGCCGAATGTGGACTGGGTAGGTAGCGGCTTCACTGCGCTCATCTCGGTCGGTAGACGTCGCTTCGGTGGTCAACTCGGTCGACGTACACGATCCGCTTATCTTCGTCGATCCAGTAGATGACGCGATACTGTCCGACGCGCGCACTGCGCCAACCGGAGAGTTCGCGCCCGAGCGCGTGGCCAATCTGCCGCGGGTTGGCGATCAGACGCCCGAAGCAGAACTCGACTATGGCGCCTGCAACTCGAGGTGATGTCGAAGCGAGCCGATCCAGCTGTCGAGTGGCTGGGGGTGACCAACGCAGCCGATAGTCATCCACGAGACCAGCGGGCGAGCGCCTCGTTCTTGGTCAGTTCCACAGATGCGCCTGATCGACGGGCGGCTTCAGCTTCTCGCAGATCGGCCATGGCCTCGGGGTCGGAGAGCACATCGAGCGTCTCCTCTAGTGCCTCGAGGTCGGCCACAGCGAGGACGACGACGCTCGGGCGCCCGTGTTTTGTGATCACGACGCGCCGATGCTCGGTCTCAACACCCTCGACGACCTCGGACAAGTGTGCCTTTGCCTCAGCAAGCGAGAGTTGTTCCGCCATTGGCATGACCATAAGTATGACTATTTACTGCCGGGCTGTCAAGTGGAGCGGGTAGTTGCCGACGGCTGACAATCGAGATCGAATCTCCTCGTCTGCGATGACCGAGCCGATGCCGAATGACGCGGATACGCACCACCACCTTCGTCCTCGCCGGAGCAAAGGGTCTCAAGCGGCCTGCTCGCCGGCCACGGGCTCGAGAGCTTGCAAAATGGCGGCGGCGCTCTTCTGAATGCGCTCACAGGAGGCTCTGATCGCGGAGATCGCCAGCTCGCCACTACCTGCCCAGGTGGCAACGTAGCCGAAGGAGTAGTCGCCGGAGTCAAGCCCGAGTGCATGGCAGACGACATATGCGGTGGACTCAGCCTCAAGCTCGGCGAGTGCTCGGTTGTCGTAGCTACCGTGGAGCAGAGCGTGGGCCAGTTCGTGTGCGAGCGTCTTCATTCGCTGCGCGGGCGTGTTGGCCGTCTCGACCCGTATGCGATGGGCGACATGGCAACAATCGCCATTCGCGCTGCTGTTGAATTCGTGGTCCTCGACTGTGAAGCCGCAGGACTCGGCGACTGTCACGAGCCGAGCGTAGAGACCATCGGGATCGTCACCTTCGAGCCGCTTGCAGACGCATGGCAGCTCTTCGCCGTCGGTTTGGGCGATGTCGAATACCGGCACGAACTTGAAGCCTCGGATCACCCGATCCTTGGTGCTTTCCTCGGCGGTCTTGTAGACCATGGGGGCGAGAACCCAGATGGCTTTCTCCCCCTTGCGGACGAAGCGGTTGAGCTTCCGCCAGGCGTTGAAGCCTGCGACTCGAGAAGCCTCGTGACACTGGGCGGCTATGAGGAGACAGTTCCCGAAGCTGTAGTGGTGAAAACGGCTTTGGATCTCGAGGTAACGCTGCCACTCCAAGGACGATGTGAGGGTACCGACTCCTTCTGTTAGCTGCGCGACGAGTTCCGGGTGCTTGTTCTTGGCGTTCATTCCTGAGTCCTCCGTCTAGTGCCTATGGGTGCTCCGGGTCGGTTACAGAGGGGCCCGACGGACCCCTGAAGGGGCCGTCCAAAGAGCTGTTTGGTTGCGGCTCGCAGGACGAAGCTCTGTCGGGGTGCAATACGCGCAACGGCCCCGGCAGGGGCGAGAGACCGCAACCAGCATTCCGGTTGCGGCGTGGAGCCGGCTGGTCAAGAGGGGATCACGACGTGATCCGACGCCAGAGGAAGCTACCGCGACCCTGTGACACCCGTGGACGTACCGGCGCAACCGCTGGCTGAGGTGTGGCTACAAGACCGTGCCTCGGCGGGTGGCGTTGGCCCGGCTTGGGTCGTGTCGGGGGCACCTCCAACCGACGGAGGGATTATTGTGCCTCGGCGATTCTGACCGCTTCGAGCTGGTCTGAGGTGAAGTCGCTGATCAGCACGGTGTTGCCATCCGGGGTCGACGTCATGTCGCGAGGAAACAGACCTGACCAACGGGGTGGTTCGAGAAACCCAGCCAGGATGAGAGTGCCGTTGGTGCTTATCTTCACGACCGCCAGGTTTGCCGTGGTTCCGGGCACGTCAAAACGATCGGAGTCGCCCACGACGATCGTCGTGTCCTTGTCGGCCAACGCCAGCCCGACAGGGGCTTCGCCGACGTTCACACGATCCTCGAGCGCCCCATCCGGATCGGTGACGAGCTTGCTCGCGGAGAACTCGAGGACTTCGTCGCTTTCTCTGGCGGTCACGTAGACCGACTGGCTCGTGGCGGCGACGCGCACGGGACTGCATCCTGCCGACACCGTCGAGACGATGGACCGAGACGGTGAACGCTCGGCTTCAGCCAAATCGATAGTCGTGAGTGTGCCCTCCGCCTGTGAGTCGTTGCGTTCCTCGCTCGTCGCGTACACGTAGAGACCGTCGGGAGACACTGCTACACCGACGGGCGCCACGCCGAGCGGGACGCTGCCTACCAGATATGAGGCGGCGCTGAAGTTGTGCCGGAGCGCGTCGGCGAAGTTGAAGACCTGCAAGACGTCGCTGCCCTCGAATGTGACGAAGACGTAGTGCCCGTCCGGAGAAAAGGCAGCTTCGATGGGGCCCTGTCCGTCACCTGCGAGCGTGCCTACAAGTCCCGACGTCGGACCGGCGCCTCCATGCTCGAGTTGCGCGACGTCGAAAACCATCACTCCCGACCCGGACGCGGCGATCAGGTAACGGCCATTCGGGCTCACAGCCAAGCCGGAGAACGACGCGTCAGCGAAAGAGTCTTCTCGCACCAGATCCGGAGTGGCCGACGCGAGGGAGTACACCTGGAGGAATTCGCCGCCAACGAACGCGAACCGGCCGTTGTGGCTGCTCGCGACACCGAAGGGCGCGCCGGGCGCGGAAACAAAGTCCGTTTCATAGCCGTGCAATATGGGCGCGCCGGCGACGGCCGTCGTACAACTCGGTACCGCCACAAGAAAGTGACCCAGCTCGGCACTATCCGGGGTCGCGGTGGCCGCGATGCAGATCCCAACCGAGATGAGAGCAACCACGACTGCGATGAGACTGCGCACCTCGACAGAGTTGCACAACTCAACTCGAGTCAGGGTTCACCCCGTACACCCGCTAGCGACATCGCGCCGAGGGTGGGTGGCCTGTCCTACCTGCGCCGGGACGACAGATGTTTGGACGTGAGGGCGGCGACGCCATTCGCCGCCCGCCCCTCGCCACGCTCTTCGCCCGAGTTTCGTCATACCTGTTCCGCTATTCCTGGGGTCAGAGGGAAGATCCTGAAGGTTCTCACGGTGCAATTCCACATGGAAGGTCCGCGGCTGGATCGCGTCCCGCAAGACGATGAAAGCAACCGAGCAAGCAACCGACACGCGCAGCGAGCCGATTCCTTTCGCCCGGCCGGCTACTTGGCTGCAGTGATTTGTCCGTACAGTTCCGGTCGACGGTCGGAATCTTCCCGGGTTTCTAAAGCGAGATGCAGGGCGTGTATCCGCGTCAATGTGGCGACCGGATCCGTTTCACCTACGTCGTTCGCGAGGCGGATGCGAGCCACCGAGCCCCTGGTTCTTCGGGAGCCAGATGGGCCGGATTGGATTGACCGGGACCTCATGTGCCTCTTTGCTGCAGCGCGCCGACCGGCATCGCTGCAAGCTCCCGGCCGGAGTGCTCTGCACCTCATGTCGGGGAGGACCCTGTGCGAGGCACTGCCAGCCAGTTATATGGCATGTCGCATGCCGGGATGACGCAGTAGGCCGGTGAGCGGGACCAGTGAACAGCCAGTGGACGTTCCGAATTTGAGACCCAGGACGTCTAGGCGGTCCTCCACAGCCGCGCCGCGGTCTACCGGGCGAAGAGGTGCTGATCTCGAGACGGGACGTCCTAGTCGCCTTGGCCCTGCCCTCAGCGTCTCAAGTCGCCAGGGAGCCCGGCCAGCTACACTAAGGCGTGCGAGATTGGCCGCTTGTCGGTCGCAGCAAAGAGTTGTCTCAGCTCAGCGCCGCCGTCTTGGAAAGGCGAGGGGCGGTGATCACCGGTGCCCCCGGGGTGGGAAAGACGACGCTCGCCGTGGCGTGTCTGCAGGTGGCCGAGGATCGGGGGATGGCGCTTGCCCGCACGACCGCCACGCGTGCCTCGCGGGGGTTGCCCTTCGGGGCTTTCGCGCCGATGCTCCCGCCCGACGCGGACGATGACGATCCAAGACGCGAGGACCACGGTACCTTGCTGCGACGCTACGCCCGTGCGCTGGTCGAGGGGGCGGAAGGGCGTCGACTGGTGGTGTTCGTCGACGACGCCCATCTCTTGGACAACGGTTCCGCAACGCTGTTCCACCAACTGGCCCTGACCCAGGCGGCCACGGTGCTTGCCACCGTGCGCTCGGACGAGCTCGCTCCCGACGCGGTCGTGGAACTCTGGAAGGACGGCCCGGCCGAACGCGTCGAGGTGGATGTCCTCGAGGACGCGGTAATCGAGGATCTCTTGGCGACTGCGCTCGGGGGGCCTGTGGACGCGGCGGCGATGCGCCAGCTCACAGGTCGCTGCCGGGGCAACCCGATGTTCCTGCGGGAGCTCGTGACCGGGGCGCTCGAGTCAGGCACACTGGTCGATCAGGGTGGCATCTGGCGGCTTCGAGGCGCGCTGCGTCCGACGGCTCGCCTCGTCGAGCTGGCGGCGCAACGCTTGGGAGAGTTGACCGTCCCGGAGCGGACCGTGTTGGAGCTGCTGACTTTCGGCGAACCGCTCGGCCAAGCGACGCTGGCCCAGCTCACCGACCCCGCCTCGGTCGAGACCCTAGAGGCCAGGGGCCTTATCAAAAGCCGCATCGAAGGCCGCCGGATTCAGGTGTGGCTGGGCCATCCCATCTACGGGGACGTGGTGCGGGTCGGGATCACCGCCCTTCGCCAACGGGCCCTTGTTCGGTCACGGGCCGAAGTGGTCGAGGCGACCGGAGGCCGTCGCCGTGAGGACACGTTGCTGCTGGCGTCGTGGCGGCTCATCGGTGGAGGTGGCAGCGAGGAGCTCCTCCTTGCCGGGGCTGTCGCCGCCAGGGCCCGCCACGACTACCCTCTCGCCGAACGACTGGCCCGGGCGGCATTGAACGAAGGCGGTGGCTTCGAGGCACGGTTCCTCGCCGCCGAATCCGCCCACTTCCAAGGCAGGCCCGAAGAGGCCGAGCGCGAGCTGGCCGTCCTGGCCACGCAGGCGACGAGCGACGCCGAGCGGGCCCGGGTCGCCATCGTCCGTTTCGACAACTCCTACCTCCTGCACGGCCGGGCCGACCAGCGGCTCATCGACGACGTGGCCGATGTCGTCACCGATCCCTTTTGGCACGACGAGCTCTCGTCCAGACGCTTTTTCGCTGCGACCTTCAGTGGTGAGCCGCAAGCCGCGGTGAAGGCGGCATCGAGCTTGCTCGAGCGTCCCGGCTCGGGACGGCTCAGTGTCGCTCACGTGGCGCCCTCCTACAGCTTGGTCCGGGTCGGTCGCCTCGAAGAAGCCATAGAGCTGCTCAGGCCATTGGTGGAGGGCGGTGAGCTGCCCGCGGCCGATGAGTCGTGGGAGCAATGGGCCATGCTCGATTGCCTTATGGCGGCACACGTGTTCGCGGGCCGCCTCGGCGAGGCAGAAGATCTCCTCGTCCGTGCCTACGACCTGGTAGCCGATCAGCCTGCGGCCGAGGCGGGAGCGCACGTTACACACTCGCTCGCCATCTTGCACCTCGAGCAGGGCCGGCCCTTGAGCGCTTTTCGCCGCGCCAGTGAGTCCTACACCCTCTTCATGCAGCTGGCGCGCTCGTCTGGTGCCCGGTGGCCGTACATCGCCGCAGCGCAGGCTCTCGCACTGAGCGGGCAGGTCGACCTTGCCGCTGCGACCCTCGCCGCACACGACGCGCTCGACCTCCCAACGATTCTTCTCAATGAGACCGACCTACTCCGGGCCCGCGCTTGGACGGCCGCAGCCGGGGGGGACCTCCCTACAGCCCGTCATCACCTCGAAGCGGCGGCCGACCTCGGCGAAGAGATCGGAGACGTCCTCGGCGCCACGAACGCCCTTCACAGCCTCGCGCGCCTCGGCCATGCCCGCCAGGTAGCCGACCGCCTCGCCGAGCTCGCCACCCGTGTCGACGGCCCTTTGGTGGCCGCCCGCGCCAGCTACGCGAATGCCGTCGCCGCCCGGGACAGCCAGGCGCTCGAGAAGGTGTCCCAGGATTTCGAGGACTTGGGCACGATCCTCTACGCCGCCGAGGCGAGCGCAGAGGCCGCAGTCAATTTCCGTCGTGCCGGCGAAGCTCGCAAAGCTGCCGCAGCCGAGCAGAAAGCGGCGCGACTGCTGGCCCGTTGCGAAGGGGCCACCACGCCCGCCGTGCGAACGATCACGGCCCGCGTGCACCTGACACCCGGAGAGCTCGACGCAGCCCTGCAGGCGGCTGCGGGCCGCAGCAACAAAGAGATCGCGAGCGACATGTACCTCTCGGTCCGAACAGTCGAAAGCCACCTTCAGCGCGTCTACACCAAGCTCGGGATCTCCGGACGCCATGCGTTGGCCGATGCCCTTCGTGACCAACCTATGGCCTGAGTTCAGCACCGGCTCCTAGAGCCCGCGGCCGGCAGGGTTGCGCGCCGGGTATCCGGGGCCGGACATGGCCAGGGCCAGTAGTACCGACCTCGGAATTCCAGTAGCGGCTACTGACGACCGATCGCAGCTGTTGTGGTGCGCTATGTGTGTGACAGCGACACTGCCAACTGACCCCCGGCCTTGGACAACTTCTGACCGACTGCGCTGGATCGCCGATTTCATCGGTCTGGCTGGAAAAGCGATTTCGATCATCGCCTGCGTTCAGGGCATCGAGTACCCCGGGCAGTTGCACACGACCGCTCAAAGTGACCTTCGTGCCTGGGCACGTTGGCTCGATACCCGACCGGATCTCGCCTCGGAGATGGATGCCGTCCGGTTGGTGCTCGCGGCCGAGGCGGACGACAGCTCGCAGAAGCAGTCTCATTCCACCCTCCCCACCACTCGTCCCTCCCCCTCCGCCCCGCCCCCCGTGGTGGAGGGGGAGGGCAGTTTCATGCCCGGACTCTTAACTCACGAAAGGGGATTCGATGTCGTTCCTCAGCGCACCGCCGGTGCCTGAACAACCTGCTCACCTCGGCGACCAGATGTCGTCTCGTAACCAGGCAAAGGCCCACAGTCTGGGACTGACCTCTGCGACAGGGCTTGTCATCGGCAGCATTGTCGGGACCGGCGTCTTCACGATGCCGGCCGTGCTGGCCGGTGCCGGCACGATGTCGCTCGTGGTCCTGGGCGTGATCGCCGTCGGCGCCCTGCTCCTGGGCGTGCTCTTCGGCCAGCTCACAAAGCGCGTTCCCAACAGCGATGGGGGCGTCTATGCGTACTCCCGCCACGAGTTCGGCGACTTCGCGGGTTATCTCGTCGGCTGGTGCTACTGGATCCAGGCCTGGGCCGGCAATGCCGCCATCGTTGCTTCCTGGGTGTTCTATGTCGACGCCCTGTTCTCCATCAACCACCCGAGCGGCATGGAGAACTGGGGTATCGCTCTTCTGGGCTTGTGGGTGCCTGCAGTCGTCAATCTGGTCGGGGTCCGTCAGATGGCGTGGTTCCAGAACCTAACTGTCGTGTTGAAGTTCCTTCCCTTGCTCTTTGTCGGCGTCGTCGGTTGGTTCTTCGTTCACTCCGCCAACTTCGGAGCCTTCAACGCTTCCGGGGGCAGCCTCTACAGCGGCATCGGGATTGCCGCCGGTGTGGCGCTGTTCTCCTTCATAGGCGTCGAGGCAGCCGCCGTCACGGCCAAGCGGGTACGGAACCCCCGCCGCAACGTCGGTCGGGCGTCTGTGCTCGGAACGGCCGCCAGTGCCGTCCTGTACGTGCTTGTCTCGGCAGCCGTCATGGGTCTCGTGCCCCATCACGCCCTCTTGAACAACGGCGCGCCGTTCGTCAACGCTTTTCAGGCCATGTTCTCCCACGGCACCTGGCCCGGGAAGTTCATCGCCGCCCTGGCCGTCGTGTCGGGCATCGGGGCCCTGAACGGCTGGACCCTCATTGTCACCGAGACGTCACGGGCTGTCGCGAAAGATGACCTCTTCCCGCGGCCGTTTGCGTGGGCCGACCGAAACGACACGGCCTGGTTCGGCATCATCGTCGGGGCCGCGCTGCCCTCGTTGCTCATGCTGTGGCGTTACACCACGAGCTCGGGCCTGACGGTGTTCACGTACCTGGTCGACCTCACAGTCGTCACGGTGGCCATCCCGTATTTCATGTCGGCCATCGCCCAGCTCACCTACCTCGTGTCCCGTCGTCGGCGTGTGCACGGCTGGCTCTTGGCGCGCGACCTCACGGTCGCCGGCACGAGCGTGCTCTTCTCGATGTGGGTGACCTTCGCCTCGGGCTACCAAGTCGTCTACCAGGCGCTCGTGGTGCTGCTCGTGGGACTCGTCCTCTACTCCTTCTTGAACGCCCGCCGGGAGGATCTCGGCGAGACCGACGAGCCGGCGGACAACGCACCGGAGGAGCTTGCGATCGAACTCAAGGCTGAACCGGGAGTCGGGCTTCCCATATCGGCCTGAAAGCAAACCAATGAAAGACAAAGACTGCACAGGAGGAATTTCGATGACGCTTCATGTTGACTCAGAGGTAGGTCGGCTCCGCCAGGCCATAGTCCACCGTCCCGGTCTGGAGCTGACCCGCCTCACGCCCCAGAACATCGGTGAACTGCTCTTCGACGATGTGATGTGGGCCAAGAAGGCCAAGGAGGAGCACGATGCTTTCGCCGAGGCGCTGCGAGAAAAGGGCGTCCGCGTGCATTACTACGGGGAACTGCTGGCGCAGGTCCTCGACACGAAAGAGGGTCGCGCCTTCGTGCTTGACCGCCTGTGCACTCCCGAGATCCTCGGTCCGATGCTCGTCGATCCACTGCGGCGCCTCTTCGAGGACCTCGACGGCGAGGCACTCGCCACGCGGCTCGTCGGTGGGGTTCTGAAAGGTGACATGCACCCGATCGGCGCCCGGAGCAGTCTCAAATGGGAAACGCTGCGCGCCGACGACTTCCTCCTCGCGCCCTTGCCGAACCACCTTTTCCAAAGGGACAACTCCTGCTGGATCTATAACGGAGTGTCCGTAAACCCCATGGCAAAACCGGCCCGCCAACGCGAGACGCTACACAGCCGCGCCATATACCGTTTTCACCCTCTCTTCACCGGCGAGGAATTCGTCACCTACTACGGCGACGACGACCTCAACCATCTTCCGGCGTCAGTCGAAGGCGGCGACGTGCACGTGATCGGAAACGGCACGGTGATGATCGGGATGGGGGAGCGCACGAGCCCGATGGGTGCCGAGCTCCTCGCGCAACGACTGTTCGCCTCTGGCCAGGCCCACACCGTCATCGCTGTGGAACTACCGAAGTCACATGCGATGATGCACCTCGACACGGCCATGACGATGGTCGATCGCGCGACCTTCGTTCTCTACCCGTACTTTGACCGGCATCTCCGCTCGTGGACCGTAACCCCCGGCGAGGAGGGCCGACTGAACGTCTCGCACAACCACAACCTGTGGGAAACCCTTGCCGAGGTGTTCGCCGTCAACGAGGTCACGGTGTTGATCACCGACGAGGACATGCGAGCCGCGGAGCGCGAACAGTGGGACGACGGCACGAACTACCTTGCGGTCGCTCCCGGGGTGGTCTTCGGCTATGACCGCAACGTCGCCACGAACACGATGCTCAGACGACATGGGATCGAGGTCGTGAGTGTTCCGGGAAGTGAGCTCGGTCGCGGACGAGGTGGCCCCCGCTGCATGGTCTGCCCGATCGAGCGTGATCCCGCCTAGAAGAAGGGAGATGAGTACGTGACCACGGATCTTCATGGACGGAGTCTGCTCAAGGAGGTCGACTTCTCGAAGGAGGAGCTCACCTACTTGATCGACCTCGCCAAGCAGCTACGTGACGACAGACGCCTGGGATTCGAAGTTCCTCAGCTCATAGGTCGTAACATCGCCCTCGTCTTCGAGAGGGCCTCGACGCGCACTCGTTCGGCCTTTGAAATAGCCGCCCACGAGCAGGGCGCGCACGTAACCTACCTCGGCCCAGGGGAGTCCCACCTAGGTCATAAAGAGTCGACCAAGGACACGGCCCGTGTGCTCGGTCGGATGTTCGACGGCATCGCGTACCGAGGATCCGCACAGGACGACATGGAGGTCCTTGCGCGCCATGCCGGTGTGCCGGTCTGGAACGGGCTGACCGACAAGTGGCACCCGACCCAGATGCTCGCCGACGTCCTGACCATGAGCGATCACTTGAAGCGTCCCTTCGAGGAGATCGCCTACTGCTACCTGGGCGACGCACGGAACAACACGGCCAACTCGTTGCTCGTCACCGGCGCGCTGTTTGGAGCCGACGTCCGCCTGGCGGCTCCCGAGGAGTTGTGGCCCGAGACTGAGGTGCAGGACATCGCCAAGGGCCTAGCGGCCCGCTCAGGTGCCCGACTGACGATAACAGCCGACGTTCACGAGGCCATCAGAAACATGGATTATCTCTACACCGACGTCTGGCTCTCGATGGGCGAGCCTGAAGAGAAATGGGGCGAACGCATCCAGCTGCTCCTCCCTTACCAGGTGACCTCGGCGCTGATGGCGGCGACAGGGAATCCATCAGTCAGGTTCCTCCACTGCCTGCCCGCCCTGCACGGTCGACAGACAGAGATCGGGAAGATGATCTTCGAAAGATGGGGGCTGGACGGCCTCGAAGTTACCGATGAGGTGTTTGAGTCGGATGCGTCAATCGTATTCGAACAAGCAAGAAACAGGATGCCCACGATCAAGGCTGCAATGATCGCCACACTCGTGGGGTCATGAGGGCTCAATATGGAAGAGCGAGCGGTGCTCCGGAGGTCAAGTGAACTGCCAATACTCCATGCACCGATCGTAATTGCCCGTATCAATTAACAGGAAATGTTGTGCGGCCGTCCAGGCCGTCGGCTCCGACAAGGGGGTTGCTACCCAATGACCGACAACCAGCTGAAAAGCGATGTCGAGCTCGAGCTCAGGTGGAATCCGGAGGTCGACGCCCGTCACATACTGGTATCAGCAGACGATGGCGCAGTGACGCTTACTGGGTATGTTCCGTCGTACTACGAGAAGACGCGCGCTGTCTCAACGGCAGAGCAGGTCTACGGCGTCAAGGTCGTCGCAGACGAGGTGGAGGTGCGCCTTCACGCTGCGCACGCTAAGGAAGATTCCGAGATCGCCAGGTCGGTGGCGCACGTTCTTGCCTGGAACACGGTCCTTGCCGGCCAACAGATCAAGGCAACAGTTTCAAACGGTCACGTCAACCTCACGGGCGAGGTGGAGTGGGAATACGTGCGCCAAGAGGCGAGTCGTGCGACCGGGTGCGTGCTCGGCGTCAAGTCGGTAGCGAACCGGATCGTCGTCAAGCCGCGCGTTCCGGCGGGCGAGGTTGAAAAGCACATCAGAAACGCTTTGGCCCGCAACGCTGCGATCAGCGCCCGCCAGGTCCACGTCACGACGTTGGGCAACAAGGCGGTGCTCACGGGTCACGTGCACTCGCTTGCCGAGGACCGCATCGCGAGGAACGCGGTGTGGCGGGCAAAAGGAGTTGCCCAGGTCGAGGACCATCTGGTTATCCAGCCGTGATCTCGTTCCTTTGTCGAGCACGGTCCGGGCGCGATGAACGTCGCTCGCTTTGCTTCCAGCACAGGACGATGGGATGTCTATAGGAGAGAAAGGCAACAGCAATGGCGCTAGTCAAACATGACGAATCAAAGCACCAGGATGAATCGAAGCACGAGGTTGAGACGAGGCGTCACGACTTCTTCGACCAGTTGTTCGAGGGCTGTCCGACGCGTTTCGGCCCGTCTTCTTCTGGCCGGGGCGTGTGATCGACACCATGCGGGTCGAGGAGTTCAACGAGAACGGCGCCCATGTCGTTCGGGCGGAACTCCCCGGGCTAGATCCTGAGAAGGACCTGGAGATCTCGGTAGTAGGTGACGCGCTGCAGATCGATGCGCAACGGCGCGAAGATGAGAAGAAAGAGGGGCGTGACTACCTCCGCCGGGAACACCGTTATGGGAGGTACCACCGTGAGTTTCCGTTGCCGACAGGGATCTCGCAAGCGGAGATACGGGCGAGTTACAAGGACGGGATCCTCGAGGTTCGCATTCCCATCGTGGCACCCGAGCGCGAAGTCGCGAAGAAGATCCACGTCACGACACGGTGACAATACCTAGCTCCTCGGCACGGTCTCGCCTGCTTCCGACCGTTTGTCGATGCCGGTTGCTGCCTGCGCCGGAGTCTCCTCCCCTGCCCGGTCTTCCTCCGCATGTGTATCGAAGCGGACGAAGCGAGACGCCCGCTTGCGCGTGCTCCGCGCCAAACGCTGAGCGTGAGTAGAGGCAGGTCCGGGAGTCCGGGCATGGGGGGGACGGTAGAAGAAGGCCTTCGCCAGTTCGCACAGCAGCAGGTAGACGACGACCATCCCGAACAGGATGAGGAAGAACCTTGCCGGCAAGGGGGTGAATCCCAAGAGGTGCGCCAGGCCCGTCCAGGGCAGGATCGCACCGATCAGGGCCATCCCGGTCGGCACGAGAAGCATCGACTTGCTGGGGCGGCTCTTAAGGAACGGGATCCTGCGGGTCCTGATCACGTAGATGACCAAGGTCTGGGTGGCGATCGACTCGACGAACCAACCCGTCCTGAACTCGACGTGACCGGCATGAAGGACGGCGAGCATGACCCAGAAGGTGGCGAAGTCGAAAATCGAGCTGACCGGCCCGAATATGACCATGAAGCGTCGAATGAACCCGATGTCCCAAGCCGCCGGACGGGCGAGTGCCTCGGGGTCCACGCGGTCAGTCGGGATCACCATCTGGCCGGCGTTGTAGAGCAGGTTGTTGAGGAGGATCTGGGTCGGCAGCATGGGCAGGAAGGTCAGTATCACCGAGGCACCGGCCGCACTGAACATGTTGCCGAAGTTCGAGGACGTCGCCATGAGGACGTACTTCATGGTGTTGGCGAAGATGCGGCGGCCCTCCATCACCCCGTCGGCAAGCACCCCGAGATCCTTGTCGAGCAGCACCACGTCAGCGGCGTCCTTGGCCACGTCTGTCCCCGAATCCACCGAGATCCCGACGTCGGCGTGGTGCAACGCCACCGCGTCGTTCACCCCGTCTCCGAGGAACGCCACGTCCTTTCCGCTACGGCGGGTCACCTTTATGATCCGTGACTTCTGATCTGGGCTGATCCGGGCGAACACCGTTGTGGCGGGTATCGCCGCTTCGAGCTGGTCATCGTCGAGTGCTTCAACCTCGGTGCCGCTGAGCACAGCCGCGCATTGGAACCCGATGTCAGAGCACACTTTGGCCGCCACCAGACCGTTGTCCCCGGTGATGATCTTCACTTCCACGCCCAGCCGTTGCAGCTGGGCGATGGAGGATCCGGCATCGGGCTTCGGGCGGTCGGCGAAAGTCAGGAAGCCGGCGAATGTCAACCCATGCTCGTCCTCGGCGCGGACGGTGTCGCGACCCTCGGCCGGACGTGTGGCCACGGCCACCACGCGGGCGCCGTCGTTGAACAGTGCTTCCAGCGCCGGCCGGGCGGCGTCGGGGACGTTCACGCACCGGTCCAGCACTACTTCGGGAGCGCCTTTGGTGATCAGCAGCGGCTTGCCGGCGGGGTCCTTGACCAGTACCGAGACGAGCTGGCGGTCGTGGTCGAAGGGAAGGACGCCCAGCCTCTGATGGCGGGCGGCGATGGGGGCGACCTCCCCTCCCGCGGCCGCGCCGGGTGCCAACCACAGGGCCTGGTCCAGGGCGTTGCCCCCGACCGGCCCCTGTTCGGTGAGGGTCGCCTCGTTGCACACCAGCCCGAGCAGGAGGGGCTCATCACTGGCCTGCCCGTCGGCGTCGAGGCTATGAGAGAACGTGATCACCCCTTCGGTGAGGGTGCCCGTCTTGTCGGTGAAGAGGATCTCGATGTTTCCCAGGTCCTCGACGGCGACCAGCCTCTTTACGAGCACCTTCTTCGCCGCCAGGGCCTTCGAACCCGCAGACAGGCTCACTGTCACGATGGCCGGCATCATCTCGGGAGCAATTCCGATGGCGATGGCGAGCGAGAACAGCAACGCCGTGATGAGCGGCCTTGCAAGCACGACATTCATGATGAAGATGAACACCGTCAGCACGGCGGCCACTGCGAACAAGAAGCGCGAGAACCGCGACAAACCCGTTTCGAACGCAGTCTGTGTTTGCCTATCGGACAAGCCGGTGGCGATTCTCCCGAAGGCGGTGCGAACGCCGGTCTGCACCACCACACCCATGCCAGAGCCCTCGTGGACGATCGTTCCCATGAAGGCGCATCCGGGCTGGTCCAATGCCTTGTTGTCGGTAACGGCTGGGACGAACTTGGCCACTGGCATCGACTCGCCGGTCAACGTGCCTTCGTCGCATTCGAGCTCTTCGACCTTGAGCAGTCGGAGATCGGCGGGAACGAGGGCGCCGATGTGAAGCGATACCACGTCGCCCGGGACGAGGTCAGTGACGGGGACCTGGGTCATCCGGCCGTCCCTCAGGGCGTCGGCGTCATGGCGGATCTTGCTGCGGAGGGAGGCCATTGCCGATTCTGCCCGGTACTCGTTGAAAAAGCCCAGGCCGACACTCAGGGCGACGATGACGGCGATGATCACCGCGTTCGCGCCACCACCGGTGAGCCCTGACACCAGGGCCGCCGCGAGAAGGAGAACCAAGATCGGGTTGCGGATCTGTCGCCAGAGGACGGCGCTGGCGTGCACCTTATGGGTGCCGAGCGCGTTCGGCCCGAACTGTCGTAACCGTGTGGCCGCCTCGTCGGACGAGAGCCCACCCGGGCCACTTCTCAACCGCGAGAGTACCTCGTCGGGCGAGAGCCCGGCGGCCTCGGGCAGGTCCAACTCGCCGAATGGGGCAAGTGTGTTCGCGACGATGGGATTAGCTTCACCCTTGGCGACCAATGCTGCAAGCGCCGAGGCCAGCACCCGGGAGGCGACGACGCGACGCCCCACGGGCAGGCGATCCGACTGCTCAGCCGGTCCGCTGAGCGCGCCGGCCTCGCCAGTGAGCGCTGTCGGATCGACGAGCTCGTTGTGCAAGCGGGCCCACCTCGAGATAAGGGTTCGCCGGGGACAGCAGGCTGAAGGTGCCTTTGCCGTCATGCCTGAGCCAGGTGGCTTGCCACCGTGCCTGGCTCACGGAGATCGGTCATCAACGCCCTGACCAGTTGCTCCTCGTCGGTACACGAGACGCTCGGCCACGGTTTCGATGCTCATGTGACGGCACCCATTTGCTGGAGGTACGCCCCGGCTGGTGCGAAGATGTCGTCGAACTAGCCAGACCCAGCCGGGCGTGCTGGCGCTAGAAAGCACACATGACGAACAAGGCGTCCGACGAGGCCCGCTATCGGGCCAACCTGCAGGGTGAGATTGATTCCGCCACGGTCTATCGGGCCATGGCGGCCGCCGAGAAGAACCCTCAGCTGACGTCGGTTTACGTCCGACTAGCTGAGGTTGAGGAGCGCCATGTCTCTTTCTGGGAAGACCGGCTCCGATCGATCGGTGCCGATCCGGGCCCCCGGCGCGCTTCGTGGCGGGCTCGTACGAGGGCTTTTCTCGCAGGCCGGTTCGGTCCCAGGGTCGTCCTGCCGACTGTCGCCTCGCTCGAACAGGTGGATCAGGCGGGCTACGACGACCAGCCGGAGACCGCAGGCACAACGATGTCCGACCAGGAACGCTCCCATGCGCGGGTCCTGCGCTATATCGTCGGCGGTTCCCCGCAGGGCCTCGCCGGCCAGACGCTAGCCACGCTTGAAGGTCGTCACCGAGCTCCAGGCGGGAATTCTCTCCGGGCCGCCGTACTCGGGGCCAACGACGGACTTACCTCCAACCTCGCTCTGGTGATGGGCGTTGCCGGCGCCCAGCTCCAAACGACCGCGATCTTGATCACCGGGCTGTCAGGCCTGATGGCCGGCGCCTTCTCGATGGCCATCGGCGAATGGATCTCTGTCCAGAGCACTCGCGAGCTCTATCAGCGCCAGGTGAGAACTGAGGCTGCCGAGATCCGGTCCGTGCCCGACGAGGAACGAGAGGAACTGGCGCTCATATACGAGGCGAAGGGACTTCCTGTAGAAGAGGCCCAGCAAGTCGCCGAGCGCCTGATGGCCGACGAGCAGACAGCCCTCGACGCCATGGTCCGTGAGGAGCTGGGGCTCGACCCGGACACTCTTGGTGGGTCCCCCTACGCCGCCGGTGCGGCCTCCCTCCTCCTGTTTTCGATCGGTGCCGTCATTCCGCTCATCCCCTACTTCATTGCGAGCGGAACCGCGGCCCTGGTGGCCGCCATTTGCTGTTCCGCCTTCGGACTCTTCATGATCGGGGCGCTGATAACGCTTTTGACCGGGCGCAAAGTGATCTTCTCCGGGAGTCGTCAGCTGTGCTTCGGTTTGCTCGCCGCGGGCGTCACCTTCGGCCTCGGGCGGCTCATCGGAATTGCAGTGGGCAGATAGGGCAAACCGCTCAAGCGGTTGATCGGCGAACTGCGGAGCCGCTCCCTGCGGCCGGAATCAGTAGGGACTACTGACGACCGGATAGCTCAATTGTGGTGGGCTATCTCCATGAAGACATTCGTGCCGACCCGTCCGTCCAGTTAGAGGTGCCGCCATGACCGAACCTTACGTGGCTAACAAAGAACTCATCTGGGCCCTGCCGAAAGCAGAGCTCCACCTTCATCTAGAAGGCACGCTCGAGCCCGAAATGATGATGGCGATGGCGACCCGCAACAACGTTCCGATCAAGTTCGCCACCGTTGACGACATCCGGGCCGCGTACGTTTTCAAGGATCTCCAATCGTTTCTCGACGTGTACTACGCCGGATGCTCAGTGCTCGTGGAAGAGCAGGACTTCTACGACTTGACCATCGCATATCTCCAGCACGCCGCCGCACAGGGCGTGTGCCATGCCGAAGTCTTCTTTGATCCACAGTCGCACACCTCCCGCGGCGTTCCCCTAGAAGCTGTCATACGCGGCATTCACGCGGCGTTGGTCGAATACGAGAGCCGGTTCAGACTCACTTCGCGGCTCATCCTCTGCTTTCTTCGCCACCTGAGTGAATCGGACGCCTTCGCTGTCCTCGACGCAGCCACCCCGTACCTGGAGTGGATCACCGCCGTTGGGCTCGACTCCTCCGAGGTCGGCAATCCTCCCTCGAAGTTCGCAGCCGTCTTCGATCGCGCCCGCGACATGGGCCTGCTCACTGTGGCCCATGCTGGAGAGGAGGGTTCACCTGAGTACATCTGGCAGGCACTCGAGATCCTCCACGCCGCTCGAATCGATCACGGGGTCAGGTGCCTGGAGGATGAGCGGTTGGTCGCCCGCCTGTCCTCGGAACAGACGACGCTCACGGTGTGCCCGCTGTCGAACGTGAAGCTTCATGTCTTCGCCTCTCTTGCAAGGGACAATCTGCCCGCGCTCTTGGACCATGGCCTCCGAGTCACCATCAATTCGGACGACCCCGCCTACTTCGGTGGTTACGTCGCGGACAACCTGCTGGCCGTTGCCCAGGAGTTCCGCCTGACAGACAGCCAGATCATTCAGCTTGCCCGCAACTCGATACTCGGGTCCTTTCTTCCAGAAACGGAAAAGGAAGAATGCATGAAGCGCATCGACGCCCTCGTATTCAACACAGTGGCGTTACCACAAAGCGATCGGTAGTCCAACGGCCGCGAACAGTTGACTCCGGCACTGGCCGGTCGGGCGACGGCCGGCCTTCACGCCGACCGGGCGCCCGAGCTTTCGAGTGGACCGTACGACTGCAAGATCCGGACCTCCTCTGCGGCCCCACGGAATTGTCTGTGATGCTCGCCGACCATCCGCGCTAGCTCGACTCGCGAGTTGATGCCCAGCTTGCGGAAGATCTGCCTCAGGTGCGAGTCAACCGTGTGAGGAGACAGGTAGACACGTCGTCCAGCCTCGCGGTTCGTCAATCCACGAGCCACGACTTCGGCGACGGCACGTTCAGCGTCGGTCAAGCTTGCCCAGGCGGCAACGGCCGGGTCTGCCGACGTCGATCGAGGGAGAACTCGCGGCTGGACGGAAAGCTGCACAAGAGCACCGACGATCGCATTCTGTGCGACCACTGGTCGGTAGCGAGCGATTGCCGACAAGCCGCAAGTCAGCGCAATGTCACTGGTCCGTCTGCGCCCATCAACCAACGCCGTCTGGGCCTGTGACCATAGGCGGTCGCGGTCGGCGGGCAACAGCAGTTCGGCTGCACTCAGATTGGTGATCATGACGCGCTCGCTCAGAGCCACGATTGCGCCCCGGTACCGTCCTCGCAGGCGGAGGAAGTTCTCGAAGAGGAACCAGTCGGGACCTGACGGCTCGGTGCCAGGTGCTTCGCGTATTTCACTGTCGATCCGATCGATTGATGCCGGAGAGAGATCTCTTGTGCGCCACGGTTTGCGCTGGGTGCCTTCCAGGGCATGCTGCGCGGGGGAGTGTTGCGTGTGTGCGTCGGAGTAACCGTCCGCGCCAGAGCCGGCTTTGCTTATGGACACCGTCGTGCGTAGCTGACCGGTGGTCTCGATGCAGGCCGATATTCTCTCGACTCTCGGAACCCTTGCCCCGTAACTCGCGTAGGAATTCACCGGGTGCTCCGGGGCGATGTGAGGCCTTTTCTCTCAAGACACTGGGCGACGTTCATATGTATAGCCGACCACAAACATGCTGCCCGGTCCTCAGTAGTGCCTACCAGTTCCGAGGCGATCCCTACTGACACGTTCTCCTGGGCGCCTCACGGCCGACTGAGGTCGTGGCACGAAAGGCAAAGGACTGTGGGGAGAAACTAGCAGCGGCCCGGTCGAGACGAGGTGCGACCCGCTCGAGGCACTCGGCCGAGCGCCGCCGCCGCCCTCATGGAGCGTCTTTGTCCGAAACACGCCGCATTATGTGTGACTTGAGCACCTGGAACTCGTCTTCGGTGATCATCCCGTCCCGCCTCAGGTCAGCCAGGCGAGAGAGCTCCTGGGCCGGGGATTCGCCGTCGTCGCTTGAGAGTCGCCCGTAGTCCCGGGACGGCTCGCGCAGCTGTTGTGCCTGCATTTGATGGACTCGCATCTTGTCGCCTCGAAAAATGAAGTAGGCGATTATTCCGATGATCGGAAGGAGGAGTACCAGGAGAACCCAGAGGGCCTTTGCCCAGCCCTGCAAGTCATGACTCCGGAAGATGTCGATGAACACTGAGATCATCAACCAGATCTCGACGAAGAACAGGACGAACCAGAGGATCGAGTAGACAACCTGTCCGACTCCGAATGTTGCTGCGATCACGGGGACTCCTTTGCATGAGGTGCGCTATGGCTGTCCGATTCGCTGTGCGGTTTGGCAGAACGACCGGCCAACCGCAAAAGAGAGTTCGGACGACGCATGGGACCGGAACGATCTACGGAAGGATGGTGATGCGATTGACGACCTCAGTTACTCCTGGCGCCCCCGATGCTATATCCTCGGCCTTCTTTTTTGCAGCCCAAGATCCGCTTATGCCGTCGAGGTAGACAGTGTGACCGGAACTCGAGACCTTTATCAGCGAGTCGTCGATCATGGCGTTGCGGCGCAGCGCTTTACGGATGTTGTCGTTGACGTCCTCAGGCAGCGGCTCATCCGAGACCACGATTTCGTCGGAGAGACCGAGCACGCCCTTGAGCCTTTCGACCGCACGCTCCGCGGCGCGTCGCTGGTAGTGCCTGTGGACATGACCGCTGAGGGTGACCCAGCCGCCCGTCACCCGGGCTGTCACCCCTCCGGCGGGAACGAAGCGATCGGCGTCGAGGGCGACTTTGCAGTCTGCTTCGATGCCGACATCCGCGACGGCTTCGCCGAGCGGTCCGACAAGCAGCTCATTGTCGACTTCCTTCACGCCTCGCACGCCCGAGGCATCTTCGCCCGCTCGTATCAGGTCGAAGTATGTGTCTACCGCGCCGGTCAGGGTGATTCGCTCTTCGTTCGCCTCGACGAGGATGCGCCTAGCGTCAAGCAGCGGGTCCCAGTCGAGCTCATCTTTTACGTCACTTGCGAGGAGACTCGTTGGCTTGTGCACGATGTTCCTTTCTGAATGCAGAGATGTACGCAATGTCATTGTGAGACCCAGGCGTGACCGGCACATCACGCGATTGCGGGAATCCTGCTGAGTGTGGCCACCGCGCTCGTCTTGCGCCGTGCGCCTGACATAGCGTGTTTCTCATGTTCGCGAGGTTTCTGGCCGCTGCACGGGCGGCGACCCCTTCGGGCTGGACCAGACGATGACAGTCGGCCCCGAGCCGCAACAGGACGGCTTCTTTAGTTGGAGGACCTTAGGCAAGCGGGCAGCGGCCGTTGCGGTTGCCGGCGTGACCATCTACATCGTGCTGCCCAGTGTTACCCGCGTCCTGTCATCATGGCCCCGCCTGTCGAAGCTGAACCTGGTCTGGTTCGCTGTTGCGATACTTGCGGAAGCAGCTCACTTTGTCTGCACGTTCGCCCTGCAGCGCTTGGCGTTGCGCACCAAGAGCTGGTTCGCCGTCGTCACCGCGGTGCTGACCGGCAACGCCGTCACCAACATCATGCCGGGTGCCGACGCGGCCGGTGCCGTTGTCCAGTTCCGGATGCTCTCGGCTGCCGGGATCGATGTCGACACCGCTGTGAGCGGCCTCACTGCTTTCTCGCTCATCCAGATCGGCGGTCTCCTCGCGCTGCCGATCTTCACCCTCCCCGCCATGGTGGCGGGCACGCCGGTCGGTCGGGGTCTGGTCAACACAGCACTCGTAGGTGCAGCAGGATTTGTGCTCTTCGCGGCCTTCAGCCTGGTTTTCTTGCGTACCGACCGTCCCTTGGCGTGGCTCGGCCGGAACGTCGAGTGGCTATGGAACCGGGTCCGGCGGCACCGGCTGCCGCTGACAGGACTGGGTGACCGGCTGCTGCGGGACAGGAATGCCATACGCTCGGCGCTCGGCGCTCAGTGGCAGAAGGCAGTCCTGCTCTGTGCCACCCGGCTTGGGACCGACTTCGGCTGTCTCTTGGCTGTCCTGTGGGCCACTGGTAGTCATCCCCGCCCATCGCTGGTCCTTCTCGCTTATGCAGTTGCCGGCGTGATCGGCCTTCTGCCCGTCACTCCCGGAGGTCTCGGGATCGTCGAGGCGAGCCTGAGCGGGATGCTCGTTCTCGCGGGTATTGGCGCGGGCGACGCCTTCCTGGCGACGCTCGCCTACCGGATCGCGTCCTACTGGCTTCCTCTTCTGGCGGGACTGCCCGCCTACCTCTTGTTCCGCAGGCGTTACGCGTTCTCTGACTCGACCAGCACGAAGTCGAGCAGCTGAGCCTTTCGCATCGACGCCGCGACCGCGGAAACGTCGCCGGGCATCGTCGGTGGCGTCACTTTCTCCGATTGAAGATGTTAAGGAAGAAGAGGAACACGTTGAGGGCGTCGAGGAAGATAGATGCAGCGAGAAGAGGGGCGGAGTCTAGATCGCTTCCGACACGCAGCCGCTGGAAGTCGAACATGGTGAGACCTGCGAATATCACCAGGCCGACGACAGAGTAAATGATCGAGCCGTTGGGTATCTGGGCGAAGATTGTGACGATGCCGAAGACAATGAGTGCCAACAGCGCCCAGAAACACACCCGGGCGATCCCTGACAGGTCTCGGCGGCTCGCATACCCCATCGTCCCAAGTCCAGCCATGAAAAGGGCAGTTGCCCCAGCGGCCTGCCATAGCACCTGCGGACCCGACCCGGAGTAGTAGACGACAGTCGGCGCAGTCGCCAATCCCATCAAGAGCCCGAATGCGAACAACAGGCCCACCGCCGAGGAGTCCGTTCTGCGGACTGCGAACCTCATGGCTATCAGGCATGCGAAGGAGGCGAAGAAGAACAGCCATCCCCAGCCGTAGGACAAGCTGCGGCCGAGGTAGGTCCCGAGCGCGAAGATGCCAACGGTGGCGGCGACGTATCCCATCGTCTGGCTGAATAGGGAGCGGGTTTCGCCCGCGTCGCGTAGTCCGCCGGGAGTGGTTCGGTGATCTAGGTCGTTGTACATCCGCCCTCCTATGGTCTGGTCGCGTCCGGGCGAGAAAGCATGCCGAAGAACGAGTTCGTGATTACAGGAAACCATTTCAAGTCCGACAGATCCTCAGTAGCGGCTACTAGATTCGGACTATCGAGCTACTGAGGAGTTGGCGATGGTCCCGCTTCATGTAGGAGGACGTGCCGTACCCGGGGGCGGTGTCGGTCATCTCGGCGCACGCAAGCAGTCCGGCTTCCTATGCCGTAGCGACTACTGAGGACCGATCGGGTCGAGCATGGTGCACTATAGGCATCAACCTCCACTCGAGACCGGCTTCACCGGGGAGTCATCGGCAATGGCGACAAGGCGTTCAGAGGTGGCAAGAAAACCAGGCTCGCGAGCGGGCGAAAACCAGCTGTCGGCACCGCCGCTCGGATCCCGGATCGCGGCGGCGAGCGCGCTGACGGTTTCGGCCGTCACGTTGGTTATCCTCGTCGCGTTCACGGCCCGGGACCTGGCCTACGTACTGGGCTCGGTAGCTGCTGGTTCTCTCGGTATCTCGGCTCTGTGGATAGCGGCCACCAACCGTCGTTGGCGGCCGTTGGCGGCGGTGGCCGCCGTCGTTCTGGTGGCCGTCGCCGTCGCCAGCCTCGTGATGGTGGGGCGGGGCGCGGTGGCGGTGGTGACGGTGATCGTCGGCATCGTTGTCGCCTCGGCGCTTGGAACCCTGGCGCTGCGTTGGGAGGTCCATCAGGCCATCGCCGAGCGGTGGCACGAAGTACCGGCAACCAGGCACGGCGTCGTACTCATGAACCCTGAATCTGGAAACGGGAAGGTCACCAAGCTGCACATCGTCGACGAGGCGCGTCGCCGTGGCATCGAACCTGTGTTGCTGGAAGGCGGTGGCGACCTGCGGGCGCTCGCCGAAGCCGCCGTTGCACGGGGCGCGGACGCCTTGGGTATCGCCGGTGGCGACGGCTCACAGGCGGTCGTAGCGGCGGTAGCTGCCAGTCATGGACTGCCTTTCGTGTGCGTGCCAGCCGGCACCCGAAATCACTTGGCGAGCGACCTCGGGATCGACCGCCGTCATCCCGCACGCGCGCTCGACGCTTTCGGGCCTGCCCGCGAAGCCACCATCGACCTGGGAGAGGTGAACGGTGAGGTTTTCGTCAACAACGTATCGCTCGGCCTCTATGCGAGCATCGTGGCGTCTCAGAGGTACCGCGAAGCCAAGCGCAGGACCGTGGCCGAGATGCTGCCGGACTTGTTAGGGCCCCGCGCCAAACCGTTCGACCTCGTGGTAGATGGTCCGGACGGGGTGATCACAAACGCGCAACTGGTACAGGTCTCCAATAATCCCTACGTACTGTCGAGTGTGAGCGGATTCGGTTCTCGCTCTCGGCTGGACGGCGGCGTGCTCGGCGTAGCGACCCTTACCGTGAGCGGCGCGTCGGACGTCAACCGGCTCGTGGCTCTTGAGGCAGCCGGTCATCCCGAGCGCTACCAAGGCTGGCGAGACTGGACTGCCACGCACCTCGAGGTACGAGGCTCGTCGGTGCTCGCTGCTGCTGTAGACGGTGAAGCGCGCACCTGGACAACTCCGCTCCGCTTCGCGGTCCGACCAGGCGCGCTCCGTGTCCGTGTCCCCCTTGACCAGCGGGGTGCTTCACCCGCCTTTCTACACGCGCCCGTGGCTGTGTCCACTTTGCTCGGCCTCGCGCGCGTGATGCGGGGCCTTCCCAGTGGAATCGTGGGCAGGGCGGGTAACCCATGACATCCATCGACCTAACCGGGGCGTCGCCGGACAGTCCCGAAGCGACCCGATCGCCCCGGGAACTAGCTCGTCGCCTGCTCGGGGAGATGAACGCCCTCGACTGTGCGATCTACGACACGATTGCCCACACGCCCACGCCGGCCCTGGACGTGCCGATGACATGGATCGCGAACGCCGCGAACTACTCCCGTTTTTCGATCGCGATCGCTACCGCGCTCGCGGTCACGGGCAAGAGAGGTCGGCGCGCGGCCATTCGAGGTCTGGCCGCAGTCGGCGTTTCGTCGTTCAGCGCTGACTTGGCAGCGAAGCACTTCTTCGCGAGGAGCAGGCCGGATCGACGGCCCGACGTCGCGGGCCGTCAAGCGCGTATGCCGGCATCGAGCTCCTTTCCGTCGGGTCACACGGCGTCGGCCTTCGCCTTCGCCACTGCGGTGACGGCCGACTTTCCTCAGCTCTCGCTGCCGTTGTTCGGTCTCGCGACCATTGTCGGCTACAGCCGGATCCACGTTGGAGTTCACTACCCCGCAGATGTCGTCGGTGGCGAACTCCTCGGATTGGCCGTGGGATCTGGATTACAACCCGCGTTACACAGGCTCGGCAGGAGAAAGGGGCATTGGCCCCTCTCAAGCGTGTCGTAACTCACGAGACCCCACCAAGCCCAGCGTGCAAACGCGCCCGATAGGTCCCCGATGCGCTGATCACGATTCCGGCCCCTCTCACCGACTCGAGTCTGTTCGAGGTGTCCGGCCGCGATCTGGAGAATCGCCAGGTTCGCCCTCTCATAACCGAGGTCTGGCGCCCTGACAACCTGTCCCGACGAACAGCGAGATCCGCGGACGCGCGGAGTCTCCCTCTCCGTTCAGTCAGACCTCTTTGCCCTTGGCCTCCAGTTCCTCCACGAGGGCACCGTAGCCTGCGTCGGTCAACATCCGGCGGAGATCGACGGCCTGCTGGATGTCAATGTCTTTGTGCTTCGGGCGGGTGAGGACTTCGGTCTCGGCACCCAGGTGAACTAGGTACTTGGCATCGTGGCGCTGCTCGACCGACCCGACAGCCTCAAGCAGCGACAGGACTCCCTGCCATTCGATGTTGTGGCCAGCCGGATGCTGAAACAGCTGCAGCAGAGTGTCACGCTGGTTCTTGTTGAGATGCTGTAACTCCGAGTTGGACGACATCAAGAGCTTCCTCCAGTGAGCTGGGTTGTCTCGAATCAAGTATGAGCGCCAACTCCTCGGCCCGCATCACGCGTTCAAGTGTTTGGATCCGGACCGCCTGCTCTGCGCCTTGCCGGAGAAGCTCCTTGAAAATCAGTAGCCACCACTGAGGACCTGTCGCCTCTCCTGTGGTCGGCTGTGTCCATGGGCGCGTTCCATACCGTCAGAATCGAAGTCCCATCACAGACAGGTCGCAACACGCCTTGCCAGGTTGCCATCGACTTTGATAAGGCCAGTTGGTCTTCCGTGTGGACCGAATAGATTGCCGGCGGACGCTCACTCACCATGATGATCCCGTCTTCTAGAGACAAGGGTGACCGATGAGAACAGCGATGGCGATACGGTTGCACTTCAGCGACACAGTCCAACCGGCGCGGGACGTCTGTCCGTGAACCGCGACCGCGATCCGCTTCGCAATTACTGGCCGCTTGCAGCGCCTCTTGTCGTCTTTCTCGCGGGCATCACGCTCGTCGTGGCGGTCCTTGTCGGGCTGGATGTCATCACCTACGCCTACCAGCGCATTGGGCTCAGTCCCGGTTGGCTTTTCGCAGCGCTGCTCGGTTCGATCATCGGGAGCTGGTTCGACATCCCAGTTGCGCGCTTGCCGGACCGTACCGAGACGAGGGTGAACGACGCCGTCGCGTTCGGGATTCGCTACCGGATCCCGACGGTCGTGCACACAGGCACCACGACCGTGGCGGTGAACGTCGGCGGCGCCGTCATCCCTACGGCCCTGGCCACCTACCTCGTGGTGCATGACCGCATCTGGCTGCACGCGCCGATCGCCATCGCAGTCGTGTCTGTCTTGGTCTGGCTGGTGGCCCGCCCAGTGCCGGGAGTCGGTATTGTCGCCCCGACTTTCGTTCCACCGATCGTGGCGGCACTCGCCGCCATCGTGATTGGTGGCCACGCTATCGCCGCCCTTGCTTACGTCGGTGGGACGATCGGCACGCTTGTCGGCGCTGACCTTGTCAATCTCGGACGGATCCGCGACATCGGGGCACCCTTGGCATCGATCGGCGGGGCCGGCACCTTTGACGGGATCTTCCTCACGGGCATCCTTGCCGTCCTCCTCGCCAGTCTGTGACACACTTCCGCATCATCGAGCGGTGCGGTCCACGTTTCCGTGGGCCTCTACTTTCGAAGAGGTGGTATCTGCCAGCGAAGTTGTAGAGCGTGGCCCTCACGAGAAGCGTCCCTGTCATCTGTGTTTGGCACGTAGGCTCACCGGCCGGTTCCGTTCGCCGTTCTCAGACTGCCACGTCCTTTCCACCCGGAGCGGCTGGCTGTGCGGTGGCGCGCCACAGTTCTCGCACAAGGACCTGAATGCTGCCGGCGATCGGGATGGCGAGCAGCGCCGCTACGAAGCCGCCGAAGAAACCGCCAATCCAGCTGCCGATTGAAGCACCGATCAGGATGGACAACAACACCAAGAGCGGGTTGACCTTGACCGTCCGGCTCATGACCACTGGGTTGAGGACATGATTCTCGACCTGGGTGTAAACGACAAACACGACCAGAGTGACGACGCCCGCTGTCAGTGAGTGCGCGGTGGCGAACAAGACCGTCGGGATACCGGCAAGTGCGCCCCCAATCATCGGGAGAAAATCGACGAGGGCCACCCATAGTGCCCAGAGCAGTGGAAATGGAACGCCGAGGATAGCGAGAGCCGCGAACACGACGATCCCGGCGGCAAGTGAGGTCATCAGGTCTCCCAGTACGAAGCCCGTGACCGAACGATTGACCTCGTTCGCCACCGCCCTGCAACGCGCGGCGCGCTCCGGAGACAGCAGGCCAAGCAATCCGACTCGGATCTTCGGGCCCTCGAGCAGGAGCAGCAGCACGAGCACGAAGAGCGTGAACATAGTGATCACAAGGGTCAGGGCGCCCTTACCGAGACTCAGGGCGGGCTTGGCGAGTCCTTTTGCAAAGGACGTCAACTTGGGAGCGTTCTTCTCAACCCAGGCTTCCACGTGATAGCGGCGAACTAGGCGCCCGATCCAGCCCTTGCCGTGTTCGGCCTGCTTCACATAGCCCGGCAGATGATTAGCCAGGTGAGTGAGCCCGTTGACCAAGGGATAGCCAAAGGCCGCCGCCAGCGCGACGAAGATGATCAATGCCCACATCGTTACGACCGCGACCGCCCATCCCCGGCGTCTGACGTGCCAGTGCTGCAACGCAATCACGAGAGGGTTCAAGATGAGGGCCGTAAACCCAGCGACGACCATGATGAGGATGACGTCGCGGAGCCGGTAGATGAGCTTGCCGGCCAGGTAGACCAAGACCACGACCGCGGCACTTGTCAGGATCGTCCCCAGCGGGATGCCTCTCGACTCTGCCGCCGCCCATAGGCGATCCCGCCGTGTCTCTGGAGACGACGAGTCTGCGCTCACCGAACAAGCATGCCCTCGTACACTCGCCGAAGCCACTGGGCTTGCCCGCGCGAGGGCTACGGGACCTTCGGATGATCTCTGATCAGGTCGGATGGTGCCTTCGCGCCTTACTCATCCGGCCAGGAACTGCCAGCCCGCCTCTGGGTGGACCGAAACCGGAATGACGCCGAACGCTGCGTCAGTACGCCCTGTATTCGCCTGCCCGCGCTAAGAACCGATTCGCAAGGAGGCTGTCTACTTGGGCACAAGGTCCCATTCGGCGAGGAAGATGAGTGGTACCAAGCGTCGCGTGGGCACATAATGCTCGCTCAGTCGCCGCTCGATAACGCTGATCACTTGAACAACGTCCCAGCAGTCGCAGCCAAGATCGTCTGGGCCGGCGCCGGCCACCGAGGCTTCCGGTGTCTCGAAAATCAGGAGAATGTGCGGCCGCTCCGGCCGCTCGGCAGCACGGTAATCGAGGAAGGCTGCCGTGGCTCCTGACACGTAGAAGGTGGCATGGTCTCTCATTTCCTTGTCTCCGAATCCGCTGCCTCTCGCGAACACCCGCAAATCACCATCAAGGCGGCCGCGTGACAAGCGTACGACCTCATCGACTCGCGGTCACCGTTTGAGACCTGAACGCCCGATTCGCAAGTCGGGCGCCGCGTCCGCGCGGTTGAGCAGGCGGGCGGCATCCAACCACCCTGTTCGGCGACACCGGCTTTCGGGTCATCGGGACCGCCCGTTGCCAGTAGCTCCAAGGCGTCGGTGCCACAATCGCCGTGTCGGAAACCCGGAATTGGCGCAACCACGGGATGCCAAGAGACCTTCGAAGGGCGCACACTCGTCTGAGGAAGAGACCGATACAGGAAGGAGGGACATGCCTGTCCGATGCTCAGCTCGTCTTGCGCAGCCCGTGGTCCGTCGAGCCATGGCAAGCCGCAAGGCTCAAGCGCGTGTCGTGGGTTGTGGCGGTATCGCTCTCGTCATGACACATCCGCCCACGCGAGCGCGCCCCGGTGGAACCGTCCCTCTTCAACGAGGTCTACATGATGCACGGCTCCACCTCGCCGTTCGACCCGATGATCGCCGGTTTGGACGTGGGCGCTCCCCGGGCCTCGTTGCCGCCTACCCCGACCGCTACGGCAAGATGAGCTTGTCCGAGCTCTGCGACGAGATGCACGCCGAGGTGCGCGCCCTCGCCACGATCGAGCTGCTCGACCGGGCCTTGCCGAGCTGCCGGTGCCGGCGACGACCCCGGCCGAGGCCTACCGCCGTCTCGTGCGTGCCAGGACCGAGCGGGTACCCGTCTCAAAGATGGCGGGTCGGATCGCTGCGGTCATGGTCGTGCCCTACCCTCCCGGCATCCCGATCCTCATGCCCGGCGAGCGGGCCGGGGCGCTCGACGGACCGGTCCGCCTACCTGTGTGCCCTGGACGCCTTCGACGCTGAGTTCCCGGGCTTGCCCACGACATCCACGGGGTCGAGCGCGACGAACACGGCGTCTTCTCGATCTAGTTCCTCATCGACGAGGCGGGGTGATTCACCTCTATGTTCTCGAGACAACGGCTAATGTCACCCGTAACATGTGTAGCTAACCCATCCAGGAAATGGCAGGTCCAAATCATGCAGCATCGCCATTTCACCAGCCCGGCCAGTTCGGGACAGCCCCGTGACCCTGTGCCCCCTTCGCAAGCCCAAACACCGCCGCCGGCCTGGCGCTGGTGGCTCGTGCTGTTCGGGTTGCTTGCGACCATCTTGTTGTTGTGGTCGCCGAGCATGAAGACCACAACAACTCTCAGTTTTAACTACAGCAAGTTTCTTGCCCAGGTCGACGCGAACAAGGTCAAGACGGCGTCGATCGACCCGAACGGCGCCGTCACGGGAACGTTGAGGAATGGCGACGACTACACGACCCAGATCCCGGTCGTCCTCAACGACGCGCAGCTAGCCCCGACGCTCAAGAGTCACGGCGTCGCCGTGACGGGCGTCGGTCCGACCTCGGACCTCGTGGGTGACCTGTTGGCGTTCCTGCCGCTCCTGATCTTCATCGGGCTCTTCGTATGGCTGAGCCGGAGCACCCGCCGGCAGATGGCAGGCGGGCTCATGGGTATCGGAGGGTCCAAGGCGAAGGTGTACGACGAGCAGCGCCCGTCGACGCGCTTTTCCGACGTCGCCGGCTACGAGGGTGCCAAACAAGAGGTGAGCGAGGTGGTCGACTTCTTGAAGCACCCCGCCCGCTACGCCCGTGCGGGCGCGATCGGGCCCCGGGGCCTCTTGATGGTAGGGCCTCCCGGCAGCGGCAAGACCCTCATGGCACGCGCCGTGGCAGGCGAGGCGGAGGTCCCCTTCTTCGCCCTGACCGGCTCGAGCTTCGTCGAGATGTTCGTCGGGGTCGGGGCCTCCCGGGTCCGAGACCTGTTCGCGGACGCCCACAAGCGGGCGCCCTCGATCATCTTCATCGACGAGATCGACGCCATAGGTCAAAAGCGGGGCGGCTCGATAGTCTCCAACGACGAGCGCGAGCAGACCTTGAACCAGCTGCTGGCCGAGATGGACGGCTTCGACTCCTCGACCGGCGTCGTCGTCATGGCCGCCACCAACCGCCCCGAGGTGCTCGACCCGGCGCTCATGCGCCCGGGGCGTTTCGACCGCCAAGTCGAGATCCCCCTCCCCAACCAGTCCGAGCGTGCCGCGATCTTGAAGGTGCACTCGAAAGAAAAGCACCTCGGGCCGGACGTCGATCTCGACGCCGTCTCACGCGGGACCCCCGGCTTCTCGGGCGCCGACCTCGCCAACCTCATCAACGAAGCGGCCATCGTCGCCGTGCGTGACAACCGGGACGTCATCGAGGCCCGGGACGTCGACGAGGCGAGGGACCGGATCATCCTGGGCAGGCGCGACGGGTCCAACATGCTGCTGCCGGAGGAGAAGTACAACGTGGCGGTCCACGAGACGGGCCACGCTCTCGTCGCGGTGTTCTCCGAACACGCCGACCCGGTCGCCAAGATCACGATCCTGCCCGCTGGCCAGGCGCTCGGAGTGACCGAGCAGCTCCCGCTCGACGAGCGCCACCTGTACCCGGAGAGCTACCTTCGGGACTCGCTCGCGATCCGTCTCGGCGGACGAGCTGCCGAGGTCCTCGTGCTCGGTGAGGGCTCCACGGGTGCCTCTAGCGATCTCGAGGGGGCGACCCAACTCGCCGTGCACATGGTGCGCGACTGGGGACTTTCCCCACGGCTCGGCCCGATCGGCTACGGCGATCAGGGGCCGGGCTACCTCGGGGGCGGCCAGCTGCCGTCGCGCCCGTTCTCGGAAGGTACTCAGCAGGCGATCGACGAGGAAGTCGGCCGACTCCTGTCAGAGGCCCAGGAGCGCGCCCACAGCCTGCTCTCGGCAAATCGAGACGTCCTCGACGCGGTCGTGGCGAGACTGATCGACAAAGAAACCATGAGCGGAGACGAGCTCCGGCAGATAGCGGATCAGACGAAAGCCTCGCGATCCCCGGCCTCGTCAACGCCGGGTTCGTGATGAGAAGCGTCGAAATCTGAACCCTTAGCGGACATTACCCGCTGATGACTGCGACCAGTGGACCAGCACCTTCCCGTGACCGCACATCGCAACCCGAACAGGCGGCCACCCTCAAGTCCGACGAGCTGAACCTTTTCGACTCGACGGTCGTGGCCGTGTCGTCGGTCGCACCGGCGTACTCCCTGGCTGCGACTCTCAGCCTGCTCTTTGTCGCGGTTGGCTACGCCGGCCCGGCGGTGATCATCGTCAGCTTCATCCCGGTGCTGTTCATCGCTGTCGCCTACTTCTACCTCAATCGCAGGGACCCCAATTGCGGTGCCTGCTATGCCTGGCTCTCCAAGCTGGTAAGCCCTTCTGTCGGTTGGTTCAGCGGCTGGGTGCAGGTGGCGGCGAGCGTGCTGTTCTGCGTGGCGGCACCGATCCTGGCCGGCAGCTACACGCTCCAGTTCATGCACACAATTGGTTGGATCAGCGCCCGAACGGCTGCGAACACGTGGCTGACGGTGATGGTCGGGGCGCTGTGGCTCGCGGTGATCACGTTCATCACCATCTACGGGATCCGCTGGACGGCTAATACCCAATGGTTCTTCCTGCTCATCCAGTACGTGGCTCTGCTCGGCTCCTCCATTTGGGGGATCACCAAGGTGGTTGCCGACCATCCCGTGGGGTCCAGAGGGTTCCGCTGGTCCTGGCTCGACCCGCTCTCGATCAACGGCTACAAGGGGCTCGCCGTCGGGTGCGTGCTCGGCCTCTTCTTCTTCTGGGGATGGGACACCGCCGTCAACTTGAACGAAGAGTCGAAGAGCTCGACGAAGACTCCCGGACAGGCGGGCATCATCTCGATGTTCCTCCTGTTGTTCATCTTCGTCTTGAACATCGTGTCCGCCCAGATGCTGCTGCCCGCCAAGGAGCTCTCCAGCCAGGGTCCGAATGTGCTCTTCTACTTCGCTCAACGTGCCAGCGGTCCCTGGATGGGCTATCTGATGATCATCGCCGTGCTGTCGTCCACGGTGGCCGACACCCAGACCACACTGCTGCCCGCAGCCCGCGTCACCTTGTCGATGGCGAGGGACGGAGTCTTCCCACGCGTTTTCGGGATCATCCACGGCAGGTTCCAGACACCGATGATCGGCACGCTCATCCTCGCCTTCGTGGCACAGCTCGGCATCCTCATCAGAGCCGGGTCCCCGACGGTCAACTCGGTGTACGGCAACCTCATCGACAACATCGGGGTGCTCGTCGCCTTCTACTACGGCGCGACCGGCATCGTATGCGCTTGGTCGTACCGGACCGTCATGTTCAAGAGGGCGAGCTTTTTCTTCACAGGGATCGTTCTTCCCTTCCTGGCCGGGCTTTTCTGTTTCTGGGTGGGCTACGAGGTGATCAAGCAGTCAGGCCTCAGCGCGTCGGCTCCGGTCCTTGTGGCCTATGCCATTGGCGTCCCGCTCGTCATCGTGGCGCGACAGACGAGCACGAGCCAGTTCTTCCAACAACGTCCGATCGCCTACGACTCCATCAACTGAAACTTCAACTCGCGCGTCCTGTGAGAGAGCCGTTCGTTCGGCTTCGCTGCTAGTCGGCGCCGGAGCCTGCCTTACGAGTGTTCTCCCACTCGAGCTCGATCAGGCGGCGTCAAGGTGTTGCCGCCGGCGTCGTTGCAGTCCGACGCTCCTCTCGGCGGACCCAGACGAGATAGGTCAACACGCCAAGAGCTAGCGGCGGCGCGTATGTCGTCAGCCGCCAGAGAAAGTCCGCGGCCAAGGCGTGGGAGGCGTTCGTCCCGAACGCCGTCAACATGGCAACGAACGCGGCATCGACTGTTCCGAGCCCGCCTGGAACGATTGGCACCGCGCCAACCAGTCGGGCGACTGCGAAGGAGGTGAGCACTGCGGCGAAGCTGACGTGGGTGGGCGTGATGCCGACGGCTCGCACGATGATGAGGACCAGGAGCAAGACCGCCAGCTGGCTGGCGAGCACCGCCCAGGTGAGCTGCCAACCTCTACTGTGGGCTGTCTCAACGGTCTGGCTTCGGAAGCGCAACACCGCCCTCTCGGCCCGATCCACTTCCTTTTTGTGGAAGAGGTGGAGCACTGAGTTCACCATCCGATCGGCGAGATGACCGATCCGGCGGGCACCTGTGTCGGACCGGAAAACCAGCCACAATGCCAGTCCCGCGACCAGGAGGACGACCGCACCGATGCCGGCGGCTGCCAGGGCGCCCTGGGGCGGGTGGGTTGTCACTGCCAGCAGCGCCACCGCTACGATCGGCAGGCCGAGCTTGGCTGCCAGGTTCCAGATGCCCGTAAGGACGACAGCGGTAGAAATGTCGAGGTCGGTGAAGGCGAAGGACGAGAACATCTTGTAGGTCATCGCGACCGCCACAGCGCCGCCTGCAGGCACCGCACTCGAGATTGCGGACGTGGTCTCGGTCTCGAGAAAGCCGAGCCTGAACCGCAGCCCAGGAAGCACGGCTTGGTACGGCCACACGATGGAGATCTGATTGACGGTGGCCGCCACGGCGAGCGCCGCCCACCACAGAGCGCCAAGAGCGGCCATGTGTGCCCAGGTTTCGGAATAACTTGTGAATCGCGGGATCACCCCGGCGAACAAGAGAACCAGCAAAGCGACGTTGCCCGTGGCTGCGACCACCTTGTGCCTGCGGGATCTAGGTTTGCCGACGTTCCGGCTATCTCGTGGCGCGTCTCGCTGATTGTCTTGATGGAGCTGCCGGTCACCTACTGGGTCGGACATTGGGCGCAACTTGCTGCTCGGTCGACGGCGTGACGGTCGGTTCTTAGCCTCGATGCTATCGAGACGCAGACCCACCTCGGTGGCGTGTCCAGCGCGGACGCAGCTATTCGCAGTAGGTCGCCGGAGCCCAGCGTGGCTCCTGAGCTGACCCTTCGCCTCCGCCCGGCCCAACGCGCAGTCCGCGCTCCAGCCGATCTGGCCTGGGGTCCCGTGCTTCGGTGCGATCCGTCTGGGCCAGACAAGACAGGTCGCACAACAGGTCTGGGAACGTGTTGATCTCGAACACGACCCCCTCACCGGTATCGGCAACCGGCGCCGCCTCGAGCGATTCCTCAATGCAGAGGGAGTCGTGCAAACCAAACTGGGCTGCATTATCGCTGACGTCGACTCCTTCAAGGAGATCAATGGCGCCTTCGGCCACGACGTCGGTGACGTGGTGCTGCGGATGGTCGCCACCTCTTTGCGAGCAAGGCAAGGCAAGGCCAACAGGTCATCCGCTACGGCGGTGATGAGTTCGTCGTGGCCATGTCCGGTCTCGACCTCGCCGCCGCGCACGGACTTGCTGAGCGTTTGCGACCCGCTGCCGCCGACCTCGACTGGGCGGCTGTCGCTCCTGGTCTACGGGTAACCGTGAGCCTAGGCGTTGCCTGTGGTCCGGCGAATGGTTGTCAGGCAGTTTTTGTTGCTGCTTACGCCCAACTTCCGGCCGCGAAACACAGGGGGAGGAACACGGTGATGACGGCGCCCGCCAAAATCGCGGCAGCTTCTCGCTGAGGTGCGAGCAACTCCGGTGACGCTATTCGTCGCAGGAAGGACTCTTGGCGGGGGGGGCATCCAATCGGATCGGGCGTGCCGGCGGCGAGACGGTTGACGTTGCCTTGCTGGTACCGGTGTTCGTCAGCGCGGTGCATGTTCCTCCGGCAACAGAGGAGAGGCACTGGAGCGCGATTCACTCCCCGCCACCCTGCGGATACCGAGCTGGGCTGTGAGCCTCAGGCACTGGAGAAACAGGATTGGCACCCCGATCAGCGCCAGTACCGGGTCGAGCAGGAGCAGCAAGGCCGTAGCCACGAACTCGGCGACGAACAGCGGGCCGGTCACCGGCAGGTTTCGCACCGCCAGGGAGACTGACAGGTTCCAGAGCTCGCTCGGCGCCATGCCGGGCCGGCGAGCACCGAGCACGAGCACGTAGCCGAAGCTCGCGAGCGCGACGAGCAAGGCCGCGGCGCCGAACCCGAGGCTCACCCAGTCGCCTGGCGAGCCGCCGCGGGTGAAGAAGTGCACCTCCTCGGCGGCGATCGAGGCGACGGCTAACGGCGTGCCTACCGTCACGGTTGTTCGCAGCGGCGGCCGGGACCTGAGCGCGGCGAGGAACTCCTGCACCACGCGATCCTCGCCCGACACCCGCCACCGCTCGAGGGCGACCGTCGCCGCCTGGAGGGCCATGGGCACCGTTACCACCGGGAGGCAGGCGACCAGCAGAACGAGGTTGAGGGCGAGGAAGTTGAAGCAGGCGGTCAGTGCACCAATGGTCTTGTCCTTGAGGGAAACGAGGACAGGGTTGTCCGCACCGGCGGCCGCCGTCCCTGCAGCGCCGGGGACCGAGCCAGGCCTCATCCCTTGACTCCGGTGCCCTGGATGGAGATTCCCTTGATGAACGTGCGCTGGGTGAAAAAGAACAGGACGATGATCGGTGCCGTGGCTGCCGTCGCGGCCGCCATCACCCATGGCCAGTTGGTCGTGTACGTGCCGAGGATCAGGTTCAAGCCGAGCGACAGCGGGTACCACACCTGGTTGTTGATGTAGATGAGCGGCCCGATGAAGTCGTTCCAGCAGTAGATGAACTGGAAGAGGATGACTGTCGCCAGGGCGGGTTTCGCCATCGGCAGGATGATCCGGCTGAAGATCGTGAACTCGTTCGCGCCGTCCACCCGGGCGGCGTCGGAGAGCGACTCGGGGATGGTCATGAAGAACTGGCGGAGCAGGAAGGTACTGAAGACCGAGCTGCCGAGGAACGTCGGGATCATGAGCGGCAAGTACCAGCCCACCATGTGGAAATCCTTGTACATGGTGAAAAGCGGGATCAGCGTGGCGAAGAACGGAATCAAAAGGGTGCCGACCATCACCTGGAACAGGAGGTCTCGGCCTCGCCAGCGGATGCGGGAGAAACCGTAGGCAACGAGGCTGCTCGAGACGCACACCCCGACGATCGTGATGCCGGCGTACATGAGCGTATTTAGCACGAACCGCCAGAAGGGGACGGCCGACAGCATCTCCGGGTAGTTGCGCCACACGAAGGGGTGCGGCCACCAGAGCGGTGGCACGGCGAGCGACTGCGGGTTGGTCTTCAGCGAGGTGAGGACCATCCAGAACAACGGGAAACCGAGCAGCACGCTCACAACGATCAGAGTCGCGTGCTTGGCCAGGCTGCCCCCGAGCCTGCGGGCCGACCTACTGCTGTTCGTTGGCATAGTAGACCCAGCGCGCGGAGGACCGGAAAAGAACCACCATTATGACGGCGCTGATCACGAACAAGAAGAATGCCATCGCCGAGGAGTA
>JBKQHU010000110.1:0-5495 GCA_052148655.1 Acidimicrobiales bacterium
TGACGTCCGCAACAACAGCCACCAAGGCCGCTCCCCGGTGACGACGAGAGACCAAACGGCCCTGCCTGTTAGGGCCATTGGCCCCTAGACCGGGGGTTCCAATCTCTTGAAATCTTACAGGTGACCTGGTAAATCGTTTTCTAGGAGAGGTAGTGTTCAGGCCGCGATCGCGCAGCATCAGAGGTTGAGCGGTCGCAGGACCGGCAGCGCGTGGTGCACACGGAGGCCGGGTGCGAGCGGGAGTTGAGCCACAAAAACGGAGGATCAAGTGCTCAAGGTCGGAACTCTCGGTGAGATCCTTGTGGAGATCATGGCGGATGAGCGCGGCCAGGGTTTCCGTGAACCTCTGCGACTGGTCGGCCCCTTTCCTAGCGGTGCCCCGGCGATCTTCATCGACCAAGTCGCAAAGCTCGGTCAACCTTGCGGCATCGTCGCTTGTGTCGGAGACGACGATTTCGGCCGAGTGAACCTGGAACGGCTCGAGGAGGACGGCGTTGACATCACAGCAGTCGAGGTTCACCCGACTTACGTGACCGGAAGCGCGTTCGTCCGCTACCGCGACGACGGGGACCGGGACTTCGTGTTCAACATAAAGAACAGTGCTTGCGGTCAGTTGCGGCTGACAGACGCCGGATTGGAGCTGCTCAGGGAGTGCAATCACTTGCACGTGTCCGGCGCGTCGCTCTCCTCCCCCCAGATGGTCGAGATGGTGACGACGGCAATCCAGCTGGTGAAGAGCGGCGGCGGCTCAGTTTCGTTCGACCCGAACATCCGCAAAGAAGTAGTGCGAGACCCGCAAGTCCGTGCGGCTCTCCAGGCGGTGTTGGCAAGCTGTGACACATTCTTGCCCAGTGGCGAGGAGTTGACTCTGCTCACCAAGGCCACGGCGCCACATGCGGCCGTCGCCGAGATCCTGGGAATGGGAGTCTCCGCCATCGTCGTGAAGAACGGTGCTCAGGGGGCGACGTACTTCGACGCCAATGGAAGCCAGAGCGCGCCGGGGTACCAGGTGGAGGAGGTGGACCCGACGGGTGCCGGCGACTGTTTCGGTGCCACCTTCATCACGTGCCGTCTCCAGGGCCGCGGCGTGGAAGAGAGCCTCGATTACGCGAACGCAGGCGGGGCCCGGGCGGTCACCATCCGGGGCCCAATGGAAGGCACCTCGAGCTTCGCCGAGCTCGACGCCCTAAGGTCGGGCGGCCATGTGAGGCGCGGCGCCGGCCTTGCAGCCCTCGTTACGGCCCACCGCAAAGGCGGTGGCGCCGAGTCGTCTGGCATAACCTCGGTGTGCTCGGCACATCCGCTGGTCGTCGAAGCGGCCCTGCGCGAGGCGGCCGCTCATGGGACGGCGGTGCTCATCGAAGCAACGTGCAATCAGGTCAACCAGGAGGGTGGCTACACGGGCATGACCCCGGCTGCCTTCCGCGATCAGGTGCACGCCATCGCTGAGCAAGTGGGATTCCCGCGTGGACAGATAATCCTTGGTGGCGATCACCTTGGCCCGAATCCGTGGCGGCACCTGCCAGCTGAGGACGCTCTGGCAAGAGCCGAGGCGATGGTGGCGGCCTATGTCGCCGCGGGCTACGAAAAGATCCACATCGACACGAGCATGGGCTGCGGCGATGAGCCTCAGCACCTGCCCGACACCGTGACGGCCGCGCGCGCCGCGCGCCTCGCTGTGGTCGCCGAAGCCGCGGCAGCCGGCGTAGCTACGAGGCCTCGCTACGTCATCGGCACCGAGGTGCCGGTTCCTGGTGGTGCTGTGGCGGAGATCGATCATCTCGAGGTAACTCGGCCTGAAGCCGTCGCTGCCACACTCGAAGCGCACAGGAAGGCCTTCGGCGCTGCTGGAGCTGAGGCTGCCTTCGAGGCCGTGATCGCATTGGTGGCCCAGCCTGGAGTTGAGTTCGACGACCGCAATGTCGTGGTTTACGAGCCCGAGCGCGCCCGGGAGCTCAGCGCCGCTCTAGATGGCATGCCCGGGCTCGTGTTCGAGGCTCATTCCACCGACTATCAGCCCCCGGAGAGCCTTGCCAGGCTTGTGACGGACGGCTTTGCGATCTTGAAGGTCGGGCCGGCTCTCACCTTTGCGCTGCGTGAGGCCCTTTACGGGCTCGACCAGATCGCGGGCGTGCTGGATCCCGGCAGGGGCGAGGATTCGCTCATGACGGCGATGGAAAAGGAGATGCTCGCCAACCCCACCTATTGGCAGTCGCACTACCGGGGCGATCCGGACGACCAGCGTGTGCTCCGGCATTTCAGTTACAGCGACCGTATCCGCTATTACTGGGCCGCCCCGGCACCGCAAGAGGCGGTCCGACGGCTTCTGGACCGTTTGACGGGTACCAGTATCCCGGAACCGCTGATCAGCCAATTCCTTCCGACGTTGTATCCGCGCGTGGCCAGCGGGGTCCTGGAACCGGTGCCCAGGACCCTTGTTCTCGAAGCCGTCCGCGACGTACTTCGTGTTTACGCCTCGGCTTGTCGCACAATGGAACGGCGGTCCAACTTGGCGACCGGCCCGCTGTGAACATCCCACCAAGGGCGCTTGGCCACGTGCGAACGACAAGACAAGTCCCACCAGACACTCATAGGAGATGCAATGAGCAATGAACTGACCCGGAGACGCGCAATAGTCAGTAGCACCGACATCGTCGAGGTGCTCACAGAGCCTGTACCGCCGCTGCAACCCGGCGAAGTGCTCATCGAGATGTCGGTGTCGGGGCTATGCGGTTCGGACAAGGCCGGCGTCCACGGTGAGCACGCCTTTATGAAACCCCCCTACTACCCCGGGCATGAAGTGGTGGGCGTCGTGGTCGCCGTCACCGAAGGCGTGGACAACGTCGGTGTAGGGGACCGAGTCACGATCGAGCCGACGCTGGTGTGCGGTCACTGCAAGCCATGTCTCCACAACATGGAGAACCTCTGTGAGAACCTGCAGTTCTTCGGTTGCGGGTATCGAGAAGGCGGGATGGCAGACGTCTTCTCCGTGCCAGCCGCACGGCTGCACAAAGTGCCCAAGAACTTCACCGACTACCAGGCGGCGCTCATCGAGCCCTTGGCAACGCCAGTTCACGCCGTGAGGCTGGCCGGCGACCTCACGGGCAAGAAGGTGGTCATTCTCGGGGCGGGCACCATCGGGCTTCTGACTTTGATCGCCGCTCGTCGTGCCGGCGCAGCCAAGATCGTGAGCACCGACCCCCTGAGCGCCAAACGCGAGCTGGCTCTGGCCTTGGGTGCCGACGCTGTGGTCGACGCCGGAGTTGAGAACCTGGCCGGAGTGGTCCGAGGGGAACTCGGGGAAAGTGCCGACGTCGTCTTCGATTGCGTGGCAAACCAGGGAACCCTCGCAGAAGCCATCAAGATGGCGTTAAAGGGCGGCACGGTGGTGGTGCTAGGAGGACCGCGCAAGCCGGCGACCGTCGAGTTGCCCGTGATCCAGGAGTTCCAGATCCGCATCCAAGGAGCGGCTACCTACCGTTGGGAGGACTTCGACGACGCCATCGAGATCATCGGCGGTGACGACTTCGATGCCGACCGTTTCATCACGGCCACCTTCCCTCTCCCGAGAGTCGCGGATGCGTTTGCTGCCATCACTGCTGGCGGCGAGGTCAAGATCCTCGTCGTCGCCGACCGGGATCACCACTGACACGTCGGTTGTCCTTGTGATCCGCCACTTGTGAGGCCACCAAAGCTGTTCCCCGGTGATCGCGCAGCAGCGCCGACGCCAATCGAGGCACGACCTTACGAGACGATGACCGGCGGGTTCGCCAGGGCAAACGAATCAGGACCGTCGCAATACTCCCCGGTCACACGACGGGGTCGTTCGAGAGGAATTCGGTCGATGGCTCCGCCAGCGGCAGATGTTGGGATGGCAACGTGACGCCCACCGGAACGGCACGCGTCGTCGCGGTCGATCTCGGCGCGTCGAGCGGGCGTGTCTTCGTCGCCGGGTTCGCCCAGGAACATTTCGTATTCGATCAGGTCCACCGATTCTGGAATGGAGCCATCAGGGCAGGTGGACATATCCACTGGGATGTGCTCGGCCTCCACCGTGGCATTCTCGAGGGCATCCGTGCGGCTGGTCGCACGGGACACGTCGACTCGGTCGGGATCGACTCCTGGGGCGTCGACTACGGCCTGCTCGACTCCGACGGGACGCTTCTAGGCAATCCTGTCCACTACCGCGACGACCGCACCCGCGCCGTTGTCGAGCCGGTCGTGAGGACCGTGGGCCCTCTTGAGCTTTATCGCCGGTCGGGTATAGCGGTCGTTCCCTTCAACACGATCTTTCAGCTCGTTGCCGGTCGTAACGACGCCCTGTTCAGCCTGGCGCAGACCTTGCTCCTCATACCGGACCTCCTCGCCTACTGGCTCACCGGATCCCTCGGATCTGAGGAGACCAACGCCTCGACCACCCAGTTGCTCAGGGTTGACGGGTCCGGTTGGGACGCCGAGTTGATGGCAAAGATCGGCGTCTCACCGAGCCTCTTCCCGAAACTGCGCCGGCCGGGAGAACAGCTCGGCCCGCTTGTCGCGGGCGTGCTCTCTGAGACCGGCCTGGACTACGAGGTCCCCTTCACGGCGGTCGCCTCCCACGACACGGCGGCGGCGGTCATGGCTGTTCCGGCCTTGGACCGCCACTTCGCCTTCATCTCGTCTGGGACCTGGTCGCTCGTCGGCGTCGAACTGGACCGGCCCGTCCTGAGTGAGGAGAGCCGCGCCGCGCAATTCACCAACGAGCGAGGCGTCGACGGATCGTTCCTCTACCACCGCAACGTGATGGGGTTGTGGCTGCTCCAGGAGTCGATGCGAACCTGGGAGCGTCTGAGCACAACTTTCTCCCTCGAGGAAGTGGTTTCCCAAGCCGCAGCGGAATCACCCCTCCGCAGCGTGTTCGACCCAGACGATCCGGTTTTCTTCCCGCCGGGCGACATTCCTGCGCGCATCGAACAGACATGTCGTCGGCTGGGTGAGCCGACCACCGAGACACCGGCACAGGTGACTCGTGCCATCCTCGACAGCCTTGCCCTCGCATACCGGCGAACCCTGCGCCTGGCCTCCCAACTGTCGGGCAAGCGCGTCGAAACGATCCACATCGTCGGCGGTGGCGTGCACAATGCCCTGCTGTGCCAACTCACGTCCGACGCCTGCGGCCTTCCGGTCGTGGCCGGTCCCGACGAGGCCGCAGCAATCGGAAATGCTTTGGTGCAGGCGCAGGCGCTCGGCCTCCTCGGAACTGGCCGATGGGCCGCCCGCGCGAGCATCGCCGATCGGATCGACCGGCGCGTCTACAACCCGCGCCCAGGGGAGGCGCAACGGTGGGAGGACGCCGAGGGCCGTCTCGCCGCCAGGTTGAGCGGGCATTAGGGCTCACCGAGAGTCTGATTGAGCGATCATGTAGTTCCAGTCGCCGTGGAACTCGTGGCGTGTGAGCGGCACCGCCGCAAGCTGGGCGTCACTGACCTTGGTGCCGGTCTCGTAGAAGTTGCGAT
>JBKQHU010000111.1:0-7909 GCA_052148655.1 Acidimicrobiales bacterium
CCTCCATCGCCATCGGCGTCGGGGCCGAGGTTGCCCACGCCGGCGAGTCATGCGACTACTGCTCCATGGCCGCCACCTGCCGCTACAGACAAGAGCACCTCTCCCACCATGGTTGAGACCGGTCCCGGGGCGACGTAACGACTAGGCCTGACATCCGCTGGGCCTGGGTCATCGACCTTGGCTGATCCCGCGCCGGGGTGGAACCCGGGTAACAGTTCAGCGTCAGGGCGCTCTCACGAGGCTGAAGGAGTCAGCTCACCGGCCCGGTAGGCCTTCATGTACGCGCGGCAGTTCTCGTCGGCGCCGGTGAAGACGTCAGTGGCAAGTTGGAACGGCCGCGCCGTCCGGTCTGTGGCCAAAGCCCGCTGGACGTTGACGACGGTCGGGTCAACGATGCCGCTGTCGGCTCCGGCTTCGATCGCCAGAATCAGGAAGGCGTCGTTCAAAAGGCGCCTGCTGGGAAGTCCGAAGCTGACGTTGCTCATGCCGCCGGTGATGTGAATCTCGGTCCCGAGACGGCGCCGCAGCTCGGCGATGGCGTCGAGACAGTGCCGACCGTATTCGCTGTCGACGGCGATCGGGAAAACAAGGGGGTCGACAAAGATCCGGTCCGGGGCGATACCGGCTTTGAGCGACGCCTCCACGATGCGGCTTGCGTTGAGCACCCGCTCCTCTGAACCGGTCGGCATTCCTGATTCACCCGCCGCGGTGACCACGACGGGTCCGTTGAGCTCTGCCGCCACACCGAGTGCCTCGATGCGCTCGAGCGACGCCGAGTTCAGCATCGGTGGCCCGACGCGGCTTGAAGACGCCCCGGCTGCCTCGGTGACACCAGCGGTGATGATCTCGAGGTTGGACGAGTCGATCGACAGCGGGATGTCGACAAGGGGCGACAACTCCCTCACGAGCCAGCGCATCGCCTCGAGCTGGTCGTCGAGCCTGGTCGAGATCTCGTCGACGTTGACGTCGAGAAAATGCGCACCCGCTTGCACCTGACGGTTGGCGAGCGTGCGCAGATACGAGCGGGCAATGGAGCTTTCGGGCTCGGCTCCAGCCATCGCCACCTGCACGGCGAGTCGGACGTGCTTGATGCGCCCCTCTAAGTAGGCCTGCGAGTGTTTTTCCTCTTCGGGGATGCGCAAGTGGCGGGAGGCGCCGTCCTCGTCGAGAAAGACGATCCCCTCCTCGCCTTGCTCGTTGGCCGCGATCCGCTCGCTCTTTTGCGAGAGCACACGGGTGGCGTGGATGTTCTCTCCGATTACGACGAAGTCCTGACCGGTGCTGCTCACTTCAAGTCCTCCTGTCCGGCCGCAGAACGGGCTTGGTGGTCCCGCCCCAAGAAAGTGTTCGCCCAGGCGCTCGTGCCCCGAAGGGCGTTGTCGTTGAAAACGACCGGGCCCTCCAGCATCGAGGCCTCTTCCCCGTAAGCCTTGAGCCGTTCATAGGCTCTAGCCCAGATGCACTCCCGATCAGCGACCTCGCAGAGGCCATCGTGTGAGCCGCCGCAGGGGCCGTTGCGCTGGTTCTTCGCGCATTGGGACTCGGGGCAGAGGTAGGCGATCTCGGGCAAGGAGCAATCGCCGCAGTCCTTGCAGTTGTAAAGGGGCATCTTGGAAGCGTGCTCGGCGAAGTGGAGCACTTTGCGCGTAGAGACCGGAGCGGACTCGAGGGCGGAGTAGAAGCTACGCGCGACACCGAACAGCGGTGCGGCGGGGTCGAAGACCGCCCAGTGGGCCAAGCGGCTGACACGGTAATTGACCGGTGTGCGCAGCCGGGCGCGACGCCGCGCCGCTGTGGTACGCGATGCCACAAGAGCACCGTTCAACTCCGAGGAGGACAGGCCGGTCTGCTCGTCGCGTTCGAAATAGTAGAACTCGTCCGAATAGGCGAAGTTGACATCACCCGCAAGGGCCTTCCAGCCATCGGGGCCGAATTTGTCCGCCCGGGCAAGGATCTCTTCGCAGTCTGAGAGATCGAGTTTGCCGCCCAGGTAGGCGCCGCGAAAGCCCAGTCCCCGCGCGATCGCCACCTGCTTTGCCGCCAGATCAAGGAAGAACGAGCGCCCGCGATCGGGCGCGGCCGCGTAACGCTCGGCGAGGGCGACCAGCTCGTCTGTGACCACGACGCCGGGAACCCTGCCCGCGTTGAAGGCTCGGGCCGCTCCGAGCGAGAGGACGAAGACGTTGGCGATGACCGGCACGTCAAGACCGGAAAGAGCGAGCCAACGCAACAGCTCGTCGTCTTTTCTGGCGTCGTAACCGGCCTGGTTGATTATGAAACGTGCCCCAGTCTCGATCTTCCGGCGCAACTTGAGGTACTGGGGCACCAACTCGCGCTCGTGGCGCTTGTGGTTCGTCACGACCGCTCCCAGGAAGAAGTTCGTCGGCTTCAGCCGGCGCCCCGTCGCCTCGTCCAAAAGACCCCGGTTCATCTCCGAGTACATCGCCAAGAGCCCTACCGAGTCGATATCGAAGCTGGGCTTAGCCATGCCCCCGTAGCCGGGCTTGGGATAGTCGCCCGTGAGGGCAAGAATGTTGTCGAACCCCTCCGATGCGAGCTTCCAGGCGCGACTTTGCAAGGAGTTCCGGTTGCCGTCCTTGCAGGCCAGGTGGATGATCACTTCCTGGCCGTGCGCGCGGAGGTCAGCGCCGAGGGTGTCTGCCGCCAGCATGGCGTTGCCTGCCGGATTGTCCGTGATGGAGAGCACATCTATCCGGTCACTCTCGGCAAGAGCGAGCGAGTGGCTCAAGACACGCTGCCCGGCCAGGTCACTGATCACTCCGCGGCTCGTCACGAGCTCGACAGCCACAAGGAATCGGTCGGTCTCCTCGAGCAGATGACGAAGGGTGGGCTTGCGCCACGAATCGGCGGTGACTTGCTCAATGCTTGCCGAAGACATGCTCATCTCCCGGCCGAGCTCTGGGGGACCGGGCGGTAATGGCGAGTCGCCGCGCAACGGCTGTCGGGACGGCTGTGAGTGAACGCGTCCAGGGGCCATGAATTAGCTTGATGGAGCACGCCCATAGAGTCAGAGTACCTTCCCGGATGTTTGTCCACCAGTCGACTAATCAGGTCACCGTACACAGCCTGACGGCCACTGCCCAGACCTGAGACAATGAACACAGGAGCTGCCAATATCAGAGGGATGCCGGAAACCCGACCGGACTGAGACGAATAAACTGGTCTGCTCCGACATACCAAAGCCGCTGTTGTCTTCTCCGCCAGCTGCCCTGCAAGTCGGCGCGCACATTCATAGAATCTTTCCCACCGACGTAGGGGGCGTCCGCGGAACAGCCCGAGGCAACCGCGGTTGCGCGCGAGAAATGTTTCGATAGCAGTCGGCTATGAGACGTTCCCCGCCCAGCATTCCAGGGTTACATTCGCGGCTTTGGCGAGCAGGATGACAGGTTGATCAGGCCCACGAGCCCGAAACTGGGCAGACAGTATCGATGGGCCAGGATCCGGAGAGCTCACCCAGAGGCGGACGCTCTCAGATGTCGATACCGTGTGTTGGCCGACTAGCTCCACCGCCCGGGTGGACGCTTGCGGCCATCGCACGGGAGGTGTCAAGGATGAGCCAGCAACCTGAGTTCGCGCCCTCAGTCCAGCGCATAGGCGCGGTGATAGGGCTCGCAAAGGAAAGCGCAGAGGAGTACGTCCGGCTGCATGCCGCCGTCTGGCCCGACGTCCTCGAAGCACTCCGCAGGGCGAACGTGACCAACTACTCGATCTTCCTGCGCGACGGCCTGCTGTTCAGCTACATGGAATACCGTGGCTCGGACCTTGATGCCGACATGGCGTCCATAGCCGACGATCCTGCAACCAAGCGGTGGTGGGACGTGGTGATGCCGCTGCAACGGACAATGCGCTCTTCTCCCGACGAGGACTGGTGGGCACCTATGGAAGAGGTGTTCCACCTCGATTGAGCAAGACACGGCGGAGGTGGCGCATCGGTCGGTCGGTACCGTGACACAGGCCTTCAACGCCGCGGCGTGCCGATATGGACAACCACCTTCGCCTGTGATCGTCTGACTGACCGGTCAGCCCTTCACACTCCCGAGCATCGCGCCCCTTTGCAGGTAGCGCTGTGCTCCGACGAACACGGCTAGGACCGGGAGCATTTGCAGGATCGCTGCGAATGCCAACTCCGGCATGTACAGCTGAACGTTGAGCCCGGCCGCGGCACTGGCGTTGAAAAGCTGACTGGACGTGATCAACTCCTGCAGACCGACGGACACCGTCTGAGCAGCAGAGGTGGGCAGCATCACGAGAGGAAGGAAGTAGTTGGTCCAGTCGGCGACAAACGCGAAGAAGAAGACCAGCGCGACCGCCTGTTTGGCCAGCGGCGTCGCCACGCGCCAGAACAGCCCCATCTCGCTGACGCCGTCTATCCTTCCTGCCTCCAGCATCTCGTAAGGAAGGGTCGTCCGGTAGTGGACGAACGAGAGGTAGGTGCCAAATGGGAAAAAGCCCATGATCACGGCTACCGGCCACAAGACGTCCACCTGGTGCACTGCCGACACCTCGAGGAACAACGGGATCACGAGCACCGTGTTCGGCATCACCATCGTGAGGATCGTGAGGAACAGCAGAACCCTGCGACCACGGAAGTGCAACATTGCGAGCGCGTAGCCCGCCGGCAAGGCAACAAGGACCGCGATCACCGCACCACCAAAAGAGATGTATGCGGAGTTCTTCAACCAGGTGAAATAGATGCCATCGCTGAAACCCTTCAGCTGGCGCCAGTCGAAACGGAGACGCCCCAACGACAACGGGCCGAAGGCACCCTGGCTGAGAAGGCTCGCCTGGGACCTCAGCGTCGCCAGCACGAAGGTCACCATGATGAACAGGTAGATGAGCGCCACGAGCATGAGGAAACCCATCGGGGTTATCTCGCGGATTCGAATTCGCCGTCGCTTGCGCTGGACATCGCCTGCAGGCAGGCGACTGCCACTGACCACGGGCCCCTTCAAGACCTCTGACACGACCAGACCTCCCCGCTACCGGTCGCTGAAAAGACCGGTACGAGTGGTGATGATGACGCCGATCACCAAACTGACCAAAAGGAGCATCACCGACAGTGCTGCAGCCGCGGGCACGTCGAAGATCTGGAAAGCAAAGGTGTAGCTCAGCTGGTTAGGCGTCCACTGCGGGGAAATCGTTCCTTCAGTGGCAAGGCCCAAGACCTGCGGCTCGAGGAAGAGCTGAGTCGCATATGCAATGTTCAGGAGGATCAGGTAGGCGATCCACGGGCGGATAAGAGGCAACTTGATACGCCGTGTCAACTGCCAGCCTGTGGCGCCATCCACGATGGCGGCTTCCTGGACCTCGTCGGAGATGCCGTTGAGCCCTCCGTAAATGATGAGGATCCACGTGCCAGCGCCCTGGAAGAACAGCATGAGGGCGAAGATCACGGGCAGGTGCGCCGGCTCGGCCGTCTGGTCGAGCGTCGAGTAACCGAGCCAAGACAGAAGGGGCCTGATCGGGCTGTCGACCGGATCAAGCAAGAAGAGCCAGAGAACGAAGTTTCCCATTCCTGCCAAAGCGCCCGGCAGGTAGTAGATGAACCTCAGGCCGCCGACCAGTCGGCTGCGCCGACCGTGCAGCAGCAGCGCCAGCCCGACCACGCCGATGATCATGAAGGGCAGCCACACGGCCATCACGAGACCGATGTTCTCGAGAGTACCGACGAACTGAAATTCCGTGACTACATCGTGATACGCGCTGATGCCGCCAAATCCTGACCCACTGCGTGCGAGGAAGCTCTGGTAGATCGCGTAGCCGGCGGGGATGATTCCGACCACGAGGAGCAGGACCACGTACGGCACCAACAGCACCAGGCCACCGTGACCTTGACGACCCGATATGACCATGCCCTTCCGGCGTGGCTGCCGCTTCGGGCCCTCCGGCACAGTTGCTGCGCCCACTTGTTTTTCGAGGACTGCCACTTACTCACCACCAGGTCTGGGCACCGGACTGGTCATGTATTTCCTTGCGAGACGCCCGCCCGCCTGACCAATGTCAGGCGGGCGGGAACCTACGGACTCTGGGGTAAGGCTAGCCAGCGCCCGAAACAGTTACTAGCTCGTCTCGACCGTGTAACCGTTCAACTTCGCGTTGTTGACAAGTTCACTCTGGTACGCAGCCCATGCTGCGCTGATTGGCTTGCCCGCGGCAAGTACCGGAGTAACGGTGTCGGTCCACAACGCGCCCTCGTCGTAGAGGAGGTACTCGTGGTTGGGACGGATCTCGTCTGCCGCCTTCAGCATCGCCGGGCCGATCTGGCTGGCGTCGGCGAAGTAGTGCGAGTCGACGATGTTCTTGGTGATCCAGGCTGCGTCGTCCGGACGGTAGGCCGGCAGGCCTGTCGTGAGGTTCACCTGCCACAACGGGTTGGCAGCCATGAACTCCATGAACTTGGCCGTGTCAGCCTGACGCTGGCCACTGATGTGGCTGGACATCGACCAGAGGCCACCGCCTTCGTCACCGGTTCCGGCCATAGTGCCCGGCCACGAAAGTGGGTCGGTCGCCGAGATCTGGCCCGCGGGCACCTTGAATGTGTCCTCGAACAGGTACACGCCATACCAAGCGGCACCTGGGGTCATGACCAGCTTCGCTCCGATCTTGGCCGCGTCCGTGTCGAAAATACCGACAGGAGAAGCGACCTTGGCAGCGATCAGGGCGTCGAGCATCGTCTCGACTCGCGTGCAGCTGGGGGCATTGAGGTCGATCAGGACCTTGTTGGGACCGACGAGGTCGTTGGTCGGGCAACCGCTGCCCCAGAGGTACCGCTCGACGGCGTAGTCGTCACCAAGCATGGCGGTGTAGTAGCCGGGGTGCTGCTTGCCGATCTCAACGCTGAGCGCCTGGTACTGCGGGTACGTCTTAGGAACCGTGTAGCCCCACTGCTTGAACAGCGTCGCGTTGTACCACAACACGTCCGGTGCCACGTCGTTACGCAGGCAGTACAGCTTGCCACCGATGATGCAAGGGGCAGCCACAGCTGCGGGGTAGCCGTTCTGAACGCTCTTGGTGATGATGTTGTTCATAGCGGCCGCGTAATGGATCTCGGACGATGTGGCCCACGCGATGGCCGAGTTACCAGGCCAGAAGATCGCGTCCGGCCAACCGCTGCCGACCCTGTTGAACAGCGTGAACTTCTCTTCGAGCCCGGCGTTGCTGGCGCTCGAGCTGAGTGTCGTAACAGCGATCGGGATGTTCGGGTACAACTTCTCAAAAGCGTTGACAGCCGGAATCCTGGGTGGGTCGACCCAGATCACCAGCGGATTGGACTTTGAAACAGTGTCCAGTCGTACGTTCGCCTGGCTGGGTCGCGCCGTCGTTGCGAGCGCTGGCGCGCTCACACCAACGAACAATACGCCGGCCGCGATTGCGCCAAGCGCAAACGCCTTCGGTCGGCGGCTCCTGATCCGTAGTTGCTTCGTGAAGTTCATGGGCGCTCTCCTTCTGCACTTGTGTCGGGTAGTACCCGCGGTGCGTGATGTTAATGCGCACGAAATAATGACGCAAGCAAACGTTATCTCTCTGTCTTGTTTAAATTAGGGCCCACCTCTCTCGCGTTGGGACGCGAACCAACTTGCCCGTCTCCGAGTCCCCAGCAACTCCCGTCATGACAGCCTGACGCGCCCTAGTTCCGACCTTGAGGTGGTACCGGTCCCATCTAGTGGCCGCCTTGACACTCACAAATTGGGCCTTTTATATGCTCTTTCTCCCCACGCCGGACACCGTCGCCGCAGTCGCGCCCCAACGTAAACGTCGAGGAGGTCACCTGTAAGATTTCAAGAGATTGGAACCCCCGGTCTAGGGGCCAATGGCCCTAACAGGCAGGGCCGTTTGGTCTCTCGTCGTCACCGGGGAGCGGCCTTGGTGGCTGTTGTTGCGGACGTCA
>JBKQHU010000112.1:0-19054 GCA_052148655.1 Acidimicrobiales bacterium
CCCGCACGAGCGTGAGCCCGGCAGAGACCATGGTCGCCAGCTGGCGGCTCATGAGGGCGACATCCTTGAGCGCGACGCGGTCGGTGATGCCGGGGATGTTGATCTCACGGTTCAGGTTGATCGTGACAGGCTTTATCTCGACGGGCGCGTAGCCCATGTCCCTCAGGCGCGCCGCGACGAGAGGGATGCTGTCGGCCTCGAGCTGACCTTTGACCAGCCTGCCGTCGGCGTCGCGGACCTTGTAGTCGAAGGTCGTCGTTGGCATCGTTCAGTCCTCCAGCCGGGTTGTCAGGGTCATCTCTGTCCCAAGTAGTCGCGCAGCTCGCTCGGGTCGTGGCAGCGGTCGAAAGCCATCGCTTCTGTGATCGAGCCCGCCTGGACCGCCTTGGCGAGAGCTTGGTCCATAGTCTGCATTCCTACCGCCGCTCCCGTTTGGACGAGGGAGTAGATCTGGTGAGTCTTGCGGCTCCTGATGAGGTTCCGGATCGCCGGGTTACAGAGCATTATCTCAGCAACCGGCACGCGACCGTACCCGGTCGAACTCAGCACCAGCTGCTGGGTTATGACGGCCTCCAGCGAACCGGCGAGCTGGATGCGGATCTGGTCCTGTTGGCTGCTCGGGAAGACGTCGATGATGCGGTCGATCGTTTGGGGGGTGTCCTGGGTGTGCAAGGTCGAGAACACGAGGTGTCCGGTCTCCGCGGCGGTGAGTGCCGTGGCGATCGTCTCGGGGTCGCGCATCTCACCTATGAGAATCACGTCCGGGTCCTGGCGCAGCACGTGGCGAAGCGCCTCGGCGAATGACTTCGTGTCGGAACCCACTTCGCGCTGATTGACGATGGAGCGGTTATGAGTGTGCAGGAACTCGATCGGGTCCTCGATGGTGACGATGTGGACCGGCTTTGTCTGGTTGATGATGTTGATCAGCGACGCGAGCGTCGTCGACTTGCCCGATCCGGTCGGCCCGGTCACGAGCACCAGCCCGCGGCGTAGTTCTGCCAACGAGGGGATGACACGGGGCAGGCCGAGCGTGTCGAACGGGGGGATCTCATGGGGGATGGCCCGCATGACGGTCCCGATCGAGCCTCGCTGTTGGAACAGGTTCACGCGGAAGCGGCCGACTCCCATGATCGTGTGGGCCGTGTCGAGCTCCCGTTCCGCTTCGAAACGCTCACGGAGGTTCTGGGTCAGGATCCGGTAGACCATCTCACGGATCTGCTCGTTGTCTACCCGTTGCAGCCCTTCGATCGGGCGCAGCGAACCGTCGATGCGGATCGCGGGGGGCAGCTGGTTCGCGAGGTGAAGGTCCGAGGCGCCGTTGCGGACCGTGTAGGTGAGCAGTTCGTCGATGTCCAGGGTCCCATCGGGATTGAACGTCGGCGTGAAGGGCTCGATGTCCGGCATGCCCCCCGACGCCGGCATCGCCGTGCGCCTGACGTCGGCTCCGTAGTCCGCCTGCCAGTCGCTCGTGTCATAGTGCGGCTCGGGTGAACCGTTGGAGGAGGCGTCGTGTTGGAGCTGCGGGCCCGCCATGGCGGGCATAGTGACCTGCGCGGGCGCGTCCATCATCGAGCCCGTCACGTGCGCGGCCCCGACTGCTGCGGTCGCCGGCGACGGTGCGGCCGCGGACTCCTTCTCGTCGGAGGACAGCCTCGGGTAGACGGCGTCCATGAGGTGCTCGATGGCGACAGGGTCGGCAAGCACGCATCCGCCTACCTCGACACCGAGGAAGGCCGAAATCTCACGCTGCTGGGCGACGTCGATCGGCTCGGCGCACGCGAGCGTCAGTCGCTCACCTTCGAGCTTGTAGCCGATCGCGGTCAGCTCCCGGGCGAAAAGCTCCGGCACCAACCGGAACGCCTCGCCCATGGGTCTTTTCTCGGAGATGTCGACCGTAGGGACTCCGGAAATCCGAGAGAGCTCGCTGAGCGACAGTGACGCCTCCACGACACCGCGGTCCGCGAGCACAGCCGCGACGGGGCGGCTGCTCAGGGCCGCCTCCGAGAGCATGGCCGCGGCAGTGTCACTTGACATACGAGCAGCGTCGACGAGTGTCTCGGCGAGCCGCTTGGACCATTCTGTTGGGGAGCGGCGGTCTGCACTCATACGACCACCCTGATTATCTCTTCGAGGCTCGTTATGCCGAGCGCTGCTTTGCGCAGTCCGTCATGACGCAATGGAACCATCCCCTGTTCGAGGGCTAGGCGTTGGATGTCATCGTTTGATGCGTGTGCGATGATCGCACGCTCGATCTCCTCCTCGACGAGGAGGAGCTCCTGGAGGGCGATGCGGCCGCGGTAACCGGTACGGCTGCAGGCCTGGCAGCCCACCGCCCTCCGGAATCGCACCTTTCCGTTCGGCGGTTCGTCTGCTTCCGTGAAACCGATCAGCTCGAGGTCCTCGACCGTCGGGGAGTAGTCCTCAAAGCAGTTCTCGCAGAGCTGGCGCGAGAGGCGCTGGGCGAGGACGCAGTCAAGGGCGGAGCCAACGAGGAAAGGCTCCACACCCATTTCGACGAGGCGCATCGGCGTGCCGGCGGCGTCGTTGGTGTGCAGGCTCGACAGCACGAGGTGGCCGGTGAGGGCGGCCTCGATGGCGATGACCGCCGTCTCGCGGTCGCGGATCTCGCCCACGAGCACGACGTCCGGGTCGGAGCGCAGGATGGAGCGCAGGGCGTTGGCGAAGTTGAGCCCCGCCTTCGGGTTCACCTGAACCTGGCTGACGCCCCGGAGCTGGTACTCGACCGGGTCCTCGACCGTGATGAGGTTGCGCTCGGGGGAGTTGAGGGTGTTCAAGGTCGCGTAGAGCGTCGTCGACTTCCCGGACCCGGTAGGACCCGTGACGAGGATGGTCCCGTACGGCTTCTTGTAGGCCACCTGGTAGCGCTTCTCGACGTTGGGCAGGAAGCCGAGCTCGGAGAGGTTCATAGTGGCGTTCGACTTGTCCAGCACGCGGAGCACGATCTTCTCGCCGTGCACGGTCGGCAGCGTCGCCACGCGAAGGTCGATCTCACGCCTACCAGCGGTGAGGGTGATGCGCCCGTCCTGAGGTATGCGGTGCTCGGCGATGTCGAGGCTGGCCATTACCTTGAGGCGCGTCGTCACACCGCCCTGGATGGCCTTGGGCGACCGGGTCACCTCGTGCAGCACGCCGTCGATGCGGAACCGGATGCGCAGGTCGTCGGCACTCGGCTCGATGTGGACGTCCGAGGCGCGTTCCTGCAGCGCCTGGCGCAGGATCAAGTTGACGTACTTGACGATCGGTGCGTCCTCGACCACCGAGTGGAGGTCGGTGAGCTCGGTGATCTTGGTCTCGTCGCCGGCCGAGGTCTGCGAGGCCGCGGTCTGGGCGGCGAGGGTCGTCTCACGGTCGTGGCGGTACACCCGGGAGAGGTACTCGGAGATCTGCCCCGGGCTGCACACGACGATGTGCAGGTCGTTGCCGAGCAGGGTGCGCAGGTCGTCGACGGCGAACACGTCCGAGGGGTTCGCCATGCCGATGACGGGCGTGTCCCCGCGGTAGGCGAGGGCGAGCACCCGGTGGCGACGCGCAAGGGCCTCTGGGATCAGCTTTGTCGCCTCGGGGTCGAGCTGCTGGTCGTTGAGGTCGACGAACTCCATGCCGGCCTCGGCGGCCGACGCACGGATGAGGTCCTCTTCTGTTACAAGGCCGAGCTCGCTCAGGATCTCGCCGAGGGACCTGCCGGTCGCCGCCCTCTCACGCAGAGCGGCTTCCATCTCCTCGCGGGTGACCTGCCCCGAGCTCACGAGCACCTCGGCCAGGTCGGGCGTCGCCGGCTTCGGGGCGTCCGCGGTCCCCTTGCGCGGCTTTGAAGCGACGGCGGAACCGTTGACGAGCGCCGTCGCGGCCAGCAGCGCGTCGACAGCCTCGTTCTCCACCTTGGCCGTGTCGCCGACTGGGGACAGGTGGGGCGCGGGCGGAGCCACCTCGAGAAGGTCGATTTCCGGCTCGGCTCCCGCCTCCGGGGTCGGCGCCGCTTCCGGCGCGTCCGGCTCTACGGGTTCCGTCTCGATGGCGTCGGCCTCTTGAGGCTGCTCCTCCGGCTCATCGGGTGCGGACGCGGGCGCACCGACCACCGACAAGGGGGGTCTCGTCGAGCTTTCGGACACGGCGCGCACGGGCCTCGGGTGGTTGTTGCCCGGTGCCTCGGCCCTCGCGTACATGCGCTCGATGTAGGCGTCGATCTGGGAGACGCAGGCGACCACGGCGTGGATGTCCCTCCCGATGATCGTCCGGAGGTCGTCCATGATCATCAGGTTGTCGGGCCGCGCCACCGCCACGACGGGGGTGCCGTACTTCCAGCCGATGGCGAGCGCGTGCTGGCGGCGGGAGGCCTGTTCGGGCAGCAACGAAGTCGCGGCTGCATTGAGGGGGTAGCGGTCGAGGTCGACGTACTCGAGCCCGACCTCCTTCGAGAGGGCGCGCGCTTCTTGGACCTCCGCCTTGGAAGGTGACACCTGCCGTCGAGCGGCCGTCGGCGTGCTCTGCTCTGTCGTACTCATCCCCTAATAACATCGGGCGCGCGCCGAGGTTTCTTTATCCGTTCATTTCGACGTCGGATCGGCATGCGCGTATCCCCCTCCCGGCGCGTCCCACGGGCGGGCGCGCTAAGCGGTTATCACCGCGCTCTACGCGTTCATACTAGCTTCGATACGGTGCAGGTTGCGCTATCTAGACACGAGCCCGGCGGGGGGTGCGCCGTGCCGGTGAGCGCCGTGCCCGCACCGGGAACGGGGCCTTTTTTGGCGCAGGACATCGGGCTCACTTGCACGTGACCGTGGAGGTGGTAGCCGGCGTCCTGGGCCTGCTCATCGGCTCGTTCGTGGGTGTCGTCGTCGACCGGGTCCCCCGTCAGGAGTCGATCGTGGCGCCGCCGTCGCATTGCGTGGCTTGTTCGGCACCCATTCGCGCCTACGACAACATCCCGGTGATCTCCTATGTGCTGCTGCGGGGCCGCTGCCGGGCGTGCGGAGTGCGCATCCCGCCCCGTGACGCCCTCTTGGAGTTCGGGACGGGGGTCCTTTTCGTGCTGCTCGCCTGGCGGTTGACCTCGGCGTGGGAGCTGCCCGCCTATTGCGTGCTGGCGGCTTCAGCCGTCGCCATCTCGGCGATCGACATCGAGCACATGCGCATCCCTTCGGCGCTCGTCTACACGACGGCCGCGCTCGGCGCGCCGCTGCTTGTTCTTGCTTCGGCGGGCACGCACCGCTGGTCGGCGCTCGCGAGCGCGGCCATCGGCGGTGCCGTCGCCTTCGGGGTCTTCGCGGCGCTCTTCTACGCCGTGCCGAAGGGCATCGGCTTCGGTGACGTTCGCCTCGCCGGGCTGTGCGGAGGGTTTCTCGGCTGGATGGGCTACCGCGAGGTCGTCGCGGGCTTCGTGGTCAGCTTCATCGTGGCGGGAGTGCCGGCCGCCTTGCTGCTGGCGGCACACAAGGTGCAGCGCCGCACGAAGATCCCTTTCGGGCCCTTCCTGGCCGCGGGCACCGTGATCACCGTGCTCTTCGGGGCGCCGATGATCCACGCCTGGTCGGCCGTGTGAGGGCCCGGGCGGTTCAGTTCCTGCCGGCGGCCGAACCGATCAGGCCGCGCTTTTGCAGCGCCACGCGCAGGTCGTGCGGGTTCGAGGCGGCTTGGGTGGCTGCACGCAGGTCGATCGTGCCCTGCTCGAGCAGGGAGACGAGCGCCTGGTCGAAGGTCTGCATCCCGTAGTACTCGCCCTCGCGGATGATGGAGGTGATGTCTCCGCCCTGGCCGGGCTCGATGATGCACTGCTGGATGCGGCCGTTGATGATCATGATCTCGAGGGCCGGCACCCTGCCGGAGCCGTCGGCGGTCGGGATGAGCCGCTGGCAGAGCGTCCCCTTCAGCGCTCCGGCCAGGCTGAGGCGCGCCTGACGCTGCTGGGCGGACGGGAAGAAGTCCACGACCCGGTTGATCGTCTCCACGCAGTCGATGGTGTGCAGCGTCGCGAACACGAGGTGCCCGGTCTCGGCCGCGCTGAGGGCGGTCTCGACTGTCTCCACGTCGCGCATCTCCCCGACGAGGATCACGTCGGGGTCCTCGCGAAGCGCCGACCGCAGCGCGACGAGGAAGCTGGCGGTGTCGAAGCCCACTTCCCGCTGTGAGACCGCGGAGAGCTCGTCTTGGTGGAGGACCTCGATCGGGTCCTCGATCGTGACGATGTGGCACTCACGGGTCCGGTTTATGTGGTCGATCATGGCGGCGAGCGTCGTCGTCTTACCGCACCCGGTCGGTCCCGTGACGAGGATGAGACCGCGCTGTTCGTCGGCGAGCCGCCGCACGGACTCGGGAAGGTTCAGCTCCCCGAAGGAGCGGGCGTGGGACCGCACCAGCCGAAAGACCATCCCGATCGTCGAGCGCTGGCGGTAGGCGTTGACCCGGAAGCGGCCGAGGTTCGGGATCGAGTAGGCGAAGTCTGCCTCGTTGGTCTTGTCGAAGTGGTCCCAGGTCCGCTCCTGCATGACCTCTTTGGCGATCTTCACCATGTCGTCGGGCTTGATCACCGGCACATCGGTGACGCGTGTCAACTCGCCGTTGATCCGCATCCGAGGTGGGGACCCCGCCTTTAGGTGGAGGTCGGAACCTTCCGCCGCAGATAGACGACGTAGCAATGAGTCGAGATCAGACCGCTCCATACCTACAGCGTCGCGCATCTCACGCACCGTGGCAATCAATAGCCCCAAAACCCCCTCCAGCCACCTCTCTTGAGAAGTGACGGGCGCGCTATCGTGCCCTAGGGCTAATGACAGGTTTGTAGTTCGTCCACAGGCTGTGGATCGAGCCTGTGGACAGGGAGTGGGTAGCAAGTGGCCGAGGCGTCCGGGGGCACAAGACACGGTGGCTCGTCGTTCGTCCACCTGCACACCCACACCGAGTACTCGATGCTCGACGGCGCGGCCCGGATCGCCGAACTGGTCGGCGCGGCTGTGGCCGACGGCCAGCCCGCCCTGGCCATCACCGATCACGGCAACATGTACGGGGTGCTCGACTTCTACAAGGAGTGCCGCGAGCGCTCCATCACGCCCATCATCGGCACCGAGGCCTACATGGCGGCGCAGTCGCGCCAAGAGCGCCCGGTCAGGCGGGGCCGCATCGACGACACGGGCGGTGAGGGCGAGCGGGGCGAGAAGCTCTACTACCACCTGACCGTCCTGGCCGAGACCACACAGGGTTACCGGAACCTCATCAAGCTCTCGTCGGCGGCCTATCTAGAGGGTTACTACTACAAGCCCCGCGTGGACTGGGAGCTGTTGGAGCGCTATCACGACGGCCTCATCGTGACGACCGGGTGCCTGGGAGGCGTCGTCGCCCAGGCCCTGCTCGCCGATGACTTCGACGCTGCGATGCAGCTGACGGGGCGGCTCCAGGACACTTTCGGCAAGGAGAACCTCTTTGTCGAGCTGCAGGACCACGGCCTCGAAGCCCAGCGCAGAACGAACCCCGGCCTCATCCGCATCGCCCGTGCCCTCGGCGCCCCGCTCATCGCCACCAACGACAGCCACTACTCAAGGCGCGAGGACGCCGTTGCTCACGACGCCCTCCTGTGTGTGCAGACAGGTGCCACGATCCACGACCCGAAGCGCTTCAAGTTCGAGGGCCAGGAGCACTACCTGAAGAGCGCCGAGGAGATGCGCCAGCTCTTCGCAGAGGTGCCCGACGCCTGCGACAACACGCTGTGGATAGCCGAGAGGGCCAAGGTCGAGCTCGAGCTGGGCAAGCCGGCCCTCCCGCAGTTCCCCGTGCCGGAGGCCTTCCGACGCGACACCTACGAGGACTCGGCGGCGGGCTACCTCGCCCATTTGACCTACGAGGGAGCTGCGGCCCGCTACGGGCAGCAGCTCCCGGCTGCTGTGGCCGAGCGGCTCGACTTCGAGCTGAAGGTCATCTCTGAGATGGGTTTCTCGGCTTACTTCCTCGTCGTCTGGGACATCATCCGCTACGCCCGCGATTCAGGGATCAGGGTCGGCCCCGGGCGCGGCTCAGCGGCGGGATGCTGCGTCGCCTACTGCCTGCGCATCGTCGATCTCGACCCGATCCGTTACGACCTGCTCTTCGAGCGTTTCTTGAACCCGGGCCGCAAGCAGATGCCCGACATAGACATGGACTTCGACGAGCGCCGACGCGGCGAAATGATCCGCTACGTGGCCGAGCGCTACGGCGCCGATCATGTCGCTCAGATAGTCACCTTCTCGACCATCAAGGCCCGGGCCGCGGTGCGTGACGGTGCCCGGGTGCTCGGTTTCCCCTACGCCCTCGGGGACCGGATCGCCAAGGCCATGCCGCCTTTGGTCATGGGGCGCGACACGCCGCTACGGGCCTGCCTGGAACGCGTGGAGGGCCACGACGACGGCTACATGGCCGCAGCCGAGCTGCGGGAGATGTACGAGCAGGATCCGGACGCGAAGCTCGTGATCGACGTCGCCAAGGGCCTCGAGGGCCTGCGCCGCCAGGACGGCATCCACGCCGCCGCTGTCGTCATCACCCACGAGCCCCTGACCGAGTACCTGCCCGTGCAGCGCAAGCCCGAGCCGGGAGCCGACCCCGCGGACGCCCCGATCGTGACGCAGTACGAGATGCACGGCGTCGAGGACCTCGGCCTTTTGAAGATGGACTTTCTCGGGCTGCGCAACCTGTCGGTCATCGAGATGGCCCTCGATCTCATCGGACAGACGACCGGGTCGCGCCCCGACATCGACTCGGTGCCCCTCGACGACGAGAAGACCTTCGAGATGCTGCGGCGGGGCGACTCCATCGGCGTGTTCCAGCTCGAGGGCGCCGCCATGCGCTCGACGCTGCGCTCGTTGGCGCCGACGAGCTTCGACGACGTGGCCGCGCTCGTCGCCCTGTACCGGCCAGGCCCGATGGCGGCCAACATGCACCGTGACTACCCGGACCTGAAAAACGGCCGCAAGCCCGTCACCTACCTGCACCCCGACGCGGAGGCGATCCTCGGGGACACCTACGGCCTGATGCTCTACCAGGAGTCGGTGATGCGCGTCGCGCAGCGTTTCTCGGGCTACTCCCTCGAGGAGGCCGACAATCTGCGCAAGGCCTGCGGCAAGAAGAACCGCGAGCTCATCGCCGCTGAGCGGAAGAAATTCATCGCCGGTTGTGTGACGCAGGGTTACGACGAGGCGCTCGGCAAGCAGCTGTTCGACATCATCGAGCCGTTCGCCGACTATGCCTTCAACAAGTCCCACTCCTACGGCTACGGCCTCGTCGCCTATCAGACAGCGTGGTTGAAGGCGAACTATCCCGTCGAGTACCTGGCGGCGCTGCTCTCGTCGGTGAAGGGCGACAAGGACCGCACCGCTGTCTACCTCGCCGAGTGCCGCACCTTGGGCATCGAGGTGCGTGTACCCGACGTGAACGCCTCGTCCTCGAACTTCACGACGATCCGCGGGGCGCTCGAGGGACCGGGAGCCGGGCGCGACGTGATCGTCTTCGGTCTGTCGGCGGTGCGCAACGTCGGGGAGGCCATCGTCGAGCACATCGTCGCGGCCCGAGAACGAGGCGGCCCGTTCGCGGACTTCTACGACTTCTGCCGCCGCGTCGACCCGAGCGCGCTGAACAAGCGGGCCGTCGAGTCGCTCGCTAAGGCGGGGGCCTTCGACTCGCTGGGCCATCCCCGAAAGGGACTCTGCCTCGCCTTCGAATCGATCGTCGAGCGGGCGCTCGTGCGCCGGCGTGAACAAGAACAGGGCATCGCGACCCTTTTCTCCCTTCTCGACGACGAGGTCTGCGGCGCCGCCGAAGGTACTTCGCCCGCAAGCTTCGACGGCACCTGGGTGGCGATCCCGGACCTCGAGTTCGACAAGGCCGAGCGCCTCGCCTTCGAAAAGGAGATGCTCGGCCTGTACGTGAGCGACCACCCCTTGATGGGCCTCGAGAAGGCCTTGCGCAACGTCACCGACGTAACCATCCGCGACCTGCTCGACTCGGCCGCCCCGGGCGGAGATGCCACGGCGGTCGGTGCCGGCACCGGGCCGGGGGGCTGGAGCGAGAACGCCACCGTCACGACCGGGGGCGTCGTCACCGGACTCGTGAGGCGCTACACCCGGCGCGGCGAGCTGATGGCGACCTTCGTGCTCGAGGACCTCGAGGCGGCCATCGAGGTGATGGTGTTCCCGAAGACCATGCTCGAGTACGGCGGCCTGCTCGAGCAGGACGCCATCGTCGCCGTGCGGGGCCGTCTCGACCTGCGGGAGGACCAGCCCAAGCTCATCTGCCGAGACCTGAAGCGTCTCGAGCTGACCGCGCCCGGCAGCGATCCCCCCGTCGAGGTCGTGCTGCCGCTTAACCGGCTCACCGACTCGCTCGTACGCCAGATCCGCGACCTCGTGGCCGAGCATCCTGGCAACTGCGCGGTCCACTTGCGTGTCGGTGAGAAATTGCTGAGGTTGCCGCCGCAATTCAACGTCGACCCGAGAGGTGGCCTGGTTGGCGCTTTGAAGGAGCTGCTGGGCACCTCGGCCGTCGCGCGGTGAGTGGTCACTAGAACGCCACCTGGCAGGTCATCTGATTAATCCCGTACACTGTTGGTGGTCCGAGCCGGGACGTGTGCGCGCAGCCGGGCACGTTCGGGGTTTCGGCGTCGCCACGAGCGGCCAGTATCTGCAAGGCGCGGTCCGAAGCCGTGTCCCAGTGTGGTCCGGGCGGCAGGGTGAGAGACGCACGGGAGCATGAGACTGTCATGGCCATCGAGATCGAGGTCGCCACGAAAGACTGCACGGCGCTCACTGACGCGGAGCTTGCCGAGATGGCCGACCTCTCAGCGACGGAGGCGGGCGGCTGGGAAGTGGGTTTCCTGTCCAAGCAACGCGAGGACTGGGTGCTCGTCACCCAGGTCCGCGAGCAGTCGAAGCTTCTGGGCTATGCGCTCGCGACCCTCGAGCGGATAGGCGGCACGCCGAGCCTGCTCGTCGGAGTGGCGGCCTTCTCGCGCGGCCCGGGTGGAGCGCCAGCTTTGGACGCGGCCATGCGCGACCTGTACCGCCGTGCCGTGCTCGCCTTCCCCGATGAGGACGTCCTGGTCGGGACGCGGCTCGCCCGAGCGTCCGGCTTCCTCGCCTTCGAGGGGCTGGAGGACGTCGTCCCACGACCGGATCACCGGGCTACCGGTGAAGAGCGCGCCTGGGGTCGCCGGCTCGCCAAGCGTTTTGGCGCCGAGGGCCAGCTCGACGACAGGACCTTTGTTATCAAAGGTGACGGCGATGCCGCCGGGCTCCTCGATTTCGACCCGATGGAATCCGTAGGCGAGAGCGAGGCGCTGGCAGGGTTGTTCGCGGCGGTGGAAGGCGGGCGTCGTGACAGCCTCGTCGCCTTCGGTTGGGCGATGGCCGAGGCGCTCGCCGCCAGCTCACTGCCGGTTTGAGCTGCACTACGCCTTCGCCCTCCTGAGCTGCACTACGCCTTCGCCCTCCTGAGCGGGCCTTGGGAGGGAGGCGTGCCCGCTTTGGCGCGTCACGGACGGTCGCCCACCCGTCGTCTCCGGTGCCGGTCAGGGCCGCGGCAGCACGCCCAGCACGAGCTTTGGTGCTTGTCCTCGGTGCGGGGCTCCGAGGGCGACGACGAGGTACCTCGGCGGCCCCCCGATCGCTTCTAGGACGGCGTCGTTCGTGAGCGTCCCGCCCGGAGCCCGGTCCTTGGCGTCGATGAGGCGTTCGTCCACGACCGGGAGCCGGTGCTTGCGGCCCCCGAGGCTGAACTGGCACCACGTGCCCGTCGCGTCGCACGAGAAGGCGGGGGGCCTGTCGGGAGGGACGACCACGACCGAAGGGCGCGAACCGTCCAGGTCCACGTACGAGATCGAGGGCCCCAGCGATCCCAGCAGGGGACGCCTGGGGTCGGCGGGCACCAGCTCGTGGAGGATCCGGCGGGCGGCCCGCCGCCGGGGCGTACCCACGCGCTCGGGTGCCTGCATGACCATCACGGCCTCGGGTCGCGCCGGGTCGGGCGGCTCGTCGTCATCAGCGAGGCGAATGTCGACGATGTCGAGCTCCGGACCGGTCCGATGTTCCCCGCGGCCCGTGCCCGGGGACGGGGCCGCGAGGCTCGAGTCCGTGGCCACCACCGGCCAGCCCGAGGCGCGGCTGCGCACCAGCGAGCCGGTGGCGACATCGACGAGCACCCATTCGGGGCCACGCGCGAGCAACAGGCAGCGCAGCACGTCGCCGGGCCGGTTCGTCCGCGCCGCCCCCGGTCGCCGGTGGCGATGGGAGGGGAGACGTACGGCGTGTCGCCTCACCGCGACGCGACCACCGTGTCGAGGGCTTCGAGTAAGGCCTCGGTGTCGCGGACCGGGGCGAGGCAGGCTCCGCGCCGGCACAGGTAGGCGAGCCCGTCCTCGCGGTCGCGCAGCAGCGGGCTCTCGAAGGCGACGAGCGGGGCGGCGGCCCCCTCTCGGGCTGGCGGGCGCCAAGCGAGCACGGCACCGGGCACGAAGCGCCTGCGGGCCGCCCGGACAAGGTCCGCCCGGTCGCCCGTGACGGCGATCTCCACTGGTCCATCGGCCACCAGCTCGGCTCCGAGGAGGAGCTCGGCGAACGCCTCGGGGGTGGCTGCGAGGCGGGCTCGCGCCGCGGCGATGATCCGGGCGGCCGCCTCGGAGAAGCCCTCGTCACCGGTGAGGGCTCCGAGGCGGGCGAGTGCGATGGCCGCCACCGAGCCCGCGGACGGCGTCACGCCGTCGTGGACCTCCCGGGGGCGCACCAGAAGCGGTGGCGCGTCGGCACCGGTCGTGAAGAGGCCGCCGTTCTCCTCGTCGCTGAAGAGCTCGAGCAGCTGGCGGGCGAGCGTCACGGCCTCCATCGTCCATCTCGGCTCGCCCGTGAGCTCGCCCAGGCGAGTGCAGCAGTCGACGAGCCAGGCGTAGTCCGCGCTATAGCCGAGCACAGAGGCTTGCCCTCGGCAAAACGAGCGGAGGACGCGGCCGTCGGGGCGGCGCAGATGGCCGAGGAGGAATGTCGCGATCCCGACCGCCGCCTTCGACCAGTCGTCCCTGCCGGTGGCGCCCGCGGCTTGGGCCAAGGTCGAGCACATCATGGCGTTCCACTCCGTGACGATCTTGTCGTCGAGGCCCGGCCGGACGCGACGGGCCCGCGCGGCGGCGAGCATCGACCGGGCGGCTTCGATCTGCGGGGGGCGCTCGAGGACGCCCCGCCGGGCGAGTTGCAGGACCGTGCGGCCCTCGAAGTTGCCCTCCGCCGTGACTGCGTACCACTCGGCCGCCTCGGCGCCGAGCGCGGGCCCGAGCACCGAGCCCAGCTCCCCGGCCGACCACACGTAGAAGCGCCCTTCCTCGCCCTCCGAGTCGGCGTCCTCTGCCGCGTAGAGGCCTCCAGCTTCGTCACTGAGGTCGCCGAGCACGTACGAGAGGGTCTCGGTGAGCACCTGGAGCCAGCGAGCATCGCCGTCGATCTGCCAGGCGTGCAGATAGACCCGAGCAAGAAGCGCCTGGTCGTACAGCATCTTCTCGAAGTGTGGCACGTCCCAGTGGGCGTCGACCGAGTAGCGGGCGAAGCCCCCGCCCAGGTGGTCGTAGATGCCGCCGGAGGCCATGGCCTCGAGGGTGCGTTCGACCATGTCCAAAGACCCGCCCTCGCGTTCGCGCAGGTGGTCGCGCAACAGCAGGTCCAAAACGAGCGGCTGGGGGAATTTCGGGGCGGAGCCGAAGCCGCCGCTCACAGGGTCGAACACCGACGAGAGCCGGGCGGCGGCTCGCCGGCACAGCTCGTCGGCGGTCTCAGTCCCCGGTCCCCCCGAGTCGGGCCCATCGTCGGGCTCGAGGCGGCTCGAGACCGCCTCCGCCAAAAGGCGCGCCTGGCCGACGACATCGTCACGGCGCGAGTCCCAGGCCTCGGTGACGGCGGCGAGCACCTGGCGGAAGGAGGGCAGCCCGTGGCGGGCGCGGTCGGGAAAGTACGTGCCGGCGAGAAACGGCAGCCCGTCCGGGGTGGCGAAGATGCTCATCGGCCAACCGCCGCGGCCGGTCGCGGCCTGCACCGCCTCCATGTAGACGGCGTCGATGTCCGGCCGTTCCTCCCTGTCGACCTTCACGCTCACGAAGTGCCGGTTCATAATCTCCGCCGTCCCCGGGTCAGCGAAGGACTCGTGCCCCATGACGTGGCACCAGTGGCACGCGGAGTAGCCGATCGAGATGAAAAGGGGCCGGTCGAGCTCCTTCGCGCTGGCAAGGGCGTCGTCGCCCCACGGGTACCAGTCGACGGGATCGCGGGCGTGCTGGCGCAGGTAGGGGCTTTGCTCGCCGCCGAGCCGGTTCACCCGCGACCGCCGTCATCGGGGCAGGGGGACGCTTTCACGCTCCGGAATCTATGGTCTTTGCCATGGAGCTCGGTCTCGCGGGCAATGTGGCACCTCCCACGGGTGGACCGCCTGCGACCGGCAAGGCGGCTCGGCCCCGCTCAGCCGAGGCCGTCCCCGGCGGATCCCGCCCTTGACCTCCCTTTCCGACCCGGTCCGCCTGGGTCGTCGGGAGGCCCGCACGCGCCTTGTGTTCGGGCCGCACGAGACCAACCTCGCAGCGGGCCGGGCGTTCTCGAAGCGACACGTCGCCTACTACCGGGCCCGGGCGGCGGGAGGGGCGGGGGTGATCGTCGTCGAGGAGTCGTCCGTCGACGAGTCGGACAGGCCTTACGAGCGCGCTCCGCTGGCGTCACTGGCGTCCGAGGGCTGGTCCGCCATCTCGAGCGCCTGCCACGACGAGGGCGCACTCGTGATCGCCGCCCTCGGCCACGCGGGCGGCGAGGGCTCGAGCGCCTATCACCAACGCGTCCTGCTCGGGGCCTCCCCGGTTCCCGGCGCCGCGACGGGCGAAGTTCCCAAGGCCATGGAGGCCGAGGAGATCGAGGCCCTGATCGCCGCTTTCGCTGCCGCGGCCGGCGCGGCTGTCGGGGCCGGTTGCGACGGTGTGGAGCTGAACGCGGGCCAGTACAGCCTGCTCCGCCAGTTCTGCTCGCAGCTCACGAACCTCCGCCACGACGAGCTCGGCACCGACCGCGGCGAGCTGCTGCGCCGGGTGATCTCGTCCACGCGCGAAGCGGTCGCTCGAACTTCGCCCGACGGGCTGGTCGGTCTCCGGCTCTCGGTCGACGAGCTCACGGCCGGGGCGGGGATCGTGCCCGAGACCGCGGTGAGCCTTGTGGCCGCACTGGCGCCCTCGGGCATCGACTATCTGTGCGCGGTGCGCGGCTCCGGCTTACAGCCTGCCGCCACGCGACCGGACTCCCACGTCGAGCAGGGTTTCAACCGTCGTTCGGCGGCGATCGTGCGAAGCGGCCTGCCGTGTGGGGTCGCTCTCGTAGCGCAGGGGTCCGTCGTCGACGTCGCCCTCGCCGAGGAGCTCGTCGCCGGGGGCGAGGCCGATCTCGTCGAGATGACCCGCGCCCAGATCGCCGATCCCGGCCTGGGCGGGAAGGTGGCCGCCGGAGCGGCCGACCGGGTGCGCCCCTGTGTCCTGTGCAACCAGACCTGTCGTGTGCGCGACGTCACCAATCCCGTCGTGACATGCATCGGCGAGCCTCGTTCGGGCCACGAGACGACCGACCCGGCAGCCGACCCACCTTTCGGGCCGGGCTTTGCGGTCAAGGCGGCGGAGCGAAGGACACACGTCCTCATCGTCGGCGGCGGTCCGGCAGGTCTGGAATGCGCCCGCGTCCTTTGCCTGGGCGGCGTTGAGGTGACCCTCGTCGAGCGTGACCACACCCTCGGTGGAATGGTGCGGGTCGCCGCCCGTGCGCCCGGCAGGGAACGACTCGCCGCACTCGTGGACTGGCTGGAGTCCGAGTGCCGCCGCGGCGGGGTCCGCATCGTGACGGACCACGAGGCGACCCTCGAGGAGGTCGACGGACACGAGGGCCCTGTCGTCCACTGCACCGGGTCGCGTCCCGGCCGGCGCAGCTTCGAGGTGGCGCCCGGTGCGGCCATCGCGACGGCCGCCGAGGTCCTCTCCGCCGAGCGCCAGGTCGCAGAGCCCCCTCCGAGCCCGGTCGTGGTCTTCGACCCGGTCGGTGGCCCGATCGGTGTCGGGGTCGCCGAGCTGTTGGCGACGCACGGGGCGGCGGTGAGCCTCGTCACCCCCGACCACGTCGTCGGCTCGCGCCTCGTGCGAAGCGGCGACATCGCGCCGGCGAACGTGCGCCTTGGCCAGCGTGGGGTCGAGCTCGTGCGCCGGAGCGACATCGTGAGGGTCGACGGGAAGGGCGTGACCGTCGAGCACCTCTACAGCGGCGAGCGCCGCCTGATCGAGGCCGCGCTGTGCGTCGACGCCGGGTTCCTCCTGCCGCAGGACGCCCTCTGGCGGGCGGCGGGTGGGTGGCAACCTCGCGCCGGCGACGCTGTGGCCCCGAGGACGGTCCACGAGGCGGTCCTCGAGGGCCGCCGGGTGGCGCTCGAAATCGTGGGCGGCAACAACGGCACCGGCTCCGGGCGGGCGTCAAGATGACACCCGGCCGGCGCTACCCGCGCCTGTTCTCGCCTTTGGGGGTGGGGCCGATCACGCTCGAGAACCGGATCGTGTTCGCGGCCCATCGGACCAACTACGCAACCGACGGCCTGCCGAGCCTGCGCCACGCCGCCTACTACGCGGAGCGGGCCGAGGGTGGTGCAGGGCTCGTGATCGCCGAGGGCCAATCGGTGCACGCTTCGGACCGGCCGCACGAGAAGGTCATCTGCGGCTTCGAACCCGAGGTGGTCACGGCGTGGCGTGCTGTCACCGACGAGGTGCACAGCCGTGGGACGCCGGTGTTCGCCCAGATCAACCACAGCGGCTCGCACGGGACCGGTATGTACTCGCGCGCTCCGCTCTGGGCGGCGTCGCCTGTCGCCGATCCGGTGTCGCGCGAGGTTCCCAAGGCGGTCGAGGAGCACGAGATCGCCGAGATCGTTGCCGGCTTCGCCACCACGGCGGCACGGTGCGCGCAAGCAGGTTTCGACGGAGTCGAGCTCGAGTGCTCCGGAGCCTCGATCCTGGCGGGTTTCCTCTCGCCCGCGACGAACCTGCGCACCGACGGTTACGGCGGTCCTCTCGAACGTCGCGCGCGGCTGGTCCTCGAGATCCTGAGCGAGGTGCGCGGCGCCCTCGGGCGCGAGCTCGCGGTCGGGGTGCGGCTCAGCGGTGACGAGCGCGTCGACAGGGGGACGACTCTCACCGACGCCATCGCTGTGGCGGCGATGGTGGACGAACAGGGCTGTGCCGACTACCTGAACGCCTCCGTCGGTCCCCTGAAGGCGCCGCCGCAGGTCTCCGGTCCCCTCAAGCCTGCGGGGCCGCGGCGCTCCAGCCTGATCGCGGGGGCGTTCCGCAAGGCCATTTCGCTCCCGGTCATCGGCGGCGGCCGCTACCGAGACCCGGCCCAGGCCGAGGCTGCGCTCAGGGCCGGTCACTGCGATCTCGTCGGGATCGTGCGGGCCCAGATAACCGACCCCCGATTCGCCTCCAAGGCACTCACCGGGCGCAGCGAGACGATCAGTGTCTGCTCCTCGTGCACGCAGGAGTGCGTGGGGCGTGTCAGGCGCAACTGCTCGCTTCGTTGCACCGAGAACCCGCGGGCAGGGCTGGAGGCCGAGCCCGGTCCCCGTTCTACGGCGGGCGCCGGCGCACGGCGGAGGGTCGTGGTCGTGGGCGCCGGCCCGGGGGGTCTCCAGGCGGCGATCGCGGCTGGGGAGGGTGGCCACGAGGTGATCGTGTTCGAACGCTCGGGCGAGCCCGGCGGCCTGGTCCGCCTTGTTGCCAGAGCTCCCGGGCGCGGCGAGCTCCGCGATCTCGTGCGCAGCCAGGTGGCCCGCTGTGGCGAGCTCGGTGTCGAGATCCGCCTGTTCGCCGAGGCCACGCCGGCCACGGTCCTCGGCGAGCGCCCGGATGTCGTCATCGTCGCCACCGGATCGCGTCCCCGCCGGCCCAGCTGGTCCTTGGACCCACCGGCGGGCTCTCCACCGCTCGCCGATGTCACCGAGGTGCTCGACGGCTCGGCGCGGCCCGAAGGCACGGTCCTCGTCGTGGACGAGCTCGGGTCCCACCAGGCACCGAGCGTCGCAGAGCTTCTGGCGGCTCACGGGTGCGCAGTGGAGATCGCCACGCCGGCCATGGTCGTGGGAGGTGAGCTCGAGCCCACGGGGGACCTGGAGGGCTTCAACCTGCGCGCCGCGGCACGACAGATAGTCCAGTCGACGGACCTCGTCGTCACGGCGCTCGAGCCCGGCGGCGTCCGGCTGCTCCATCACCCGACCGGGACCGTCGAGCAGCGGGCCGTCGACTGGGTTGTGCTGGCGGTCGCGCCGGTGAGCGAGGATGGTCTCTACAAGGACCTGCGCTCTGAGGCGCCCGGGCTCGACCTGCGGCGTGTCGGGGACTGTCTGGCGCCCCGCCGTGCCCACGCCGCGGTCGTCGAGGGCGAGCGGGCCGGGTCGAGCATCTGACCGCGTCCCAGCGAGAGGTCGTGGCCGAAGTTCTCAGTCCGCGCTTGCGCGAGGGCCGTCGAGGGTGCCGAGCTCGCTTCTTTGCACCTTGCCGATGGCCGAGCGCGGCAGTCGCTTGACGACGATGAGCTCACGCGGGGCGGCGAAGGGGGCCAGCTCGTCGCGCACGAGCTCGCGCAGCTCGGCGAGGATCGTCGCCGGCTCGGCGCCCTCGGCTGCCGGCGAGGCGACGACGTAGGCAACGAGCCTCGAGCCCCACTCGGGGTCCGCCCGCCCGCCGACGGCCACGTCGCCCACCGAGGGATGGCTCCGGAGCACGGCCTCGACCTGCGCCGGCCAGATGTTCTCCCCACCCGAGATGACCAGGTCGTCCAGACGACCGTGGACCGACAGGCGCCCGGCCGCGTCGATGTGGCCGGCGTCGCCGGTGGCGAACCAGCCGTCGGCTGTCTTCGGGTCCGTACCGTCGCGGTAGCAGCGCAGCAGCATCGGACAACGCAGTAAGACCTCGCCCAGGGTGATTCTCACCTCGACGCCTTCGAGACCGACACCGTCGTACACGACGCCCGAGCCGGTC
>JBKQHU010000113.1:0-3096 GCA_052148655.1 Acidimicrobiales bacterium
GGCTTGTTCGTCAGGACAGTCGCGTAGACGATCGTCCATTCGAGGTCGCTCGAGCGCAGGAGTCTCTCGCTTGCGGTCTTGTCGGCAATCGCCTTGCTCATCGTCAGGTTGGACATGAGCTTCGTCACGGGACCAAGCCGGTCCCGCTCGACGGCGAAGGACGACATGACAACGACCCGACGCATCCCCGCATGGTGGGCCCCGTCGATGATGGCGCGGACGGCGTCAGACATGATCGACGGACCCCTCCCGCCGAGCGTGCTGATCACGACGTCGGCACCGACCATGGCCTTGGCGAGGTCCGTAGCGCTTCTGGCATCTCCGTGGATCAGGTCCACACCGTCGCGTGTGAGCCCGACATTCACGTTCGTGTCGCGGACCAGAGCAATCACGCGGTCGCCAGCGGCCACCGCCTGCTCAACGACGTGCACGCCTGTTCCGCCGTTTGCTCCAAGAATCAGGATATTCACGCCGAGCGTCCTGTCTCTGCATCGCCATCAAATAGTTCGCACCCTAACTGGTCTCGATTAGCGTCGACTCCCGCTTCGTGGTCCAGGGCTCCGATCTGCGGGCGTGGCTCGAGCGGCCCGGTTTCTTCGAGCCGGCCGACCGCCGCGCCGTGCCTGTGCAGTAACGGCTGCGCCGCGGGCACGTACCCGTTGCGGTCCGGGTCAACGTCATCGATCTCTTGCGTCAGAACGATGTATGCAGACACTTCGTCCCTTCTCTCGTGTCGCGTCGCCGAAGAACGGGCGCGCTGGCAAGCTGCGTTCATGGCGGGCCTAGTTGTCCAGTCCAGCGACTTGCATGCGGAGAGCATCGAGCTCCTCGTCGGTCTGTTCGTGGACGGCCTTCATGAGTTGTTCGGCGTCCGGTCCGATCGGTACGCGGATGGGCGCAGGCTGTTGCTGGGCAACCTGGATGACGCGTGCCGCTGCGGTGGGGGCGTCGAGTCCACTGCTTTGCATGCTGTTGAACGTGGCGCTGAACGCTGCGAAGGCGTCGCCGTAGAGCACGCGCTGCTCGGCCGTCATCGATTCGGCTGTCTCCTGCAAGGCGCGGGCGGTGGCCGCCGGGCCGCCCGTGGCCATGTTGCCTGGCTCCACGATTACGAAGTGGACGCCGAACGGCTCGAGCTCGGCCCGGTAGACGTCGGCGAACGCTTCGAGCGCCGCTTTCGATGCGCTGGAGGGGCCGTTGAACGGGAGGGGGAATCTGCCGGTCGCCGAGCCGATCTGGACGATCCGTCCTCGGGCCCTGCGCAGAACAGGGAGGAAGGCATTGATGACCGCCAGGCTGCCGAACACGTTGACCTCGAACTCGTGGCGTATCGCGTGTAGGGCCAACACCTCGAGTGGGCCCGGGGTGAGGATGCCGGCGTTGCTGATCAGCACGTCGAGCCCGTGGTCGCCGAGTTCACCGGTGGTCTGCTCCGCCCACGAGTGCACCGCTTTGTCGTCGGTTACGTCGACGATCGTCAGTCGCACGGATCCGTCCGACGCCTGCTGGAGGTCTTCGATCTCCTGGGCGGACAACGCGGTGCCGAACACCCTGTAGCCCTGTTCGGCGAGGCCGAGGGCGATTAGTCGTCCCAACCCTGCTCCCGCCCCGGTGATCGCGGCGGCGGGGGTCTCGTTGATTCTCACATCTGTCATCTTCGACTCCTCTTTATGGGACTATGACGAGCTTGCGGGTGGCTGTGCCGGCCTCGAGCCGCCTCCATGCCGACGCAGCGTCGTCGAGCGGCAACCGTTCGACATCGAGGCGCAGCGCGCCACTCTGGGCGTACGACGCGAGTTGTTCGAAGGCGGCGGCGCGCTCCGCGGCGGGGAAGGCCCAGTTGGCGTGCGACAGGATGCTGACCAGCTTGTTGCGAAAGGTGGGCGCTGCGAGCGTCGCCGTCGCGCCTGCGGCGTTGCCGACCTGGACGACCCGCGCGCGCGGACGAGCTACGTCGATCGCATGGGCGATGACCGGCCCCCAGACCAGGTCGAGGATCAGATCGACGCCGTCGCCTACCACTGCCCGCAGCCGTTCGCTGAGGGTGTCCAGTTCGGCCGTCGACACGGCGGCATCCGCGCCATGCTCGATGACCACTCGGCGGTTCTCATCGATGCGGACCACACCTACGACCTGCGACGCGCCCAGCAGCCGCGCGAGCTGGGTTGCCAGCTGGCCCACCTGTCCCTCGGCGCCCAAGATGAGGACCCGCTCCCCGGGCACGAGCCGGCCGGTGTTGGTCAGCGAGAGCCAGGCGGCGATACCGGATACCCCGAGCGCTGCCGCGAATGCAGGGTCGAGGTCGGCTGGCACCGTGGCGGTGTCCGCCCCCGCCAGCGGCACGCGCTCAGCGAGGGAGCCATACGGGAGCCTCGGGCCTGCGAAGTAGGACAGCGTGCCGTCCGCGAGGCGAGCGATGCCTTCAACGCCGGCGACGAACGGAGGAGAGGGCTGCCGGGCGGGCATCTGCCCGGCCGCAACGATCAAGTCGAACGGGTTCAACGCGGCGGCGACGACATCTGCCACGTCATCGCCCGTCGGGTCGGCGAACTCCTCGACGATAGGGACGCCACCAAGGGCATCAACCACTGCTGCACGCATGATGCACACCTTTCTGTTTGATTTGATTGAGCCCCGCGCCAGAAGCGCCCGCCGAGCACGTGTGTCGGCGGCAAAGCCGACTTGATCGCCTGCCGGGCAGGCGGTCGGTTTACGACTCGTCTGTGCCCTCGACCATGCCGTTGGGGTTCTGGGCGGGAACAGGCTTTCCGAAGACCGCGGGCCCGAATGACGGAGCGACGTTGGACTTCGGATCGCCGACTAGTTGCAGTACGTCCCAATGCTCAGCAGCCTTGCCTTCATCGTCCATCCGGAAGATGTCGACAACTGCCATCCCGTGGTCGTCGGGATCGTCGCCGATGAAGTTGTAGAACACGCCGTGTGTGTACACGTAGTCACCGGCGGCGATAGTGCGGTGGTACACGAGGCGGGCGTTCTTACGCTCCGTCGTGACCTGCGTGAAGTAGTTCATGATCCCCTGGGGACCGTCCTCGAGCAGGGGATTGTGCTGGATGTAATCCGGACGCGTGTACTTCT
>JBKQHU010000114.1:0-4381 GCA_052148655.1 Acidimicrobiales bacterium
TCCGATGAGAGCACGAATCTCTGGGTCGACGCGCCCCGACGCGGCCAGGCACTCGCATTGTCACCCCAGCGTCACCACTGGATCGTTCTCCGTCAGCTTCCTGGGGCCGGACGAATTTTCGAGGCTAACGGGTCCACGCTCAGGAACTGGCCTGTCGCCAGGTCGTAGTAGCGGCCAACTCCGTCGGGAGTTGATGGCCCCCTCGGGGTCGCGGACGGTCGGCGCCGCGTCCCCCCTAGCATGGACGACGGCTTTCCCCAGTTCTGGCGCCGGGTCTTGTCTGATCGCGAAACTGCGGGGAGTGCAAGCCCCCGCCCATCCGGACAGCCTTGTCGACACGGGGGCGAGCGGTGGGGTAGCTACCATTGTTCTGTGACGGAGCTGCGGGTTACGGTCCCCGACGAGACCGCCGAGCGCTTGGCGAGCGAAGCTGCTGATCGAGGCACCTCAGCCGAGGACGTAGCGGCCGAAGTGCTGCGCCTTCACGCCCCGCTGCGGCGAGGCACTAGACGGTTCGGTTTCATCGGCATCGGCGAGGCGCGGCCTGGGTTCTCAGTCAGACAGGCCGAAGAGAGATTGGAAGACAAGGGGTTCGTCTGAGCCCTGTTGTGGTCGACACCGGACCTCTGGTCGCGGCCAACTCCGACGGGCGTTCAGCCTCGGGCTAGGACTCTTGATCGCGAGGCCGCGAGCAGGGGATGCCGTTATCCGGGACGGGGCGTATCGGCTGTCCCGAAAGACGCCAGGCTTTAGGTCCCTTCGCATGCCAGAATGGGATCGTGACCAGGAGAACCACCACCGTGAGCCTCGACGAGAAGCTCATGACAGAAGTACACGCGGCGGCGCAGCGCTCCGGGCTGTCTGACGACGAGGTCATCGAGCAGGCCCTTAGGCGCTTTGTCGGTCTCGAAGTGCTCGACGAGCTCTGGTCCCGCAACCACCTCTCGGAGGCTGAAGCCATGGAGATCGCCACCTCCGAGCTGCGGGCGCTGCGTTCCGAACACAAGGCATCTTGAGCCCGGCGCGGCACAGTGAGGATCGTGCTCGATCCGAACGTGCTGGTCTCAGCCGCTCTCTCCTCGAACGGGCCGTCCGCACAGGTACTCGCTGAAGCGCGCGAGGGCTCCTTCGAGCTGGTGGCCTGGGCCCTCCTCGACGAGCTCGGCCGCGTCCTTAGGCGCGAGCGATTCCGCTCTTACCTGAGCATCGAGGACTCGGTCCGCTACGTCGAGGCGATCGGCCGCCTGGCCACTTCGGTGGCGAACCCGACGCAGGTTCCCTCTGCGACGCGTGACCGCGACGATGATTACCTCGTCGCCTTGCTCGGCTCTTCTGCCGACTTGCTCGTCTCCGGCGACAAGGACCTGACCGACCTCGACGACGCGAGGATCGTGAGCCCACGCGCCGCGATCGAGATCCTGCGAGCGGCCGGCCAATGACCGCGCCAACCACCGAACTCGTTCCCTGTCCCGCGGAATCTCCGAGCGCGGCGAAACGCCCGCTGTCGACTAGATGCCGAAAACACGCGTTAGCGCGACTTTCTTCAAACGTTGGCGCGGACACCCGGACGCATGGCTATTCGCCCAGGTTATGGCCGACTCCGTACGGTCCCCACCGCCTTGCGGTGAACTTCGTAATCGGGCGCTACTACGACCCGCAGACAGGCCAGTTCCTGAGCGTGGACCCGCAGCTGCAACAGACCCACCAGGCCTACCTCTACGCGGCGATGATCCGGTTAACGGCATTGACCCAGAAGGTACTTGCAGCTCAGGAAATCACCGGTATGCGCAATGCGGTGATCCAAATATCGTGGGCTATAACGTTTGGAGGATCTGTGAACGGGACAATCAGGCCGGTATTGTCGGACACGGCCTAAACCTCTTTTCATGGTTTCACCAGCACTGGCGAGGAATCGTTACCGTTGTCGGCGTCGTCGCGGGGCTTGCAGCAGCTGGGACAGGAGTCGGTGCGATTGCCGATGTTACGGTTTTCGGCGTCGATGCCGGCGTCATTTCGACCACCGCAAGCGTTGTTGCCAGTGCGGCAGATTTGCCGGCTTGTACAGCAGGAAACGACACAGCGTGTGCGGGCGCAGCAGTAAGTCTGCTCGGCGGAGCTCTGGGGGCAGCGTTGTCGTCGATCGGGTACTTCAACGAGCTACTGAGAAGTCAAGGGGCCGAGCTTTCGATCTTGCGAGCGGTTGCTCCTGGCCTATTGGCTGCGAAGGCCTTCGCTATTGGTACGGGAAGCCTTTTCTGGGACTTCCTAAATGATCTTTCCGACAGGTTTGCGCGCCATCATGGGTAAGACCAGAGGACCGACTGGCCGAAACCAGACAGGCGGGACGTGACCTCCTCTGGCCGCGAAGCCAAGTCGTCCATCCGCGATTTGGAGCTTCAGGAATGGACTTGGAGGGCAGGCCCCGACGCCGCCGCTCATCGAGTTGCAACGAGCCGCTGGACCGTACGAACGTGGCTCTCTGGAGCCGCGGGCTTCGTGCTTGTATTAGTCGGAGTCAAAGTCAACTCTCAGCTCATCTGGATCCTTGGCGTCGTAGTCTATGCGATAGCTCTATATTGCATTGTCCGCATGTGGACGGAGATGATACGAACGCGGCGAGCCATCTCGCGAACGCTTGGGATTCCCATAAATCGGCACAATCCGCCACCTCCAAAAGGTGCTGACCATTACCTCGCCTGGTGCAAAAAGTATAAGCTCCAGCCCTATCCGTTCCGTCCACCAAGCACCACACAGTAACCTGTGGAACGAGACGGAATCGCATAACGGACCTGTGCCTAATGGAACGCTCGACCGCGGATCCCCGTTTGCGGCGTTGGTGTCATTGAGGTGCTGAATACAATGCCTAGTTGCCAGGTCGCAGTAGCGGCCGACCCTATTGTCCGGCCGTTGTCTTTGTTGGGGGAGCTTGGGCAGTCGGGCTCTATCGCACAGACCGATCGTTCCACGGTGTCCTTCACCGAGGATAGAAGGGTTACGACTTGCCTTCAGCGTCGACGATAGACATCGGCGCGGTGCTCGATCCGAACTACATGGACAACCCTGGCCCTATCGTCAACCCGGTAGATGACCCGGTAGGGGCCGCGACGCGCTGAGAAGTACCCAATGAGCTCGCGGCCCAACGGCCTTCCTAATCGACGCGGCTCGTTACGAAGCGGGCCGTCGCAGAACTCCCACACTGCGAGTGCGACCGACAGCGGTAGGCGGTGCTCGAGCGCTTTGCGAGCCGGACTGTAGACGCGTAGCTCGTAACGCTCGTTCACGCAGCGCCACTATCGCGGCGCCTTCGCTCCTCCAAGAGAAGCTGCATCTGCGCAGCCGATGTGTACTCGCCACGGTCAGCTTCAGCTTCGGCCTCCCGGATGTCGGCGAGAGCATCCGGATCCGACAGGACGTCGAGGGTCTCCTCTAGCGATGCCAAATCATCAGGGGAGATCAGGACCGCGGCGGGATGTCCGTGCTTGGTGATCATCACCCGCTCCTGAGTCTGTTCCACATCAGCCACAAGTTCCGAGAGACGGTTCCGGGCGTCGGCCAGTGGCAGTTCGGTCATAGCCAGAAGTATAGGCAGATCTTCGGAACCTGGGACGACTTCCAGCATGATCCTTGGGAAGACGGGAGTGAAACTTCGACCCAATTTCTGCGAACGACGTTGTCGCCGCCGTCGCATCCACGAAGGCCTACGGGTCGCAGTAGCGGCCTACTCCGACGCGAGTCTTGTCATCGTAAGCAGAACGAACAGAGGAAGTAGTCCTCGTCACGTCCCCCCTCCGACACGCTCCAGCTCCACGCCTCTCGGAGCTGTGACCAAGGTATTTACGTCAGTGAGACCGACACCGACATGATCCAGGTCCACGGCACTGAGCGCTGTCCGCAGTTGCACCTCTTCGGTCTTTCCGAAGCGCTGATAGGTGATCTGGAGACCGAGGGTTCGATAGAGCGCAGCCCGGGCAGGTCGACGACATCACCGACTGGTAGGTCGCCGGCGGGATCCTCAAGCTCTGGTCCGTGTCCTGGAGGCGAAAGCTCAGCTCGAGTAGATCTCCTCGAGACTGATGAGGTGGACGTCGAGGCGCGCGGCCGCCTCACTCTTCAGGTCCTCGGCGAAACCCAGCTCCGACACAAGGATGAACTGGGCACCGGCGGCGCCCGACAGCAGTCCGCGGATTCGCTCCAGCCGCCTAAGGTCGCTGACGCCGAGCTCGCGCAGCTTCGCTTCGCCGATCGCCTCGACCGCCCGGCGCCTCGGGCCGCTGCCCGGGCCGAGCGCCACGACGTCGACCTCATGCGCAGCCCGCTGCTGGGCGTCGTTCACGACGGTGGTGCCGACGGTGACGACGGGCTGACCGAGGAGGGCCGAGCC
>JBKQHU010000115.1:0-2769 GCA_052148655.1 Acidimicrobiales bacterium
CTACTGACATGCCCAAGGCAGCGACAAGCGCTGAGGGTGTTTCCTTGCACCGGGAGGTGGGCCACTTCGACACTTCGGAGCGTGTGGATAAGTCGTCGGCTGGCTCCGTCGGCGGTGGGTTCAAGCCAGCCCGTGGCCTGCGGACTGAGCTCAGCGCCCGTCGGCATCCGACCCTCGGATACAACGCTCATCTAGCCTCGCCAGTCACTCACAGCACTGGGAAGTGAGGGTTCTGATGGATGAAAGTCAGTGGATCGGCGCGAGATCGCCGGAGTTCCGCGCCATTTCCGAGCGCATCAAGGTGGCGACCCGACTCTCCTCCAAACTGAGCGGATACTGCTGGGACGAGCCCGAGCTGGTCCGAGAAGTCTTCGAGGAGTTGATCGGCAAGCCTGTTGGTGACTCGTTCCATCTCATCCCTCCTTTCTATGCGGACTACGGGCTGAACATCACCATCGGTCGGTCCGTCTTCATCGGTTACGAGTGCATGTTCACCGGACACGGAGCCATCGACATCGCGGACGAGGTGATGATCGCCAACAAGGTCAACCTGGTTACGGCCGGTCACCCTGTCGAGCCGGACAAGCGACGGGCTTACATCACCGTGGAGCCGATCACGATTGAGAGGAATGTGTGGATCGGAACCGCTGCCACGGTCTTGCCCGGAGTGACCATCGGAGCTGATTCCGTCGTTGCAGCCGGGGCGGTCGTGTCGCATGACGTCCCACCGGCGACACTGGCCGCGGGTGTGCCAGCGACTGTCATCAGGCATCTCTAGAAGAGCAGAGCCACTGCCCCCGAACAGTGACAATGGTCTGGAGGATCCACCGCTGCACTGCTTGTCCTGAATAGCTTCAGGAGTGCTTGGCAGGTTCGGCCTGTCTCGCACATTGACAGCGGCACGTCCCGTCTCCGAGAAAGGGTGATTGGTCGGGGTTGCTAGAACAACCCAGACCGCCCGTCGCTCCGATCCGGAACGGCCGTGCCATCCCTAACACCGTTAACAGAAGGGATGACCATGACCATCGTAGAAGCTGCGCGGGGTGTGACCGGTGGTGTCGACACCCACCTCGACGTCCATGTCGCCGCCGCCCTCGACCCGCTCGGAGCACTGCTCGGCACGGAGCGCTTCGACACCGACCCCGCCGGCTACCAGGCGCTGCTCACTTGGCTCGAGGGCTTCGGTGCGCTCACCAAGGTGGGGGTGGAGGGCACCGGCTCCTATGGAGCGGGCCTGGCCCGTTTCCTGCGCCGAGCCGACGTCGAGGTGATCGAGGTCGACCGGCCCAATCGGGCCGAGCGGCGGCGCTCGGGCAAGTCCGATCCCCTCGACGCCGTCGAGGCAGCTCGAGCCGCTCTGGGCGGCCGGGCGAAGAGCATCTCTAAATCCAAGGACGGGGCCGTCGAGGCCATCCGGGTCCTCGTCGTCGCCAAGCGTTCGGCCCGAGCGGCCCGCGTCAAGGCCCTGACCCAGATGCGCCACCTGGTGATCACCGCCCCCGACCAGCTGCGTTGTCGCCTCAGAGGCATGACCGTGACAGCGCTGACCGCCGAGGCGGCGAGGCTACGGCCGTCGCGTTCGGGAGATCCCGTGATGGCGGCCCACAAGGCGTCGCTGTGCTCGCTGGCCCGCCGGATCCAAGGGCTCGACGACGAGATCGCCGAGCTCGACCAGCGGATCGAGAAGCTGTTGGAGGCCACTGCACCAGAGCTGCTGGGGTGCTTCGGCGTCGGCCCTGACACCGCGGCCGCCCTGTTGGTCAGCGCCGGCGACAACCCCGAACGGCTGCACTCAGAGGCGGCCTGGGCACATCTGTGCGGGGTCGCCCCCATCCCGGCCTCGTCGGGCAAGAGCAACCGGCACCGCCTCGATCGCGGTGGTGACCGCCACGCCAACAGCGCGCTGTGGCGCATCGTCATGGTCCGCATCGCCCACGATCCCGAGACCACCGCCTACTTCGAGCGCAAGGTGAAGGAGGGACGCTCCAAGCGAGACGTCATCCGACTCCTCAAGCGCTACGTCGCCCGCGAGCTCTACCGCTACCTGCCTCGCGGCTGAATCCTCGGACCGTGGGTCTGGCTCACCCCCTAACTGTCGCCCTTCGGGGTTGACTTTCCGGCGACTCGCCGGCCCACGGTCCGGGACAACGCTCTGTGAACGCGTGGCCTGATAAGAGCATGTCCTCCCCCCGAGTGACTCATCACTGTTCTGTCCGCTGTTCGCATAAAAAAGGGCTTGACAACTGATAGGAGCGTCGCCTGCGTCCTCAAAGTGTCAACGCAACAGCCTCGGCGAGCGCCTCTGATGGTGGATTGGATCGGGAAGAACTTCGAAGGACCAACAACGGAGGTCTTCGTCGGTCTCCGAATCGAGGATGCTCGACAGGCAGCCGCTTCGATGGACGGAATCGAGATGATCCGGGAAATGGACAGGGAGAGTAATTACACCTTCGACCGCCGGGTAAATCGGCTGAGTCTCCTGGTGGTCGATGGCGTAGTGGTCGCCGCTGGCATGTTCTGATCGGCTTGGGACCCGCCCCCGGTACGGGTCGGTGGCGCTGTTCGACTTATGCGAGGAAGGGACCTGTTTCCCTAGCCGTTGAGTCCGTACGGGCGGCATCCTGTGACCGGGCCGCAATGTTCGACGGCGAGGGGTTCGGGACCGCTCGGCGTGGATGACGGTCGCCGGTACGCTGCGTTCGTCGCCGAGCACCCCTAGGACGGCCCTGAATTAAGGGGGCACCCGCGGCTCCACAGAGCACAAGTTGG
>JBKQHU010000116.1:0-12333 GCA_052148655.1 Acidimicrobiales bacterium
GATGCCGCCGACACCGCTGATGTCTACGAGCTGATCGTCGAGCGGCACCGCCAGGCGGCCACGGTCACGACCTCGAACAGAGAGCCGATCGAATGGTTGGCGCTGATGGCCGATGCTCTTCTTGCCCAGTCGGCCATCGACCGACTGCAGTCATCGGCCTACGAGCTCATCTTGGAAGGCGAGAGCTACCGCAGTCGCCAGAAGCCCTCACCTGGAGATCAGAACGAGCCCAGCCAGCGTCGCCGCCGGCGCGCTTGACCTCAGCTGACTATCCCTGAATCATCACCACGCCGACGCTGAAAGAAACCCGGACCCGGTCCCATGCTGCTGGCGGTGAAGTGGTCCCATCATGCTGGCGAGCGACAGGAACAGCCTGCCTGCAGTGATATCGAATCCGCATTCGCAAAGTGGGAAGTCGGCAGCTCGAGTCTGCTCACCTCACCTGACAGGACTCGAACCGTCGGCCGGTTGTCCACTGTCCCGCTCGGCTGCCGCATGATTCGCCATTGACATCGGACCTTGCGCTCTTTGCTACACCTTTGCTACTCGAACAGGCGGGACGGGCTGGACTGGGGCCTACAAGCTGGACTCCGCCCCACATGTGAGCAGGCTAAATGAACAGGAGCACATCGACTGGACGACCCTGGGCCGACTCTTAATCCGCCGGCTAGGCTGCCCAAAGGAGTTGCGCGGCCGTTTCCCATCAGGATGCGCGCCTGGTGTCCGGATCCCCAGCTCAGACCGGACTTCGCTATCCGGCTCACCGAACGGGTCCACACTGTCGATGGCGAGCGGGAGCTCCGGCTTAGCGACTGGCGAGCCACCTCAGATTCTCTTGCTACTGCTTTGCTACTCAACTCGGGACTACCGGCAAGACTGGGTCCTACGAGCTGGACTGAGCACCCGACCTGAGCTGCCCATACGGACCAGAGCACACAGGCTGGACGTCCGGGACCCGACTACGGATCAGAAGGTTGGGGATTCGAGTTCCTCCGAGCGCGCTGACCAGGGATTATGTCGGGTAAAGATCCAATTCTGGTAGCACGGCCAAGGCTAGGCGCCCTGTCAGAAGGTTGGCGGTTCCGGTACCTCCGAACACGCTGACAAGGGATTACGTGGGTTTAGAGACTCTGATTCCAGTGGCACAGCGCAGGCTAAACATCCAATTTGTCGGCTCATTGACTCGGCCAACAGTCGGCCGCTGAGCCCGTGTGCGTTAAGCAGCAGGCGTCGCGATATGGAACGCCGTACGGCATCGCTCCGCCAGCTCGCGGGCGGCCACGCTTCCGCTCCGGCGCCAAAGAACAGCCAACAAGGCGGGGATCGCCACGTCGCGGATGGGGAGGACCCGAAGCCGCGTTTTGTGGGCGGAGGCCAGTGAACTGCTGAGGATGCCGACGCCGAGTCCTCGGGCGGCGAGGTCGGCGATGGACTCGGCTGCGGCAGCTTGGATCACGATCCGCGGTCGGAGATTGCGGGCGGCGCAGGCCTGGTCGAGCACGGCGCGCAGCCCCGTTCCGGTTGGCATGCACACGATCGGGTGTCTCGCCACCTGCACGAGGGTGGTGGTCTCGCGACCGGCCAGCTCGTGGCCAGATGGAACGACGGCGACGAGTCCCTCGCTGACGATGACGAGCGAGGCAAGATCCTCGGGCGGACGGTGCGCGCAGCCGACGAGGGCGAGGTCGACGCCGCCACGGCGCAGCTCGTCGATCAGTTGGTCGGAGCCGCCTTCGCGCACGGTGACCTCCACCGCGGGGTGTGCCTCATGGAAGCTCGCAAGCGCGTCGAAAAAGGGCGTAATCGCGCAGCCGACCACCATTCCCACCGTCAGGCAGCCGCGCAACAGCTGGCTCGTCTCGCTTACGGCCTCGCCGAACGCCTGCGCAGCGGCCAGCGCGGCGCGTGCGTGCTCGAGGGCAGCTTCGCCAGCGGCGGTGAGCCTGGCGGTGCGGGCCGAGCGGTCGAACAGTTCCGTGCCGAGCTCGCGTTCGAGTTGTTTGATCTGCGCGCTCACCCCGGACTGGCTGATGTGGACCCGCTCGGCGGCTCGGGTGAAGTTGGTTTCCTCGGCCACGGCGACGAAATACTCGAGCTGGCGGAGATCCATGAGCGTTGATTCTAGCAGTTATCTGAAGTATCTGTTTGACTCATGACGAGTGCCGGCGCAAGATTGACGCTGCCACCAAGAAGCGTGAGAAAGGAAGAACCGCTATGACAGACGTGGCCACTCGCGAGAAGGCAGCGACGCCAGAAGACCTGACCCGGCTGTTCGTCGAGCGTTCCAACGCCGGCGATGCAGATGGGGTCGCCGAACTCTACGAACCCGACGCCGTGATGGCGTACCCGCCTGGGCAGCTCACCATCGGGCGCGGGGCCATCCGCGACCTTTGGCAGAGCGTGCTCACCCACCGCCCCCATTTCACGCCCGAGCCACCCCTTCCCACCCTGATCCGCGGCGACATCGCCCTCACCTCGACACCACCGCGCGACGGCGCCGGTGCCCGCGCCCAGGTCGTCCGTCGCCAAGCCGACGGCAGCTGGCTGCGGGTGCTGGACCAGCCCGAGTTCATCAGCCGGCCGAGTTAAGACAGACCCGCCTGACAGTACCGATCCAAGCGCAAGCCGACAACAGGAGACGATTCCTATGCCAACGACCGCCGAGCCGACCCCGAAACAGCCAAGCCATGTACCCGTGCCGGTTCGCTTCGACTTCGACGCCCTGGCGCCGGCCACTTCCAAGGCCGTCGCGGGCCTCCACCAGGCAGCGATTGAGGACCTCGCAAACGCCCAGGTCGACCCCCAGCTGGTCGAACTCGTCCGTCTACGCGCGTCACAGATCAACGGGTGTGTCTACTGCGTCGACACCCATGCCAGCGACGCTCGTCGAGCAGGTGTCAGCTCGCAACGCGTCGACGCCGTCGCCGTCTGGCCGGATGCATCCCTCTTTACCGAAGTCGAACGCGCCGCCCTCGCGTTGACCGACAGCGTCACCCGCCTGTCAGAGACGCACGCACCCGACTCCGTCGTTGGCGACGCCCTAAGGGTGCTCGGCCAACAGCAGACGGCCGCGATCCTCGGGCTGATCGTCTCCATTAACGCCTGGAACGAAATTGGTGTAACGAGCCGCTGCTGGCCGGTCTCGCCACGCGAGCCTTGACACCACTGGGATGGTGCAGCTGGCCGGGACGGCCCTCCGACCTATCTTGGCGACACGTCGAGTTTCAGGGAAGGCCGCACAGATGCTCAGCTCGGCGGTGCCACCGTTCCAATCGAACATCGTCGCGCCTTGGGTTAGCTCCCGGGTTCGACGCGCTCCACCGTACGGACGCGATCGATGGACCGATCAAATGACGCAATCCGGTTGACCCCGGTACTCTCAGCACTCGCGACGAGGTACGCCTCAGCGAAGTCGATGCGATCAATCTCGTACACCTCGAGAGCCCGAAGGAGTAATGCCGAGTCGACCGTCTCGACTGAGGCGAGAGCGATGAGTGATCGAAGTGCCACAGCGACTTGTTCACGGGGTGTCTCGTAGAACGACTCGAGCACGTAGACCGTCTCCGCCACCACGAGATCAGTAACCAGCAGCTCAGTTTCGGTCCGGAGGTACGACGTCGCCCTGGTCGCCATCTCTACTGGATCACCCGTGAGGTGCCGGATGAGGACGTTCGTATCGACGAAGGCGCTCACCGGCGAAACAGTGCTCGAGACTCCCGCGTCTTGCGCAGCACGTCATCCCAAGCTACGTTGCGCTTCGCCGCGGGCACCGAGACGCTTCCCGCGAGCTCGAGGAAGTCCGGCGTCCTCGCAAGGACTGCTCGATCGCCCTCGACACGGAACACCACTTCGTCGCCACTCTCAATGCCGAGAGCCTCGCGAACTGTCTTGGGAAGGGTCACCTGACCCTTCGAGGTGACCTTGGCTGCGGCGTCCACGTCGTCTCCTTACATTCGATTTGAAGTAAGGATACCACGATCACCCAGCCCAGTCGGCCGAGAGCTTGCACTACCTGTCGACCGGTTACGCGTGGGAGCGGTGGCATCGAGGGGATAGTACGCGGCAGGTGTGACGCTCGTGCCCACTCCGGTTCTCATGCTCGGTAGCGCGACCCACAGTGAGACCAATCTGGATCGACGAACTCACGACTGCTGCTCACACTGAAGCCCTGTCCCTGTCGGCAAAAAAGCCAACATTTGAGCCAACAAACCCGTCCCAGAGCGTCGCACGCAGTTGCACGCCGTTCCGGATGGCCCCCGAGACGTCCCCGTGGACAGGCCGGAATGCGACGACTTGGGACGATCCGACACGACCTGCGACGGTGTTGAGCTACCTACGGATCAGAAGGTTGGGGATTCGAGTTCCTCCGAGCGCGCTGAGCAGGCCAGTTAGGCGGCTTGCGCTGCCCAATCACCGACCGCGAGTCAGGTGTTCGCGCTCGCAAACACGTGCTTGAGCCGACACGGGTCGCCGGTGGAACTTACGGGCGACTGCCTCGGTAGAATTGGCGACATGTCGCACCTGGACCGAATCACCAGCGACCAAGCCATCTGCCACGGTCGACCGGTCGTTCGCGGCCTGCGGTACCCGGTGGAGTCGCTTCTCGAGCTTCTGGCGGCCGGTATGTCCACCGAAGAGATCCTTGCCGACTACCCAGACCTCGAACAAGACGACCTCCTGGCCGCACTCGAGTTCGCGGCCATCGCGTTGGGCACGCGACGGGTAACGCCTCTCGACGCCGCGTGAGATTCCTCGTCGATACCCAGCTCCCCAAACAGCTCTGTCGGCTGCTGACCGAGATGGGACGCGATGCCGTCCATGTATCGGACCTGCCCAACGGAAACCACAGTACGGACGCGGAAGTGATCGCGGCAGCCGATGAGGAGGGCCGTGTCGTGGTCAGCAAGGACTCCGACTTCCGTCACAGTCACCTGCTTCGCGGGCAGCCGAGTCGGCTCTTGGCAATCGTGACTGGCAACGTCAGCAATACCGACTTACTTGGGTTGTTCAACACGAACGCAGATCGGATTCTCTCCGCGCTCGACGAAAGCAGCTTCGTAGAGTTAGGGGCGACAAGCCTGGTGGTTCACGGAGAACCCGCCGATCCCTGATCAGCCCCAGTCGCTTCACGCAGGGACCTGAGGCTTCAAGGTTTGCTCTCACCTATCCAGCGGAGATTTGGGGGTCGAAAACGCGGATGGTCCGGGTCAAGTCCGGCGAAGAAGTGCGTACCACGGCTCTCCCATCGGAGCGTCGGCCGTCCAGAGTCGACGGACGACAAGCGTGGTAGTCGGCTCCGCCACCGGCAGAGGCGGCGCGAAAAAGCCAACATTTGAGCCAACAAACCCGTCCCAGTGCGTCGCACACCGTCGCACGCTGTTGCGCAAGAACCGCGGAACGACCATCTGGACGAGACGAAATGCGACAACGCGGGACAATCTGACACGAGCAGCGACACTATGGAGCCTACGGATCAAAAGGTTGGGGATTCGAGTTCCTCCGAGCGAGTAAGTCCAGGTAAAGGGCAAGTACTGCTTTGGACGTACACTCCTTTGACAGCCAAGCTGGCAGCCAAGCCAATCGACACAGATCGACAAACAGCCACCCGGCAACCAGGGACACGGTCGGTCGACCATCTGGACGTCGCCGACAAGCTCGACTAACCCCTCCTGTACCGCCCGTGATCATGTTGTGTCTCACACATGATGGCCCGTTCAAACGACGAGTGATCACCGCCGACTCGGCGGCTTTTTGGGCGGGTGGAAACCCAGACTGGCGTATCCACGGGCGCGCTCGCTGTACATACTCGCGAGCGCGGGAACCTCCACGTCGATGTAATCGTGTACGACAACCCGTGTCTTGTCAGGTGTCGACCGTAAGATCCGACCGACGTACTGGACGATGCTGCCCTTGAATCTGATGGGGAACGCCAGAAACACGGTGTCGAGAGCCGGGCAGTCAAAGCCCTCACCAAGGAAGCTCGCGGTAGCAACGAGGACTGTGCCGACCAGCCCAGGCTGCGCCAGTTGATCGACTATCGCCTGCCTCGCATTCTTGCTCATGCCTCCCTTGAGCACGAGGGCAGCGAGCCCGCGCCTGTTGAGCTCCTCGACGATCGCGTCGAGATGTTCGGTCCAGCGGGTGAGCACAAGGTTGTTTCGTCCTTCGTTGACCGATGCCGAAATGTCTTCGCAGACCAACTTCGTCCTGTCGGCATCGGCCACGATCCCCCGGAAGATCTCCTGGATGTGTCTGCCTGGGATTTCGGCATGCGCGGTCTCGTGGATGACCAACTCCCGGTGCAGCAACTGGACATCGGACGACTCCGACATCCGATGCCTGATCGGGCCGCAGTACATCGCCATCATCGCCTGCAACCGATCGCGCCGATAAGGAGTCGCTGTTAGGCCGAGCCATCGCCTCACTGGGATCTGGCGAACCGCTCGCTCGAAGGTCACCGAGGGGACGTGGTGGCATTCGTCGACAACCACGAGACCGTAGCGTTTCGTGACCTCCACCAGGTCGTCCCGACGGGCAAGACCTTGGGCCATCGCCAGGTCTACGACACCGCTTGCCTTCCGATTGGTAGCGAGCAGGCCGATCCGCTTCCTGTCAAGACCGAGGTATGTGGCCAAACGTTCTCGCCACTGCTCGACAAGGTGCTGGCGGTCAACGATTACGAGAGCCGGCACGCGATGGAAGGCGATGAGCGCGCAGGCCATCAAAGTTTTGCCGGCGCCGGGCGGAGCAACAAGCATGCCGAGCTCGTGGACGACAAGCGCGTCAACTGCATCCTGCTGGTCGGGGCGCAGAATCACTTGCAGCTCGTGCTCGACGGTATCTGTGGCCTCGTACGCCTCGATGACGTTGAGCCGGCTCCCGGCCTCGATAGCGATCGCCTCAGCTTGCGGACGGACCCCCCGAGGAAGGAGGAGTTGGTCGAGTGTCTCGCCATAGCAGCGGATGAAGCGCGGCGTGTTGCCGGTCCAGAACCGGTTCTGTTCCTTCTCGTAGAACTCTGGATTGTGCAATGACGCGACGTGCTTCAACGTGGCGAGCAAGGCCGGTGGCAGCCCGATGCGGTCCACTGCCAACATCGCGGAAGCCGATGCGCGTATTGACGCGGGCGGCGGGGGTGAGCCTCGTAAGCGACTCGGGCGACGGTAAGGCCACACATCCGGGCCGACTGGCACGTCGCCGAGGTTCTCGGCGAGAACGGTCGCGGCCTCGCGACTCAGGCGACTGACGGACGCCAGAAACTCCCACTGGTCCGGATAGGGCTCAAGCGTCGACGGGTCGAGGAAGACGGTCGTTCCCTCGTTGCGGCACTCACCCTGGAGCGGAAGGGCAATGAGGTTGCCAAACCCTTGTCTGGGCAGGAAATCCTGTGCTGGGAAGAGCCGGTCGTAGCTCGTGAGGTCGAGCTCCGCGCGGGTCATCATCGCCTCGCGCACGAGGTAGGCGCCGATTCGTCGAGCCGAGCTGGCAAGCACACGGTCGCTGAAGAACACCCACACGTGGCCGCCGTCTCCCGATCGAGACCGCTCGAGGGCTGCTGGAATACCGGCGGCCCTGGCGGCGTCAAGGTAGGCAAGGGCGTCAAGCGTCCACCCCGCGCCGTCGAAGTCGCACGCCAACAAACAGCACGTGTCATCTCCCAGCAGTGGGTAAAGGCCCACACTGATCCGCCCTGCGAGATGATCTGCGACGACCTCGTCGCTCAAAGCCAGCAACTCCCTGTCGGGCCTGCGACTATTCGCCCATCCACCCTTGATAGCCGGTCCCCACCCTGACTTGTCAGTCCGGCCATTTTCCCAGCGGAGTGCGTAGGCATCGTCCCTGCCCCGGAACAATGCTCGGAACAGTTCGACCTTCTGTTGCGGCGAGGAACGCCGTGTAACCCCCGAGACCACAGGTGGCCCTTCCGCCGGAAAGAGTGTCGGCTCCCAAGGACTCGCCGAAACTGCACGGTCTTCGCGCCCCAGGCCAAGCAGGTCGCGCAGGCGGTGGTTCTCCGCCTCGAGTTCCGCGACCCGCCGAGCAAGGTCAGCCGAGCGACGCTCCTCAGGCCAGTCGCTCATTGGATCAATTGCGGGCTCTTCTTGCCTCGGACTCGCATCTCACGCCCCTCCGCCGCCCATACTCCAGAGTGTGCTTGACGCCAAGGCAAGTCACCGAGCAGTAGCAGTGGGGTGCTCCAGGCCGCCGCGGGCGCGGGCTCGATGGTCACTGGGCAGGAACGTCGCCGCGCGCCGCTAGAACCTGGACGGCCTCCGACCAGGCGTCCTACTGATGCGTGCATACAAGAAACGATCGTTTCATTCGTGATCGATATTCTAAGCTGAAGCGTGGACTTTCGCCGACCCGTGCAAAGCGTCATCCCAGGTGCGCAAGGTCGAATACTCGCCGTCCTCGCGGAGAGCACTGCCTACCTCAATCTGCGCACGATCGCCCTTCTCGCCGGTACCAGTCCGGCACAGGCATCTCGGGTACTGCCCGAGTTGGTCCGTTCTGGGTTGGTCGAGCGCCGAGAAGCGCCACCTTCGGCGCTGTTTCGCCTCGTGGACGACAACGTCGGCTCGCGGGTTGTGCGAGCGCTCAGCAGGAGCCGCGAGACAGTTCTCGCCGAGCTTGGCTCACAAGCCGAGACTCTCGAGCCGAGTCCCGTCAGTGTCATCGTGTTCGGCTCATTCGCCCGAGGCGAGGCTGAAGCTGATAGCGACCTTGACGTGCTCTTTGTGCAGCCAAAAGGCATGAATGGCGACGACTACCGGTGGGCCGCAGCGGTCGAAGGTTGGCGCCAGTTCGCACATCGACTGACCGGCAACCGAGTGGAGGTCGTCGAGACAAGCGAGAGCAGCGTGGGCCGCTTCCTACGAAGCCACAAGACGTTGTGGGCCGACATCGTTCGGGACGGAGTTGTCGTCCACGGCAAGTCGCTCGAAGGCCTGCGAGGGCAGCGGAGTGCCTAGGCAGTCACGCACGCGGCCCGTGACCAGGGATCAGGTCGTCGCCTATGTCCGCAAAGCAGAGGAATTCCTTGTCGCGGCTGCGGCTGAGCTAAGCGCAGGTCGGGCGATCGCCGCGACAAGCCTCGCGATCCACGCTGCCGTGAACGCGGCCGACGCTCTGACCGGAGCACGTTTGGGAAGGCGCGCCGCCGGCCAGGACCATGACGAGCTGCTGACTCTCCTGGATGAAGCCGGTCCCGATGGCGTCGCAATCGCTCGCGATATTGTCCGCCTGCTGCCAATGAAGACGAGATCGGAGTACGAGCCCGACAACGTTCCGCAAACAGCTGCAGCAAAGGCTGTGGAACGAGCGCGACGCTGCGTGTCAATCGCCCACCGGGTTGTCGACGCGACGTCTCTGTAGCCAATTCGTAAGCTGGTTTGCGGACCGCGATCCGCTGGTGTCAGACACTCGGACTTGGCAGCCAAGAGGGTCGACACCAGCCGACACTCGGCGAACGTCGTCCCTGCTCACAGCCTTAGATCGACGCCAGTCGACACGCTGAGGGTAACTACGGATCAAAGGGCTGGGGATTCGAGTTCCTCCGAGAGCGCTGAACAGAGCGGGTGGAGCCTTGTGCGAGTTCCGTAGCCCAGTCGCTCAATGACTAGCGCAGCCCAAGAACCGCAGCCAGCGCATCGTCAATGCCCCACATCTCCTCGTGGGTTAGATGGCCTGCGAGATCGCCTAAACGTCGACCATCCACGGCGCCGATCTGCTCAACCAGGACCCGCGTCGTCTCACCGACTATCTCGGCCTCGGGTCGAAACGACGCCGGGCGCGCGCTGCGCGAAGTCGGCGCCACGATCACCACCGACCTGGGCAGGAACTCGTCGCCTTGAACGACCACTGCGTAACGGTCGCCTTGTTGCTCGTGTCCCACACCTTTGGGCAGCTGGAATCGGTACACGTCACCTCGGAGCACGAAGTGCCTCCATCAGCTCGGCGACGGCCAACATCTCCTCGCGGTCGGCGGCGTCCGCTTCCAACGAGGCCACTTCGGCCGCGAGTTCCTTGCTTTCGCGTAGGTGCTTGACCTCGCTGAGCAGGGCGACGCGGATCGCCTCGGACTGACTCATGCCGGTCGCTTCGAGGCTTCGTAAGGCCTTGTCCGCCTCGTCATCCAGGCGAACAGAAATCGCTCGTGCCATGTTTGAACTGTATCACAGAATGTAGTACTTAGGGCGATTACGAGCACGCCAGTCACCTCTCGTGGCCCAGACAAGGTCCCCGCTGGTAGCCGCGGAAAGCCAACATTCGAGCCAACAAACCCGTCCCATAGCGTCGCACGCAGTCGCACGCCGTAGCGGATGACCCGCGGTACAGCGTTCTGGACGAGCCAGAACGCGACGACGCGGGACGATCCGACACAACCTGCGACACTATGGAGCTACCTACGGATCAGAAGGTTGGGGATTCGAGTTCCTCCGAGCGCGCTGAGTAAGCCAGTGTTGTCGGGAGCCGGGGGGCTCAGGCCGCAACTGTGACGGTCAGTAGCTGAGGTGCGCCGATCTCTTCCGGGACCGGCTCGCCGTCAGCCCGTAGCCCGGCGATATGGACCTCGATAGCTTCGGCGGCGCGTTGTCTGCATTCGTCTAGGGACTTGCCGCGAGTAAAGCAACCGGGCAGGGCCGGGACCGAAACGACGAGATCACCAGTCTCGTCTGGCTCCACGACGATGGTGTAAGTACGCACGAAGTTCATCCTCTCATAGTGCGGCTCGGAAGTCCTCAGCAGTCACTCCTGCCTGGGCAAGGATCGCTCGGAGCAGGCCAGGTGTGATGACCTCGCCCGCGTGCAGCGGAACGGTGACTCGGCCGCCACGGGTCGTGTGCTTGAGCTGAGCATGGGAACCCATCTGGACAACGATCACCCAGCCCAGTCGGCCGAGAGCTTGCACTACCTGTCGACCGGTTACGCGCGGGAGCGGTGGCATCGAGGGGACAGTACGCGGCAGGTGTGACCATCGTGCCCACTCCGGCTCTCATGCTCGGTAGCGCGACCCACAGTGAGACCAATCTGGATCGACGAACTCACGACTGCTGCTCACACTGAAGCCCTGTCCCTGTCGGCAAAGAAGCCAACATTCGAGCCAACAAACCCTTCCAGAGCGTCGCACGCAGTTGCACGCCGTTGCAGACGACCCGCGGTACAGCGTTCTGTACGAGCCAGAACGCGACGATGTGGGACGATACGACACGACCAGCGACACTACAGAGCTACCTACAGATCAGAAGGTTGGGGATTCGAGTTCCTCCGAGCGCGCTGAATCGAGCACCTAGAGCATTGTTGAACTGCCCGCAGACCAGCTCGTGACTGCCTAGCGCAGCCCTAGAACCGCAGCCAGTGCCTCGTCGATGTCCCACATCTCCTCGTGGGTTAGATGACCTGCAAGTTCGCCCAGACGTCGAGTATCTACGGCGCCAATCTGCTCAACAAGAACCCGAGTGGTATTGCCCGCTATCTCGGCCTCTGGTCGAAACGACGCTGAGCGCGCGCTGCGGGACGTCGGCGCCACGATCACGACTGACCTCGGCAGGAACTCGTCGGCCTGCACGACGACCGCGTAACGGTCTCCGTGCTGCTCATGCCCCGAGCCTTTGGGTAGCCGGAATCGGTATACGTCACCCCGGAGCACGAAGTGCCTCCATCAGGTCGGCGACAGCCAACATCTCTTCGCGGTCGGCGTCGTCGGCCTCCAACGAGGCCACCTCTGCCGAGAGCTCGTTGCTTCTACGTAGATGCCTGACCTCACCAACTAGCGCGGCTCGAATCGCTTCGGACTGACTCATGCCGGTCGCTTCCAACGTTCGTAGGGCCTTGTCCGCTTCATCGTCTAGACGGACAGAGATCGCTCGTGCCACATCTGGATTGTATCACAAAATGTAGTACTTACGCTCGGGACCGCCGCCAGGAGAGCCTGAGCTGGTGCCCAGACAAGGTCCCCCGGTGGCAACAGAAAGCCAACATTCGAGCCAACAAACCCGTCCCAGAGCGTCGCACGCAGCCGCACGCTGTTCGGACACCCCGCTGGAAGGCAGTCCGGACGAGCCAGAATGCGGGACGGTACGACACGAGCAGCGACAACATTGAGCTACCTACGGATCAGAAGGTTGGGGATTCGAGTTCCTCCGAGCGCGCTGACCAGGGATTATGTGAGGTTAGAGAATCTAACTCGGGTGGCACAGCGCAGACTTAGTACCCTTCTCCATAAATACAAGCACGTAACTACTATCACGTAAGTGTCGCCCTGCGGTAACGTACGGTGTCCCCCAAGGAGGGGATGCCAATGCCCAGGAAGAGCCCCTACGTGCTGAAGTT
>JBKQHU010000117.1:0-12828 GCA_052148655.1 Acidimicrobiales bacterium
ACCCGGCGGGCAAGCTGCGCGGGCGGGATCGCGGCGTTCGCGCGGTACATGCGCATCGACGAGCCGATCGTGCCCGTGAGCCAGTAGAGCGTGACGTTCGTGAGGATCTCGTCCTTGGTGAAGCGCCGCGCGACCTTGCCGCCGCAGTCGCTCCACGCCCGGAGCTTCTCCACGATCCACGCCGCGAGCCCGGCTGGCGAGTCGGTGAGCCCGAAGGCGGCGGTCTGGGGCTTGGTGCGGTGCATGGCGGCATAGGCGCCCTCGGTCGCTCCCCAGGCCGCGGCGCCCTCGAGCCAGGCGCGCTCCTCGGGCGCGAGGTCCGCCGGGTCGCCAGTGAAGACGGGCAGGCCCGCGTCGGTGCGGTGGACGGCCACGACCCTGACGGCATGGTCGAGCGCGAGGTAGCGGCTCACGTGGCTGCCGATGTCCCCGCCTGCGGCGCCAAAGCGCGCATAGCCGAGGACGCCCATGAGCTCGGCCCACAGTCCGGCGACGGCGATCGAGTCGGGGGGCGGGCCGGTGGGGCGGTCGGAGTACCCGAAGCCTGGCATGTCGGGCACGACCACGTCGAACGCGTCGGCGGGGTCGGCGCCGTGCGCGCCGGGGTCGGTGAGCAGGGGGATGACCTTGACGTAGCGCCAGAACGAGTCCGGCCAGCCGTGGCTGAGGACCAACGGCAGGACTGGCCCAGCCGGAGCGGCGGCCCGGACGTGCACGAAGTGGATTCCGAGGCCATCGAGGCGGACGCGGAAGTGGGGGAACCGGGCGAGCGCCGCCTCCTGCGCCGGCCAGTCGAAGCCGTCCGCCCAATAGGCGACGAGCTCGCGCAGGTAGGCGAGGTCGGTCCCGAGCGACCACCCGGCGTCCTCGGGCGCGTCCGGCCAACGAGTCGCGCGCAGCCGCGCGCGGAGGTCCTCGAGCGCCGCGGGGGCGGTCTGCGGGGCGAACGGCTCGGGGCGAGGCGGGGCGTCCGGCATGGGACTCACCGTACAGGCCGCGCCGCGCTACCCCGCGAACGTGTTGAGCAGGCGCCCAAGCCAGCCGCCGGCATACCCGAAGCGCGCCGCCTGGGCGGTCGTCGCCGGCACTCTGTGCGTAACGTGTGATGACCGGACGCCCCTTGTTGTGACGACAATGCAAGCCTTCAGCGCAGGTCCTAGACGTGCCCCGAGGTCGATCCTGCTGCTCACCCCAGCTCGTGTCTCAAGCGTGCCTCAGCGCGGGCTAACAGCAGACGCCAGAGGAGACGGGGGGTACCGGGGGGCCGATCAGAACGAGCGAACCGAGTCGTCTGATTGCAGAATCCACTTAGACGTTGCGGCTGGGCGGCCGCATCGCTCCTTGGCCTCTCCCGGAGCTGATCGAGAGGCGGCGCGCGAGACTGGACCAATGGGACGTAGGAATCGCTAGGTCGAGTGACCGGCCAATTTCGCCAGATTGACTACCGAGTCGCCTTGGCTGGCGGCCTGTTCGACTCGCCGGGCGTCTATGCCGTCTTGGTCGGGAGCGGCATGTCATCCGATGCCGGGATCCCCACCGGGTGGAAGGTCGCCCAGGAACTCGTTCGGCGGGTAGCTCGTGACCACAAAGTCGATATCGATGAGACGGGGCTCAAGCCGGAGGAGTGGTGGGCGCAGCAAGGGTACGGCGAACTCTCGTACTCGAACCTGGTCGAAGGCCTCGCTTCGACTGAACTCGCTCGGCGCGATTTGCTCCGCGGTTTCTTCGAACCCACTCCCGACAACGCGATCGAGCCAACCCCGGCTCACCGTTCGCTCGCACAGCTCTGTGCGATGGGTCTCGTCAAGGTGATCATCACCACGAACTTCGATCCCCTTATCGAACGAGCACTCGCCGACGAGAATCTCAGCCCGCAAGTGATTTCGAGCGAGTCGCAAGTGCATGGAATGAGACCGCTTCATCACGCTCCGCTCACCGTTATCAAGGTCCATGGTGACTACGCCTTGCCCGAGCTCAAAAACACGGATCTTGAGCTTTCGAACTTCGGTCCGGCTATGAATGAACTCCTCGACGAGGTGTTCGACCGGTTCGGTCTCATAAGCGTCGGTTGGTCGGCCACGTGGGACCGCGCTCTCCGAGAAGCGATGGAGCGACGAGCCACCCGGCGGTACCCGACGTATTACGCAGCGCACGAGGGTCGGTTGCGCGAGGCAGCCGAGCGCCTTACGACACAACAAGAGACACACGTGATCAATATCTCTGGGGCGAGCGCCTTCTTTGGTGATCTCGTCGATCGGGTGATGATCCTGTCGGAACGGGCTAGACGACGAGTCGCTCCACAGCGATCGAAGGAGTACTACCACCACATCACTACGAGTGGTCCTCCGCAGGGCTGGACCCAGCTGCCGTTGCTCACCATCAGAGTCGTGGGAACAGTCAGTGACGTCCACGAGGACTTCGAGATCGAAGCCGACGATCGAGACAAGTTGGTGGCGGTGCTGAATGCCAGCAAGGTCGTGGCGCGGCTGCGGAGTCTCCAAGGTGCATCGCTAACAGCGAAGTATGCCGACGGACCTTCGTCGGTTGGATTGGGCACTCCGCCCTTCGTTGGCCTTGTGGGTTGGGAGTACGAGCGAAGCGCCCACCAAAATGACGTTCACGCTGTCTATCGAATCGGAACAGACGGTTCGAACGGGATCTCGGCGCTTGCTGAAGTTCGTGGGCCCGGCCAGCTTATGAGTTCTTCGAGCGTCACTTGCTTCATCGACATGGGGTTCTCGGTCGAACAGAAGCTGCAGCTTGAGACCGTTGCTGAACTCATCTGCACGGGACTCGTCGCAGTGACGGCAGAGATGCCGGGAGCGCTGATCGACATTCTTCCGCGAAATGCCGAGGTGACCAAGTGCGAGATCCAGCTCCTAGCCAGCAACATGAACAGCGACAACTCAATGCGAAACAACGCCTTTTCGGACGTCATCAATCTCACACTTGTGAACTCATTCAAGTACCCAGCACCGCAGAACCCTGGTCAGCAGATGATGTACGCAGCCAACCTCACAGGTGCGTTGTCGCGCGCTGAAGCAGCGGATCTTACCGTTGACGCAATCGGCAGGATGGTGAAGCAACTTGGGTACATGGACCCCCGTGACGGTCAGAAAGCCATACAGAAGACGCTTGAATCATGGGCGAGTCTGTGACCGTCCCCGACCCATTCGACAAGGACGTCAGGTCAGGGCTGCTCGAGTTCGAAGCTGTCGACAATGGAGCAACACCGATTCGTGAGGCGTGACGATCGAGCTTCCCCTTGAGGACAAGCCACGAAATCGCACCCTCGACGCAGACGAGGAGATGCTCACCGGATGCGATCTTCTGCGTGCGGTTGGTGATCGACGTCATCGGGATGTCGGAGGAGCATCTCCGCTAAGGGAGGCAAGCTACTCGGAGTACGGCGCGAGCCGGGATGCGCCGGCTACGACTAGCGCATCGACGACACGCTGCCAGTCGGACAGCCGGCCTAGATCAGACGCGACCTCGCGAGCCTCGATTAGCCACGAGGACAAGAGGTAGGTGCGATTCGCAACTTCGGCTGGATCGGGGAGGACGAGGCTTGCTACCCAGGGGAGGCCGACGCGCACCTGGTCCCCGAGTGGCAACGGTTTCAGGAAGCCGATGAGATGATCCACGCAGGTTGCGTTCCCTTGCGCAAGAGGAAGCCACTGCTCGACCGTGGATTGCCACGAAAGTGGCTCCCACCAAGCGATCGGATCTCCGTCGAGCTCACGGTAGAGATAGGAGACTTCGCCAGCGCCGTTGGGTAGTAGCGATGCCAGGGTGTAGTCGCCATAGTGTCTTCCGTCGAACGGCCTGTGCCCCGTTTCGTGCAGGCGAATCACATGGGCAATAACTGATGGCCACACCTGAGCTGCGGTATCGGCTCGGCCTCGTGACTCCTCAGCGGCGGCGGAGAGTGCGCCCAGCAAGCTGTGCAGGAGCGTCGAATTGTCCCCGTACGCGTCGATATGCTCGTGAATGAGCGCCTCGTTGCCTTCAGCTGCGATCGTCAATAATGCCCGTGCGACGATGAGGGCGTGCGTGCCCCGCTGGTCCATGTCATTCTCGTCCGAGAGCAGGGCACGGCGGTGCGCGGCCAGGAGCACCAGGAGCAGATCCTGTGCGCGCTGTGAGACGCAAATCTCAGCCCGCGCGGCCGGGGCAAACGCGCGAATCGCTGCATCAAGACGCGAGAAGTAAAGGGCGTCTCCCGCGGTGTCGGCAAGCGATTGCTCTACTGGGTCAGGTAGCTGATTGATCTGACGACGACCAATTTCCGGGTCCCAGGGGCCGAGAACACAGTCGCGCATCGTCTCGATGCTGATCTGGAGCCCCGTCTCATGATGGCATGTTCCGCGGGTGACACAGGGAGCCTCCCAGAGCCTGTCGAGGCCGCGGGCGAGCTGAACCCGAACTTCCCTTATCTCCGACCGTGCGAGGTTGCGCGCCGCTGATAATGCATGCGAGTAGATGAGTGACCCGCCTTCGGTGTCCAGTCGTGCGCGCAGTCTGGCCGCGGTTGGCAACAGCAGCATCGGGAGCGCGTGTGCAGCGCTTCGGTCGTCGCCCTGCTCGAAGTATGACTCCTCGAAGTCGTACTGCCGCGAGGACGGCTCGCCGGAGCCGACGCGGAGCAGGAGATCGACTGCAAATCGCAACGACTCCGTCGGGAGCTCTATGCCTGCAACGAGGTGGGCTCCGAGAGCAGCAGCCGCGACAGCGGTAGGCGTGTCCCACCGACCGCTTGGGCTGAGGGCGGGAGGATTTTCAAGAAGGTCCTTAGCGATGGCGAGATCGGAGACGAGCTCGTCGGCCGTGAAGGGCTCGGAGGCGCCTTGCTTGGGGCGTATGTGGTAGCGGACCATTAGGCGGGTCGCCTCCTGGGCGCGGAGCAGGTCCCCGCTGCTTTTCTCCATCGCCTGGACAATGTCGTCAGGTGGCCGACTTTGGATGTATACGCCCCCTTCGGCCTCGTGAGCCTCATAGGTCTCCTTGTCGAGGCCACTCGCCCACGAGCGCACCGTGACCAGCTGTCTATCGACCTCGGTATCGTCGGTGTCGTCGCCGAGCGTGTTTAGGACCAATTGTCGAGTGGTCTCGACGAGCTGTTGACCAATCGTCCGGAGTTCGTCCGCTCGCGATTCATCAGCACGCAGTACGAGGAGCATCGCCGCTTCCCGGAAAGACCACTTGCGGCGTTCTGCATGGAGGATGCCCTCGGAGGAAGCTGCCAGTCCGCTGTTCTCCTGGACCATGCGTCCAAACTCCTGGTGCCAGACCATCGGCTCTGCCAGATACGGATCGAGCAACCGGCCGGCTTCTTCGAGATGGCGCACGAGCAGCCCAACGACAAGGCCGACCATGGCAAGGTTCTCGCAATTGTCAAGCAGGATGGCGACGATGTTGTCCAGGGGAATGCTGATGTCAACGAGTTGGTCGCATACGCGTTCAAGAGCCTGGAGGGCGCTCATGCACGGGTAGGGACCGACGCTGGTACCGCGGTACCAATTCCATACGTGGTCGTCGCCGACGTAAACGCGGCGCGCTCCGGTGATGTCAAGCTCGGTGCGATAGGCGTCGAGCGCCGCATCGTCGACCGCTGACCCATAATGTTCGTGGCCGGCCAAGGTTCGTGCACGAGCAAGGGCAGCGTGGTTGAGCAAGCGGTTCAACACAGCCACCCCATTGCGGAAGTCAGAGTGGAACAGAGCCATGAACGGTCCGCGATACCAAGCGGCGAGGGGCGTTATCCCGAAGCTGCGCGCGTGGTGATCCCTGATGCCGTCCTCGTGGAAGCCGGAGCCATTTTCTTCCTCGTCGAGGTAGTAGGCCTGGGTCATCTCGGCGAGGAAACCTCGACGGTAGGCGGCGAGGGCGCGACCGGTGAAGAGCTCCTCGATGGCAGGCCCGAGCCATGCCGGTGCGTCCTGCGCCACGCGCCGGAGGACGGCTTCGCCTTCCTCGCCGAGATCAGGGCCGAGCAGCGCGAGCAACTCCACCATGACCTCGTCGGTGAGTTCCCGGGGAAGGTTGTGCCGGCTAGGACGGGGACTGCGGCGGCGGCCAATTAGGGCGAAGAGAGCGCGGTTGCGCTCCGTGGTCCTGCCCTCTTGTTCGATCTCCTCAGCCGAGCGGGCTGCCCGCGCTGCGGCAGCGGCTACGCGCTCCTGTTCCATACGACGATCCGCGGCAGTGCAGGCCGCCAGCAACCGGTCATGCAGACGAAGGCGGAGCAGGTATCCGGCCGGCGTGTTGGCTACGACTAGAGTTCGCAACCAATCACGTAGCAGGTCCCGGAGATGCTCTTCGGACCAAGGAGTGTCGTCCTCGAGCACCAGTGCGATGAGTGGCTCGATCGCAAGAGTCCGGACGAGGCCGTTCTCGTCGCGGAGCCTCTGGTCAACAAGCCGAGTGAGACGTCGCAGACCGGAACCGGAATCGGCACGCAGCTCCGACCAGGCGTCGCTTAAGACAGGGTCTGGATCACCAAGGGTGAGGAGCGCTTCGCCGGGCACATCGCCCCACCGCACCCCGTGGCCGGCATCAACCAAGCCGTCGAACTCTCCTTGCAGACGTGCATATCGGCCCCGCTGAGGGTTCGCCGGCGTGTCCGGTCCAGCAAGCATCGCCTGGCATGCGAGCCGAGCCGCGCCCAGTGCCCAGCGCGGGACCTGTGCATCGACCAGCTTCGAGGTGGCATTGCCGGATCCCAAGATGAGACGAGCGACCGCATAGCGGCGTAACTCGTCGTGGGCGAACTCCGGGCCGATTCGGAATGGGTCATCGACCGAGGTCCGTAGCAGCCCATCGCGGCGGAGTCCATCGAGCGCAATGGGATCGATGGCTCCGACGGCTTTGAGCGGGTCGCCGCCGCGTAGGGCCAGATCCGCTAGAGTCAAGAGCGCAACCTCGCGGGCGTCCGGGCTCCCGCGGTCGGATTGCTCGTGGCGACGAACCAGGCCCAACCAGATCTGCTGCATGGCGTCCGCGTCGCTCAAGGGCACACCCGCCACGCCACCTCGAACCAGCAAGTCGACAACGACAGGCCTGCGGAGCAACTCCCGCGATCGTGGGTTCGTGGCCAGCGCTGCCAGTTCACCGAACGCTGCTACGACCTGGTCGACTTCGGCGTCGCTCAAAGGCAATATCGGAAATTCAGCGACGTCGTCGCCAGCGCGTTCGGTGATCGTGTCGAGCACGAGCTGCTTGGTGTCGTTGGCGGTGACCGCGATGATCCTTACGCCGGCCCGCACGGCTGCGTCCACCAGATACCGGAGTGGTTCTCGCATGCCCTCAGATATGGCGTCAGCGCCATCGATGACGAGCAGACGTTGAGGAGCACTTAGCTCGGCAAGGAGTGTCGCCAGCGGGACACCGAGGAAGGACTCAAGGGCCAGGGTTGTGGCAGGCAGATGGCGCAGGTTGAGGCACAACAACTGCGTAGTGTCAGGACAAGTCTCTGCCGCGTCGGCCGCCATGTGAACGACAAGAGCGCTCTTGCCAACGCCGGAATCGCCGTGCGCAACGACAGCGGCCACCGGAGATGCGACGACTGCGAGGAGTTTGGCGGCTGCATCCCTTCGATCCAGCCGAAGGGTTCGACTGCCATCGTTCGATGCGATCTCCGCTCGCACGGATACAGCCCGAGAGTGGAGATGGGTGAGTGCCTGCCATCCCTGGCGGTGGCGACGCGTCGCGGAGTCAAGTAGCTCGTGTACATCGCGCCGAAGAAGGCTCAGGTCGACGGTAGCGGCCTTCGGTGAATACTCAGCGGCGAGCGCGACGAGTCGATCTCGTAACCCCGATGCTCCGTAGAGGTCGGCACCGCGAGCCACAGAGGTCAAGGCGTTCGTCACCGCGGCCCAGTCCGCTTCGTCGGGGGTCTCGAGGCGAGGCATTAGCACTGTGAGCCGGGAGAGCAGCTCCCAGGCTCGCTGCGCGACCGACTCTTCACCGAAATCGGCGGCGCCGAGGCCTTCGAGTGCGAGCCGGACGAGCGCTTCGAGCTGGGTCAGTCGACCCTGGATATCGGCAGCGAACTTACCTGGGGTGCGGACGAGATCGAAGAAGCTCGACGCGTCCATCTGCTTCGATGCGAGGCCGGCCAGCGACGCGAGTTGAGTGGCGTGGCCTTGGGTGCCTGCGACGACGAGCGCAAGACGATGCTCAGGACCATCGACCGGCGCGTTGACGACCTCTTGTATGAAGGCGCGGATGAGCTTCGTGGTCGAGTCGTCGCTCGCCACAACGTCGGATGAGCGGCGGACGGCAACGGCGAGCACGAGTGAAGGCTCCGTCTCGTCGGGACGCGCCGCACGGATCACGAGATCGTCGACTGAGTGCCCTGGCGCTTGCTGGAAGGCCACGCCGACCACAGAGCGGTTATCGCCCAACTCCGCGACCGCATCGCCGACGAGAAGGTGGGCGAGGTATTGGACCGCCACCTTGCGCTCGAAGGTCACGCCGCCACCACCCGTGGGGTACGGGCTCATGCCGGGGACCGTGGTTGCACCCCGTTCGCCTCGCGTTTCCTCCAGCCAGGATCGGACTACCGGGTGGTCAGTATCGAGGTGCCACCGGTCGGCTCTGCCTTCTCGGCTGGACCTGGCAAACCCGGCCTCGCGGAGCCTGCCGAGTGCTGCAGTCGCGGTGGTCGGGGCCACACCGATTGCGGTCGCCACCTGTCGGCCAGACAGGGGCTTCTGGCTCGCCGCCAGGGCTTTCAGGGCGTCGTAGGCCGCATCCCCAAGGGTTGAGCGGAGCATGTTGGCGGACAGGGCCACCGGACCACTGTAGCACGCATGTCCAGAAGTTCCGGGCATCAATGGATGGAAAGTCTGGACATAGCCCTCCGAGAGGCGTACTCTCAATCTCATGCGGGTCGGGGTGTACGTCGACGGGTTCAACGTCTATTACGGCGCACGGTCGCTCTGCGGCCGAAGCGCTCCTGGTTGGCGCTGGCTTGACCTCAGGGCGTTGGCCACTGACCTGGTCAGCCGGCGGCGTAACTGGACGGGCGCCATTATCGAACGGGTCGTCTACTGCACCGCCCTCATCGACGGCGCCACCAACGCGAGCGGCCGACTGGACCAGGACACCTACCTCCGGGCTCTGCAGCGCTCCAACAATGTTGACGTCGTCGAGCTCGGTCACTACGTGGCCAGGGTGAAACGGGCGCCGCTTGCGACGCGCGGTCCGGGAGGCAGGCCGGTCATCACCCGATCGCAGTGGCCCGTGATGGTCCAGGACCGCTCGGGAGCCGACGTCGCAGGAGCGAGCTTCATGGTCTCCTACGCCTATCGGGAGGAGAAGGGCTCCGATGTGAACGTCGCCTCCCACCTGCTGGTAGACGTGCTTCAAGGTGACGTCGATGCCGCAGTGGTGATCTCGAACGACAGCGACCTCCGCTACCCCGTCCAGCAGGCCCGCCAGCAGGTCCCGGTCGGGGTGGTGAACCCTTCGCTGAGCCAGCTAGCTGGTGATCTCCGCGGTAGGGCCGCCGACGGCGTCGCCCGGCACTGGTGGCACCAACTGGTACCCGCTGACCTTTATGCCCACCAGCTTCCCGACCCGGCTGCCGGCGTCGCGAGGCCCGTGGGGTGGTAGCCGTTGCGGCCGTGTCCTGGTATGTTGGATGATGCTTCCCTTGGGGAGCGCTATACCACCCGGCTCCTTGAGGGCCGGGTTTTCTTTTGCTGAGACTGCCCGGGCGACCGGTTTCTCGGGGCTTGCCCGCCGAACCTACACTCTTGATGTGGTTCTTCGATGGAGGGCGACGACGCCTTACTGACGTGAAATCCCACGTATTCGAGACTGCGGTTCCGAATCTACGTACACCACTCGGGCTCCGACCCCTTCTTTTGGAAGAGAGGCCAAGCGCCGAGTCACGCGCTCTTCGTAGGTAGTCACAACCACTTGAAGCATCTCCTGACACATAGTGACCTCGCTCAACAGTGCTGCCAGTATCCGCCGATTACGAGGATCGACATGTTCAAGTGGCTCGTCTAGCCACAAAAAGCGCCCTCGCGTCATCATGCGCTGCGCAAGAATGCGAAGCAGGACCACAGCGAAAGCACGCTCACCGCCACTCAAATGACGGAACCCGACGGAGAAACCCTGCCTCTCGAGACTCAGGGAACCGTCATCGTCAAAGTTCAGCCTCCCACTCCAGAATTCCTCGTAACGACCTGCCAGTTCCTTTCGAAGGGGCTCTACTCTCTCCCGCACAATATGGTCGCGATACCCGGAGAGAGTGGCCGCAAGGAGGTCGGCGAGTTCCGCGCGACGGTAAGCGCCCACCGCATTCCGCCATCCAGTGTCACGTTCCTGTACTTCTCGAAGCTGTTCCTGGAGTTGCGAGCGCTCGGCCTGAATGGCGCCAACCTCCTGATCATGGAGCCGAAGCGCCTCCCCGAGTTCCTCAACACGGGCCAAGAGCACTTCTTCAGGGGCGTTTGGTTCCGGTCCAGCCGGAGCTTCAATGGCTCTTGCCTCAAGAGCAGCCTGCAAGGCGCTCAGCTGGGTCGCGCGTTGCTCTGCCTGGCGCAACTGCTGGTCCGCAGTCGATAAGTTTGCCTCGGTGGTTGCCAATTCGGTCGCATACTCGGTTTCTGCGTGCTTCCGCTCTTCAGCGTTGAGCGGACGACGACACACAGGACAATGGCTGCCTGCATCGCGAAGCCGTTCTAATCCCTCATGAAGTAACCGCAGTCGCGCTTGAGCTTCAGCGTAACTGCGGCTCGCTAGGCCTACAGCTACTTGGGCAGCCGCGGCAGCATTCTCGAGCGCGATCGCAGCACCAGTTTCGACTTCGACACTCAGAGTCTCGCGTACAGAAGCAAGAACCTCCTCTACGCGCCGATTCTCCGCGGATACCCGATCTCGGTATGTCATCCAGTCCTTAAGGGAGGACACCTGGGCATTAGCACCCGTCAAGTCTCGCTGGATCTCAAGGCGGCGAGCCAACAACTCGCGCGATCGGTCCTCGAGGGTCATCAATTGGCCCTCCATTTCAAGGCTGATATCGGCCGTCGACCGTCTCTCAACCCTTCGCACGGCATCACCAGTTCGCGTGAATTGCCGCTGCAACGCTGTCGCCCGTTCTGCCAGCCGAGAGAATTCTTCTATGTGAAAGATTCGGCTGACGTGATCATTCAGGTTAAACGGGTCCCCAATCTCTTGGATAACCGCGCCCTCCGGAAGAAAGGCCAGGCGATGAAGAGTCGCGACATCGGCCCCAAACTCATCAGTGAGGACTTCCTCTAGCTCAGACTCGGCAAGGGAGCGACCGTCGTACTCTGCCTCTAGGCCGGGACGTCGGTGCCGCGACACCTCCGCCGGAACAGTTCTGGCAATAGTCAGCCTTCCACCGGAGGGAAGAGTCACTTGAATGGCGACGCGCGCTTGATCGCCAGCCGCCTGTCTTACTGCGGAATCAGCAGAAAAAGGCAAGAACCGCTGCCCGAAGAGCGCGTACTCAACAGCCTGCATGATGGAAGTCTTGCCAATTCCATTTCGAGCTACGATGAAGGTCGTTCCGCCAGTCAGGTCCAGGTTGAGAGCATCAAAGGCCTTCCATGCCGTAAGCTGAAGGCTCCGAATCATGGCATGCCAGCATCGGCGCGTTGGTCAAGTTCATCGTCGAGGTCCTCGAACGCGCCGTCTTCGTAGAGTCGTTCTGCCACCTCGGCAACCCACCGCGCGTCTTGCAACGTCAGAGAATTCCGAGCCTCTATCTTTGCATCCACATAGTATCGTTGGCCTTTAGCGGATTCTAAAGCGGTTCCCGCTACGCGACGCACTTCAAGGCGCGTGTCCATTAGCTCAACCGCCGGCAAATCGCCGACAGCCTTCCAATCGACATCGAAGAGATCCAGATACTCACCAATTGCCTCGGTCAGAGGTGCGGGACCCACGGCTGGCCTTTCGTAAGCCGGCTTGCCTCCCGGCACTCGAAGCGTCTCGGGTCGGTCGAACGCCTCGAATACGAGAGTCGTCAATAATTCGTCGTCACCGACGACGGCTAAAGCGTCGATCTCCGGCGACCGCTCCAGACCTTCTACCGCCTGGCGGCGAATGGCTTCTTCAAAGAGGTCAGAGGGACTAGTGACGTCTGAGAGCACAAGGAGGAGACGAACGTCCAGTATCCCAACTACGAAGTCGCCGATAAACGCCTGCGCACGGCCCGAGTCTGGGAGCGGCGCCTCTCTGTTGACATCGATAATGTCAACTCGATCGCGAAAAAATTCTAACGCCTTTCTAACTCTGTAGGCGTGGCGCAGGTGATCAAGCGCCGACGACCCATCCTGACTTATCGCGTCCTTGCTGCTCATCGCTCTAGCCCTTTTTCGCGCTCGACTCGAATTGTTGCCGCTCGGTCCATAGCCTGGCGGAGCTTGATGTACTTCCGCTCCTCCTTCTCTGGGTCAATTAGGAAGGTACGGTAGTGTGCGCCTTCAACTCCGACTATTTCCTCAACATCTTGGAAGTCGAGAGCCCCACAGTCGTACATCCGGACGGCGAAGTCGACCGCGAGGAGTGGCAGAGCATCGGTGTCGAAGCGTGCCGCAAACTCACTGCAGACGTCGAACAGGTCGAGGTCATCGGTCACCACTGTCATTGGACCGTCCCAGGCATCTGCCGTAGCAATGAGGGTGCAGTCCCCATCGTCGAGGATTATTCCCGAGCATCCCTGCTTGAACCGCTCACCGCGCCCTCCGTCAACGATCCTAATCACTTCGAAAAGATCGGGCGCGAGACGTGGCGCGTATCTCCGAATCGGACAGTCCGGCCTGGCAAGGTCCATCTCGCGACGAT
>JBKQHU010000118.1:0-4407 GCA_052148655.1 Acidimicrobiales bacterium
GGCAAGGGGGTGACGCCGCTGAGCTAACCACCGAGAGGAACACGATGGCCGCCAGTGGGGAATTCTCCTGGCCGCCAGTGGGGAATTCTCCTGTCCGTGTGTGGGGAGATCTCAATGGCCATTGACACCCAGTCCAGGAAGTTCAATTGGGAAGTAGTTAATCCAGTCGAATATAAAGTCGCCGACCTCGTCTTTTCTTGAACGGGCCGATGCCATAATTCCTTTGTACCTCTCAGTCTCCACCGATGCAGGCACGGGAATGACCGGGGCAACTGCAATCGCAGTGCGACTGCGGGGATATTCGAGATCACAGTCATGCGAACATATGAGAACGACGCGACGACCTAGGTGCATCAATGGTTTAGACCATCCACGGATCACCACTGAATGAGGGGTGGTTTCGCCTTTCGCCTGATAATCGCACTCACTCAGATGCCAGATCGGCACGAGCGCGACAGAAGAAACGTCACCCTGCCGTAGCGTCCTACCCGGCTGCTGAAACACACCCGGTCCGCCCTACTCGTCAGACCACAGCGCGACGAAGTCCGGATGCTCAAGCACTCGGACTCGAACACGGCCCTCATGGAGGTCCCGAGGCACCGAATAGGAACGAGGTGTAGGGCGCCAAAACGTCGATCGGGCCCCTGAACTGGTCCTCTTCAGCGCCGTCAACCATCATCCGTTATGGCCCTCCGCCTGTGCTACCTCGTCATGTGCCGGATCTTCGGTCTGCTGGGATCCCGTCGACGGACAGAAGACGACAAGGACATCGAGCTGATGGTGCTGCGCCACGAGGTCCGCGTGCTCAAGCGGCAGCTCCCTGGTCGCATTCGCTACCGACCCACAGACCGAGCGATGCTCGCTGCGCTCAGCAGGTTGCTCCCCTGATGGCTGTGGCGGTGCTTCCTCGTCACGCCCGAGACTCTGCTCCGCTGGCACGGGGAGCTCTCGCGTCGGAAGTGGAATCGTTGGCGAGCCCAGCGAGGTCCTGGACGTGCCCCGCTCGGCGATGAGCTCGTCGAGCTCATCGTCAGACTCGGCCGGGAGAACCGCCGCTGGGGATGTGTCCGCATTCAGGGCGAGCTTCGCGAGCTTGGGATCCGCGTCTCGGCGAGCTCGATCCGCCGGGTACTTCGACGCCACGGTCTCGGACCAGCACCTCGGAGCGGGCCCACCTGGAAGGAGTTCCTCGTCGCCCAGGCGATCGGCATCTTGGCCACCGACTTCTTCGTCGTGGACACCATCAAGTTCACCCAGCTCTATGCGCTGTTCGTCATCGAGCTCCAGAGCCGAGTGGTGCACATCCTCGGGGTCACCGATCATCCGACCGGCTCCTTCGTCACCCAGGTCGCACGCAACCTCGCAGGCGATCTCACCGAGCACGCTCGGTCGTTCCGGTTCTTGATCCACGACCGCGACGCGAAGTTCACTCGACGAGGTGTTCGCCTCCGAAGGCATCGAGGTGATCAAGACACCGGTGAGATCGCCTCGAGCGAACGCGATCGCGGAGAGGTGGATACGGACCGTACGTGAAGAGTGCCTCGACTGGACGCTCGTTCTCGGCCGTCGTCATCTCGATGCAGTCCTTCGCGACTACGTCCGGCATTACAACCAGCATCGGCCTCACCGCGGCCTTCGACTCCAAGTGCCTGCACCGGTCGGTGCAGCGACCTCTGCTCCCCCGTCGCTCAGCGACCTTGCTCGCCACGACGTGCTCGGTGGGCTTATCCACGAGTACCGCGCCGCGGCCTGATCCGGCGTGACTGCGGCCGGATTGCCCACTTTCTGCCAACTCTGGTTGCAGTCACCTGGTGTCGTTCGTCTCGATCGGAGCGTCGGCCGGCCACGCAGCGATCGCCGCCGCATCCTCTGCCCGGCGCCAAGACCGACGGACCCGGGTCACCGAGCCAAACGCCTGTCCATGCGGCTCCGAACCAGCGCGATCGAGTTTTCTGGTGCCCTACAGCTCGCGGATGAGGTCCTCAAACGCTTTGAGGTAGGCCTCGGCGTCGTGCTCCTTCAGAGCCTCGAGCATCGATGCCTTGAGTTTTCCCATCGGGGCGGCCGAGCGTTCCCAAACCTCGCCTAGATCTGCTTCTCCCCACATCGCCTGACCCGAGCGGACGACTACTCCAACAGTCCCGACGAGCGCGGACGCGGCTTCATATTCGACCGAGTCGACTGGGCTCGCCGGCTTGCCGTCCTTCCAATCCACATAGATGGCGTCCTGCTTCGACCGGTTGATATCCGGAATTTGCTCTCGCAGGTCATCGTATGCCAGACGCCAAATGTCATCCGAGCCGGAGTCCGTGTCCACAACCAAATCGATGAATCGGCCTGCTGCAAGCTTGAGCTTCTTTGGATGTGTCCTCCATTGCCGCCAGAAATCGCGCCAAGCGTCCGCGTCGTCGAAAGAAATAGTCGCAGCCAGCGAGCACATCATGTGTTTCCCGAACTCTTCGAGGGCCAACAGGGCCCACGCAACTGCAGAAGCATGGCGCCCGTGTTCAAGTAAGAGCTCCGCGTCGCTCAAGAGCGCCTCGGAGTTTTCCAAGCACGCTCGGGCCAGTTGCCCTGCCTGTCGAGGAGACAACGGCCCACTACCCACTTTCACAAGGTTACGGCTTTTCCTGGTTGCACCGAGAGCGGGCGTCGCAAGCGCGGGCCGGGCGTTCGACAGGGTACCCACATCCCACGTGTTTGACCTGGAATGTGGCAGAACCACTTGCCCGGACCGCGAAAGGTGACTGGTTAGAAGCCGGACGTAACAGGGAAGGCGATGGTCCCGACACCCTCAGATGTCTTCACCGCGGGTGCCGGATTGTCGAAGGTGATTGACGATCCAAAGCCCGACACCGATGCTCTCGCCGCTACCTAGGACGAATGCGCTTAAATGTGATGTCGTGCGAGCCGGTTCCTCGAGCAAGTAGGTCAGGTGTCACTTGTTCCGCTGTGGGCAGGCATTGCCGGCGGAGCCGTGGCCGGCGTGCTGGCCCTGGCCGGCGTGCTCACAAGCCATTTCCTGGAGATGCGGAGAAACGCTCGAAATCGTCGAGATGCCGCTTACGCGAACCTAGCGGCGGCAATGGCTGTCTTCTTAGTGCGGGTCGAGGTGTTTCGTAGCGATCGGTCCTGGCGACAGTCTGCCGGTGAATCGATGATGGCCTCGACCACTCCAGTCGTTATGAGCCTTATTTCAATGATTCCCGAGCGTTGGCGACCTCGCGACTACAGCCCACTACAACTTGCGCAATCCATTCGGTCGCCCGAAATGCGCCTCAGGGTGGATCAGAGCTACCAAGCCATGCTCAACGCCCTGGAGGCCCTCGTACTCGCGAGGACCGAGGTTGAGTTGGTGGGCAGTCAGGACGTGCGCACAGCCGCGTCGGAGATCATCGAGGCAAGTCTCGAATTCGCTGATGCTGCGAGGAAACCGGTGTGGCCGTGGAACTACCTGCAGGCCAATCGCGGCGTAGAGGAAAAACGCAAGGCGATGCTCGAGTCGCGCAATCGATACATCGCGCTAATAGCGGCTGTTGGCAACACCTCGGCGGGTCAGACGCACTAAGTGCTTGACGCAACCCCTCCCCGCTCATTGCGGGACACCCCAGCCCGAGAGCGAACGCGCGGCCGCAGGACTAGTCGGACGTCTAACTGAGCGTCCGTCCCTCTTGCCGTTGTGGCTCCCCAAACTCCGCAACCGGTAGCACCTGATTGCAGCTCGTGCAAAGCTTCATGCCTGGCGGGAGCTCGAGCCTTGACCGCTTACGGGGCGATAGCTTCACTCGGACGGCTACGCCGGTCTCAGACACCTCACTGGGGAACGGTACTGGTAACGACGCGTAATCGACAGGCCGCGTACTCGCGAATGCGCAGCTTTTCCTTGACGGCCCGAGCAGTGTGGGTCCGGCGGCAGCATCCGCCGATGTCTTTCATACGACGGCGCGAAGTTGGTTGTGGCGGTTTTCGGACCGGACGGCGCGCATTCACACTGGCGCCTTGCGAGAGTGCTAGACAGTCGTGGCGGTGACGCGACACACCCAACCTCGGCTCCCGTGGTGACGGTGCAGTGTCTCCGTCGTGTCCGAACAGCTGCCCCGAAACCTGCCAATGTACGCACTTTCGGTCCGCCTTGGCAATCGACACAAGCTTCCTGTGCCTTCTGGCGCGTTACGCTCAAACTCGGGGAGGTGATGCGCTCGTGGCCACCGAGATGAAGGAGGTGCTTGAGCGCCTTCAGTGCGCGGGACAGCGAGTGCTCCTAACCAGCGTGGACCTTCATCGTCGCGAGATGGACCTTGCCAGGCCGGACTGTCCGATTCGGAGATACGCGCCACGTCTCGCGCCCGATCTTTTCGAAGTGATTAGGATCGTTGACGGAGGGCGCGGTGAGCGGTTCAAGCAGGG
>JBKQHU010000119.1:0-4135 GCA_052148655.1 Acidimicrobiales bacterium
CCGCGAACATGTCGTCGGTCAGGTTCCATATCTCCTCCAGGGAACAGACCGCGGCGGTGAGCGGGTCGAGGGCCATGGCCTGGTAGATGGCCTCCCGGTCGCGTTCGAGGTGACCCTTCACGACGAGCTCTTGCACGGCGATGTTGCTCCGGTTCAACGAGGCCAGCTGTGGGGGGAGCCCACCGACGACACAGGGGTGGACGCCAGCGTCGTCGACAAGGCAGGGGACCTCGACGCACGCCCCGGCGGGCAGGTTTGTGATGAGGCCCTCGTTTTCCACGTTGGCGTTGACGCGTAGCGCGCTGCCCGTCTCGGCGGCGTGGATGATGAGGGCGCCGTACTCGTCCGAACGGCGCAGCTCCACCGGCTCTTTACCGGCGATCTGGCGGGCGACCTCCTGCTCGTAGGCAGACTCGATGACCCGCATGGCCGAGACGCAACCACCCGTTAGGCCGTAGCCGAACCACGCCGAGTAGTCGGACCCGGCCGACTCGAAGGTCTTGACCAACGAGGCGAGCAGATCGGGCCGCTTGCGGAAATAGGGCAGGTACTCCGAGGCGTGCCCGCTCGACTCGGTGACGAAGTAGCCGAAGCGGGCCATGAGCTCGAAGCGCACCGGCTCCAAAGCGAGCGTCTCGGGGTTGTCGAGCTGTAGACGCAGGCGGGGGTAGAGGTCTTCGCCCCGGTGCTCGAGTCTTAGGAACCAGGCCTGGTGGTTGATGCCGGCCACCCAGTAGCTGAGCTCTCCGTAGGGGACCTCGCAGTAGCCGGCCAACAGTTCCGACGTCTGTTGCACCGAATGGCAAAGGCCCACGACCTTAAGCCCCGAGGCCGCCGTGGCCCAGGTCAAGATGGCCATGGGGTTGGAGTACTGCAAGATGAGCGCCCGCGGGCAGAGCTCGCCCATGTCGTCGATGAGGCCGTCGAAGACGGCCAGGTGCCTTAAGCCGCGGAAGATCCCGCCCGGGCCCACGGTGTCGCCCACGCACTGGCCCACCCCGTAGCGCTCCGGGATGGCTATGTCGGCCTCCCACTGGGCCTTGCCACCCACCTGGATCGTGACGACGACGTAGTCGGCCCCCAACAAGGCCTGGCGGCGATCGGTCGTGGCGAGGACCCGCACCGGTGACCCGGCCGTCTCGGCCATGCGGCTCACAAGCTTTAAGGCACGCGAGAGCCTGTCGGGGTCGATGTCCATGAGCACGATCTCGGCGTCTTGAAGCTCGGGGAACGTGAGGATGTCGCGCGTGAGGTTCCTCGTGAACACCACACTTCCCGCTCCGATGAACACGACTCGCACCTAAAGCCTCCTATCGATCGGCCCCGGGGCCCTGGGTCCGCGGAGACAGTTCCAGCTGGCCGACGCCCTGTCGGGGGTCGTCGTGGCGCCCGCCGGCCGAGCAAAATGTCCTAGTGATCAGGCGGTCATCTGCGCTTGGTCGCGTGACCCGATTCGGCGCCGACGGGGAAAGAGCCTGGGCCCTGGTACCGCCAGCTTGTCTCAAGTCGTGCACCTCCTCGTCCGGTGAGACGACATTACGCGACTGCGCCCACCCACCGCTTTTGGCAAGGCGAAGCTCAAAGAGCCATCCGCCACCGCACTGGTCCACCTTGCCCGGCCGCGTCGCCCCCGACAAGCTCCGCTGTGGAACGTGTCAGACTGACCGACATGACCAAACTTGATCCCGCACCTTCTGCGCGCCAAGCGGGTAAGACAGTGCGTTTGCGGCGCATCTTCGGTGATGACGGTCGTTGCCTTCTCGTGCCGCTCGATCACGGCACGATCGCCGGCCGCGTCCCGGACCTCGAAGACCCGGTCGCCGTCCTGCGACACTTCCTCGACGCGCCCTGCGACGGTTTCGTACTCGGTCCCGGAGTGCTGCGCCGGTCGGCCGAGCTCTTCGGGCGACGCTCGGCCCCGGCGCGGCTGCTCACGATGGACGTGTCCTGGCGCGACGCGAGCGACGGTGACCATCGCCTGGCCACAAGCGTGGAGACTGCGGCCGCCCTCGGTGTGGACGGCGTCAAGCTCTTGATGCCCTGGGACGTAACACCATTGGAGCGGGCAAGGACCGCGGCGCTCATTGCCAACGTCGTGGGGGACGCTGACCGGTTCGGCCTTCCCGTCATGGTGGAGCCTCTCGCAGTTGCGACAAGCGGTCCGGAGGCAGTCGAGGCGTCGGCCCACGGCTGCAGGGTCGCCGCCGAGATCGGTGCTGACATCTTGAAGGTCGCGCATCCCGGTGACGATGGTCTGCTCCGGTCCTGGTGCGAGGAGCTCGGCGTGCCCGTCGTCCTCCTGGGTGGCGGGCATGGTGCCTCGAGCGGCGAGCTGATCGCTCTTGTGTCTAGAGCGATCGAAGCCGGAGTGAGTGGAGTCGTCATCGGGCGCAAGTTGTGGGGAAGGCCGCCAGGCGAGGCGACCGCTCTGCTTTGCGAGCTGCACGCGCTGGTCCACGGCTGAGATGGCTGGCGGCCAGCGCGGTGCACCGGGGGATACAGCCCGCAAAGAGGGAAGACAGTGACTTCGCCTAAGGAGAGAACGGAGCCTTCCCGCCTCCGCCGACCTTGAATTCCGCAAACCTCGCTGCGACGGACCCCGCTTCGTACGCTGTCACGCCGGAGAGAACGCCGTATAGCAAGCCGGCGGTCGCAGCATCCCCGGCTCCGGTCGTGACTGGGTTGCCAATGATGCTGGCGGGCAGGAAGAGCTCCCTTGAGGCCCAATCCCCTGCTCTTTCGGAGAGACAACGGCCGGCATGACACAAGCGCGCGGCACCTGCGGTGACGAGGTGCATCCCTCGCGCGCCGTCGGTCAGGAGCACTACCGCCGCACCCAGGCTGACGAGGTGACGCGCGAGCTCGCGCGTGGCGGCACCGGACTCGGGCCTTTGAATGCGGAGGGCGCTGACCACGTCGTCCACGCTCGGTGACAGGACGTCCACCAAAGGCAGAGTCCGTGCCAGCAGTCCCTCCCAGTCAACTTGAGCAGCTCGGGAACCCGCCGCGACCGTCGACAGGTCGAGCGAAGTCGTCGCGCCGGATTCGCGAATGCGCGCCAGCAGCGATTGCAGGGCCGCACCCCCGGCCGCGTACATGGCCGGAAGAAGCGGCGGATAGCCGAGATGAACCAAGTCCGCCTCATCCGGCGTGACACGTCCCCCGTCAAAGAAGCTATTTGCGCCGACGTGGTGCCAGAACGCCCGGTCTTGAGCGGGCGGTTCGAACACCAACGAATAAGACGTCGCTGCGCCGGGCACACGGCGGATGCCCTCACAGTCGAGTCCTGATCGGCTGAGCATGTGAATCAGGCTCGATCCGAGCTCGTCGTCTCCGACGTCGCCGACCAGCTGCACGGCCACACCAAACGAGTGCAGATCACGGCCCGTGTTCGCCACGCACCCGCCGGGCAGGATCGTCAACGGTCCGACGTCGACGATCGCTCCGGGGATGATCCGTTCATCACCTCCCAACATCGGGTAGAGGTCGGCACAGATGTGACCGGACACGACAGCTTTGAAAGTCATTCCTCCACCTCGCATCCTTCTGGCTGTGCGCACCAACTCTGGGTGTCGGCCGACACGGGAGTCTTCCGGCACCCCACTGGGCGCTTCGCGCGACAGATGTTGGCTGGACGCCGCCGACCGGTAGCTGTTACATCTCGTGACGTCATAAAACGCGAAGTGGTCATCGCTCTCGTTGCCCGACACGCGATACCCCGAAAAGACCACCCACGACCATTGACCGCATCTCGGCCCGGTTCTGCAACGGTGTCAACATCGGCTAAACGGCCCGGTCGGAGTTTAGGTGGCGATACGAGACCAGCTCCGAATGCTCGTACAGTCAGTGGAAACGGGCGCCTCGCGGGCCCCGGATCGAAGATGGGCCCGGGTTGCCGGAAATGTTCACTCACAGCGGTGCACTCGTTACGCGTCGCGGCGCCAGCCGTGACGCTCGCGGCCTGCACCAGGTCGGCGGCGGTGACCGGACAATGTTTCACCAACCCTTAGTGGTCCCGGTCAGAAGTTCATGGGTGAATCGTCGGCCCGTGCTTCGAGCCACGCTCCTGGCTCGCCGAGGTAGAGGCCGCACGCACAGTCGAGTGCCTCCTCGGGTGCTCCCGAGAACATCCCCG
>JBKQHU010000120.1:0-3779 GCA_052148655.1 Acidimicrobiales bacterium
CATCAACGCCGCCGTTCTCCATGGCTCAAAGTCTTGCCGGTGCTCAGGGAAATCGCGAATTTTCACCGCATCAGAGGGATGGGAAGTGCGAGGGGTAGTTCAGGGGGTTCTGACCCGCGCACCTAGCGGGGACGTCCTGCTTGAAGGACGTTCTCTCGGATCAGTGGGCGCTCGAGCTCGTCTGGCGGCAGGAATAGCCTTCACTTCGGAAGACCGTCGCCGAGAAGGAATCTTTGCCGCCATGAGCGTGGCGGAGAACCTGGTGATGTCGTCGTGGAAGAAGGTCACTAGTCATCGTCTGGTGTCCCGGCTGAAGGTCGACAAACTGACAGCCGGAATGATCAGGCGCCTCGGCATCAAGGCCGGGCCTGGGCTGGATGTCGGCCAACTCAGTGGCGGCAACCAGCAGAAGGTCGTCTTGGGCCGTGTGCTGGCAACGGAAGCACGCTTGCTCCTGCTGGACGAACCGACTCGTGGGGTGGACGTGCAGTCAAAAGAGGAGCTCTACAACCTGATGAGAGAGATCGCCGGCGAGGGAAGAGGTGTTCTTTTCGTCTCCAGCGAGTTGCGGGAGTTGGAGATATGCGACCGGACCTACGTCATCCGTGATGGGAAGGTCGTCGGTCACCTCAACAAGTCAGAGTTCACGACAGAGCGCGTCACGGCTTTGGCGATGGAAGGGGGGTCATGAGCATGAGCCAAGACACCGGCGGCGACGTGACGCCTGGCGGGATCGCGCGCTGGCGAGCAGCGAACCGGCCGAAGGTAGATGTTTCGCACCTGTTGCGAGGAACCCGGAAGAATGTGGTTGGCCTTTTGGCGGCGTTGGTCGTCCTCTACATCTTCTTTGGGATCAAGGCCCCGAACTTCTTGACAGTCAGCAATCAACTGAGCATTGCGCTGAACACGTCCTTTCTTGCTATTCCTGCATGGGCCATGACGCTGGTCATCGGCTGTGCAGAGATTGATATGAGCACGGGACCAGCTGTCGCGTTCGCCGGAGTCCTCCTCGGGGTGCTCGTCACAAACTACGGTCTGCCCCTTTTCCTAGGGATTCTGATTGTGCTGGCTGTAGGTGGCATCTTGGGCGGCGCGATCGGATGGGCGCGCGCATATCTGAACGTGCCCACGTTCGTCGGGTCCTTGGCATTGTATTTAGGCTTTCGATCGCTGGCGGAGCTGTTCTCTAACGCAATACCGATCTCTCTTTCGAGCCAGTTTCTGGGTGACGTGGGTACCGGGTCTGTGCTCGGATTCCCGAATCCGGCGTGGATCGCGATAGTTCTCTTCTTTGTGTTTCTGGTCGTGATTCGAAAGACTCCTTTTGGCAGATCGGTGCTGGCTATCGGTGGTAACCCGGACTCCGCCCGAGTCGCTGGCATTCCTGTCGGTCGCAGGAAGGTCGCGGTCATGGCTATCAGCGGTGCAGCGGCCGCGCTGACCGGGATTATTCTTGCCGGCCAGCTTGCAAGTGGAAACTCCGAGGTGGAGCAGGTTCTGACGTTTCAAGTGATTGCAGCAGTCATCATTGGTGGGACCGCCCTCTTCGGCGGAAGGGCGTCGATGCTCGGAACGCTGGTCGGTGTCGTCTTCATCGAGACCATCACTGACGGCCTCATCCTGCTTGGCGTGAACACCTATGCCGACGGCGTGGTGACGGGGCTCCTCATCTTTGCCGCCGTGACGATCGGAGCTGGGGAACTGCGGCTTAGGCGGAGGGCGCATCATGGTCGGGACCGCGGCGTCCGGAAGGGTGAGCCCGTGCTCGGCGCGTCTACTGACGTTGATTACCTCGAGCCGAACCTGTCGACCACGGGGAACGTTTTGCGGGTGTCGGAATCGGACGAAGGAAGGATCTCATGAGGGCTGCAGTGCTTTACGCCATTCACGACATCAGGTTCGAGGACCGCTGTGCGCCGACACTCGGGCCCGGGCAGGTGGTAGTGCAGATCGGCTCTGTGGGCATTTGCGGATCCGATGTCCACTATTTCGCCCGTGGTCGAGTTGGGCCATACGTAGTTGAGCGTCCCTTAGTGCTCGGACATGAATGTGCGGGCACAGTCACTGATGTCAGCCCGGAGGTGACGTCAGTGGGCGTTGGTGACCGGGTTGCCATCGAGCCGCAGATCACCTGCGGTTTGTGCAGGGAGTGCACGAGCGGTCGTTACAACCTCTGCCGGAGAGTGCAGTTCTTCGCCACCCCGCCCTACGACGGCGCGCTGCAGGATTTCATGGTCGTGCCGGAACGGGTGGTGCATCGCCTGCCCGACGCCATGAGCATCGAGGAGGGCGCGCTGGTCGAGCCGCTTTCGGTCGCCCTGTCTGCTTGCGACGTCTTGGGAGTCGCGCCGGGGGCCAGCGTGCTGGTGACCGGCGCGGGACCGATCGGGGTCCTCGTGGCGCGAGTGGCGTTGGCTGCTGGCGCGGCTGAAGTTGCCATCAGCGACCCTGAGTCGGCGCGGCTGGAGTTCGTGAGCGACCAACCAAAGATTCGGGCTGTCCCAAGTGATGAAGGCAGTCTTGTGTCCGCGATCGGAGACGACTGGGACGGCTTCGTTGAGTGCTCGGGTGCAGAGACTGCGCTCAACGAGGGCATCGCTTGTGTTCGGCCGGCTGGGCGGATCGCTCTCGTTGGGATGTTCCCCAGTGACCAGGTCACGATCGCTCCGACGCAGCTGCAGGCAAAGGAGCTGACTATGAAAGGGGTGTTCCGCTACGCGAACCAGTTTCCTCGTGCGATCCGACTCCTCGGGTCAAAGGTGGTCGACGTCATGGACCTCGTGACCGGCCGTTGGTCGTTCGAGGACGTGGCCGCGGCGTTCGAGCGAGCTGAGAGTGACCGGACTCACGTACTCAAGGAGATGGTGTCGCTGTGACAACCGACGAGCAAGTCGCGTCTTTGGGGCTGACCCCGTTGTGGTCGGAGAGGAGATCCCACCTTCGTTGGCTCGAGGATCAGGCCGACCGGCTTTTCCGGTTCTACGAGCAGGCCTGTGTCGACCCGGCCGGTGGCTACTTCGCCATGGGCGGTGACGGACGCCCGCAGACTGAAAGGGTGCGGGACCTGGTCGGGACGGGCCGTATGGTGTTCTGCTTCTCGCTCGGCTGCCTGCTCGGGCGTCCGGGTGCCGGCGCCATCGCCGACCACGGCATCCGGTTCCTGACAGACCAGCTCCACGACGATGTGCATGGCGGCTATGTGTGGGAGTGGAAGGACGGCGCCCCCCACAACGATCAGAAGATGGCCTACGGGCACGCCTTTGTGCTACTGGCCGGGGCAACTGCCATAGCTGCCGGGCGTCGAGGGGGCCTCGAGCTCATGGGCGACGGTGCCGCCGTCCTCGACGAGCGCTTCTGGTCGGAAGGCCACGGTCTCCACGTCGACGAGTACAACGCCGACTGGTCCGTGCTCGACCCGTACCGGGGGCAGAACAGCAACATGCACCTGGTCGAGGCCCTCTCGACCGCTTCAGCGGTGACAGGCGACCTTTCCTACGCCGACAAGGCGGCGAGGATCGCCGACTTCATCGTGAACAAGGTGGCAAGGAGCCGGTCCTTTAGGATCCACGAGCACTTCGACGAGCGGTGGCAGGTAGACAGCGACTACAACCTGAACGACCCCGACCACATGTACCGGCCGTACGGGACCATCCCCGGCCACTCCTGCGAGTGGGCCCGCCTTCTCCTCCAGCTCCATTTCCTCAAGCCCGAGGGGACGGCCTGGATGCCCGAGGCCGCAGCCGAGCTGGTCGACCGCGCCTTTGCAGACGCCTGGGAGC
>JBKQHU010000121.1:0-7503 GCA_052148655.1 Acidimicrobiales bacterium
TGATGGTCATCGTGCCCGCACTTAGGTCGACGTCGCGCCACCGGAGACCACACAACTCTCCACGTCGAGCGCCGGTCGTGGCCGCGAGATGAAGGAAGCAGCCGAAGTCAGGATCGCCCTTAGCCGCTGCATCGATAAGGTGCACGACGTCGCTCGGATTCGGTGGCGCCAACACGGAAGCCCTAACCCTTGGCGGAGATGCCAGCGCCGCCGGATTGGTCGTGATCCACCCCCAGCGGATGCCCTGCTGCAGCGCCCTCCGGAGAATGGCATGCACCTGGCGTACGGTTGCCGCTGACAGCGGTTTGCCGCCCTGGCCGCCCTTCTCTCGGAGCTGGGCGTAGAAGCGGTCCAATTGAGCCGTGCGTAGACGCGCCAGTGGCACCCTGCCGAGCGTTGGTGTGATGTACTTCTTGACAATCCATGCGTAGCCCCGCGCCGTCGTTGGCGACAGCTCGCGGTTCGTCAGCGCCAGCCAGTCGCAGATGAGGTCGCCGACTGTCGTGTCCTGTGCAGCCTGGCCACCGCGCGCGACCTCGGTGACGAAACGGGCCAGCGCCTCATCAGCCTCGCGCTTGCCACCACAGAACGTTCGCGTGACGTACTTCTGCCGGTTCGTGAGCGGGTCGACGCCCGCATAAGCCCGCAACTCCCAGGCGTTTCCACGCTTGCGAACGTGACCCCGCACGACGCCTCCCGGAGACGTTGCTGCTACTGACCCTCAGTAGCTGATTCGGGGAAACAGTAGCATTCAGTAGCAGCAGCGAACAGCACTTCAAGCCTACGAGCTGCGAATTGGCCATTGACCTGGACTTATTCAGCGCGCTCGGAGGAACTCGAATCCCCAACCTTCTGATCCGTAGTCAGATGCTCTGTCCAATTGAGCTACGAGCGCAAAGACTAAGCGGCCATCTGCCTTTGAAGACCGCATACTGGTGGCATCGACGCTGCGAACCGCTCTGAGCCGATTCCGAACCGCATTCTAGACCGCTTTGCCCGGGTTCAAGCCAGAGCCAACACTTGTAACACAAGGACTCCCGACCGACGGTCTGGAATTTTGGTCAAGGTTCTGACCAGCCCGGACGACAAAGTACGTTGGAACTTGGCAATCAGATGCGCTGCGATGTGTTCCTACCGAGAGGACCGGACGATGACCTGTTGGCAGTGTGGAGCAGCGCTTCCGCCCGATGTCGGTTTTTGTCGGGCGTGCGGGGCATTCGTGCGCCCGCGGAGCATGCCGGCTAACCGGTACGGCGCCACGACTCCACAAACGCCGTCGACGCCGAGCGCTGACGACACGGCCGCTCAGGCGTCCAGTCCGGGTGCAGCCGGGTTCGGATCGAGACCGTCATTCGGAGTCGGGTCGACGCCCGCGTCGGCAGGTGGATCTGGCTCGACATGGCCTCCACCTTACGGCGCGGCTGCGCCGCCTACCGCTCTCACAACCTCGTCATCAGCGCCCTTGGGCCCACGGGCAGGGGTCTCGTCGGGTGAGATCGACGGGGACTCGACCTTGGCGGACGTGCTGGCAGGGGTGGGAACCGGTTTCGTCCTAATCTCGATGTTGCTTTCCTGGTACCGCGTGACGATCACACCGCTCGGTGTCGAGTTCTTCGAATCGCTCGAACGGGCGTTGTTTTCACGTCTTTTCCCACAGTTCTCAACAGGTCTCGGAGGGTTGAGCGGACCCTTGACCATGTCGGTATCGCCACTCGACAAAGCGGCCGGAGGATGGCGGTGGGCGATCCTGGTCGTGTCGATCGTCATTCTTCTGGAGGTTCTGTTGGCTGTCAGCTCTGGCGCGGCGAGATCGTTGGTTTCGAACTGGCCCCACACGGCCGTTCTCCTGGTGCTGACGGTTGCGAACCTCCTCCTGACTCTGGCCGCGTTCGTCAACTTGCCCTATGGCGGGACGCCGGCTGGCTACCTGATAGTCGCCCGAGGTCCCGGTGCTTACCTTGGGCTCGCGGCCTCGCTCGTGGCATGCGGGGGCGTGGTGGCGGTATTAGTCAAGACGTCTCCCAGAGGAGGATCTCGCCCGTCGGGTCGCCTCCGTTGATCGTCTGCACATTGCCACTTGGGTGCAGCAACAGGGGGCGACTACACACCCGAGTGGTAAGTAACCGCTGCGCCGTCGCCTTCGCTGAGCCCGATTGTTGCGCGGAGAGGGTGGGCAAACGTTTGAACCAGGACGCCTGGGATCAGGTCAGACAGAGATCAAGAACCTCCTTTGAAGAGCGCAGCTGGGGTATTCCGGAGGTGTGATTGCAGGCCTAATGGGTCAGCGGGAACGGTTCAGGCCCTGCCGGTACGCGGTTACCGGATTTCGTACGTGCCGTCGAGTCTGGCGCGTGCGATGACATGTCCGGCCATGGCGTGGAGTGCATCGACGAGGGTGAACTTGTCGGGCAGGTCGAGCTGGAAGTCCAGGGCGAAGAGTTGGAAGACGTAGGAGTGTGGTCCGTGCGAGCGCGGGGGCCTGGGGCCGGCCCAACCGCGGTGGCCGAGGGCTCCCTTGCCATGCCTGAGCCCGTGTATCGGACTGGGATGGGTGAGACCGTTCTCGGGAATGCCGCTTAGCGATGGGTTGATGCCGAGCGTGAGGGCATGGGTGGCGGGTTTCCCGAAGGGGACGTCGGGGTCCTGCACGATGAGCACGAGTTCCGCGGTTTCGGCTGGCGGCGTTGTCCAGGCGAGGGCGGGCGAAATGTTGGCCCCGAAGAGCCTGCCCTGGTGCCGCTCGGGGATGGGGGTGCCGTGGTCGAAGGCGGGGCTGGTGAGGGTGAAGCTCTCGGGTGCTTGCACGTCGAGACGTGCCCAGACGAGCGTGTCGTGCCCGGCGTGCCGGTTGCGGAACGCGAGGCCGAGGGGGTTTGCGGGCATGGCCTTGGCTCCTTCTCTCTATGCCTGGCGGATGGGGAGGCCGGGGTTGCGGAGCCTGCGGTAGAAGACCGAGAAGTCGGGCTCCACGGTGTTGCCGTCTGCGTTTAAGCCGGCGTCGATGAGGGTGACCTGGCCGTCTTGGTCGAGCAGGGAGAAGAGCATGGCTTCCGTGCCCAACGTGCGGATCATCGGCGGGGACTCCTGGGTGAGCCAAGAGGGGTCGGCGTTGCTGATCTCATAGCGGTCTCCTGTCGCTCTGGAGTCGGGTCAGGATCTCGTCAAGCCGGGCGAGGTCATCGGAGCCGAGGTTGGTCAGTGCCGGCGGTGGCTCGTTGAGGATCGCCTGGCCGCGACGTGCTGCGTCGCGTCCGGCGTCGGTGAGGTGCACAAGCTTGCGGCGGTTGTCGTCGGGGTGGGCGGTGCGATGGACCAGGCCTCGCGCTTCGAGCTGGTCGACGCCGACGGTCGCGGCTGGTGGGTCAACTTCGGCGGCGCGTGCGAGCTCTCGCAGGGTCATCGGACCGTCGGCGAGCTTGATCAGCACCTCCACCTTGCCGGGGCCGAGATCGAGGGCGGCGCGGAGGGCACGCCGGCGGTCATGTCCGGTGACGAACTCATGCAGGGCGATCCACACCCGAGATGCGGTGTCCGGCGGGGTGGCCGATCGGGCGGTCATCTGGCTCCTTCCGGGGCGGGGCTTATGTCAGTGGCCAGGCGCGCGCCGTTTCGCTCGGCGGTCACCAGGGCCCAGCGTCCGGTCGAGACCATGCCGAGCACGATGACCATGACTCCACAGCCGGCGACCATCGCCCACGCCGCGTGACTGGCGGACACGAAGCCGGCCGAGCTGGTGGCGATGATCACGCCGGTGACCGCGACCCCGAGGGCCGCGCCGGTCTGGCGACAGCTGGAGGCGATCGCGCCCGCGACACCGGCTTGGTCTCGGGGCATGCCCGACAGTGCGGTGTTGGTAATGGGGGCGCTGACCAGACCCGCCCCGACACCATAGACGAGGTAGGCGACGATCAGATACCACACAGCGGTGTGGGCGCTAAGGCCGATCAGCAGGACCGCGCCCACGGCGATCAGCCCACCGGACATGACCAGGGCAAGCCTCGGCCCACGGCTGGCCACCAACCGCCCTGAGACGAGGGAGAACCCGCCGAGCATCGCGGCCATCGGGATCGTGAGCAATCCGGCGTGCAGCGCGCTGTAGCCGCGAACGTCCTGCAGATACAGCGTGTTGAGGAACAGAAAGCCGCCTAGAGTCGCGAGCGCGACCACTCCGATCAACGCCGCGCCCGAGAACGGCGCGCTGCGGAAATACCGCATGTCGACCAGCGGCTCACGCCGCCGGGACTCGACCACAACCAGCACCATCGCCGCGAGCACGGCAACCGAGAAAAGTGCGACGATTGGCGCCGAACCCCAGCCGATGCGTGGCCCCTCGATGATCCCCGCCGTCAGGCCACCCAATAGCGCAATCACCGCCAGCTGGCCAAAAGGGTCAAGCCGCCGAGGCTGCTCAGCCCGCGACTCGGGTACGAACCGCTGCGTGAGCGAGATCGCGATCAGGCCAACGGGAACATTGATCCAGAAGATCGAACGCCACCCGATCGCGCTGACTAGTAGGCCCCCAAGGACGGGGCCGCTGGCGAGGCTGAGGCCGGCGACCGATCCCCACATGCCGATCGCCTTCGCGCGCCCGGCGCGGTCGGTGAACGTGTTGGCGATGATCGACATCGCCACCGGGTTGAGCATCGAGCCGCCGACGGCCTGTAGTCCGCGAAAGGCGATCAGCCACCCGAGCGACGGAGCCAGGCTGCAAAGCAACGACCCCAGCGAGAATGTTCCCAGCCCGATCTGGAAGACCCGGCGACGGCCGAATCGATCCGCGAGCGAGCCTGACAGCATAAGGAGGCAGGCGATAACGAGGGTGTAGGCATCGATCGTCCACTGCAGCCCGCTCACCGACGCCTGCAGTGCGTGCTGGATCGACGGCACGGCGACATTGACGATCGTTACGTCGAGGCCCGCCATGAACACGCTCAGACAACACGTAGCCAGCACCACGGAACCGCACCGAGCGTCACGATCGGCTCGAGACGGGGAGCTAACCGTTGACATAAACATTGTTATAATACAACAATTAAAATCTGTCGACTGATCCTTTCGTCCAGGCATTCATGCGAGCGTCCCAATCCCACGCTCAGCGGGCTGCCAACCGCCGCAGCCAACTCGGATTGGCGGTTCCGCGGTAGTTGAGTCCGCCAAAGTGGCCAGCCGAGGTGAGCAACTCGCGCTGGGCGACGTTTCGTGCCGAGCACCCCCCATGCGCGACGGCCACCGCACCGGGCATCGAGAAGGTGATCCAAGGGCGAGGCGTCCTTGCGTGAGCGCCGGCCAGGCGACGCTCGCAGTGCGGCGCTTGATCGGTCGGCCATCTACTCCCACTGATGCAGAGGACGCCGCTCTCAGTCGGCGAGTGAAAGCGGCGTCTGTCGACGCTCGGAGATAACGGTGAGAGCGGCCATCGCTACAAGCGTCCCGATCAGGGTTGCGATAAGCCACAGCGGTGATGGCAGGCCTCCGCTCGTCACGGCCTCCTTGAAGGGGCCGAGACCAAGCGGGATGTCGACGAGAGCGCCAAGAGCACCTGCGCGACGACGAGCCCGGAGCTCACTTGTCTCGCGGGCTCGCCGAGCGCGCGCATCAGCGCCTAGGCACGCCTCGCATTGTCCATCACGGTTGGCCCGGGTCTCCGTACGAAGACCAAAGGTTGCGTTTGCAGTCACGTCGCGACGCGTATCGAGCCGGTTCTGGCGTCACACAGCGCAAGCTTTTGGCGGGGAACAATGGTGGAACCGCCGGGCCGAGCGTCTGCGCAGCCTTCCCTGATGGGTGTGGAATCGCTTCCGTGTCGGGCTCGAACGTGAGTCACTTACCGGTGAGTGACGCCACTTTCCGACGTTTACCGCGCAGAAAGGGCTTCAAAGTCATGAGCGACCGAACAACCAGCGCGATGTCGAGTCCTCTCGACATCGCCCGTCTCGTGTACGCCGACGTCACGACGCCACAAACATTTGGAGGACTCGAGAGAGCAGAATCGAGATCGCCCCGACTCGGTGCGGTAGTTGTCGACCTCTCGTTTTCGTTAGGCAGCAATTGGCACTAGTCAGCTGCTCCAAGATCCATTATCATGAGTCCTTCACGAGCCTGAAGGAGGTGCCCCGATGAACGAATTCATTATGTTTATAAAGACGGGCGCCCTCAAGCTCGCTGCCTGCTGAGCCTCTCAGCAGCACCACTTTGATCTAGCCGTCTCGCCACTCCACGCGTGCGAACGCGCTCCCCCCACTCCGGTGCTGTCGCGCCGCGTGCCTCGATATGAACGTTGTGACATTCGCATTCGGCTTCCACGAAAGGAACACATCGTGAATCCAGCTTTGCTTCAACTGGCGCGTCAGCGCCAGGAAGAGCTCTGCCGCAAGGTTGAGTTCCAACGACGACACGGTCCACAGGAGAGAGCGAGGGAAGTCGCCTCGCGACCGCGTCGCGTACGCGCAAGATTGGGCTTTATCCTCGTCGGAGCCGGCAACCGACTCCTCATCGGATCCAGCACTGCTCGGTAGACGGTCCCGAGATGCCTGGAAATCTCCCAAGCGAACCTGCTGCGTGACCGAAGATCGCGATCGCGAGGTCAGAAGCAAAGGGGAGGAGGAGGGACAGAGCGCCGACTCGCGCGTTCCCTTGTCGACCTCGAGAGTGCCCTTCTTTGCTTGCATTGCCTTGGATCGGCCAGCCGGCTCAAAAGCGACGAACGCGATCAGCCGACCTAAGCGTATGCGCCCTTCGTTGTTGAAAGAGAACCATTCGCTCACGCGGCGACACGGACATCAGAGACAGCACTTGGTCAGGACAAGTGTTGTCAGAAAGACAACAGCGGAGAGAGTGGGACAACGTTTGAACGAGGACGCCTGGGATCAGGTGAGACGGCTGATCAAGAACCTTCCTTTGATGAGCGTATCTGCGCGATTCGCGGAATTGTGACTTTGGGCCCCAGGAGGTGGATGGCTTGCGGGCTTCGCACACCCGTTCCGGTTCAGGAGGCCACATCCCTGGCTTGATTCACGCTCCCTTTCGCGACGCTGATCGGTCCCCGAGTCCGCAGCTTGCAGAGTCTGGCGCGGTTGCACGTGCTCCGGCCCACGCCCGTTGTCCCGTGCCTGACCGCCCTCCTACGCTGATGTTGAATGAAAGCCCAGTCCGTCCGGCATTGGAGCTGAGGCATTGGAGAAACCAGGCAGTTTGCAGTCGTTGCTTGCATCGGCGGTGAGTCGGAACGGCCTCGCCGGTGTGGGGGTGGCAGTCGTTACCCTTGGGGCAGGTCCCGAGACGGTCTGCCGGGGTCTGGGTAACGTCCGCGCTGGGCGACCAGTTGACCCGGACACGGTCTTTCGGATCGCATCGGTCACAAAGACCATGACCGCGATCGGGCTCATGCGGCTTTACGACGACGGGCGATTCCAACTCGATGATCCAGTCAACGACTACCTGAAGACCTTTCGCATCCAACCCCCTCCGGGCGGTGTCGATGTGACGTTCCGGCACCTGCTCACC
>JBKQHU010000122.1:0-2710 GCA_052148655.1 Acidimicrobiales bacterium
GCTCGGAAAAGGCGCCGCGTCGCTCGGCCTTGTCGGTTCGGTCGACCCGGCGGCGTTCCGAGCCCTCGCGAAAGGCGAGCACCCCGACGGTGGCCGGCTCTTGGAACGGGTCGCGACCGACCACACACCGGGCTGGGACTTCACGCTGTCGGCGCCGAAGTCGGTATCGCTCGCCTGGACGCTCGCCGACGAACCGCTGCGGGCGGCACTTGCCGAGGCGCACCGCGGGGCGGTTAAGGCGGCCTTCTCGTTCCTCGAGGACGAGGGCGGCCGGGCACGGCGCGGGTTCGGGGGCCGCGACGGGCACGTGCCTGCCGGGCTCGCCGTTGCCTGCTTTGTCCACCCCGCCTCGCGCGAGCTCGATCCGCAGCTCCATACGCATGGGATCGTCTGCAACGTCGTAGAAGGAAGCGACGGGCGATGGACCGCGCTCGACTCCCGCATGATCTACCTGCACAAACGCGCGGCGGCTTCGATCTATCGCGCGGAGCTTCGTGAGCGGGTAGCTGCGATCGGTGGCCAATGGCTCACGCCGGACCGGCGCGGCCTGTCCGAGCTCGAGGGCTTTGACCGCGAGGTGCTGCGCAGCTTCTCGCAGCGGAGGAACGCGATCGAGGCGGAGCTCGAACGCACCGGGCGATCGGGGCCAAGGGCGAGCGAGGCGGCGTGTCTGAAGACAAGACGCGACAAGGTAGACGTCGAGCTCGTGGAGCTGCGCGACACCTGGGCCCAACGTGCCCGGGCGCTCGGGGTGACCCGAGAAAGCGTCACCGCGCTCTTGGACGGGACCGACCGGCGCGTCGCACCAACTGTCGCCGAAGTGGCCACAGCTCGCAGCGAGCTCGTCGGGGCGGCGGGGCTCACCCGCGCACAGGCCGCGTTCACCCGCGACGACGTGATCGTCGCGTGGGCTGAACGATGCACCCAGGGCGCTCGGCGTGCCGAGCTCGAAGGACTCGCCGACGACACCCTCGCCGATCCCGCCGTGGTCCCCCTCGTCGTCGCTGATGAGACCGGACGGCCGCTCACAACCGACCGTCCCCGTGACAGCCATACGATCGTCCGCCTCGTGCGCGCGCCGGCTTCTGGGATCGCCACGCTCACCTGTGCGCTTCGCTACTCGACCACCGAGATGCTGAACACCGAGCGTCGTCTCCTCGCGCTCGGACGTGCGGGCCTCAAGGGAGCCTGCGGGGTTGCAGACGCGGTGCGCCTCGAGGCGGTGCTCGCGGAGCGGAGAGACCTTTCCTTGGAACAGGCGGCGATGGTGCGCTCGTTGTGCAGCTCGGGAAACGGGGTCGAAGTCGTCGTCGGCGTGCCCGGCTCGGGCAAGACCTTCGCCCTCGATGCGGCCCGACGAGCCTGGCAGTCGTCCGGATATCGCGTCTACGGCGCCGCGCTCGCGGCGGAGGCCACCGCCCAGCTCGAAGCAGGATCGGGGATTTCCTCGGTGACCCTCGACCGCCTTCTCTACGAGCTCGCCGCGCCGCCGCACCTGTCGCACTACAGTCTCGATCCCCGCAGCGTCGTGGTCGTCGACGAGGCGAGCATGGTCGACACGCGCCGCCTCGTGCGGCTGTTGGAGATCGCGGGGCGCGCCGGAGCGAAAGTCGTGCTCACAGGTGATGACCGGCAACTCCCCTCGGTCGAGGCGGGCGGCGGCTTTGGCGCGCTCGGCCGCGAGCTCGGAGCGACCCGGCTCGGATCAAATGCGCGCCAGGTGGCCGAGTGGGAACGCTCAGCGCTCGAGGCGCTTCGCGAGGGCCGTGCCGGGGAAGCGGCCGCGGCCTACTCCCATCACGGACGGGTCCGTCGCTCGACCAACCCGTCCGAGCTGATCGGTGAGATGGTCAACCGGTGGTGGGCGGCGCGCGAGTCCGGCGATGACGCCGTCCTCTACGCCTACGCGCGCGACGCGGTCCGAGTGTTGAACGGCCTTGCCCGCCGCCATGTCGAGGTGGCGGGTCGGCTGTCGGGCCCGGAGCTCGTCGTCGAGGAGTTCGCGCCCACCGACCTTGCGCCCCGTTCGTACCGGGTGGGTGACGAGCTGTGCTGCCTGCGGAACAGGACGCGCCTCGGCGCCGCACGCGACCCGTCCGGCAAGGGCGTGCGCAACGGCACCCGCGGCATAGTCCAGGCAATCGACCCATTGTCGCGAGAGGTCACACTTGCGACGAAAGACGGCCGCAGCGTGCGCTTGCCCGCCGACTACGTCAAGCGCTCCACCGACTACGGCTACGCCTGGACGCTGCACAAAGGACAGGGCCAGACGGTCGGTCAGGCGCAGCGGGGCGACGCGGACGAAGTGGCACGACGCAGGGGTCGCGCGTTCGTCTTCGGCGCGGAGGGCCTCAGCGCCGAGGCGGCGCTCGTTGCGGCGAGTCGCGCGACGGACTCGACCGAGCTGTTCGTGCTCACCGAGCCGGACGAGACGGCGAGCCCCGGCGATGGGGACGAAGAGCTCGGCCGGGCGTGGAGCCGCAGCGAGCAGCAGCGACTCGCCCTCGACGAGCTCGAGACCGCAGCGGAGATCGCCCGTCTCGCCGGAACTCCCAGGGAGGCGCTCGGCAACGAGCGCGACACGCTCGTTTCGTTGATCGGCGCCGGTCCCGCGGTGGACCTGACGACACGCCAAGGCGACGCCACCCGTGAGCTTGGCATCTCCCTCGTGCAGCGCGACGAGGCGCATGAGGAAGCGGGAGTGTTCGCG
>JBKQHU010000123.1:0-4807 GCA_052148655.1 Acidimicrobiales bacterium
CGAACTGGGAGGCGGACCGGCGAGGAACATGAATTCGACACTGGACCTGCAAGTACTCCGCTCGGTGGCGGACCGCACGCTTCGATTCCGCTTCGGAACCTGGTATTGGGGGGATGCCATCGCCATCGACGGACTGCTCGGTGCCGATCAGGTCGTTGGTGGCCCCTACCGTGAAGCGGTCGTGGGTTGCCTGGAGCGCTGGGCCGAGCTGGCGCCGATCTCGTTCGACGACGCTCTCGTGCCGGGCCGGGCCGTATTGCAGCTCGTGGCGGAGGGCTCGCTGCCCACGGTCGCGGCCGACCGGGTCGTCGCCGCATTGGAACGGCTCCCTTTGCTCGACGGGACGATTCCGGCGCTCGAGCCTCACAGGCCGCAGTTCCGCTTCGGCGTGTGTATCGACGCTCTTTACCATCTACCCGCCATGACGTTGCTGGCCGGTGACCATCGAGGCGACCCCGCCGCCGAGCGCACCGCTATAGGTGTGGCGACGCAGATCCTCGAGCTCCTCAGGTGCCCCACCGGCTGGGCGCAGTGGTACGACTTCTCGCTAGGTCGCAACAACGCGATCTCGTGGAGCCGCGGTCTCGGCTGGGCGGTTCTCGGACTGCTGGACCTGCTCGCGCTCGTTGACCACGCTGGCGCCGGAAACCTCGTCGAGGCGGCGGGGAGCCTCCTCGAGACCCTCGCGAGTGAGCAGGCTCCGAGCGGCCACTGGCCGGCGGTCCTGGCCGATCCGAGAGCCGAGGAGGAAACCTCCACGGCGGCGTTCTTCGTCGCCGCGGCTCTTCATCCCCAAGCCGCCGCCGTGGGCGTGCCTGTTCGGTCAAAACTCGAAGCCGCCAGGGCGGCGATGATGCAAGCCGTCACCGCTGACGGCACCTACGCCGGCGTGAGTGCCGATGTCCTACCCACCTGGGATCTGGCCAATTACGAGCGGTTTCCCGTCGAGCCGTCCCCGTGGGGCCAGGGCGCAGCACTGAGGGCGTTGGTGGCCCTGGCGACAGCGGGCGACTAGGCGGGTTCCCTGGCGCTCGCGTCCGTGCCAGCGGGCGCTTTCGATCCCAGTGACTTCTCGAACCAGTGATGGGCATAGGGGTTGTCGTTGTACGAAGGGATCTCCGTGTAGCCGCTGGAACGGTAGAGCGCGAGCGCTTCGGGCAGGTGGCTGCTGGTGTCCAGTCGCACGAGCCGGCAACCGAGGCGCTCCGCCGAGGCCTCAAGACCGGCAAGCAGCATGCGGCCGATACCGCGACCGCGTACCGACGGGTCGACCCACATCCGCTTGACCTCGGCAGTGTTCCCGTCCAGCTTCCTTACGGCCCCGCACCCCACTGAGCACCCGTCGATCCGGGCGATGAGGAAGCATCCCGTCGGGGGGCGGAGCTCCGCTTCGGGCCCTGCCGCGGCATGGTCGAGGTCAAATCCACCCGGGAAGCGGGTGGCGAGCTCTTCGTAGTACCGAGCGAGCAGTCGGCCCGCGGCTTCGCCATCACCTCGAGCTTCGAGCAGTTCCAGGCCACCAGCGGTCGGAATGGCCATGGCTTTTTTGACTGCCGCTGCGGCGTGGAGGCGGGTGGTAGGGAACACCGGTACGGGAGAGTCGTCCTCCCCGACGAGCAGCTCGAGCTCGGTACAGCCGAGGACGATCCCTTCGGCCCCGGCAGTCACCAATCGCCTGATGATCGCCCGGCTCGCATCGCGCGACTCTTCGCGGACGACACCGACGCAGAGCTCCTCGTAGATGATCCTGTGGACCACCTTGCGGTCGGCGGATGACGGCACGATGACCTCGATGCCGTGCCCGGCCAGCCGGTCTTTGTAGAACGACTGCTCCATCGTGAAGGCGGTGCCCAGCAGCCCGATCCGGCTGATGCCTGCCGCGCCGACGGCCTCGGCGACGACGTCGGCGATGTGGACGAGCGGGATGGAGACCCCGGCCTCGAGGCCCTCAGCCACCTTGTGCATGGTGTTGGTGCACAGCACAAGAAGATCGGCACCCGCGAGCTCCAGTGACTGCCCCGCCGCAACGAGCAGGTTTTCCGCCTCGTCCCAGGCGCCGGCGGACTGGAGTTCTTCGATCTCGGCGAAGTCGAGCGAGTAGAGAATGCACCGGGCCGAGTGCAGCCCTCCCAACTCTTCGCGGACGAGCTCGTTCATGAGCCGGTAGTACTCCGCCGAGGACTCCCAGCTCATGCCTCCGATCAGGCCGACGGTCCGCACGACGACATGATCCCACCGAGACGGGCCAAGCGTCCTCACCCCGCGTCCTGACCCGTGAGCCCGGGCGTTGCGGGGCTGCTCGTCGCCGAGTTTGCTGCGAGTATGGCTCACCCGGAGGCGTCCGTCTCTAGGATTTTGGAATGGCTCGTGCGCACTACCTGCTCGGCAATGAACAGAGCGAGGCGGGACAACGCTTCGATGCTCTCGGGACACTCTTCAACCCGTCGACCTTTCGGCACATGGTGTCAATCGGTCTGTCACGTGGTTGGCGAGTGTGGGAGGTCGGGGCCGGAGGTGCGAGCGTGCCCACCTGGATCGCCGGACAGACCGGGAACCACGTGCTGGCCACCGACATCGACACGACCTGGCTGGAAGCCGCCGAGGACGGTTTCGCAGTGAAACGGCACGACATCGGGTCCGAGCCCGCGCCCGACCACGGGTTTGACCTCGTCCACGCTCGACTGGTGCTCGTGCACGTCCCGCAGCGGTCCCAAGCCCTGGCCACCATGATCGACGCGCTCAAGGCGGGCGGATGGCTCCTCGTCGAGGAGGCTGACCCCGGTCTGCAGCCCCTTGCTTGCCCCGACGCTCACGGCGCGGCACAGGAACTGGCGAACAAGTTGAAACTGGCCTTTCGTGCCCTGATGGCCGAAAGAGGTGCGGACCTGTCATTCGGTCGCCAGCTTCCAAGACTGCTCAGAGCAGCAGGACTTGTGGACGTGCAGTCGGATGCCTACTTTCCTATGGGCGGCCCTGTCGTGGATCGGCTGGAGCGCGCAACCGTCGAACAGATCCGGGAGCACCTGATCGCTGCCCGACTGGCGACCGAGGACGAGATCGAACAGCATCTGTCCAATATCGCTACAGGACGGCTCGACTTGGTGACCTCGCCCATGGTGTCTGCCTGGGGCCGCAAGCCCGCCTGATTGCTGGTCAAAGCCTGTCAGACACCCCTGGCGGCCGGTTGGCTGGCGACACCGCTACTGCCCCGGAGAAGCGCTCCCATGCTGACTGGCGCGTCCTTCCGAGCGACGGAGCGGTCGACCTTCTGCTGGCAGCGTGAGCTCCCGGCATCCCAGCGGACAGGTCCTTGTCAGTCGACACCTCGCAGGCCCTCAGGGCCTGCGGGATCCCCGAATTGCTCGAAGGAATCGTGTCACCTGGCCGGCGTTCATTGGGGCCGATCTATCCGAATGCAGCGGTCCGCGTACTCACCGCGGGTGTGGACACCGGCACCAGCTTGACGGCGTCGGACTGGCTCTTGGCAGGAAACGAACAGGTCAGCGCTCGGGTTGCACGACGCCTTGAAAACTGATATCAATTAATATCAGTTTAGTGAGCGATTCCCAAGGAGGGATCATGAGCCAGTCTGTTCAGCCCAACCGAGAACAGGGGGCGGCCCCGGTCGGCCATTCGGGAACCCGCGTCCAGATCCACGAGCGCCCAGCGTGGGCCATCAGCGGCTGGCTCGGCGTCATCGTCGTCATCGGCTGCGGCGTCGGGGCGTATTTCCTCGCCAACAGCTCGGTCGCAGTCGTCGTTCGTCTCGTGCCTATCGTCGTGGCGGCGGTCACTTGGGCCTCGTTGACCATCGTGCAGCCGGGTCAGACCAAGGTCGTGCGGTTCTTCGGCCGCTACGTCGGCACCGTGCGCCGATCCGGTTTCTGGTGGATACTGCCTCTTTCTGACCGGCGGGCCGTGAGCGTTCGGGTCAGGAACTTCGAGACGAACCACCTGAAGGTCAACGACGCTGACGGCAATCCCGTCGAGATCGCTGCCATTGTCGTCTGGCAGGTTGCCGACACCTCGCGTGCTCTTTACGCCGTGGACGACTACCTCAATTTCGTGCGCGTCCAGGCCGAGTCGGCCCTGCGCCACGTCGCGACCACCCATCCCTACGACAACGCCGCAGACGACGGCCTGTCGCTTCGCGGCTCGACCGACATTGTTGCCGGCGAGCTCGCCAAAGAGATGGCCGAGCGCGTCTCCATTGCAGGAGTGGAGATCGTCGAGGTGCGCATCAGCCATCTTGCCTACGCACCGGAGATCGCCCAGGCGATGTTGCGGCGACAGCAGGCCAACGCAGTCGTCGCGGCCCGCTCTCGAATCGTTGACGGCGCCGTCGGAATGGTTGAAATGGCACTCGAGCGGCTGGCGGAGAGTGACATCGTCCAGCTGGACGAGGAGCGCAAAGCAGCAATGGTGAGCAATCTGATGGTCGTGCTGTGCAGCGACCAGCCCGCTTCGCCAATCGTCAACGCTGGCACTCTCTACTCGTGATCCGTGAATGAGCGAAAGCAGGTCTTGCTGCGACTTGATCCGACCGTTCACGACGCCCTAGCCCGGTGGGCGGCCGACGAGTTCCGCAGCACCAACGCCCAGATCGAGATGCTGCTGCGCCGAGTCCTCGGCGATGCCGGGCGAATGCCGAAAAAGGCTGGACCCTTGCCCAAACGGGGTCGGCCACCCATCGATCGCCGACTGCCAGGCAACCGCCCGTCTACTTGACCAGCGCAACTATCTGGGGCGGTCTTCAGGAACGGCGTTTCGGGAGCGCCTGTCGGGCGGAGCGCCCCGATCCGTCGCG
>JBKQHU010000124.1:0-3011 GCA_052148655.1 Acidimicrobiales bacterium
ATGAGGCGTGCCACATGGCACGGTGGCACGCAGGCGCCCTTTCCGTGAACCAGGTTCAGCAACAGCGTTGGTGGGATGCTCGCCGCGGAGGCAAAGCAGATCCACGCTATCCGCCGGAGATCGCAACCCAAACGGGCGACTGATGGAGCGGGCTCTCCCCGCTGATCGCGCTCGTCAGATGGAGAGCAGCGGCCAGCCAGATGACTGTTGAAGATGCCGGCGGTCGGACCAGGGTACGTGTGTTACCGCCGGTCCAACAGGGCGATGATGTCGGTGGTGGTGCCCGTCTCTCCGAGTCGCGGGAAGATCCGGGTGATGCTGTTGGCGTGCGCGTCTGGGTTCATGTCGGTCATGGCGTCGGTCGCGAATGTCACGTTGAAGCCGTGCTCGTGCGCGCTGCGGGCTGTCGATTCGACGCCGACGCTGGTTGCGATACCGGCGAGCACGACCTGCGTGACGCCTAGCGATCGCAGATGCTCAGCGAGATCCGTCTCATGAAAAGCGCCCCAACGAAGCTTGGTTACCGTGTGGTCAGTTGGCTGCCGGCCGAGTTCTGGGACCAGGTCTGACCAGCCGGCGGGGAGCTGACCGGAGCGCATCGAGTGCTCGGTCCGGCCAGGTGCGACGCCGGCGACGTTGACCAGCACGACTGGCAGGTCGTGGCTGCGGAATGCCTCAGCGAGTTCCGCTGCCCTTCCGACGATCTCGCTGGCGGGGTGGATGGTCGGCATTGCGACGATGCCGTTCTGTAGGTCGATGACGACCAAGGCGGTTTTCGGATCGAGCGCTGTCACTGGCATCAGAGAGAACTCCTTGGGTAGCCGAAGCGACCGCGGCGCGAGCCCGAGCGGCTCTGAGGGCCCTGCTTGGGATCGGCTACCGCTGCCGTCGCCAAAGCTGGTAGACGGGGTTATGTTGTGGACCGTGCCGGCTCGACGCGCACCTCCCTCAGTTCGGTCCGGATGGTGTCGATGCTCAGAACCAGGATCCACGCTGGAAATAGGAGCTCTACCCATGGCGTCAGGCCGACGCTGATCAGCAGGAGCACGGCAACGGGGAGACCGAGCATCCCGATCCATTTCGGGAGCGCTCCGGTTCGGAACGCGACGATCGACGTGCTCAGCGTGAACACGGCAGCCATCCGGGTCGCGTATAGGCGCAGCAGCAGCCCGCTGACCTGGCGGGCGACGGCGAGAGTGCTGGGGCTGGGGGCAGCCCGGAAGCCTGCGGTTTCGTTGTTGACCAATCCGTTCGCGATGGCGGCGGCGACGAAAAGCGTCGCGACGAACAGAAGGCCACTACCCAGGTAGAGGGTCGCGAGCAAGCGGTCCTCTCGTGCCCCGATGCGATCCCGCTGGACTCCGATGAACCCCAGGAAGGTGACGCCGGCGATCGGCACCAGGTTCAGCGCAATCTTGATGGCCGTGCGATGCGCACCGTCCGTCAGCCAGGGCCCCTTGTCGGTCAGGTTGGTGGGTATCGCCAGGTTGATGAGCACGAGCGCTACGCCGAGCAGCACCGCGAAGATAATGCCTATTACCCCAGCGACGCGTGGTGCGCGGACGCTGGTCACTGACTCTGGGTTCTGGTAGCCGACTGCTGTGGGCTGAACTTGGGCGGTTGTCATGATCCCTCCGGTTAGCGCTCGTAGGTCCCGTCAAGACGGCCGCGGGCGAGCACCGCACCGGTCATGGCGGCTAGTAGGTCACGCCGGGTGAATGAGGGCCGCAAGGTCAACGCCCGGTCGATGGCGAAGAGCTGAAAGGCGTAGGTGTGCGGACCATGGCCCGGTACCGGCCTGGGACCGGCGTATTCATTGCTCCGAAGGGAGTTGCGGCCAAGCGTGATCGTCTCCGCTTGGTTGAGCGCCCCTTCGTCTAGACCTCGCAAACCGTGGGGCAGGAGGGCAAGGACATGCACGATCGGCCGCGGGAGCGGGGCGTCCGGATCCTCGACGATCAGAGCCAACTGCCCTGTGCCCTCAGGGATCCCGGACCATCTGAACGCTGGCGAGATGTTGTCTCCGACGCCGCGGCCGGCGTAGCGCTTGGGGATCGGTCCATCGGGCTCGAAGGAGGGACTGGATAGCGCCACCGTGGCGGGCACATCCCGGAACGCTGGATCGTTGCTGGCCAGGTGCTTTTGACCTGCCCGGATTGGACGCAGCACTCGGCCGATCATCGCTGCTCCATGCGATCAGCCAGCCAGCGCATTCCGCCGAGGATCTCGACCTCAGCCTTGGCCGAACCGTAGCCCTTGGCATGGGCGACGCGGACCGCCCATCCTGTCCCTTCCCTTCGGATGGTCATGTCTTGCGCCTACTGCTGCGCTGCGTCGAGCAAGTCGTCGAAGGCCTTAGTGAGTCGCTGGCCATGGAGCAAGTCCTGCACCCGCGCGTCCGGGTATGCGACGTACCAGTACTCAGCAGTGACTTGGTGATCGACGATGTAGTCCGCGACGGCGGGGTCGTGAATGCCGGGCCAGCCTTCGAGCTCGGAGAAGAAGTGATCGAGCACCTCAGGGATGAGGCGGACAAAGTCGGCGATGTAGGTGTCCCAATCGCCGTCGTATGCAGTGGCGAACAGAAGCCGTGTGTCATCGTCGAAGATGACGAAGCGCGAGTTGTGCAGCGTTCCGACCTTCTCGGCGAACGCACCACCCACGTCGCGGTTCGCCAATTTCGCGCGCAGCCGCTCCGCGCCGCCCTCCTTTAGTGGTGCGATGACAGTCAGCTCGCTGATCTGTCCGGCGCGCCTGCCTGCGCGGCCAGCGTTTTCCTGTGGGGCAACGTGCGTGTCACTCTGTACGGACATACTTGGTCACTCCTTGTGGATGGTGATCGACTTTGCGTCACGGTGGACTGGGTCACGTAGTCTGGATCTTGGGGGGCAACACCGCTTCTGTCATTTGACCAGAGTGAGGTTATGTTGGACGTATCCGGTCAGCCGTCGGGGGGCTGGCTCGCGCGCGCCCGCACCTACGATCTGGTGCGCTCGGACATCGGCAGGCTC
>JBKQHU010000125.1:0-43994 GCA_052148655.1 Acidimicrobiales bacterium
GGCAAGGTATCGCGACTCGCGTGGTCGGTTGTTTCGATTCTTTTGGCCATTTGGGCTCTGCCGTCTATCCCGAGTGAAGCCCATCCCTGGCGACACTGGGTCAAACACGTGAGCAACGACTGGCTGACTGCCGCGATCGGGGTGATAGTGGTCGCCCTACTCGTGCTTATCAACCTAGATGAGTTGAAACGCGTGTATCACCAGTGGTGGCCTGCCACCGACCCAGAGAAACCTGAGACCGGCCAAGCCGCGCAAAAGGTTCCCGGTGCGGCCAGGAGCGCCCTGGACTATTCACGGACTGTTGTTTCGCGACACACCGCACCTCGGACGACCTACGTCCTGCCTTTGCCACCAGAAGGGCAAAGAGTGAGTGCGAGTGCGTGGGGACCAGCCAACCCCGGCGACCCGGACGTGATCCTCTATGAAGTGGTGTCGTCAGAACCCGCGTCAGCAGATGTCCAGTTCCAATTCTTGTTCCATTCCCTAAAGATGAATCTCGACTCGAACGTGGATGATGAGGAACGTGGCATCCAGTTCTGGTTCCACTTTGAAAACTCTGCCGATGTGACGTTGGCATACCGGATGGTCGGCGGTTACGTTCGGGTTGGAAGCGTCCTGTCAGAGACAGACTCCATCTCGGACTGGTACTTGGTTGCGCCTCGTTCGCCCAGTGATTACGGCTGGTTCTGGATGCAGGGAGTTACCAAAGAGGCCCTGAGGGACGTGGAGGTCCATCTTGTGGTGCATTACAGGCGACCGCATGGCGGCCCGTGGTTTGCGATGGATTGCCTTATTCAGCCGCAGCAATCTGCGTATTTCCCCGATGGTTGGCCGAGCAACTGGGTGTGGCGCCAAAAGCGAGAGGTCATCCACAAACCATTGGACGATTCTGCGTCTTCTCGGCTTTTGCCGCCCGCGGCGGTCACTCCACTATTCGTCGCCACGATAACTGAGGGGCGTTCCTACGCAACCATGGGGAAACCAACCTTTCCGGGATTTCCGCCACTGGTCACACTGCACGCGAGGTTTTGGGGTCATGTGCCCCCTAGCAGTGATCCTGTCACGTTACTCAGTGCGCGCCTAGACCCCGTGGTGGATGGCAGCCCTCAAGATCGGTTGGTTTCGCCTGTGTCCCAGTACATAGAAAAGGGCACGTTGCCCGACGACTACACCTATCCCCCAGTGGTTCAGCCCGGTCAGACGGTGGAATTAGAAGCCACGTTCCACTTTCAAGCTCACCGTCTGAGCGACACCCTCCCGGAGTTCCCGGAGTCGAGCTTCATGAGGGGTCAATACGTCCAACCACGTTCAGTCAGCGGTCAGCTCACCATTATTGACCAACTCAAGCGCCCACATGATGCCGGTGAAGTGGACTTTCGCGGACCCTGGTATGTTGGCTAAGCCGTCCGCTGTTCCGCGGTTCGTTCCTCGGTCGGTTCGCGTAGGTCGGTCGTGAGCAGCACCGTGAGTAACTCTTCCGGCTCCACGTCCACGTTGACCCGTCCCTTGCGTTCGAAAGCCTTGTCGGCACTGATGTCAATCATGTCCCCAAGGACTCAGGCTTGACACCTTTGCCACCGTGCCCGCTTCGCCACCTTGGGCGATAGCAGCATCGTTCAGGTCCTTTGTTGGCGACCGTGCCCAAGCGAGCCACTGACGGGGACCTGTTCGAGATGGCGCGCGAGGTCGGAGGGTTCTCGGTGCGGGCATGACGGTGGCGAAAACCGACATGCTGTGACCGGCACAGCGGGGGGAGCGCGGCCACCGTCGGTCTGGAACCTCCCAAATCGGAGCCAGACCGTATTAGTAGGGCGCGTTGATCATGTCTCCGGAGATGTCCAAGCGTCCGTCGCTGGGGACCGGCAGCGTCTCTAGCCCCTCGCAGTTGAGCAGCGCCTTGGCCTCCGTGGTCATGAAGGCCAGCCCGATGGAGGATGTCCCCTGTAGGTGTAGTAGCCGACGGGTGACTGGCGTGCCCGCGGTGGTTTCGTACGTTGTGGGTGTCTTCGTCAGCCGGATGGCAGGTGTGCGTGTAGGCGTCGTCGCCGACGGGCATGGAGCTGGTGACCGGGGTGCCCGCGGTGGTTCTCGTACTCGACGGCGGTGTTGGTCAGCGGGATGTACTTGTAGGCATTGTCGCTGACGGGCATGGCGCTGGTGACTGTGTGGCCATTCGCGATTTCGGTACCTCCAGAGGCTTATCTAGAGCTAGAGTTTGCCAGTTGACCTGCCCGAAAGAGGCTTGCGGTCGTGCCACATTCGTGCCACTAGCACGCAGGATTTGGTCTTACGGTGCGGACTTAGACGGACGCCTTGGACGCTCTGAGCAGGGCTTTTTCTAAATCCCCTGGTCACGGCTGCGCTGGGATCGAATTGCCAAGGTGAGGGTCGCGGGTTCGAATCCCGTCGTCCGCTCCAAAAGAAGCTTGACCCCATCTAAGGGACTGTGATGAGGGTGTTCCCGCGACTACGGCTCTTCAGAACGCAGATCAGTATGGCGAGCAAGCACCTCGAAATCAGCGTCTGCATGCAAGATCGATAGGCCCGCGCGAATAGTGACGCTCGCGATGAGGCAGTCGATGAGCTTTCTTACCGTTTCCCCGTTGCGGCGGCAGATTCGATACAGCGCAGCGGCCTCCTCGTAGTCGGTCGGCTGAGTCGGGATAACCGATGCTCGCGCTAGCAACCTGCGGAGATCGACGAGGTGGCGCTCGTCGCGAGCTCCTGCGAGGACCTCCATCCGGATCGGATCGCACGTGGCGATGTCGTCTCCGAGTAGTTGGTCGACGCGGATGCAGACGGCGCTCCCGGTATCTCGCAGAAATTCAATCCACGCTGAGGTGTCGATCACTATCACCTGGCGCGCCCAGCTCGCATTTCTTCGAGATCGCCTTCCCAACCCGAGCCTCGCAAGGCACGCGAAGCTTCAAGGTCGAGCGGTTCAGCAGCGACGATCCGCAGAGCAAAATTCACTGCGTCGCGCTTGGTAAAAAGGTGGTAGCGCTCCATGACAGAGCGGCATGCCTCTTCGTCCAAGTCGATGTTTGTGCGTGACATACACTAATGATACACCACACCTGTATTGAAGCGCGCCCCCCGCCTCCTGAGCTGCCGACCCAGGGCGCTCACAAACAGTGAGAACTGTTGGCGGACTGGTAGGGCTCCATGTTGGGTCCCTGCCGATCTACCCGTAGTAACGCGTGTTACTACGGGGCGGATTTGACAGCACTTCCCGGACGAAGAGACGGACAGAGCCCACGTAGGCGGACGGAGCAACACTGGATGGACGGATTCCAACACCTTGCCAAGGTGAGGGTCGCGGGTTCGAATCCCGTCGTCCGCTCCAACCAGAAAGGCGGTTCGAAGGATCGGCGCGCCTGCCGCTCCAAGTTGACGCCTAGGGGCGTCGTCGTGCGATGACCGTGGCTGCTCTGACAGTGAGCCGCCGGGCCAGCTCTACGGCCTTTCGTGCGTCCGCTGCGGGGAGCGGAGCGGGGTCGTATTGGGCGGGGGTCTTGAACCGCAGCAACTGGGACAGCTGGCGAGCCGCATATCGTCCATCGTCACCCGCGGTTGCAAGCAGACTAAGAGCTTCGACGTGCTCGCCTCCCGCGCGTTGGGCGACGAGGGCGCCGGTAATGGCATCGCACGCGCTAATCCCGGCGGTCACTGCGCTTCCGGCAGCGACATCCCATCGGCAGGCGTCGAGGCTTTCGATTGCTGCTTCGAGCCACGCCTCCGATTTGGACAAGTACGCCCGGGCGTCGCTTGAGGAGACGGAGTGACGGACGCTACGTCGTGGAGTCATCGCGTAACGCCGACTAGGTCGTCGAACTGCGAGCCGACGAGCACGATGGCATCGCGGCGAACCGCGCGCCAGAAGTCGCGTCCCTCCTTGGTTTTCGGCCCCGCCTTACGACGCAGCTCCTCGAGGCCGTAGTCGAGCAGCTGGACCTGATTGCCAGCCAGGGCTTGCGCCTGTTCGGCGAAGCGGGACAGTGAGGCCGCCCATTTTTCAGGGTCGGCTGTCGGCGAGCGTACGGCCAGTACGTCGAGGTCGCTGTCGGCTTCGGCTTCGCCTCGCGCAAACGATCCGAAGATCAGCAGCGTCTCGGGGGCTGGCTCGACTTTGGTGGCAAGCGAGCGAAGCCTAGCGATCACCTCCGAGTCGAGGTGGGCAAGGCGATCGATGAGCTCCCCGGCGGCACTATGTCTCGCCAGGGACACCAGGACTGTACGGCCGATCTCTCGGCGTTCGACGACGCCCAGGGCCCAAAGCTCCGTGATGATCCCCGATGCGCGGGTTCTGCCCACTCCCGCGATGTTGGCCACAGTGGAGACCGGTAATTCCGCCTCCACGCGAGCGAGAGCCGCCAGCACTCGACCCGTCGCTCCGGGGACGACAGCTTCGACTGGCCGCACGTAGTCCACATGTTCAGTATAACGAACATCAATGGTCCATTTGCTGACGTATGGTTGCTGGTCGGTGCGGGGCCGACTTGTGGTCTCCGGCCTATCTACCCGTAGTAACGCGTGTTACTACGGGGCGGATTTGGCAGCACTTCCCGGACGACGAGACGGACGGGGCCCACGTAGGCGGACCGAGCAACACTGGATGCACGGATTCCACCACCTTGCCAAGGTGAGGGTCGCGGGTTCGAATCCCGTCGTCCGCTCCCGGAAAATTTTGACTCTTCAGATTCCTCGGCCCGGTCGTCAGTTCGCCCGGATCGGAACTACCTCGAGGCCCTCGATTCCGTTGAAGTCCTCCGGGTTGGCTGTGAAGATCGGAAGGTTTCTTGACAAGGCCGTTGCTGCGATTATCGCGTCGAAGGAACGAGCCTTCGGACGGCGACCACTGCCTCGCAATGCGGCTGCGATGCGTCCGAACGCGCGAGCCGCTGGCGCATCGAACGGGATCGGCTCAAAGGTTGCTTCGGTTACTTGTAGCCGCGCTAGGCGAACGGCGCGTTCAGAGTCATCATCGGTGACGAGGGGACCGACAGAAAGCTCAGCGAGAGTGACCGTGGTGATAAGCGGCTGCTCGGGTAGATCAGCATCGGCGGCGAGCTGATCTAGCAAGATGACCACTGAGGTGTCTAGAACCCCGAGACCGGGACGCATCAAAGGCTCGTGTCGATGACGGAATCGATGTCTTCGCGTAGTGCGATGGGGTCCATTGCCGGTAGGGAGCGGAATCGCTCGAGGATCGCAGGAAGGGTGAGCTGCTGAGCTTCCAAGGGTCGAAGCTCTGCCACCGGTCGGCCGTCACGAGTGACTCGCACGGCTTCGCCGTGCTCAACACGGTCGATGATCTCACCGCCGTGGTTACGTAGGTCACGAATCGAAATGTTGTTCATGACTAAGTGTATCACCGGTGATACATCAGTCTCGCCTCCTGCCCACTCCGGTGACGTTGACCCAGAGTAAGAGGAGAAGCTCCGCTTCCACGCGACCGCGAGCCTCCAGGAGCCAACCCTTCTCTCCGGGATGACTGCTTCGACCGGCCGCATGTAGTTCATACGTCCCCTGCATCGAACATCAATGTTCGATTTCCTGATCCGCGTCGTTGCCGGCTTGCGAGCTTGCAGGTGTGGGCCTCGGCGCCTGTCTACCCGTAGTAACGCGTGTTACTACGGGTAGGATTTGGCAGCACTTCCCGGATGAAGAGATGGACGGGGCCCACGTCGACGGACTGAGCAACACTGGATGGACGGATTCCAACACCTTGCCAAGGTGAGGGTCGCGGGTTCGAATCCCGTCGTCCGCTCAGAGCGCCCAGGGGACTGAAACACTTGCGGTCCATCATTGTCGCACGCTGCTACCTGGCTGCTAGCATAGTGCGACATGAGAACCCTTTACCTGCGTAACGTCCCGGATGACGTAGTCGAGCGTCTCGAGCAGCTAGCGGCTCGAGACGGTGCTTCGGTAGGAGCGACGGCCGTCAAGGAACTGGCCGAAGTTACACGGCGTGCGGACAATCCCGCTTTGCTCGGTGCTTTACCTGACGTAGACCTCGACACAACGATCATCATCGGACATGTCAGTGCCGGACGTGCGGAAAGGTGATTGTCGTCGACGCGTCAGCGGCGATCTCGGCCCTGCTCAATGCCGGGCCGGCCAGGCGAGCGCTCGGTGAGTCCCAGTTGCATGTGCCACATCTGATCGACGCCGAGGTGGCGAACGGGCTACGCCGGATGGTTGTTTCAGGTGAGATCGATGCGGGAGTTGGATGGAACGCACTCGACACTTGGCGTCACCTTGGGCTGATCCGTTATCCGGTCTTCTCCTTCCTCGACCGTGTCTGGCAGCTTCGGGACAATGTCTCAGCCTACGACGCCTGTTACGTCGCTCTCGCCGAGAATCTCGGTTCGACCTTGGTTACCGCGGATGCACGAATAAGTAGGGTTCCCCTGTTGCAGTGCGCGGTCACGGTAGTGCCCCGGTAACCCGGAGCAGTTAGGGGCAACCTTGCTCAGGACGCGGTCCGCGAGTACGTGACCGAAGTCAAGTGACCCGTAGTAACGCGTGTTACTACGGGGCGGATTTGGCAGCACTTCCCGGACAACGAAACGGACGGTGCCCACGTCGGCGGACGGAGCAACACTGGATGGACGGATTCCAACACCTTGCCGAGGTGAGGGCGAATCCCGTCGTCCGCTCCAATTGGCGCAAGATGAGTTCTCAGCGGCGGCGGTAGATGTCGGCGCGATGATCAATTCGCAGGACCGTCACGGCTTCCGCCTCGTCGTCGATCTCGTAGATGACCCGGTAAGGTCCGCGACGAGCTGCCCATAGTTCGGCGAGCTCACGTTGAAGCGGGTGGCCGACTCGGCGCGGGGCGTCTACCAGTGTGCCGAGCATGAACTCAACGATCGCGGCGGCGACACTCTCGGGCAGACGAGCAATGGACCGCTCTGCGGTGGCTGTGACCACCAATCGGTAGCCGGGGGAAGTCACTTGCGTAGGTATTTTGCGCGCAACTCCTCGGCACCGAGCACTCGACCCGTAGCGACATCAGCCCTGGCGGCCTTGAGCTCTGCCAGCGCGTCAGGATCAGAAAGCAGTTCGAGAGTGTCCTCGAGTGCCTCCAGATCAGCTGGGCTCATGATCACCGCCGCCGGACGCCCATTACGAGTGAGCACGACGCGGTCGTGCTCGCGTTCGACACGGTCGACGATCTCGGATAGATGAGCCTTGATTTCGGCGAGGGGCAATGTATCAGTCATGACTATGATTATAGTCACGGGTGATTGTCGAGGCAGCAGACGGTTCCGGCCGTACTCAGCCTGACCGTTAGTAGACCGCTCTACTACAGGAGTTCACCATCTGGACGCAATGGGCGCTACCGGGTTGAGCGGCTCGGGCACTAACCGCGGATGGAAGGCGCGAGTCCGTTTCCCGCCAACTCGCGGGTTGGTGATCGCGGCGGCGAGCGCTGTCTGCCCATGGCTCGCCCATGGACCGCGGGAGGATGCCCTGGTCTCCGAGTGGTCCACGAGTTCGTCGTCGGGAACTACAACTTGCGTTGTACAAGCTGCGTCCGTGACCTGACGTCGAGCTTGCGGAACACCTTGTGTAACTGATACTCGACTGCAAGGTCGACACTGACATGCGTACGCCCGAGTCGTTGAGCCACCGCGTTGAGCAGTTCGACTTGTAGTGCCGATCCGCAGTGTCGGCACCGTGCTCGGCTCAACTGTCACTGAGTGGTGGCGCGTCGAGCGCGCAGTGGGTTCGTTCCAGTTGGCGGCTTTGGGCGTGGCGTCTCTCCGTGGGCGTCGGGTTTCGGATGCCGACCGCCGCGATGACGCCGCCGAGCGCGCACATGGACGCCGAGATGATAATCGCGTTGCGGAACCCACCCGAAAGCGCCCCGGCGTGGGCATAGCCTTTGCCCGAGATGCCGGCCAACGCCGGCAGCACTGCGACAGCGAGCAGGCTTCCGACACGGGCTAGGGAGTTGTTGACTCCCGAGGCGATCCCCGCATGTTCTGGCGGGGCCGCACCTAGAGCTGTGGTGGTGAGCGGCGCGACTGTGATGGCGAGGCCGAGTGCGAAGACCAGCACGGCCGGGAGTACTCCACTCACATATGAGCGTGAGCTGGTGCTGCGGATCATTAGGGCGAGCCCCGCGCCCACAACGACCGGGCCGAGACCCATCTGCAGGCGCGGGCCGATCCGTGCCGAGAGCTGGCCCGAGCGCGCGGAGAGCAGGAGCATTACGACGGTGAGGGGGATGAGGGCCGCGCCCGCTTGGAGCGGCGTGTAGTGGTTGACCACCTGCAGCTCGACGGGTATGAGAAAGAGTGCCCCTCCGAGCGCTGCGTAGACGATCAGCGTGACGAGGTTGGTCACGGAGAACTGCCGCTCGCGAAACAGCGCCAGCGGGAGCATAGGCGCCGCCCGAGCCCTTTCGATCAGAACGAACGCGACCGCGCCGACCAGTCCGCCCAGGAGGCTCACCAGCACCGCCAGCGAACCGAAGCCGTGCACCGGCCCCTCGATGAGGGCGAAGGTCAGCCCGGCTAGGCAAGCCATTCCCGCGGCCGCCCCGGCGAGGTCGACGCGTCCGATCGAGGACGGGTCCTTTGACTCAGGCACATGGCGGATCGACAAGGCCAGGACGAGCGCTCCGACCGGAATGTTGATGAAGAAGATCCAGCGCCAGGACGCCGCCGCGATCAGGTAACCGCCGAGGAGAGGGCCAGCGGCAGAGGCAAGGCCCCCGAGACCAGACCAGGCACCGATCGCGCGGCCCCGGTCCATCTGCGAGAACGAGGCCTGCAAGATGGCGAGACTACCCGGCGTGAGCAAGGCTGCCCCGACACCTTGGATGACCCGCGCGACAATAAGGAACGTCGAGCCAGGCGCGAAGCCGCACGCGGCCGAGGAGACGGCGAACCACACGACACCGGCGCAGAAAACCCGCCTTCGCCCATAGCGGTCACCGAGAGAGCCGCCGAGCAGCAGCAGCGCGGCGAGCGTGAGGGTGTAGCCGGTGACGACCCACTGCAGCGTGCCGATCGGGGCGGCGAACTTCCGTCCGATCGTGGGGAGCGCGATCCCGACGACGGTGGCGTCGATCGCCGCCATGCCCGAACCCAGCACCGTAGCGGCTATGACCCACCGCCCTACGGCGGACTTGTAAGTCAGGCCCGGAGAGGTCCCCACTGACGCTCAGCCTAAGTCCGCCCAGGCCGCCGACCGGTTACGCCCGCGCCTGGCTGGCACGTCTCAGCTCGTGACGGTTGCTTGCCGCGGACGCGCGTCAGATCGGCTTCCACCTGCTTCGTGAAGCGATGGCCGCGCGTGTAGGGCTCGATCTGGCCAGCTACGACCGCTTCTTTCCCGCGCAGGACCTGCGTCCGAGGGGCATTCGGGAAAATCGAGGCCTTCTGCAACCCGAGAAGGCGCCACTCCTCGATTGGCGACCTCAGCCCTGTCGAGTTCGAAGCACGACACACCGATACCGCAGTTGCGGCATGATCAACTCAGCCAACCCGTCCCGAGAACCGGGGGAAGCTCACCTCAGCGGATCTGCCGAATGGATTCGCTCGTTCCCCAGTTGTTCGCCGTCCAAACGATGGCGTCGAAACGGTGTCCGAGCGCGAGGCACAATCGATCCGCAAGCGACATGCCGCTGCCCCGAGTCCACGTGATTGCGGCCTGTTCGGCGTCCTCGATCGTGACAGGCTCGAGCTGCAGGCCGTAGCTCGCCAACAGGGCGCGCGCCAAGGACCAGTCGCGGCCATGCGCTCGTATCTTCTGGGCAACCTCGGACCAGTTCGCTGTGCTGCAGGCACCGCCCTCCTGGAGGCCTTCCTCTACTGCAGCGGAGCCGGCTCCTCCCTGAAGGAAAGCGATCAGGGCGGAGGCGTCGAAGACGTTCACGCAGCGTCCTCGGTGTCCGCTTGGCGCCGCCGGTCGGCAAGCAGTTCGCCGAGAAGGTCGATCCCGGCGAGATCGGCTCGAACGAGCGATTTGAGTTGTTCTCGGCTGACGAGCACCACCCCACCCGGGGTATCGATGAGCACGAGAGGCGTGCCCTCTGTGAGTCCCGTTTTGGCCCGGAGTTCAGCGGGTATCACCAGGCGACCTCGATCGCCCATCGTTACCGGATAAGTCCCATTCACCACTATATGGTACCACTAGGGCTCGAAACATGGGACAACCTCTTCGGGTTGGCAGGTTCGCGCTGAGCTGGGGTCCTTGACAAGCGCAGCGCACAACGACGGCTCCACGTAACGAGCGACTATCGTCCGGCCGTCGCGGGCGACGATCTGGGACCTGGCGAGGCGTCAACTTCCGAATGCCCACGCCACCATCAGCGGGAGTTCTTCCCGCCAGAACGCGTCGCCGTGCGATCCGACCCGCTCGGTCATCACAACGTCCGCACCTGCGTTGCGCAGGGCGACCGCCCACCGGGTCGCGTTCTCGTGGAAGAACGGCTCCAGCGTGCCGGCAACGAGGTACGCGCGCGGAATCGAGTTCCGCATAGCGCTAGGCGGTCGGTAACCGCCGCCCGGAGAGGCGCAGAGAATCGCACCGTAGATGTCTGGATGCCGAAGCCCTATGGCGAGCGCCAGTTCTCCACTCGCAGAGACACCGAATACCGCGGTCCGACGATTCGGCAGCGCGACTCCAAAGCGCGACCGCGTCCATCGGCCGACGTCCTCGACGAAGAATCTCTCGTGTGCCGCGAACCTTTCCGGGTCGAAGGCCGGAGAGTACTCGTGGAGACGTAGCGTCTCATCGGCCGGTCGGTGAACACCGACGATCATCGTGGACGGTACGTCGGCCGCCTCTAGGACGCCTCCCCACGACGAGACCACCTGACCGTCACCGGCGAACACGACTGCCTCAGGTGGCTTAGGCGGGACGTACACCGTGACCTGGCGACCCCCGTCGTACTCGAACGTCTCAGTCAGCAGCTCTCCCTCGATGGACGACATTACCTCTGGGCTTCCTCGTCATTACTGGCGGCGGACTCGCCAATTTTGTATCTTGCCGACGACGTTCACCGTCCGCTCCCGGATGGCCCCCTTTAGCCCGGACTCCTGCGCCTCGTGCGCGGTCGGCACCTCGGAGATAGGCGGCAGCGGGTCGGCCCGACTCATTTCGTCGGGAGCCTTCAAAAGCGAGGCGAGCCCGGGGTTGCAGAGAACGTGATCGGGACGAAGCGGAGCAAGCCCCCCGCTGGCCGAACAGAGCCATCTCACAGGCCTGTTGGAGCACCTTCTTCTCTCGTCCGACGACGGCGGACGAGAGGACGACGTCCTTCTAAATGCCGAGAACGGGGCTGGCGACGCTTCTCGGTTCGTCGGGGATGCGCACGGCGCGAGAGATGTCGCGGAGGAGGACGAGCCAGTGCGGGTTGTGACGGTTACGGCTCTTCAGATCGCAGAACAGTATGGCGAGCAAGCACCTCGAAATCAGCGTCCGCATGCAAGATCGACAGGCCCTCACGAATAGTGATGCTCGCGATAAGGCAGTCGACGAGCCTTCTGACCGTTTCCCCGTTATGGCGGCAGGTTCGATACAGCGCAGCCGCCTCCTCGTAGTCGATCGGCTGCGTCGGGATAGTCGATGCTCGCGCCAACAACCTGCGGAGATCAACGAGGTGGCGCTCGTCGCGAGCTCCTGCGAGGACCTCCATCCGGATCGGATCGCACGTGGCGATGTCGTCTCCGAGCAGTTGGTCCACGCGGATGCAGACGGGGCTCCCGGTATCTCGCAGAAATTCAACCCAGGCCGAGGTATCGATCACTATCACCTGGCGCGCCCAGCCCGCATCTCCTCGAGGTCGCCTTCCCAACCCGAGCCCCGCAAGGCACGCGAAGCTTCAAGGTCGAGCGGTTCAGCAGCGACGATCCGTAGCGCGAAGTTCACTGCGTCGCGCTTGGTCAAGAGGTGGTAGCGCTCCATGACAGAGCGGCATGCCGCGTCGTCCAAGTCGATGTTTGTGCGTGACATACACCAATGATACACCACACCTGAGTCGACGGGTGCACCTCGGATACCCGTTGCTTTCTGTCGGCGGCGAAGTTGGAGAAACCGGCACGAACCGTGCGGACACCAGAGATTCGATGTTCCGCTGACGAATTTCGTGACCATCTTGCAACTGCCGTAGATTGTCCTTGAGCAAACGGGCTCGGAAGCAACTCGCCCCTTTGAGAGCCGCAGTATTCCGGACGAACTCACCCTCCTCCGATCGCGTTTGTCCGGGTATGGCCTCGCAGTCTTGGTCACCAATGCTCTAGTCGAAGGCCGACGCCTCCCCGACTCGCTATGAGCACCCCGTGCGCGACGACACGATGATCAACGACTTCTATCCCTCGAACGAGAAGACGGAATTATCCGGTGAAACAGGCGTCTCGCGCGTATATTCTAAAAATGGATGAAGCCACGGCGTTCTTTTTGGCGCAATGGCGTGCCGGCACATGTCGAGTCGACGGCCTCGGTCGCCTGAGGGAGGTGCTGTGGCAGATCAAGAAGCCAGGATGGGTGAGGCGTATTTAGAGTCCCGCCGCGAAACAAACATGCGCCGAGACCTGAGCTGGGTAGGTGCTTTCTTCGTAGCGGCAGGCGTTCCGGCGCTGGTCCTGTTTTCGATGGGGGGCATTTCAGCTCTTACAGGCCCAGTCGCCGTTCTCGTATGGACGATTTCGGTGCTCATTGGCTTTGTCGATGCCTTCGTCTATGCCGAGATCGCCGGGTTGCATCCCAAGAAGTCGGGCGGTGTGGCTGTGCACGGAGCGACCGCATGGATCAGGTACACGAAGATAGCGGCACCGATCTCCTTATGGTGCAACTGGCTGGCCTGGACGCCCGTGTTAGCCATCGGCGGCGGCCTCGGGGCCGGTTACCTGCTTTCGATCTTCTATGCACCCACGGCGCGCATCAACACCTGGCAGTTAACATTAGTCAAACTAGGCTTTCTTAAGACGGGCTTGACGCTGCGAATTAACGCTACATTCATCATTGGTGCCGGGATTGTATTGGTAGTATGGAACGTTCAGCGTCGTGGGATCTTGCAGACGGCGCGTATTCAAACCATCCTGACCGTTGCCACGCTTGCGCCACTACTGATTGTTACGGTGATTCCGCTCGTCACAGGTGACGTGGTGATGAAGAATTTCTCGCCCTTCGTGCCCATTAATGGTCACTGGGACGTGACTGGCTGGACCCTCTTCCTGGGAGCGCTTTTCATCGCCGGATGGTCCGCCTACGCGTTCGAGACGACCGTCTGTTACATGAGTGAGTTCAAGAATCCCGGCCGAGATATGGTGCGGGCAATCCTGTGGTCGGGTGGATTCTGTATCTTGGCGTACTTCCTCGTGCCCTTCGTGTTTCAGGGTGTGCTGGGTACGAAGACGATGCTTGAACCCGACATTGACTCGGGGGCGGGAGTTGGCGATGCACTAGCAGGCATGCTGCACGGCGGCGCCTTCGTGACCAAGCTTTTTGTAGTCTTGCTCTTCTTCACCCTCATTCTCGCCATCATGACGGCCATGTCAGGTTCGTCTCGCACTCTGTTTCAGGGTGGGCAGGACGGCTGGCTGCCCAAGTACCTCTCGCACCTGAACAGGCACAAGGTGCCGACCTACGCCATGTGGACCAACCTTGTCGTGAACCTCGTGTTGCTGCTCATGTCGAATTACATTTTTGTGCTCGCGGTTTCGAACTGTAACTACATGATCTTCAACTTCCTCAACCTGAACGCTGGCTGGATTCACCGTGTCGACAATGCCGCCGTTCCACGGCCGTATAAGGCGCCAAAGCCGCTCTTCGTTGCAGGCGTGTGCATGGCTTACGTCAACGTGTTCCTGCTGGGAGCAGGGGCCGACGTCTGGGGAAAGGGCACGCTTTACGCAGGTTGGGTGTCAGCCCTCATTGCAGTGCCGGTGTTCCTCTACAGGCACGAAGTCGTTGATAAAGGGCAGTTCCCGCGAGACATGTTCTCGGACTTGATCCCCGAAGGCGAGGCTGAGTTGGGGCCAACGAAGGCCGGTGTGCTGCCATATGTGGCTCTCGGAGGTGGCTTGGTCTCGATGCTGCTCGGATACTTCATTTTTTGGGTCTGGAAGTGAAGGTCGGGACGCGGACGGGCAGAAGTGAGTGCCGGGCAGGGAAATGAGAGCGCTGTGTTGGCGCAATGAATCTGCAGGACCTCGCGGCTTTCCTCTCGTCGTAGATCTCCTAGATGGCACGGTAAGGTCCGCGACGATCCACCCGTAGTCTCGGACACGTTGCCGCGACGCATCGTCTTTACGCTGGAGCCGCGCCCAATGGGGACGGGTTCGCGCAAAGGCGCCGCCTTGCCTGTCGACGGAGAAGAGGTGGCGGGCTCGGACCCGTCAGCGCGCTGGCGGCAACGCGGGGCCTGATCCTGTATGTTGCAGCCAGCGGGCTACACTCACCGGACTTCCATCCGAATGAGAGGCCCGCGAGATGATCCGCTGTCGACCACTGTTGCTTGGTGCCTTACTGCTGGGCGTCGTCGCGATACCGGCGGCTGCCGCGCAGACACCGGCCAGGTCGCACGGGGCGGGTTGCACCGATACCTGGAAGGCAGCCGTGAGCGGTCTTTGGGGCGTGCCAGCCAACTGGAGCACCGGACAGATCCCCGGTAACACCGACGACGTCTGCATCACTCTTCCGGGCACATATACCGTCACCCTCGCCCCGTGGAGCATTGGCACCGCCGATCCCAACAACAACGGAGCCAGCGTGGCGGCGATCACCATCGGCACCTCGGGCGGGGGCGGGATCGAGACCCTCGACATCGTCGGGCAGGGGAGCACCTCGAACAGCAATGAGCAGCTGAGCACAGTCTTCTTGAACGTCGGGGCGACGAGCACCATCACCTCCCACGGCAATCTCGTGCTGGACTCGACCGGCGCCGGTACCAAGCCGCCTCTGGGCACCCCTCCGGGCGGCGCCGCGGCCGTTGGCGGGGGGGAGTTCCTCAACTACGGCACGATCGAGACCGAGACGCAGTCACCGAACGACAAGCTTGCCAACTTCGTCCAGCTCGAGGCCACTTTGGTCAATCAGCCGCACGCAAGCGTGCACGACCTGTCGGGACAGCTGCAAGAAGACGCCATCACCAGCTACGGCAAGTTCTCCGTCGCCGCCGGGGCATCGATGTCGCTAATACCCTTGCAGGTCAACTACGGGGGGCCGGCGAGCTTCGCCAACTACGGCACGCTCGTCAACCACGGGTCGATCACGGCGTACCAAACAGCGGGAGCCGTCACCTGGACCCAGGCTGGGGGCCCGATCACGGGCAACGAGGTCGTGCTCGGCGGCGGGGCGATACTGCTCGACAAGTCCGGCGCGGCCCAGTTCTTCGTCGACTCCATCTCCGCCCAGGTGAAAGGCACGATCCCGCCCGGACAGAAGATCACGGTGGTGGGGGAGGCCTACAACTACAGAGGGGACAACTACAACGGCACCTCTTTGGGCCTGGACGCGAGCACGGTCGTCAACGACGGTACGATCGTCCTCGAGGCGCAGGGCTCGGGATCGAAGACGGGGGGCCCGGCGGTCGTCAACAACGGCATCCTGGTGAACAAAGGCACCATTCTCGCCGAGGTGAAAGATCCCTCCTGGCCTGTCCAGTATGAGGCAGGGCTCGCCAACATGCACTCCGGCACGCTGAGCGTGACCGGCGGCGAGTTCGAAGACAATGCACCGGCGGCCGCGACCAACGAAGGGACCGTCAAGGTCGGCTCGGGGGCTCTTTACCTCCTAGAGTCGGGGGCCGCCTTCACGAACAAGAGCGACGGGACGATAGTGCCGGAGATCTCGAGCCCGAAGAGGTTCGGGCAGTTCGAGATGGTCTCGCCCTGCTGCGCCGGCCCGGGCAGGTTCATTGCCGGGGGCAGCCTTGACCCCGTCGTTGGCGGCCACCTCCCGGCCAACACAGATCTCCCGCTTTTCCTGATTTCGGGTGGAGACTTCGAAGGCACTTTCGCCCACCTCGCCAAGCCATTCACGGCCGATTACACTCATGAGACGGGGACCCCGGCATTCGTCGGTGCCGTCTACGACGAATCGGCCAAGAAACCGAAGGCACGAGGTCCGGCCGTCCCGCACGCGTAGTCTCGGCACCGCCGAGGTGTCGTCCTCGGCGATCAGATAGGCACTTCGGCCCCGAGGAGCGCCAAGACGCGGCCAAACCGCTCTAGGTAGTCGTGACCGACGCCGAGGTGGCGAATGGGCTGCCCGGATGGTTGCTTCGGCTGAGATCGATGAAGCAGCCGGATGGGCGGCACTCGACACCTGGGGGGAGCTCGGGCTGGTCCGTTATCCCGTTTTCTCATTCCTCGACCGGGTCTGGCAGCTTCGGGACGACGTCTCCGCCTACGACGCCTGTTACGTCGCTCTCGCCGAGAACCTCGGTTCGACCTTGGTGACCGCGGACGCACGAATAAGCAGGATCCCCTCTTGCGCTGCGCAGTCACCGTAGTGCCCCGTCGACCCGGCGCCGTGAGGTTCCACCGAGCATGACGGCAGCCCCGGGGCGTGGGCGCCACAGCACCGGTAGGTGCAGGCGCCATACCGCCCAGGTTGGTGAAGCGGAGTCCTGGGTCACTCCGGTACGATCATGACCATTGTTCGTCAGCCCTCATCAGGTACACGATCACCGACAAGAGGACCACGCATGCCCAACTACAAGCTTCCGACCATCTCTGAGCGGCCCGCCCTGGAACCCAGGACAGCTTGGCTCGTTGCCAGCGGCGACCTGCGCCAGTCGCCGAACACAGCCGGCTGGCCGATGCAGGAGAAGCTGGAACGGTCTTTGACCTCTGCCCTGGCCGAGCTCGGGTGGTCCACCCACCGGGCCCATGAGTACGACCCCGTCAAGGGCCATGGGTTCATCGACAGTCAGCGTATGGGAATGTCGGTTTTCGCGCGTGTACCCCTTGATGCGCCCTTGGTGGTTGCCGAAACCATCTGGCAATACAGCCACCATGTCCTTGCCGGTCTCCGCTCTCATCGAGGACCAGTTCTTACCGTCGCCAATTTCGACGGCACGTGGCCCGGCTTGGTGGGGCTGCTCAACCTGAACGCCTCCATGACCAAAATGGGACGGGAGTATTCGACGATCTGGAGCACGGACTTCACCGACGAGTGGTTCCGCGGTGGGATAAGGCAGTGGACCGAGACGGGCAAGATCGTTCACGACGCCTCCCACGTGCGTCCTCTGCCCCCGCTGCCTGCCTCGAGCCCCGAGTTCCAGCTCGGCCTCGCCATCGCCGACAAGCTCCGCAACGACAAGGCGATCTTGGGCGTGTTCGACGAGGGCTGCATGGGCATGTACAACGCCATAATCGACGACGACCTTCTCAACGGCATCGGGATTTACAAAGAGAGGCTGTCCCAGAGCGCCCTCTACGCCGAGATGGCAACGGTTGACGAGGAGGAAACGACGGCCGTGCGGCGTTGGTTGAGCGATCGCGGTATGACCTTTCACACCGGAAAGGACGAGGCTACCGAGCTGACCGACGAGCAATTACGCCAGCAATTCGCCATGTACATCGCGGCTCTCAGAATAAGTGACGACTTCGGGATCGATTGTGTCGGCATCCAGTACCAACAGGGGTTGAAAGACCTCGTAGCCGCGTCCGACATCCCCGAGGGACTGCTCAACAACCCTGACCGTCCGCCGGTCCGCAGCCGCGACGGCTCACGGATCCTTTGGGACGGCCAGGCGCTGCCGAACTTCAACGAAGTGGATGAGGGCATCGCCGTCGATTCGCTCATCACCAACCGGGTCTGGACGGCGATGGGACTAGATCCCTCCACAACCCTGCACGACGTCCGCTGGGGCGAAGACTTCGACGGCCAGTTCGTGTGGCTCTTCGAGATCTCGGGCTCCGTGCCCGCCTCCCACTTTGACCACGGGTACGCCAGCGCTACCAGCATGCGTCAGTCCCCGGTGTACTTCCCGTTGGGCGGTGGCACGCTCCGCGGTGTCTCCAAGCCTGGCGAGATCGTCTGGTCCCGTTTGTACGTGATGGATGGGGCGCTTCACTATGACATCGGACGCGGACGAGCTGTCGAGCTACCGGCCGACGAGACCGAGCGACGCTGGCGGGCGACCAACTACGAGTGGCCCATCATGCACGCCGTACTCGATGGTGTGAGCCGGGACCAATTCATGGCTCGGCACAAGGCCAATCACGTGCAGGTCGTCTACGGGCCCGATGCTGACCAGGCCGATCGCGCTCTTATCGCCAAAGCCGCCGCCTTCGACCAACTTGGCGTGGTGGTGCACCTCTGTGGGGACGTCAACCTCGCTTGGCAGTAACTCTGAAGCAAAGGCCCGAGTTCCCGTCATCCGGCCGGCTGCCGCGCCCGCAAGCGAGCCGGGGTTAGACGACGCGACACAACTCCGTGGTCTGACTCGCGTGAATTCTCAGATGTTTCCACTCGAGCTAACTGGACCGGGTCGAGGTCGATTCCTTCGTGTTGGCCCCGTGGGAGTAGCAGCTCACCTCTCGCAATGTCCCGAGGCTCCCTGAGCCTTCTGAACGGACGCTTCGCGGCGAGGTAAGGGTCGCGGATCAAATTCCTCATCCGGCCCGATGTCGTCCTCCCTGCGTTCGGCCGAGACCGGGCGGCTGCCAGTGCCGACCGTACCCTGCCGGCCCGTCAGCCAGAGCTTCCCTTGCGCGGTGTATTGAAGATAGGTAACTTTCCTGTCAGAATGCCGGAAGGCTCGGCAAGCTCAGCGACTGGGGGTACAGCGGTAGCGGTAATCCTCGGAGTGGACTTCGGTGGCACCAAGATCGCCCTGGCTGTTTGCGACCTTGATGGTCGCTGTCTTGCCCAGCACCTGCTGGCCACGCGCTCAAGCGACGGTGGTGAGGCAGTCCTGGAGCGAGGGATCGCTGCCGGCGGCGCGCTCCTAGCTCGAATCGAAGAGTGCTATGAGCTCGCTGGTGTCGGTGTGTCCACGATCGGGATCCCACGAGAGAACAGGGTCGAGCTCGCGCCTGCAATACCGGGCTGGGAACACGTAGCCCTCGCGCCCGCTCTGAGAGCGGCTTTCGGGGTACCCGTCAAGGTGGCGACCGACGTGAAGGCGGCGGCGACGGCCGAGGTGCGTTGGGGGGCACTCGCCGGGGCAGACCCCGCCATTTACCTCAACTTGGGCACCGGACTGGCTGCGGCGATCGTTGCAGGCGGGCACGTCCTGGAGGGGGCTCACGGCGCTTCAGGTGAGATCGGCTACAACCTGGTGGACGCCGGTGATGTTGGCTTGGATATAGGCTCCCGCCCGATGCTCGAGGACACCGTGAGCGGGATGGGTCTCGGTGCTAACGGCTCAAGGCTGCTCGGCCGTCCGGTCACTGCGGAGCAGATTTTCAACGCCGGCCCGGACGACCCGCAACTCGACTCCATGGTCACAGCCCTGATCGGTGAGCTCAGCACCCACTTGGTCAACCTCGTCATCGCCGTCGACCCCGCCCGGGTCGCCATCGGCGGCGGCATGGCCGGGTCCTGGGAGCGCCTCTACGGACCGCTCGACGAGGCTCTCAAGTCCGGAGTTCCGTTCCCCCCCGAGCTGGTCCTGGCCACTTACCCCTTCGATGCCCCCCTTGTCGGGGCGCTGGCCCTCGGTGCCGAGGCAGCAGGTGTCAGCATGGTCCGGGGGGTCCGGTTGCCCGCAACATGAACCTGATCGACCGCAACACAAATTGAGGGAAGGGAGATCATCATGAAAAAACATTGGTTCCGAATCTCGCTGTTGGCCGTGTTGATGTTCACCATGGGCCTGACGGCGGTCTCGTCTGCGACGGGCGCCAGCGGGGCCAGCTCCTCATCAGCGGTGCTGACCATCTCGAACGAGTCCGGGGAGCTGTGGCCCTGTGCCTTCAGTCCGTTCAACTCGGCCGTGCAGGGTGAGACGGTCGGCTTCGTCTATGAGCCTTTGGTGTTCGTGGACTCGTTGCAGAGCGGCAAGACAACTCCTTGGCTGGCTTCGTCCTTCGCGTGGAGCGACGGCAACAAGGTTCTCACCTTCACCATCCGCAAGGGCGTGAAATGGAGCGACGGCAAGCCTATGACGGCGGCCGACGTGGTCTTCACCTTCAATCTGCTCAAGAAGAACCCCGCCCTTGACCTGACCGCAGTGTGGAGCGTCCTGAAGAGTGTCGTCCAAAGCGGTGACAACGTCGTGCTCACCTTCAAGACGGTTGCAGTGCCCTACTTCTATTACGTCGCCGACCAGGTGTCGATCGTCCCCGAGCACATCTGGGCATCGATCAAGAGCCCGGTGACGTACGCGGACACTTCTCCCATCGGGACAGGTCCATACGTCGTGAGCAAGTGCAGCGGCCAGAACATCACCTACACGGCCAACCCGACCTATTGGCAACCCGGCCTGCCCAAGGTGAAGACCATCGAGTACCCCGCCTTCACCTCCAACGACCCGGCCAACGAGGAGCTGGCCACAGGCGAGGCCCAGCTGGGCGCGCAGTTCATCCCGAACATCAAGGCCTTCTACACCTCCAAGAGCCCTGACTACCACTACTGGTTCCCACCCATCGCCAATGTCGACATGTTCATCAACCAGACCGTCTCGCCACTCAACCAGTTGCCCGTTCGCCAGGCGATGGCCTACGCAGTGAACCGCCCGCGGGTCTCTTTGATCGGTGAGTACGGCTACGAGCCTCCCTCCAACCAGACATCGATCGTCACCCCCACGTTCAGCGCCTGGTTGGATAGCTCGCTGCTGGCCAAGTACAACTACAGCTACAACCCCGCCAGGGCCATGTCGATACTGGAGAAGGCTGGCTACAAGAAGGGGTCCAACGGGGTCTTCGCCAAGGACGGCAAGCAGCTCTCCTTTACGATCATCAACATCGGAGGCAACTCCGACTGGGTGGCCGCGGTGCAGGTGATCCAGAGCGAGCTCGCCGCTGCGGGCATCAAGATCTCGCCGGACAACCTCTCCGGCACGGACTTCGACAACGACATCTACACCGGCAACTACCAGCTCGCCTATGACAACGAGGTGGGTGGCCCCAGCCCGTACTACGAACTGCGTCAGCTCCTCTACAGCGCCAACAGCGCACCCATCGGCAAGCTCGCGGCGACCAACTGGGAGCGCTATTCGAACCCCAGCACCGACAAGCTCATCGATGACTACGCTGCCACGACGTCCACAGCGGTGCAGCACTCCATCGTCGACCAGCTGGAGCAGGTAATGCTCGCCGATGTTCCCGTCATCCCCATGACCGAGGAAGTGGACTGGTACCAGTACGACACCGCCGCCTTCTCGGGCTGGGTCACCCCTCAGGATCCTTACGCCCAGCCGGCCATCTACATCTTTCCCGACGACGAGGTGCTGCTGTTGCACCTTGTTCCAAAATGAGCCTGGTCACGGTTCGACTGAGGAGCTCAGCACCGACCGGTGCTCGAGCGACTAGGAGGTAGTGAAGTGAACCCAGGCGGTGCGGTGCCGACCTGATGCGTTACGTACTGCGCCGCTTGGGTTTCTTCGTGGCGACCCTTTGGGCCTGCCTCACGATCAACTTCGTGCTGCCCCGGCTGATGCCCGGCAACCCGGCCATCGCCATGATGTCCCGGTTCAAGGGTCGCATCAACGGTCAGGCACTTAAGGCCTTGGAAGTTGCCTTCGGTGTGAACAACAGCGAAAGCGCCCTCAGGCAGTATTTCGTGTATCTGGGCAACACCTTCACGGGTCACTTCGGTACCTCGCTCACGTTCTTCCCCGATCCGGTGTCCAAAGTGGTGTTCTCCGCCCTTCCTTGGACCATCGGTCTCGTGGGAACCACGACCGTGCTCGCCTTCATAGCCGGGACGCTGGTAGGCATGGGAGCAGCCTGGCGGCGGGGGGGCATCCTGGACAGCGTCCTGCCACCGCTTTTCGTGATCATCTCCGCCTTTCCCTACTTCTTCCTGGCACTGATGGGGCTCCTGCTCTTCTCGGTGACCCTGCACTGGTTACCCCTGGGCTTCGGGTACGCCAACACCGACACGCCTGCTTTGACATGGCACTTCATCGGCGACGTCCTGAGCCATGCCCTGCTGCCGGGGATGGTGATCCTCATCACCTCCATCGGGGGATGGGTGCTCACCATGCGCAACAACATGATCTCCACTCTCTCGGAGGACTACGTGCGCATGGCCCGGGCCAAGGGGCTCTCGCCGGCACGGATCATGTTCGCCTACGCCGGCCGCAACGCCGTGCTGCCCAATCTCACGGGCTTTGCAATGTCCCTCGGCTTCGTGGTGTCCGGGGCGATCCTCGTCGAGTACGTCTTCTCCTATCCCGGCGTGGGCTACATGCTCTTGGCGGCGGTGGAGAACGAGGACTACGCCCTCATGCAAACCCTCTTCCTGTTCATCACGGTGGCTGTCCTGCTCGCCATCTTGGTGATGGACTTCGTCACCATGGCGCTGGACCCGCGCGCCCGCACCCAGTCCTAGGTGAACCGATGAGTGCGCGACGAGTTGGTGAGAGATGAGCACCGAGGCCCTGAGCGGCAGTGCCCTCCCCGGCGCCAAGACGCCTCTGGGTCGGTTCCGGACCGGCACGGTGGGCGGGCTGGCGCGCGCCATCTCCTCCAACCGAAAGGCCACGGCCGGTCTGGTGATCCTGGTCGTGTTCTGCTTCCTCGCCGCTTTCCCGGGGGTGGTTGCCCACGACAACCCCCAAGCCGAGATCTTCGCCCCGGCACTAGGCCCGTCGGCTGCTCATCTGCTCGGCACCGACGCCTATGGCCAGGACCTGTTCGCGCAGCTGATCTACTCGACGCGCGAATCGCTTCTCATCGCTTTGGTCGCCGGGCTGCTGGCCACGGTGCTGTCGGTGATCGTGGGAGTGACGGCCGCCTACATCGGTGGGCTGGTTGACAACGTGCTGTCGTTGATCACCGACATCTTCCTGGTGATACCCGCCTTCCCCTTGATCGTCGTCATCGCCGCTTACTCCAAGAACGGGGGCGACCCCATCCTCATTGCTGTGCTCGTGGTCACCGGCTGGTCCTACGGTGCCCGCCAGCTTCGTGTGCAGGCGCTGTCCATTCGGGACAGGGACTTCCTGGTAGCGGCCCGGTTGCGGGGAGAGCGGCGTTGGCGGGTGATCGTGTCGGAGATGCTTCCGACCATGACCTCTCTGATCGTGGCCATCTTCCTTGGCACCACCCTCTATGCCATTGTGGCCGCCGCCGGTTTACAGTTCGTCGGGTTGGGCAACCCCGACACTCTCTCCTGGGGGACGATGCTCTACTGGGCCCAGAACAACGAGGCGCTGCAGGCAGGATCTCCGCTGTGGGCGATCATGCCCGGGGTCTGCATAGCTATGCTGGGCGCCGCTTTTGCCCTGTTGAACTACGCCTTCGACGAGGTGAGCAACCCGGCCCTACGACCCGTGCGAAAAAGGCGCAAGTGAAGCCGGCCAAGTCCAGAGTTATCTTGGAGGTGAACGACCTCTGCGTGGACTACGCGAGCTCCTCCGGCACGGCCAAGGCGGTGGACCGGGTGAGCTTCGAACTGTCCGAGGGGGAGTTTCTGGCGGTGGTCGGCGAGTCAGGCTGCGGCAAGTCCACGTTGCTCTTTGCCATCGCCCGCCTCTTGACCCCGCCCGCCGAGGTAAGCGGCGGCGAGGTCGTCTTCTCCGGGCAGAACATGGTGGCGATGTCGGACAAAGCCCTGAGGGCGCTTCGCTGGCGGGACCTCTCGGTCGTGATGCAGTCTGCGATGAACGCCCTCAACCCGGTGAGCTCCATCAGGGCACAGTTCTTCGACGCCATGAAGGCACACGGTGAGAGCGATCCCAAAGTCGCGCGCGCCCGCTCGCAAGAGGTTCTCTCGATGGTGGGAATCGACCCTGTCCACCTCGCCAGCTACGCCCATCAGCTTTCCGGGGGCATGCGCCAGCGCGCCATGATCGCGATGGCCCTGCTCTTCTCGCCGGAGCTGATCTTGATGGACGAGCCCACCTCGGCGCTGGACGTCGTGGCGCAACGTTCCTTGATGGTGCAGATCAAGCAGCTCCAAGCCGAGCTGGGCTTTGCCATCATCTTCGTCACTCACGACATGTCCCTGGTCTCCCACTTCTCTGACCGGGTGGCGGTGATGTACGCCGGACAGGTCGTAGAGACCAGGCCGACTCGCTCTTTGTTCGACAGCCCGCTGCACCCTTACACGCGCGGCCTGCTCGACTCCTTCCCTTCGGTCTATGGGCCGAAGGTCCTCGTGGAAGGTATTCCGGGGAGCCCCCCCGACCTCACCGACCTCCCGGCCGGCTGCAATTTCAGCCCTCGCTGTCCCAGGGCGACCGAGCGCTGCAGTGCCGGCGAGCCGGCCCTTTACGAGGTCGATGACGCATTGGTCCGTTGCGTGCTTTACGAAGGAGGGACGGCGGGCAGTGGCTGATGGCGGCAAGCGTCCCCAAGACGCCGCGTCGAATCTCGTGCGGGCCGACCTTGTGCTGGAAGCCCGTGGCTTGACGCGCCACTTTCGTATCGGCGGCCTGCGTGGACACACCCTGCACGCCGTGGACGATCTCGACATGGGCATCTCCGAACGTGAGATCGTGGCCTTGGTGGGTGAGTCCGGTTCGGGGAAGTCCACCGTGGCGCGGCTTTTGGCCATGGTCTACCGGCCCACCTCTGGCGAGATCCTGTTTCGGGGCCAGCCCGTCTCGTCAATCCGCGGGCGGCGCCGGGTTCTTGCCTACAGGGGCCAGGTCCCCATGGTCTTCCAGGACCCGTTCAGCTCGCTGAACCCGGCCCACACCATCGGTTACGCGTTGGTCCGCGGATTGAAGCTGCACCGGCCCGAACTTGACCGCCGCCAGCGTCAGGCCGAGGCGGAACGGGTGCTGGCGGTGGCCGGCTTGGTGCCTCCGGCCTTCATCATGTCCAAGTATCCTTACGAGCTCTCCGGGGGCCAACGCCAGCGGGTGGGCTTCGCCGCCGCCCTCTCCTATCGACCGAAGCTGATCCTGGCCGACGAACCGGTATCGATGCTGGACGTCTCCATTCGCATCGGGCTGCTCAACGTGATGGCGCGCCTGCGCGAAGAGGAGAAGGTCTCGCTGCTCTACATAACCCACGACATCGCCTCGGCCCGGTACCTGTCGGACCGGATCCTGGTCATGTACGCCGGCCACCTGGTCGAACAGGGACCCACCGACGACGTCCTGCACAATCCCGTCCATCCTTACACCCGCCTGCTCCTGTCGGCCGTGCCCGACCCCCGGGCCGAGATGTCGGTCACCTCGGCGGACGTGGGAGAGCCGCCCCGGGTGATCGATCCCGGAGAGGGCTGCCGGTTCCGCTGGCGTTGCCCCCTTGCCACCGGTGTCTGCGCCGAAGTGACGCCCAGGCTGCGTCGCGCCTCCCCGGACCACGAGGCGGCCTGCCATGTCACCGTCCCCGGCTCAGCCCCTCCCGTCGGCGCCGGGGCCGGGCGATGACGGAGATGGAAGTGATCTCGTTCGGGTCGGTGTTCTTGGAGATCGTGTTCGGGCACTTGGAACGGCTCCCCCTGCCCGGAGAGGAGATCTACGTCGACCCCTTCGCCTTCTCCTGCGGAGGCGCGGTCACCATAGCGGTGGCCGCCAGACGTGCCGGTGCCACCGCCGGCTTGGCCACGGTGCTCGGCGACGATCTCGGCACGAGGGTCGTGACCCAGCATGCGCTGTGCGAAGGGGTCGAGCTTTCCCCGTCGCGCCGGGTGAGCGGCCCTGCCGTCGGGATAACCGTGGTGCTCAACTTCAACCGGGACAGGGCGTTCGTAAGCCACATGCCACCGAAACAACCGGGACTGGCCCCGGAGGTCGAGTGCTGGGCCGAGGTGCTGCAGCGGACACGGCCGGCATGGTGCTACCTGCACGCAGAGCCGGGCGCCGAGCCCTTCCTGCACGAGGCGCGTGCCTTGGGTACCCGGGTGGCGCTCGACCTCAACTTCGGAGTGATCGACAATCATCGTGAGGCGGTGGTCCGCTGCGCCCGTCTCGCCGACGTCTTCCTGCCCAACGAGGAGGAGCTCCGGCGCCTCACGCGCTCGCAGGACCTGGGGGAGGCGATCGCCGCGGCCGCCTCCTGGTGCCCGTGGGTCGTGGTGAAACGGGGTCCGGCCGGGGCAATCGGCGTCGAAGGCGGCCGGTCAACAGAAGTCACCGAGGGCCTCGAGGACGTCGTGGTGAGGGACCGCACGGGTGCAGGCGACGCCTTCGCCGGGGCGATGATAGGGACTTTGGTACGCGGGGCGGGGCTATTAGAGGCGGTCGCCGCCGGGAACGCCGCCGGCTCGAAGGCGGTGGCCCGGTTGGGTGCCGCGGGCGAGGTGACTGTCTGAGAAGTGGCGGCCGTCTGACGAATGGAGGATCGACTGTGAAGCTGGCGATACTGGGTGGGGGAGGCGTTCGCATGCCCGCGTTCGTGCGGGCGTTGTTGTCCAGCGGTGCCAATGTCTTCGACGAGATCAGCCTGTTCGATCCGGATCCGTTCCGCCGGGAAACCACGGCAAGGCTTGCCGTCGAGCTCGCCTCCGCTCTTGGCCACCCTGGCATGGTCAGCGTGACCGCCGAGGCGGAAGCAGCTTTCACAGACGCCGCCTTCGTCTTTTCGGCGATCCGGGTGGGCGGCGACCAGGGCCGTGTCATTGACGAGGAGGTGGCCTTGCGCCGGGGTTTGGTCGGCCAGGAGACCACCGGTCCGGGCGGCGCCGCCATGGCCCTGCGGACCATCCCGGTGGTCCTCTCCTATTGTGATTCCCTGGCCCGGTGCTCGCCGCAAGCAGTGCTCATCAACTTCACCAATCCGGTGGGGATCATCACCCAGGCGGTCTCCCTGCACAGCGAAGTTCGGGTGGTGGGAGTGTGCGACACGCCGAGCGGCACCTTGTCGCGCCTGGGGGCCTTCCTCGGCGCCGCATCGGAGACGGTGTCGTTCTCTTACTCGGGGCTGAACCACCTGGGCTGGATCTCCTCGTTCAGCGTGGAAGGTGAAGAGCGCATCGGCGAGCTGATCGGACGCTATGAGGAGCTGCAACGCTTCGACCATCGCTTCGCCGCTTTCGATGCCGACGTCGTTCGCCGCCTCGGGGCGCTGCCCACTGAGTACGTCTTTTACTACTACGACCCCCACCGCTACGTCGACGGCGTGGTCCGCGCCGGCTCCAGCCGGGGCCAGGACGTCATGCGATTGAACGAGGAGCTCATCTCCGGTATCGCCAGGGCTTTCGAGAAAGGTGGTGTGGAGGACGCCTGGTCGGCCTATTCGTTGCTCCTCGGGGTCCGTCACGACACCTACATGCGTACCGACACCGAAGGTGACAGTCACCAGGCCGAAGCACGTTCTCAAAGGGGCGCCGGCGGGCCGGCTCGGTTGAACGAGGCCCATATAGGCGGATACGAGGGCGTCGCGCTGCAGGTCATTGCCGGCCTCACCGGGCGTCGACCGGCGCAGGTTATAGTCAACACCCCGAACGGCTCCGCCATGGCCTTCTTGAAGCCCGATGACGTGGTCGAGGTGCCGACGTTCGTGCACGGAGGCGGCCTCCAGCCGCTGGCCACCGGCGAGTTGCCCCGCTCTGCTCGCGGCCTGGTCACCCAGGTGAAGGAGTACGAACGCACCCTCGTCGAAGCTGCGGTCACTTGCGACGCCGGGCTCGCAGAGCTGGCCCTGTCCCTGAATCCTCTCGTGCCAGGCATCAGCGTGGCCCGCGACCTGATCGCCGAGTACCGCTTGCGTCACGGCGAACACCTTGCCTACTTGCGATGAACCTGCGCGGCGGGCCCCAGGAGGCTTCGCGCTCGGTCCCGTCGCGGAGAATGTCCCAGCAGGCGCTCGGTGCTGGTGCGAGGTGCAACGCCGGAGCGGTACCTAAGCTGCCCGCCCGCTTCAGGCTGGACGGCTTGAGAGCGCCTACGCCTGGGCGTAGCCTCCGCGTTTGATGAGGAGAGCCTTGACGATCGGCGACCTGGGCGACCTGGTGGACCTGCCGCTCGTGGCGGTGCTGGCCACCTACCGGGCGGATGGGACCGTGCTGCTCTCCCCGGTGTGGCATGAGTACCGGGACGGAAGGTTCAACGTGTGCACCTCCGCGGGGGACATCAAGACCCGCCATCTGCGCGACGACCCCAGGGCGATACTCCTGGTCGCCGAATCGCGTCCCCCCTACCGCGGCGTGGAACTGACGACGCGGGCCACCTTCAGCCAGGAAGATGTCACCGGGACGCTCGAGCGCATCGCCGTCAGGTACCTCGGGCCGGTCGAGGGACAGGCTTACGCCAGCTCAGCGCGCGACGACATCATCGTTCGGTTGGACCCAGGTCGTGTGCGAGCCTGGGACTTCGCCGACACGCCCTGAGGCACGGGCGGAGATCCCCCTCACGAAACATCGTGCTCGGGAATGATCCCGGGCAGCTCGGAAAGGTCACTGACGATGATGTCCGCCGCGGTCAGGGCATCAGCCGAGTGCGTGGTCGTCAACGCAACCACCAGGGCACCTGCGGCCTTGCCGGCGGCCACCCCCGGCGGCGAGTCCTCGACGAGCACACAACTGGTCGGGGACATCCCGAGCGCTTTTGCCGCCAAAAAGAACCCCTCCGGATGAGGCTTGCCGTAGCGGACGTCGTCCCCCGTGATGAGGACCTGTGGTACCGGTAGGCCCGCGGTCTGCAGCCGCGCTGTCATGAGGAGCCGGGGACCCGAGGTAACCGCGGCCCAGAAGCGGTGATCGAGCGTTGCCAGGAGTTGCTTCGCCCCGCGGACCGGAACCGCCCCGTTCACGAACGCCGTGTCCAGTATGTTCACGCGCGCCAGTACGGCGTCTCTGGACTCAGGCGCGAAGAACTCCTGCGCCATGTCGATGTCGCGGCGCCCGTGGCATTTCAGCAGGATCTCGGCCTCGTCCACGTCGAACTCGCGGGCAACTTGACGCCACACACGCTCGATGCTTACCGACGAGTCCACCAGCGTCCCGTCGATGTCGAACGGGAACGCTCGCATACGAAGGGACACTACCGCCCGTTGAGTGGCGAGTTCCCGTGACCGGTCGCTTCGGGTCAAGGTCCATGGCCGGGCTGATTCCCTCTCGCCCCAGACGTTCGGCCGGCGACAACTGAGAAGATCCACGCCGACTCAGCTGTTTCAGCGCTGCCGTGATCTTCTCCGGAGGGTGCTGAGTGGTGAGCGACGCCATCCTGCGATGAAGCTGTGGCCGCAGATCCTCGACGCGGGCGCGCCCTCGCCGCGCAGCCACGCCGAAGTCGTCCCGGTCCCTTCTACGCCAACCGGCGACGGCGGCTCACAGGTCCACCCAGCCTGATCGTGATCGCCAATGGCCTCCGGCTTTGAGGTGGGAGACCACGGCCCGTTCCAGTCTCGTGCGTTGCGGCAGGTTGTCGAGCTGGCCGAGCGGATCCGGCACGCGGAACACGAACTCGAGAATGCCCTCATCGTTCACGATCGATCCGGGCACGAGCTCGAAGCGGCGTTGGAACCGGATGATGTTCGATTCTGAAGGTAGCCAGTCGGCGAGCTGGTCGTCGAGCAACCAGGACCAGCAGGTAGCCAATTGGCGCCGTTGATCGGCGAGCGGGAAGTGCTCGGAAAAGAAACCCTTGGCGAGCTCGAAGGAGTTATCGCAGGCGGCAGGGGTCATGGGGCCGGACTCCGGAATGTGGACGCCGACGCAGGAGTCACCCGGCCTGAATCCCGCGCCCCTACGGCGCGCCTCTTCGAGCGAATACCACCACGGGCTCGAGTCCGCTTTGCCGAGGTGGAACCAGTTGAACTGCAAGCGTCCGAGGTCGAATACCACCGCTCTTAGGCACGCGGTCACCCACCACGCGTTATCCACTCCTGTGGCGCCATAGGTGCGCCTGTGGAGCGCCATATGGCGGCCCAGATCGGCCATCGAAGCCCAGGAGACGTCCTCGCTTATGCCTCGCGAACGGTGCCAAGCGGTCGTGTGGGGCAGCACCGCCAGGAACACATAGGCCGTGAAGCAGCGATGCTGCGACGAGTAGGCGCGCTCTGTCCCAGCCCAATCGGGCCAGATCAAATGGGGTTCGTCGGGATTGCCCATCGTCGAAGTCAGCCAATGGCAGGCACGCTCCAGCAGCCACCACCAGGCGGGTGTCGTGGCGGGCGACGGCAACGTGGCTATGACCTCGGCGGCATCCGTTTCGGGCACGCCGAGACGCCGGAGAAGCTCCGTGCCCTCATCGGGGCGTGGTAGGGCCACGTCGTAGGGGGGGCGGCCCACGGCGTCGAGCCCTTCGACCCACGTGGTTGCCAATTCTCCAAAGCCAAGCTCCCTCGCGACGGCAGCACCCGCCCCGCTGGTCACTCGCGCTCCCAAACACGCGATTGTCCGGGCGTAGGTCCTTCGAGTGGGCGGTAGTTGACGCCAATGGCGTCGAGACGGCTCAGATGCCGCCGCAATCGGATCTCGAACTCCTCGAACGAGCGCGGCCCATGGGGGTCGCGGGCAGCAGCACCACTCCACAAGACCTCGCAGAAGGCACTCAGGCGGGGAAAATAGAGGTACTCGGCATGCTGCGGATCCGGCACGTACTCCGTCCAGAGCTGACACTGGGCGCCGAGAACATGATGGCGCCGTGGCTCAGGGATCGAGTCCGGTACCGGGTCATATGACCAGACCCGTTCCACGCTCGTGGCAGGGCGGATGGCGAGCGGTTCGCGGGGATCGTCCGCGTAGGCCCAGTCGAGGTAGAGCCACTGCTGCGGCGCCATGACGACGTCGTGCCCGGCGCGCGCTGCCTCGATGCCGCCCTCCTCACCTCGCCATGACATGACGACCGCACCCAAAGGCGCGCCCCCCTCGAGGATCTCGTCCCAACCGACCAGCCTGCGTCCCCTCCTGGACAGGTGCTGGGCGATCCGGTCCGTGAACCACGCCTGTAGCTGTCGCTCGGAGTTCAGGCCTTCCGCGGTCATCAAGGCCTGGGCCGTCTCGGAGTCCTCCCACTCCGTGGTCGGGCATTCGTCACCGCCAACATGTATGTAGCCGAAAGGGAAGATGTCCATTACCGCGTCGAGGACATCGGTACAGAACTTCAGCGTGGCCGGCTGAAGGTTGAGAACGTGTGGTGAGATCCCCCAGGTCGTGAGCACCTCGCGTGGCTCGGGTGAGTTGCCGAGCTCGGGATAGGCGGCGATCGCCGCCACCATGTGACCGGGCATGTCTATCTCCGGCAGTACCGCGACGAACCGCTCGCGGGCATAGCCGACGATCTCGCGCAGGTCGTCTGTCGAGTAGAAGCCGCCGTGAGGCCGGCCGTCAAAGCGCCCCTCCCGATAGTGGCCCGCGGCCGACTCCCGCCTCCATGCCCCCACCTCGACGAGGCGCGGGTAGGCCGCGACCGGCACACGCCAGCCCTGGTCGTCGGTGAGATGGAGATGCAGCACGTTGCACTTGTGCATCGAGATCAGGTCGATGAGTTTGAGCACGAAGCTCTTGGGCATGAAGTGACGCGAGACGTCGAGGTGCACACCTCGCCAGGTGAAGGCGGGCTGGTCGAATACCTCGATCCCCGTCAGCTCGATCGGTGGTGCCGGCTCGATCGCAGCCGCCCGCCAGGACGAATCCGGCAGGAGCTGGCGCAACGTTTGCAAGCCGTAGAAGACGCCGGCAGGCCGCCTCGCGGTCACGCTCACGGCGTCGGCGCTGACGATCAGGCGGTAGCCCTCCGTCTCCACGCCGCGCTCGTCGCCATGGTGTTCGCCTTCGAGCAGGAGCCGGATCACGTTACCGGGCGCGGTTGGCCGACGAGTGTTATCCGAGATCTCGACCTGCCAGCCCAGCGATTGCTCGAGAACTCGGCGAAGCCAGCACCCGACGCCAGCGAGCTCCCCGGACGCCTCGATCGCGAGGCCGTCGTGTAAAGAGATACGTTCGCCGGTCACCCTCGTTGTGGCGGGCGCTGGAATCAAGTCGGAAGGAGGAACGGTCGGTCACCTAACCTTTCGCATGCCAGGGCGCCGGTGAGCCATGACTTCTCTGCCCACGGCCTTTTGCTCGTCGTTGTTCGCAACTTGCCGAAGACGTCCGCGACGGGCGATCTTCCAGCCTGCGAAGTCGGGACCCAGCACGACTGGCCTCTCACGCTCTCGGCCGCCTTCCTTCGCAGAGCCTGTTCATCCGGGAGTCGACTAGTAGTGAAGTATCCTATTATTTCTTGCTTGGCAAGGATCTGGCAGCATCGATGTCCGTGAGACTGAGATCATCGCATCGGGTGCGGGCCCGATGACGCCACCCACCGTCAGTCGGCGCGCTGCTCGCCCCCAGCTCATCCGGGCGATGAACGAGCAGCTGCTTCTCGAGCAGGTCCGCCAGGACGGTCCGCTCTCACGAGCGGATCTGGCCCGCTTATCCGGTCTTTCCAAACCCACTGTGGCACTCGCCCTCGCCAATCTTGAGCGCGACGGTCTCCTGCGCGTCGCCGGCCGCCGCACCGGTATGCGCGGCCCGGCGGCCGTCCTCTACGAGATCCGCCCCGAGGCCGGCTACGTGCTGGGTCTCGACATCGGGCGGGAGTTCGTCCGCGGGGCCCTCGCCGACCTCTCTGGTGCGGTTCGCGCCAAGGTCAGCCAGAAAGCTCACGCTCCCACGACCCAGGGCCGGCTGGCCGAACTCTCGGCGCTCGGTGACGTACTGACGGCGTCGGCCGGAGTGACTCGCGCCAAGGTGACCCAGACCGTTATCGGCAGCCCTGGGGTGTACGACCCCGTAAAGGGCGCTCTCACGATGGCGCACAATCTCCCGGGGTGGGAGCAGCCGCTCGTGCTGACCGAGCTCCGGCGTCTTTTCGGACGCGCAACAGTCGTCGAGAACGACGTTGACGCCGCCGCCCTGGCCGAGCGGGACCACGGGCACGGCCGGGGAGTAGACACCTTTGCTTTCGTGTCGGTCGGGACGGGCCTCGGCATGGGACTGGTCATCGAGGGCAAGCTGCACCGAGGCGCACACGGTGCAGCCGGGGAGATCGGCTATCTGCCGCTGTCGAACGGCGAGGTCGACGCAGTGGAAGCCAAGCACCGCGGGACACTGGAAGTGGCCGCCTCTGCCTCGGCTGTTGTCCGGGCTGCGAAGCGGGCAGGGATACGGGGCGGTCTTTCTGCAAGACGCATTTTTGCCGACGCCGCTCGCAACGATCCTCTGGCTCAGGCCATCGTTCGTGAGGAAGCGACCCTCATCGCCAAGGCCCTCGCGTCGATCGTCGCCGTGATCGACCCGGAGCTGATAGTCCTCGGGGGCGGCATCGGACAGGCCCCAGGCTTCGCCGCCGAGGTCGGCGCCGCCCTCGAGATGCTCACGCCCCTCGTGCCCGAGATCCGGGTGAGCGCACTCGGAGACGATGCGGTTGTCGACGGATGCCTGGCAGCCGGAATGGAGCGGGCATGGCACCGGGTTCTGGAGCGCTCCTGAAATACGCCCTGGCGGGGAGCGGCCTTGCTACGCTCGCCGGCTTCGCACACATCGGACCAGCCAATGCATGGGAGCAGACTTGGCGACGGGTAGCCGGACCAGGTAACGGGTTCGCAGCCCGATCATCGTCAGGAGGCGACAACTGTGAATGGTGTCGGCAGATTGAAGGCGTCGATCTCGACGCGTGGCGAGCCGTGGGCGACCGACGCTGATGCGCAAGTGGCCGTCACCGTCGTCGACTGTCCTTCGAACAAGGTGACATCGTTGTCGTCCCAGATCACAGGGACGACGAGCGACCCGCCGGACGACAGCAAGGAGGCGTGTAGGTCCAGAGCGGGCGTGCCGGCGGGGGAGACATTGCGGACAGTGACCGAGACCTGCCCTTGTCCGGATTGACGCGTGCACGCGGCAGTGACCGCGAGCGTGGGCGCACCGAGCCGTTCGAGCCCACGCAAGTCGGCGAATTCCGCCGTGGGCGTGTACTGCCATGTCGTGTGCTCGAGGTCGAGCACATCGGCTTTGGTCGACAGCCAATAAACGTTCCGACTTATGACGGCCTCAGGTGTGCACAGGTCGAGGACGAGCTCCAGTAGGTACGTGCCCGTGACGCCTCCGGGAGGCTCGACGGTCAACTCTCCCAGTGCGACCGTCTCGCCGGGTCCCACTGCTGGCAGTTCGCAGCTGCCCGAGCTGACGACGATACCCTCGACGGAGCGGACTCTGGCCGTCGCCAGCAGTGGACCACTCGACGCCTGCGTCCTGTTGACGACCTGCACCAGCCGATCGCCGTAGTCGTACTGGATGTGGACCGGTTCGTTCGCTTTCTTCGTTCCGAAATAAGCGCCGGAGGGATCGAGGTAGTGGTCCCACAACTGCCAGTTGAGACTCGGCCATGCGCTGTTGAGCATCCAGTAGACGACTCCTGTTGCCGGCTCACTTCGCTGCGTACGGCTGCCGTACGCCTCGAATTGCGCCCGCGTCGCCTCGTAGCTGACCAGTTGTGCTTTGGCAAGGAAGTCGCGCAGGCTCCTCGGCTCGCCGTAGCGAGAGGCGAGTGAGCGATGGAGGATCTCCAGGTTGTCGAACTCCGACGGCGGTGCAGCGTGGAACTGCTTCGCCGAAGGTCGGCGCCACAACTGCTCAATCTCTGCGGGCGAGAGCATCTTTTCGAGGCTCGGGCGCCGCGGGACGTTGTTGCCTGAGCTCGTCTCGGAGTTGAACCCGATCGCTCCGCCTAGCTCGGGATCGCTCCGATACCAATACTCCGGGGGCACCCATGAATAAGGACCGGTCATCTTCATGCCGGATGGACCAGCCGCATCGGTCCCGAGCACGGTCGCCGAAGAGATGACGGGGAGATCCCAACGCGCCCGCGAAAGGGCTCCCAGATAACCATCACAGGCACGCGCATCTGGTGGGAAGTCGCTCCCGATGACAAATCCGATGACACAGGGATGGTTTGCGAGCCGGTACGCCTCAGCCTCCATCGAGCGGGCGGAGACGTCATAGTCGTGATCGTCCCAGGGCGCGCCACCCGTTTTGGCGTGCGCCTCCCACTTGTCGCAACACTCCCAGCCGGCGAGGACGAGAACACCCGCCTCGTCTGCCATCTCGAAGAACTCCGGGTTCTCACCCTTGCCCTCCAGCCGGATCGTGTTGAGCCCGACGTCGAGCGCGTAGGCGAGCTCGTCGGCGATTCGCTGCGGGTCGCAGCGGAGGAACAGGTCCGGGGCCCAGCCGCCCCCTCGGATCGGGATCTTCTGACCGTTCACCACGAACCACCGACCACCCCCGGGCGCGATCTCGCTCGTCAGCGAACGGATGCCGAAGCTCGTCGCCACGCGGTCGCTGGGCCACCCGTCCACACTGGCGACGATCTCCAGGTCGTACAAGGGCTGATCACCGAGACCGGCGGGCCACCAGTTCGCAGGGGCATGGATGTCGGCCACGAATCGGAGCAGTGTCGTTCCCGCGACGAGGTCGCCGCCGCCGGCACTTGCCTCAGCGGGCAACTCGATCGCACCGGTCGGCCCCGAGATCGTCGCGCGGGCCGCGAACACGCACCTTTCGCCCGGCGGCCCGGCGGCCTCGCAAGTGACCACCACCCGGGCGTTGTCGAGCCCGTCCGAGAGCTCTGTGGTGACACGCGGGTTGAAAAGTGAGACCGGGCCCGTCTCGCGGATGAGGACATCGCGCCAGATGCCCATGTTGTTGTCAGGCGGCCACTGGTTCCAGTCCACCCAGCCGATCGACAGGTCGGTCATAGGACTACCCGGGTAGACGAGGTAGGCAAGGGCGTTGTCGCCTCTTGTGACGAGGTGGGTGACGTCGAAAGAGTTCGACGTGTACGCACCGGCAATCGTTTCGTGTCCGGCGACGAAGACACCGTTCACCCAGAGGTCAGCCTTGGGAATGATCCCGTCGGAGCGGATCGTCGTGCGCGTTCCCGCCCGGGCGGCCGAGCGGAAGGTCGTGCGGAACCACCAGGGCACTTCGAACCTCGACCGGTCGACCTCGTCACGCAGCCGTGTCGAGTAGCAGACGTCGCCGAAAAGACCCTTGTGCAGGAGGGCCGCCATGACCGTCGACCGGGGCGGGGCTTCATACCAGCCGCTCGCTCGGTAGTCGGGCCTGGCGATCGCCGTCCCGTCGGCCGGGTCGGTGTTCGATGACTGGACCTGCCAGGAACCAACAGCGGCGGCAACACCCCGACCGCCTGCTCTCGTAGGAAAGTGAGCCACCGCGCGGGCATCGTAGCCGTCCGGCCTTCCACACCGAGGCCTCGGATAAGCAGTCTCTGCCGGAGGACCCGTGCGGGGGCCAGGCTTGCCGGCTCCGGTTTCCGGGTGGGGATTCAGGGTCCGTCAATCCAACAGCACTTCAGCTGTTGGCCTTCCCGACACGAGCCAGCTTTCCCTCCCTCGCTGCCACGCAAACCGGCCACGACGATCGTGGCGAGATCTTGCGCCACAGCGATCGGGCTCAGGTGATAGTCACCTTCGTCAAGCCTTGTGGGAAGTCGGGGTCTCGGCCGAGCTGGCGGGCAAGTTCGAGCGCGAGCTGCTGGCCCCGCACGACGGCAAGCACGGGAGCGAGGGCCTCGGGTGCTTGCGCCGACCAGTCGGCCGAGCTGTCGGCCACAGGTCCGGCCAGGCGGACCGCGGCACCACGCCTGCGAAGATCGACGACAACGTCCCGGACGTCTTCGGCCGCAGGGCCCGGGTGTGAGAAGGCGAGGATGGGGATCCCGGTTGGAGCGATGGCGATCGGGCCGTGGCGCAAGTCGGCGGCAGAAAAGGCGCTGGCGAGAATAGAGGTCGTTTCTTCGACCTTGAGGGCGCTCTCGGCGGCCGCTCCGTACAGATAGCCACGTGCAACTGTGGCGAACCGACGGTCAGCCGCAAGGGCCCAGGACGCCAAAGCGCGGCACGGTTCAGGGTCGGCTACGACCTCCGCTACCTCGTCGGGAAGGGCTGCCCAGTCGCGATCAGTGATGCCGACGTCGCCGACAGCCTGAGCGATCATCGCGAAGGCGGCAATTTCAGCCGTCACCGTCTTCGTTGCCGGCACGGCCTTCTCCGCGCCGGTTTCGAGGGAGATGACGGTATCGGCCACCTCGGCAAGAGGACTGTCGGCATCGCTTGTGATGGCGATGGTCCTGGCGCCCGATGTCTGCGCTCGCTGCAAGAAGCTGGCGATCTCCGGAGTGCGGCCGGACTGGGACACGGCGATCACGACATAGCCGGAGAAGTCCACCACGGCCCCGTAGAGCAGGTGGACGCTCGGAGAAGCCGATGCGACGGGCCTGTGGGTAGCGACCTCCAGCAGGTAGCGCCCGCACGTGGCGGCGTGGTCCGACGACCCGCGGGCGACGATGACCGTGCCCGCCAGGGGTGCCTGGAAACATCGCGTGATTGCCGGCTGCAGCTCAGTTCGTCGCCGGATCAAAGCCTCCAGTGTCAACGGCTGTTCCGCGATTTCGGCTTCCATCGTGCTTCCCAGCGCATGATTGAGGCTCACATCTGGAGGTTAGCTGCCCGCGCTGTTGCAAGGAGAACCGCCGAGCTGCAACGAGCTGACGGAGCCTCGAGGCGGGAACGGCCCTTCAGGCCGCTCCGGACCTGTTGGCCTCGTTGTCCAGCCACTCGCCCACGACCAGGGACATGAAGCTAGGTTGGGGACGGAAGCCGAGCGACGTGTAGAACTCCTCCGCACCGTCAGTCTGGAGACCGATGTGCTGGCCGGGTACGCGACCGGCCAACATCCGCACCATGGACGACGCGATGCCGCGCCGACGGTACGAGGACAGCGTCCAGACGTCCACCATGTAGGCGTTGCAGACACCATCGGACAGCAGGCGCGCCATGCCGACGACCCTCTGCCCGTCTTTCGCCAAGGCCACATGCTGAGAGCACTCGAACGAACGCCGCAATGCCTCTGGTGTCCGGCCGTTGTCGAAATCGTCCGTGGCCAGATCCGCTTTGGCCTGAGACCAGTCGACGCCCTCGATCGAGTCCGTGATTCGTACGTCCATGGACCCAGCATGCCCGACGCGCCGGGACGTCGTCTTGGACTACTGCAAAGATGAGGTGCGTTTTCGCGCTGTCCGGCTCGCAAGAGGGCAATAGCCGCAGGTGCATCTTTTCGCCGGAGAGCCCTTCTCTCTGGCGAGGCTCAGTGCTACCTTCGTGGTAATCCGCATTTCGGAAGGGGCCGATATGCCTTTCACACCTAATGTCATTCCGAGGGAGGTCGTCACGGTCGCACCGGAGCCCGCGGCGCTATCGCCGCGACAAGCGACGCCGGCGGTGCCGGAGTTGTATGTGTCATGAACGGTGCCGAGACAGCCGGTTCACAGGAAACTGGAGGCGTTAGCGCGAACCGATCTCCAGACACCGAAGCTCCTCCTGGGTTTCAGGGTGCAGTTGCCATGGGGGCAAGAAGCGCTAGCGGATCGCTGGTTGCGGCCGGCTCGGGTGTAGCGGACGATCACGGGCTGCCCGGACCTGCCGGTGCACCAGGGCCACAGCAGGTTGCCGGCGGTCGTGAACCCCGTGGCGGGAGCACTGGCCTGTTGGGCGTTGCACAAGTGAGTGGAGGGTATTCCGTCTACCGGTGTTCCTCGGAGAGCATGGCCCCTGTGGACGCCACGAACTTGAGTGTCGCGTTCACGGCTCCGGCCTCTGGTCGGGTTCTGGTCCGGTTGCATGCGTGGACAGCCGTTCAAATCAACTATCCCTTGATTTTCGGGGTGCTGGATCACGCGACCAGGAGACTCCTTGGCGACCCGGGATTGGTGAATGGCGGGAGTGCCACGGGCAATGCCTATGTTTCCTTTGCAGTCTTGATAACCGGGCTCGTTCCGGGTAGTGCCCTTCACTTCGATTGGGGATATGCCGTACAGGGCACGGACGGGAGCGAGACGGGGATCATAGAGGTTGGGTTGAACAGTGGGCCACCGATATGGTGTTACGGCGCTCCGGCCGTGATGGAGGTCTGGTCGGCCTAGACCCGCTACTCGAACGACACCCCTCTGACGGGGCCGACAGAGGCGCAAACGTGTTCGGGCTCGACTGTTGGACGACGGAGGCGGGTTACGCTTTTCAGCCGCCGTGAGGTTGCAGTTTCGGGGCCGTGCAAGAAGGAACTTCGAATGAAGCCGGAAGTCGAAAGCGAGAAGCGGCTTGCCGCTGAGGCAGCTGCCGAACTTGTGGAGAGCGATATGACGGTCGGGCTCGGCACGGGATCGACCGTGGCGTACCTTTTGCCGGCACTGGCTCGGCGCCACCTGTCTGTCAGGTATGTGACCACATCGCGGCACACAGAGGAAGCGGCCCGGTCCGTGGGCCTAGATGTCGAGGCGTTCGCAGGAATTGACCACCTGGATATTGCCATTGACGGTGCCGACCAGATCGCGCCCGACGGGTGGTTGGTGAAAGGTGGGGGAGGGGCCCATACCCGGGAGAAGCTCGTGGCGGCGACAGCCGAACGCTTTGTGGTCATAGCCGATTCGACCAAGCTGGTCGAACGTCTCCACTCGCCGATCCCGCTCGAGCTGCTGTTTTTTGGGCTCGCCTCCACGTTGTTGCGACTCGCGCCAACCACGCTGCGGGAAGCCCCAAAGAGCCCCGACGGGGGAGTCATCGCAGATTACAGAGGTGAGGTCAAAGACCCGCTCGCGTTGGCAGGTCGGTTCGGGTCCACCCCTGGGGTCGTCGAACACGGGCTTTTTCCGTGCGACTTGGTCCACAGCATCCTGATCGGACGCGGGCGCGACGTGGAGGCGATGGCGGTCATCCACAAGGTCTGAACCGGCCACCAGTGGTAGGCAGATCACCTGGTCCGTCCCTTGCCTACGAGACGGCGTGCCTTCAGTCCGCCGAGGTGCGCAACCGCACCGACAGGCACGTGACGCCTCCCTCCATTTTTTGGAATTCGCTCACATCAACGGCTACCACGTGGTAGCCGAGATCCTCAATGATCTCGACGGACTTGGGGCAGTCCGAAGCCGTCAACACCCGTCCTCCGCCGAGGTCGACCACGTGGGCGCCGGACTCTTCGGGCACGGCGGCGTAGTTAACGAACAAGCCCGGATCGTCGACCAGAGGCGTGTAGCCGACGATCGTGCCATCGGGCAGGGCTGTCACGGCGGACTTCAGGTGGAGCACATTGGTGATCGGCACGGTTACCACCCGAGCACCGAGCGGCTCGAGGAAGGAGCGCAGTTGGAAGGCGGCGACGGCATTTGTCCGGCTCCCGAGGCCGACATAGATCGTGCGGCCTACTTTGAGGATGTCTCCACCCTCGAGGGTGCCGGGCGCTCGAATCCGGTGGATGGAGTACCCGAGGGAGGCAACTGCCGCCTCGGCAGTCCTGACTTCCGGCCGCCGAGACGGGTGCCCAGGACGCGAGATCACGGCGACACTGCCGTAGACGACCATGGTGTCCTCGATGAACACCCCATCGGGACAATGGTCGACGGGGGTCACTTCGATGACCTCCCAGCCCGAGGCCCGGAATGCCCCTACGTAACCCTCCCACTGGCGCATGGCCAGACCTATGTCCACGGTCTCCCGCTTGAGAAAGGTGAGCAGGCCATTGGCGAGCCGCGGACTCGGCTGTCGTACCAGGACAGTTGTGGTCACAGTTTCCTCATCGTCGTTCCCGTTGTGGGCGAGACCGTGGTGGACGTCCGCTCTGAGCTGGCTCCACCACGCCTCCCAGTATCGACCAAGACCGTTCGATGGGGAAGCATCTGGAAACCAGGTCCTAATCGGCACCCGGGACTGCCGCGGCTCGTGCACACGTCCCGAGCTGCACCGGGTCCGCCTTGGTCGTAGGACCGCTGTTAGTCTCGACACCACATGGCCCGAACCGGCCCCAGAGCTTGTGAAGAGACCCTCTCATTGCCTCTCAAGACCGAGTGACCGCGCGCCACGCCCGCCACACGGGTCGACTGGCGGTAGTTGCCGCCTTGTTGCTGTCGCCGGTCGTCGCTCGAGTACAGCCGGACGCGAACTGGCCAGCTGTGAGTCTCACGCGCGACATCGGTTCCGGGCTGGGCCCGTCCGCGTCACCTCCGGTCTCGTCCGACGAGTCGAAAAAAGGCGTGTGCGTCTGGGCCTTCCGAGGTGTCAGCACCGCCCTCCAGGACTCGGGAGCCACCTGGTACCTCAATTGGTCGACAACACACGACGGCATAGTCACGCCACCCGGAACTCATTTCGTGCCGATGGTGCGAACGGCTGCGGATGTCACGCCGGCTGAATTGGCGCAGGCAGAGCAGTCCGGCCCCGCACTGCTCACATTCAACGAGCCCGACCTGAGCGCTCAAGCAAACATGACGGTCGGTGACGCCTTGTCGCTCTGGCCGAGGCTGATGGCGACAAACCTGCAACTCGCCAGTCCTGCTGTGGCCACCGGCGCCGCCACTCGGGGGGGATGGCTGGACAGGTTCATGCGAGGCGTCGAGCAGCGCCACTATCGGGTCAACTTCATAGCAATCCATTGGTACGGCGCCGATTTCCGAGCCGGGGCTGCCGTGGCCCAGCTGAGGTCGTACCTGGAGAGCGTGTACCACCGCTACGACCTGCCTATTTGGCTCACCGAGTATGCCCTCATCGACTTCACCGTTGCAGGCCCCGTCTACCCGACTGAAGCCGCGCAGGCAGCGTTCGTTGTCGCGTCGGTGCGCATGCTGGACAGCCTCAGCTTCGTGCGGCGTTACGCCTGGTTCGCTCTTCCGGCGGCGGGTTCGGGGCCGAGCACCGGGCTGTATACCCCTGGCCCGCGCGTGACGGCCGTCGGACTGGCCTTCGCGCGAGCCTGACCAAATGCTCAGGCACGGTGTTGCCAACACGTCCGCCCCGAAAAGGCCTGCCAGAGAACCGCAGACTCATCGATTTCACCGGTCGCCGCCCACGAGCGAGATAGGTTCATCCAGTGACTTCAACATGGCGTTCACGGGCACGGCAGCTCCTTTACTGTTTTCCGGTATTGCTGGTGCTCTCGGGATCGCCGGCTGTGTCGGGCGCCTTCAGCGGCCGTGGCACACCGTCATCGGCGGGCACTGCCAGGACGACAAGCGCGCCCAAGGGCCAGCGGCAAGTCACCTTCGTCAACCACATGTCCGAAACGATCTGGGTTGCCGCCTCACCGGGGAACGCGCCCGCCAGGTTGGCCGTTACGGGTTGGAGGCTTCCTGCGGGCGAGCAAGTGACCATCACCGTCCCCAACCACTGGAACGGCCGATTCTGGGGCCGTACCGGCTGTCATTTCGACACGACCGGGAAGGGTGCCTGCCAGACAGGGGACTGTGCTGGTCGGTTGCAGTGCGAGGGTTACGGCGCCATCCCGGCCACCCTGGCCGAATACAACCTGGATGCTTGGGACAACCTCGATTTCTATGACGTGAGCATGGTCGACGGCTCGAACCTGCCCATGTACATCAATCGGTTCGGAGGCCGCGGTACGGACGCCATCAGTGCGGACGGCTGCTCGGCTGCAGGCTGTACCAAAGCGGTGATCTGTCCTCCGGTACTGCAGTACCGGGTGGGCGGGGTCGTCGTCGGCTGCCTCTCGGCCTGCGCACGATATAAGACCGACCAGTACTGTTGTCAGGGAAAGTGGGACAGCCCTTCGGCCTGCAACCCCGATCTCTGGCCTGTCGATTACGCGGCCGTGTTCAAGAGGGCTGAGCCGTTCGCCTATTCCTACGCCTACGACGACGCCACAAGCGTGTTCACCTGCTACGGGGACTGCAACTACCGGATCACCTTCGGACTGACGCGTGGGGACATGAAGGGAGCCACTTCGGACGGTTGACGGCGGCCGGCGATTATGTCTCGCCCAATGACCTGCCCGACAAGAGCGAACCAGGCCTCGTCGATGCACGTGAAGGCCGCTCGTCTACCAGGGAGGCTCTTGGCGGCCGTGGCAGCAGCTTTCAGGCTGGAGCTGTCGGGCGCGTGCCTGCAGGTTCTGGTCGGTCGTGTGCGTCGGGCTCGTGAGCCGCAATGATTCCCGACTTTGGTCCGCCTTGCCGTCACCGGTTATTCGCAGGTCTGGCCGAAGACTTCGAACGGGCAGAGAATGGTGGGAGCCGCCATGTAAAGGAGTTTGTGACACCATGAGAACCGAGAACGGCGACTCAAGCGTGGCTTCCCCGACCCCATTGTGGTCGGAGAGGAGATCCCACCTTTGTTGGCTCGAGGATCAGGCCGACCGGCTTTTCCGGTACTACGAGCAGTCCTGTGTCGACCCGGCCGGCGGCTACTTCGCCATGGGTGGTGACAGACGCCCGCAGACTGAAAGGGTCCGGGACCTGGTCGGGACGGGTCGCATGGTCTTCTGCTTCTCGCTCGGCTGTCTGCTCGGCCGTCCGGGCGCCGGCGCCATCGCCGACCATGGCATTCGGTTCCTCAGCGACCAGCTCCACGACGATGTGCACGGCGGCTACGTGTGGGAGTGGAAGGACGGCGCCCCCCACAACGATCAGAAGAGGGCCTACGGGCACGCCTTTGTGCTGCTGGCCGGGGTCACTGCCACAGCTGCCGCGCGTCCGGGCGCCCGTCAGCTCATGGCCGCCGCCGCCGCCGTCCTCAACGAGCGCTTCTGGTCGCAAGACCACGGTCTCCATGTCGACGAGTACAACGCCGACTGGTCGGTACTCGACTCGTACCGCGGGCAGAACAGCAACATGCACCTGGTCGAGGCCCTCTCGACCGCTTCAGCGGTGACAGGCGACCTTTCCTACGCCGACAAGGCGGCGAGGATCGCCGACTTCATCGTGAACAAGGCGGCCAGGAGCCGGTCCTGGAGGATCCACGAACACTTCGACGAGCGGTGGCAGGTTGACAGCGATTACAACCTGAACGATCCCGACCACATGTACCGGCCGTATGGGACCATTCCCGGCCACTCCTGCGAGTGGGCCCGCCTTCTCCTCCAGCTCCATTTCCTCAAGCCCGAGGGGACGGCCTGGATGCCCGAGGCCGCAGCCGAGCTGGTCGACCGCGCCTTTGCAGACGCCTGGGAGC
>JBKQHU010000126.1:0-29988 GCA_052148655.1 Acidimicrobiales bacterium
GTCGGTCAACATCGGCCGCTGGAGGCGTGTGCCGGTTAGTCCGCTGTCGTCGTTCGTCAGCAGGTTGATCGTCGACGTCGCCATCGAGCAACGCCGATGGTGATTCGAAGGGCGCGTGTGCTGGTCAGTCCTTGTTGATGGTGGCGTCATCTGATCGGCGAACGACGAGGCTCGCTCGGTTCTTGACTCAGGCCTACCTCAGGGAGAATCGGCGTGGCCGCCAACAACCCTTGGCTTTTTGGAGTTGTAGCACTGCGGCCGAGAAAGAGGAATACATCCTCGAAGTAGCCTAAATAGTGGGTGGTCGAGCGCGCTGGAAGGGCGGAGAGGTGATCAAGGAGCGGAGGATCCCGGGTCAGAAAGATTCCGGGACTGGCAAACTGAACAAGCCCACGGTGCGCTACGACGTGCGTTACCGGGGTCCCGATGGCAAAGAACACTGCAAAACATTCCACGCCAAGAAAGAAGCGGAGAGGTACGAGCGAGAGCAGCGAACCGCTCTCGACAAAGGAGCGTGGATCGACCCTTGAAACGCCTCGGAGAAGTTCGGCGAGTACGCGGACCGGTGGCTCGCCGAGCGCCACGAGCTACGTCCGCGAACGGTCGAGCTGTACGAGTCGCTCCTCAAGTTGCACATCAAGCCAAGGTTCGGCGGCCTGCCGCTCGGGAAGGTGGCATCTTCGTCGGCCCTCGTGCGGAGCTGGAATGCGGAACTCGCACGCGAGTACCCAACGACGGCTGCGAAGGCGTACAGGCTGTTTCACCAGCTCTGCACTACCGCTGTTGCCGATGGGGTCATCGGCCGGAATCCCTGCACCGTCAAGGGCGCTGGTCAGGAGCACTCACCAGAGCGACCCACAGCGACCGTGGCGGAGGTATCTGGGCTCGCTAGTGCGATGCCACCAGACCTTCGGCTCACCGTGGTCCTTGCCGCGTACTGCCAGCTTCGGCGTGGCGAGGTCCTCGGGCTGGAGCGGCACGACTTCGACTTGCTGCACGGAGAGGTCACGATCTCCCGCAGCGTTAACAGAGTGCGCGGCGGTCTCAGCATCGGCCCCCCTAAGACTGACGCAGGGGAGCGCACACTGAAGATCCCTGAATTCTGGCTAGCCGAGGTGGGGGAGCACCTCGCTAGCCGTGTTGGCCCATCCAATGATGCCCCGTTCTTTACCGGCCCCGAGGGTGGCCGTCTAAGTCAGCTCACGTTGAACCACGCGTTTCAAGCGGCTCGCCGGATCATCGGACGCCCGGAGCTCCGCTTTCACGATTGCCGACACTCCGGCCTGACGTGGTCGGCGGCTACGGGGGCGACTACTGCTGAGATCATGCGCCGGGCAGGTCACAAGTCAGCGGCCGCGGCGATGCGCTACCAGCACGCGACGAGCAACCGGGACGCGGTGCTCGCGGCGGCGCTCTCGGAGATGGCCCAGGCGGCTCCAGTGATCACCATTTCGGAAGGTTCGCGGGATATCCGCGGGATGGAACCTAAGCGATCGGCTGGTAGCTGACCTTTAAGGGCATCTGACCAGGGAGAACAGCTGGAGCGGGCGACCGGGATCGAACCGGCATGACCAGCTTGGAAGGCTGGAAAAAGGGCCTTCTGACCTGCTCTAGCTCTGGCCCATAAGTTCCTGACCTGGACATATGTAGTCATGCACGCGCATGTGCGCGCCCAGAGAATAAAACGAAGTGGCCCTCTAGTGGCCCTCAAAAGACAGGTACTCGACTCTGCCAGCGGGCGCGTGGACCTTGATTGTGTTCTCTGGAGTTGCGTTCGCGGGCTGATCGATGGGCCGCACGGAGACAATCGATTTCGGACCACCCGTGCGATGCGTCAACCAGTGCGTCCGTAGGAGTTCGCGAGGAGTCGCGCAAGATCGTCGGGGTGGTAGTAGATATGCCCGGCCATCGTTGTGAAGGGCAGCTTTCCGAGCGCCCGCATTCTTCTCAACGTTGCAACAGAGGCATGGAGGTGATCCGCTGCACGCTCCTCTGATACCCATTCGTCCCACGATATGACGCGAGGCGCTGGGCAGCTCTCGTGGAGTGCCGACTGCAAGATCCTTCGGGGACGCGATCCGGTCGAATCGGTGCGATCGCCGCCCTCCGGGCTCTGCCGATCGTGGACGTCGTGGCCGTGGTGCGGATCCTTCACCGTCCGGGGCCCCTTTCTGATCTTGGTTCGCATCGGAGGCAGGCCGAACCATCACGTCATGGTGCGCCGATCGACTCACAGCACTTCTCACAGGAACACTCACAGCAGTGCTCACAGACGGGCCCGTGGAACGGTTTCTTCGGTTCGACCATCACGTAGTACGGCTCTGCGCGGCCCGCCAGCTCACAGCAACACTCACAGCAACACTCACAGCAACACTCAGACCCAGTTCACAGCCCTGTGAGTGGAAGGGCTCGCCCCGGAGGGGCGCCTGGTGGGCCGAGAGGTGGCAGGGTGGTTTCGTGGGAGAGCCGGGCGCGGACGTGGTCGAGGAGTTGTGCAGCGCTGGGGTCGTGCGCGGTGGCCTTGTTGGCTTAGCCGTTGCGCCGGGAGTGGGTTTCGGAATGGCCACGACGACGGGCAAGATGTCGGTCGCTCGCAGCATCGAGGATCCTTCGGTGGTGGTTCGGCTCGTGGAGGACGCGCTCCACCCCCGGTGGGTGCTGTGGTCGAACGACAGCGCGGCGACGCTTCTCCAGGCTGGGGTGCGCATCGCGACGTGCTGGGACATCGCCGGGGTGCATCGGCTTCTCTTCGGCGGATGGCGGGCCGATCCCGCTCGCGTGTGGGCGCAGCTCCAGCATTTGGCGGTGGGCACGATCCCGACAACCGCGCCGGCGGACCTGTTCGGCGACGCCGGGCGCGGCGACGGCGATCCGGACGATCCGATCCGTCCCGACGGGCACCTCCGGCCGGAGTGGTTGGACGGAGGTTGGTGTTCGACTCCGGAGCGGCTGCGGCGGTGGGCGGCGCAGGCGGCGAGGGTCGCAGTGCTCCAGCAGGCACGCCTCGGCGAGCTCGGCGAGGGGCCGAGGGTCGCGTCCACGGCGCGCTCGGAGTCGGCGGCCGAGCTCTTGTGCGTCGAGATGTCGCTCGACGGTCTGCCGATGGACCGAGCTGTCGCCGAGGGAATCATCGCGGGATTCGTCGGCCGGCGGCCGAGCACCGAGGCGGAGGCGGCAGAGCAGCGTGCCCGGCGCGACGCCGAGGTGCTGCGCCACGCGCCGCCAGGAGTCGAGGTCGACCTGCGTAGTCCCGGGCAGGTGAAGTCACTGCTCAGCCGTATCGGCGTCGAGGTGCCCGACACCCGTGCCTGGCGGCTGCGGACGCTTCGGGACACGCACCCGCTGATCGAAGCCCTCCTTGTCTGGCGAAAGGCGGAGCGCGTCGCCACGACCTTCGGCTACGCCTGGCTCGACGAGCATCTCGGTGCCGACGGCCGGCTGCGTGGGGTGTGGACAGGGTCCGACGGCGCGGCGGGAAGGATGACCGCGTCGGGTGGCCTTCACAACATGCCCGCCGAAATGCGCGGGGCGGTCGTCGCGGAGCCCGGCCACGTTTTTGTGCGCGCCGATCTCGGTCAGATCGAGCCGCGCGTGCTTGCCGCGATCTCGCGGGACGACCAACTGGCTCAGGCCACGCTCGAGGACGACATGTACGCGCCTGTCGCCGCCCAGCTTGGAGTGGATCGAGCTACCGCCAAGGTCGCGATGCTCGGAGCGATGTACGGGCAGACCACCGGTCACGGCCTGCAGGCGCTACGCCGCCTCGAGGCCGCCTACCCCGTGGCGATGAGGTACCTAGACGACGCTGCACGCTCCGGCCAGGCCGGCCGCGACTTGCGAACCTATGGGGGCAGGTTGATCATCATGGGACCGGTAAATGGCACCGAGGTGGGGACGCGCGAGGCCCGTGGGGCGGCCGCGGCCAGGGGCCGCTACGGCCGTAATGCCCTTGTCCAAGGTGCGGCGGCCGAGCTGTTCAAGGTCTGGGCAGTGACGGTGCGAGCCCGCGGCACGCGCCTGGCCGCACGGATCGTGTTGTGCCTCCACGACGAGTTGCTCGTCCACGTCCCGATTGAGCACAGCGACGCCGTTGCCCGGCTCCTCGACGACTGCCTCCAGGAGGCTGGGCACCGATGGGCCCCCGACGACTCGGTCCGCTTTGTCGCCGACATCGGCGTCTTCGAGCGCTGGTCGGACGCCAAGCAGGGGGTGCACCCGAATAGGGACCCAGACATCTCATGAGCGAGGCACCACGGTGGGGTAGTGGGGACTGTGCTCAAATCGCTTGGACGAGTTCTCAATGACCGGCACGGCCGACGCACTGAATCGGCCCGAGTTCCATAGAGGTTCACGGGGACCCGATCAGTGGCGACGGGCGTTCCACCTGACGGCCAAGGACCGACACCTCATGACGGAGCATCACCACCTCGATGGCCACGTCGGCTCGATCGTCCCGCCGCAGCCGGACGAACTGGAGCATCCGTAGGAACTCCAGGTAGAGGAACGAGAGGGCCACGGCCAATCCTTCTCCCGCAGCCTGCCCCGCGAAAGTCCAGGTAGAGAGGACGGGTGGGACTGTCGTGGCGCTTCGGCCAGCGCCGTCTCGGGAGCCGCCGAACCGTAAGTGCTCTGTGCCACTCGTGAACCGAAATCGGCTCACCCGCTAATAAGAGGTGTACGTGGCCGCGCGACTATCGGGAGCAGTGCATGAGTCTGGACAGGAAGTAATGCCGGACCCACATGGGGATAGTGCCGACGATGCCGCGGCCATCGAGATGTCCTGGGCCGAGCCACCGCAGTTCGCCGTCCTCTTTGACCGACACGCGCCACACATCTACCGGTACATCGCGAGACGCGTCGGCCAGTCCGCAGTCGACGACCTTGTCGCTGAGGTGTTTGTGGCGGCCTTCGCTAGTCGGCATCGCTACGACCTCGCATACCGTGATGCACGGCCGTGGCTGTACGGGATCGCGACGAACATCATCGGCAGCCACCGGCGCGACGAGCTGCGGCAGTTCCGAATCATTCAGGCTGTCGGCCCTCAGGCACCCTCACCGGGACACGCCGATCAGGTGGCATCGGACGTTACGGCCCGCGCGATCAGCGGCCATCTCGCAACTGCGCTGGCCGGCCTCGCGGACGGCGACCGTGACGTGCTCGTCCTCATCGCGTGGGAGGAGCTGACCTACGAGGAAGTCGCCCGAGCACTTGGCATCCCTGTCGGCACAGTCCGTTCACGGCTCTATCGAGCGCGATCGCAACTTCGTTTGGTGCTCGATGAATCGAGCGCAGCGCCCACTATCGAGGAGGTAATGACCCATGAGTGATCTCGACGTCATCGCGGCAATTCGACCCGAGGTTCCGTTCCCCACCTCAGTCGAACTTGATAGGGCTCGTCAACGGCTCGCTGACGCGATCGTGAACGAGATGAACGTGAAGGAAACGCTGGAGAGCAGCGTCCCTTCGACGGCCGTTACTGCAGTACATCCGCACAAGCGACCACGCTGGGGCCGCGTTGCGTTGGCTGGTGCTGTGGCCGCAGTCGCGGCGGGATTGACGGCGGTGGTCGTTGTACCGGGCAATTCTGCGCCGAATCGCCCCTCAGACAGTCCGCCGGTCGTCCACCTCGCTGCAGTCCAGTTTCTAGACAAGGCGGCCGCATCTGCGTTGGATCAGACGGCCAGCCCTCCGCTCTCCAGTCAGTTCGTCTACAGCGAAACCGAAGACCCAGACGGAACGATCACCGATACTTGGCTTTCGGCCGACGGCTCGAGCAGCGGGCTTAGTCACTGGACGGCGGGCGCCGCTTCGCCTGATGCCGGCACCTCGGGCGGTAACGACCTCGGGCCATCGTGCTCGATCGCCCAGGCCGAAGCCACAGGCTGTACTCCAATTATCGGGTACTACCCTGACCTCCCGACCGATCCGAATGCCGTCCTCCCGTACTTGAATCGGGTGGGACTCGTCGATACCGCCAACAACCCGTCCTACGACAGCCTGCCCGGATGGGAGAACAACGTCATCGGGAAGACAGTCTCAGAGCTAATGGCGTCGAGTTACCTGCTCCCGGCCCAACAGGCAGCCCTTTTCAAGCTCATGGCACAAACGCCGGGCTTCCAGATCGTTCCCTCTATGACGGACGCGATCGGACGTACCGGGGTCGGCATCGAATGGACCTTTGAGGGAGACGCGGGCGCGGTGATCTTCGATCCCACCACTTACGCGTATCTCGGGACCAGGACCTGGCACGGCCCAGCGGACTTCAACGCACCCTACGACGGCGATGCTCTCGTGAAACTCGCCGTCGTCTCGAGCGCGGGTGCGCTGCCGTAGGAGGAGATGCCTCGACGTGGGGCCTGGCGCAGCAATCTTCCGAGCCACCACGAAGTAAACCGCGGATGCTGCTCCGCACGAGTCGATGATTCGGTCCGGGAGAGTCCAAGGTTTATTTAGCGCGGCGGAAATAGGTCAGTGATCTCGTTGACGCCGATGACTCGTCCCTGTGTCGGCGAGAGCAGCTTCTCAAGCCACCGATCTGGAGGTAGCAGCACCTCGACCTTCGTTCGAGCATCACCGCGAGCCTCGGCGCTTCCATCGCCACAGAGAGCTGCATAGTGTCTGAGGCGGTCAGCCAGAATGTCGTACAGGCGTACCGCGGCGCCGTGCTCAACGAGCGCAATCTTGTCCCGGGCCGCCTCGGCAGCGTCAACTCCAACACTGTTGGCGGGCGTCAGGAGGCAACCGATCACCCGAGTCTTAGCGGCCCGCTTGGTCTCGACCTCGATCTGTCCCAGTAACTGGTTGACGTCGCTGCGCGCCACGGTCTCACTGCGACCGGTCTTGACCTCCCACACCCGGCGCTCACCTCGTCGGGTTGTCGACCAGGTCCATCGGCAGTCGGGCGCGCTTTGCTCGGTCTTCGGCGGTCGTTCTCCGATGGCTCCGGCCAGTCGTGCGAGGACCATAAGACCTTCACACTGCTGATCGTGGCCGCCCGTGAGTTGCGCCCTGCCTTCCCCCATGGCGAGGTCGAGACGGGCGCCCACCTCCCGGCGCCATTCATCCCACGCAAGGAATAGCCGGTCTGTGTCGTCTGCGCCTGTTCGTTGATGGCCCGCCAGGTCGTCGACGGTTCTGGACAACCGCCGGAACCAGGTTGTCCGCGGTCCGCTCGTAGTGGCGTCTTCCAGCGCCGACCGTGCGGCCACGAGGTCGTCACTCCGACCTCGGTCGAAACGTGCATGCGCCTCGACATAGCGCCAGAAGGCAGCGTGTTCGGTCTCCCCGGCACCAGCGAGGAGGGTGGCGGCCTCCCGGGCGCTGTTGGCGGCCGCGGTTTGGTCACCAACCCACAGGTGGGTGACGGCTGACACCTCCGCGTCGGCACTCGCCACTTCGCTGCTTCCGCCAGTGGCGCGACCGGGTCGTGCGCGCCGCGTTGGCGGAGCCGGCGCTGCCGCTACGGACTCACCGTCGGTGACGCCCGATGGAGTCGCCGTCCAGAACTCCTCGCACGCATGGCGGCTCGCCGCCCAGCCCTCGTCGTAGAGCTCCAGAGCCTCACGAATTGTGGCTCGCGTCCCCTCCGGGATCGATGCCCGGACCGCAGGGTCAGCCAGGACCTGTGCGAAGGTTGGGTCGAGGCCAAGGTAAAGCGAGCGGTCGGTGGCAGTTCGATTGGCACGGCCGAGCGCCTGAGTGACGCGCTGGCCGACCCGATGGCGCATGTAAGAGGCATCACCGAGGTACGCGACCACGAAACGTTCGAACTCGCTGCTGGCCTGCGGCACCGTGGTGATGATGACGAGCTTGCAAATATCACCCAGGAGATCGAAGCCGTCGTACCGTCCGGCGGTCACCAGATTCCCGGCAGCGACACGACTCCAGGCGTCGACCATGTCATCGTCGCCGGGACGGAGCCGGAAGACAGCTTGTCCAGTAGCCGTGAGCAGATCTTGGAGCGAGTCGGCCTCGGCGTGACTAGCGCAGAGCCAGGCTGCGCGGCCGCCCGCGGCTGCCACCTGTTCCAACGCCCAGCTCAGCACGTTGTCGTCAAGCGGCTGGCTACGGCTGGCGTTAAGAATGAAGCGGCGCTCTCCCGTAGCGCCGGGTGGCAGCGGTTGATCGGGTACGAGGCGCACCACCTTTGCGCCGCCGACACGACGCTGAAGATCGTCCATGGATCCGAGCGTTGCGGAGAGGTAGATGCGTTGCTTGGCTTGGCTATAACCGGAGTTGAGCGCGGTTGGAGGGTGATACGGCCTGATTTCAATGCCGGACGACCCGATCAGCACGCCGCAGCGGCTGAGATGATCACGAACCTTCGGCCACACCCATCGGACGTCATTGTCCTCTACGTACGGTGAGCGTTCGATCGCGTCGCGAGCGGATGTGGAGATCGCTGACCAGTCGCTGAAGGACAAAAGCTCGGGTGGTGTGCCCGGCGCCGCCGTGCCATCGTGCATCGCGCGCAGGCCTGAATACGCGTCGGTGTGGGCAACGACGAGGTTGCAGATGTCGCGGTACAGCTCGCGTGCTGGACCCTTCTTGTCCGGTATCCTCAGCGTTTGAAGCGAGCTGAGCGGCTGCTCCGCTAGGTGAGCGTCATCGAAGATCACGAGATCGGCGGGCTGGGGTACCGGTTTGCTATTGAAGTACACCCAGTAGTTCATGACACCGACGGCGTGAGCTTGGTGGTAATCGTCCAGCTTGGCGCCGCCGTAGTCCTTGGCGGCGAAACGGACGACATCAAGCCCCAGCTTGGTGGCCTCCTCCTCGACTTGTTCGGCCAAGTGTCGAGTGCCTGTCAGGTAGGCAACAGAGCGTCCTTGATCGAGAGCCCAATCGGCGATGAGCAGAGCGAGCAGGGTTTTGCCCTCGCCGGTTGGCATCTCGATCCCAAGATCGAGAGTGTCGAGGTGGTCGCTGGCATACTTCGACAGGACGAATCGCTGGCCAGCGCGGAGCGACGGGAACGCCGGTGAAGCAAATGCGGTGAGCCGCTCCTCGAAGTCCGGCCTCTCTGAATCCTCCATTGCTGCTCCCTGGTCTTTGGCATCGTGAAGCCTACGGCTGTCAGGCCGTGGGAGCCTCCTGATGTGTAGGGCACCAAGCCCTCGATCGCGCTGAAGGCATTCAGCGTGGGACGTCGGCATTTGGTCCGGGGACTTTCCAAGCCCTCGGAGCGGCGCTCGCTGCGAGGTGGGCCAGTACTGGTGATGCGCGGCGCCCCGCTGGCGGACATGATGTCGAACGGAGGCGCTGACCCTGCGACTTGACAAAATGAATAGCGAGTGTTCCGCCGTTATGAAACTACACGGGAACCTCGATCCAGAGGTGTACGAGCCGAAATGGTGTGATCTCGAATGTCCGATCGAAAACATGGGCAAGCTCGTGCAGCGGCGGAGTCGGGGTCCCATTTCGCGATATTGGCAACACACCGTAGCGCGTAGCAGCGGCATTTACCTCAGTGAGGATCATGTCCGAAACCATCGACTCAATGTATCCGACCATCGCTCCGCTACCCACGTCTTTGCCGTATCTCCACTCAGGGTCGACGAATCGGCGGATACCATCATCGGCGTAGTGCACGTTGAAAACCCACCCGGCGCCAGACGGTCTACCCAGTCGTTTGCACTCGACCACGAAATTCCGTGACGACCGGCGAGGATCCGGCTCTTCGTGGTCTAGGTAGCCCCAGTACAGATCCGGGATCTTCCTCTCACTTGCTGAGTCTTCGGTCCCCGGCGTTGGCGGATTCCGAGCCTCATATGCGGGCGCATATTCGAACCAGAAGTCATTGTCCTCATCGTGATTGAGTCTGTTCGCCTCTAAAATACAGAAAAACAGCTCTCGATTGAGTTCCGGCTCGCCACCGGCCGGCCGTCTCGCGCGCAGCAGTTCGAGTGCGTCACGCAAGATGTGTAGCACTCGGGCTTCATGCCGTTCCCACAGAGGAAGCTCCGACAATCGAGGTGTGGTCATCGAGAGGCGCGGAGCGCCATCGCTTGTAGGATCGTCGCTTCGGCATCCTCGCGAGCCGCCGAAGCCGTCCACAACCTCTCCTCGCTTCGCTTGGCGATCACGACGCTGTCATCCGTGACACCCCGAAGCATCCCGTTACGCCGGATCGAAGCCGTAAGTGGTGTCCCCAGCGAGTCGGCAAGGCGCTCTAGCACGTCATGCCATAGCGGTGCGTCGCCGCTCTCGGGTGGCTTCGATGCCCGAACATCTCGCGTCTGGAAGACTACGGCGAGCATCGATGACCGAGGGGATCCGATAGCTCGCCAGTCGAACTCGCCAGCGGGTGCGAGCTCACGGTTCCAGATCCCAAGGAAGGCTTGCAGATAGGGAGCCAGAGGAATCTCTCTTGAGTTGACGAGGTCGGCGACAGTCCCGGCGTGGGAGCTTCCTAGGTTGACGACCGGTTGCCGTGCCCAGGCGGTTCGGCGGCCTACAAGCGGCAGGGTGTACCGGCAAAAGTCCTTGACGAGATCCCGCTCGGCGCCCGTGAGTTCGAAGAGATCGAACACCGCCTCGTCCAGATCGTTGAGTGCGTCAGCTGGCGACGGCTCGCGGTCACCGGTCGAGATGTCATGAAAGAGCGAGTGTGTGCTCTCCGTCACCCGCTCAGTTCGCCGGAGTTCTTCGACCGCCCGGGAGATCCGTCGAGTGACCTCGCTGCTGCGGTCTGCCATGCGCATCGGCAAGTTCAGAATGTCGTCCGGCACAAAGGAGTCATGCCAAACGCCCCAGGACCCGCTTGCCATGAAGAGGCGGTATCGGCCGAGGGCCGACAGAAGCACGCCGATGACCGTTTGCGCCTGCCAGGCAGGCGCCGATCGAAGGGGGAGGCAATAAATGGTGTGACGGAACGAGAACTGCTCACTCTCAAGACGGGCGCTCGGACCGAATCCGCTCCTCACGCCTCTTGCGATAACTATGCGTCGGCCCTCATATAGCTTTTCGTCCGGCTGGCGCTTCACACCGGTGGGTGGGTCTTCGAACCAGTCGGCACGCAGCGGCCCCCAGGGATCGAAGCGCTTGAGGGATCGAAGCGAAGCGAGCCGAGTGGTCGGGAGGTCGGATCCTCGCTGGTAGCCGTAACCAGGTACCGTCCCCTTCGGAAGGAATTCGCTGAGGCGCCTTTCAGCGTCCAGCCGGCTCATGAACGCTTCATCGTGATGATCTCCCCACGCATACGTCTTCCAGAGGTAATCACGATTCATCAAACTCTGTTGATCAACCCAGCGGCGATCGATGCGAGCGTGGTCAAGTGATCTCGTACTAGCTAGTGCTGAGGAGGGACGGACCGTCTGGTAACGGAAGCTGTTGGATGTCTCCTCGGTCGGGCTCGATGCGAGATGGTGGAACTTCACCAACATGAACGGTGCGATCCCTCCGTCGAAGAAGAGATCGCGAACGGCAGTGAAGTTGACAACGCCGTCGAGGCAAATTGACTGCAGCCAGCGTCGACGGAAAAGGCGGGATGTATGCCGGCTGTTATGGAGCGCGGCCGCGCCCACGAGAAGAGCTGCGGTCCCATCCTTCTTGAGCAGAGAAAGCGCTCTCCAGAGGAATAGCTGCGATGGGTTGCGATCTCCGACGGCTAGAGTCCTCTCCGCGGCCCATTTGTCAGCAGATCGGGATGAAGACTGTCTGGGCTCATCCCACGGAGGGTTTCCGACTACAACGTCAAACTTCGTCCATGGCAGAATGGCTGTTCCGAGTTGTCCAGGATTCTCCGCGGCTTCCCCCTGCGTCTGTGCGAAGGCATCGGCTTCAACTAAAATGCCCGTTTCTGACGTTTCCTTGGGGCGGTAAATTAGTCTTGGAAGTGGACCTGCCGCACGGATGTCGCGAGGAGTTTGGTAGTTGAGATATGCGAGATAAAGACTGAAGGCCGCGAGACGAATAGCTTCGCCATTGAGGTCACTCCCGGCGATGCGCTCCAACAACAGCTGCCTTAAGCGTTGTGGAGAAAGACGACGTCCTGTCGAAGCGGCCTCGTGTCTGACGATGCGCCGGAAGGCCTCGACGAGAAAGATGCCGGACCCACACGCTGGATCGCAGATCTTCGGTGCTCTATTAAGAACCTCCGGAGTCAGCGCTTCTGTCAAAACGAACTCGACGAGTTCCGGCGGTGTGTAGTGGGTGCCCCCATCATCATCTGTGCCGGCGCGATAGAATTCTTCGTACATTGAACTAATAAGACTGGTGGGTACGACACCAAAATCATAAGCCCAAAGGAACAGAGGATCCTGACTATCTAGCCCAGCGCCCGTTAGTAGTCGCTGTACCAGCTCTAGATGGCGCTGGGTGACCGCATTTAACTCGTTGTCCGAGACTACGAATAGGTCACCGTTGAAATCCTGGGCGAGCTTCCTGAAGACCGCGTAGGTGAATTGCTTACTTCGCAGGCAAGACAAAAAGGAACTCTGAGCACCGAGCATTGGCATCCCTGATCCGTCGGTGAGTGCATCGACCCAGCGGTCCTCGACGGCAGCAATGTCGTCGAAGTAGGTCGGCGTTACGATCTCGCGGTCTTCGAGATACCGAATGAGAATCATTCGTTCGATTAGTGTGTGCGCGATTGGGCGATCAAGACCTGCGGCGACCAATTCGGCCGTAGCAACGCGCACATCATGAAGAAGTCGGGTGTCGGCGCGACCTTGACGCTTGGCGTACGTTTCGGTATCGAAGAGGGCACCGGCTTCTAAGCTCTCGCGGTGGTACAGCGCGAGGCGTTCGGCGACATCAGCAGCTCGTGTGACCGTCTCAATGGGTTGTAGGGTGACTGCCTCATCCAACGAGCGAGCCGGCGGTGTCGAGAGCGCATAAACGCGGAGTTCGTCTTCAGCTGCTAGGAACAAGCACCTGGGCCGTGTCAAGGACCAAGCGCGACGATACGCTGCGAGGATATCGACCTCCGTGGAACCAGGCGGCATCCGCGCGAACAAAATGACCGGATCGCCACCAACGAAGAAGACTCGTTCGGCGCCCATCCGGTCTGCCAGCATCAGCCACTCGCCAACCGCGCGCCATTCCTTGCGGGAAGCTTGGCGAGGCGCGGATGAGGCGGGAAGAAGGGTGCCGCGGACGAGGTCCAGATCCTCGTACGCCTGAAGCAAGAGATCGGCACCGTGGGTCTGCGAGGCCATACCGCCTACCAGCGTCGGGAGATAGCTTCCCGACCGACCGCGTACCTTGAGCTTGGGCCATCGCGCAGCGCGAACCTGGGGCCGAGCCTTCTGGCCCTGGGTAATGCGAAGAGGGTCATACCGTAACCGTACTCGGGGGATGCGACAGCCAGGGGTGAGTCTGGCCCCGCCCCCCACAGGGAAGGTCGAAGTGCTGGCCGTAGCGGCGACCAAACTACGGCGTCGACCCGCCCGCGCCGGCCGATTGCGGAGGAAGCGCTGCCCTCGCCTTTGCAGTCGCCACCCCGACGGCCGCGAAGATCTGCGCGCGTGAGCCGCCACCGAACTCGCGGGCGAGAAGAGAACCGAAGATGACAGTGGCCGCCCCGCCCAACGACGGCCACAGCCGCAGTCTGGGGAGAGAGACACCGAAGAGCCACAGCGAGAACCGAGCCAAGAGGGGCGTGAAAACGGGCTGGTCCACATAGCTGGCTTGAAGGTGTCGAGCACAGTCGAGGAAGTACAGCTCGTCGTGGTGGAAAGCGTATAAGCCCGAAAGTGCCATCAGCAGAACGAATAGTGCTCCAGCAACGACGAAGATGCGGCGATCGAGGGGAGCTGCTGAGCTGGGAGGCTCCGCTGCTCGGCCTGATCCCGCTGTAGCGGCTGGTCGCGCCCTAGAGTTCGGGCACGCGACGGCCTAGGGACAGGCGGCGGCTATGTGCTCGACAGCGGAAATCTTCAGGGTCGGGGTAGGGGTTGAGCTGGCCGGCTTCGCCTTAGCACTCTTCGGCATCTACCAAAACTGGAAGTTCATCGGTGGCGCGGCCGCGATAGAAATCGCGACGGCCAAGGCTCAGGCCGTCTCGGACCTGCTCGCTCGCGCTTTGCACTCGGTTGAGCGGGCCATCCGCCCCCAAGAACCTGAGGCCAAGGCTCAAGCAGGGACGGGCCGTGTAACGGCCACGGCGTACGACGCCAGCGGCAGCTCGACGACCACGCTCACGGCGGAAGCTGCGGGAACCGTGACCATCCCGGACCGACTCGACCGGCTTGAGTGGCAAGTCCAGAACCTGACGGGCAACGTCGAGCGCCTTGAGCGCGAGCGTGAAGCGCTCGACGAAGCCCTCGCGGGGCTGCGTGAAGAACTGGACGCCGAGCGCGCCGCGCGCGAGGGAGGCGACCGAGAGGCGGACTCAAGGCTCAACAGGTTCGTTCGCAGCGGACTACTTGCCGGAATAGCAGGCGTGGTGTTCTTCAGCCTCGGCACGGTCGCGACCGAGCTGCCGGCCGGCACCGAGCACCTGCTCTGCAGGTAAGGCAAGAACGCCTGCCGGGGGCGGTCGTCTACCGTGAGCGGTCGTCACTGTTGGTTGTGCCACCCTCGACTAGCCTCTGTCCCGAATGGTCGACTGGGGCGCATGGGAACCAGGGTGGCCGAGCACCGGCGAGCGAGTCCGTTCGATGGGCGTGGTCGGCGTGGCGGAGACGGCGCGAGCTACCGGGGTGCCGATCGATGACCTGAGTCCGTCACAACAGGAATCGGTCGTTAGCAATCTGGCCGACGATCTGCAGACAGGTTCGAAAGGCCTGGAGCGTCGTTTACGTGAGTGCTGCGGTGATCGCGAGCGGTCACACGCAGTCGCCGTCACACTCACGGCTTGGGCGATGACCCAGGAGTCACTTGCCACTTACCGAGCTAACGAATTAGGGCAGTGGGAGCTCCTTGTCGAAGACGGCGCTTGCCCCGATTGCCTAGTGGTTGCAGCCGACAATCCGCACAGCGTCAATGATCCACGCGATGTGCCACCGCTACACGCGTGTTGTCGTTGTACGACGATCCCATTTGTGAACGTGCCTGGTGTCGATACGAGTCGCGAGGCTCTCGCGCCCGAGGATGACGAAGCGTGATGGACCCGGCATACGATACGATCATCAAGAACCACACAGCATTCATCAGGTCGGTCGCGGACCTAACTCTGGATGACTACAAGCGGTCCGAGTGCGTCATCGTGATGGTGCCCAGTCGGCGGTTGAGCCCGGCTGAAAAGTTTCTCAGGCCGAGCGAGGCGGAGCTCAACCGGTGCGAGAGTCGCTGTGCGGTTTGAAACTGGGCAGCGAGTTCACATCCCGGGCAAGGAGTTGCCCGATTGGGTAACGATCGACGATGCAGATCCGATCGACGGAGCGTGGAAGCTCTACGTCAAGGACGACAGCGGCGTGATCTTCAGGGTCGACCTTTCGGAGTCGGAAGCTGAACGGACCACTGTGCTGGTCAACGACGGTGGCGCCGATTCCTCCCGGGTCCTCGCAGGTCTCTGGACGCAATGGATGGCTGCGGCCGGAGCCAACGCCAACGCCACGCTTCTGGCTTCGGTTCCTCTCCGACCGTATGCTCACCAATCCAACGCCGTTTACGGTGCGATGCTCACGCAGCCCCGGCTCCGGTTCCTTCTTGCCGACGAGCCCGGTACTGGCAAGACCATCATGGCTGGGTTGTATCTCCGAGAGATGCAGAAGCTCGGCCTGGTAACCCGTGCGCTTGTCGTATGCCCCGCTGGCTTGGTGACCAAGTGGCAGCAAGATTTCTCTCGCTTCTTTGGCGGCGAGTTGCGTCGCATCACCAACGACACGATTCAGCAGCATGGTCTCGCCGATCCACATGACATGTGGATCGTCTCATTGGAACTGGCAGCCGTGAACCCCAACCTCCAAGAGGCAATTCGGACGGACCGGGCAGGATGGGACGTCGTGGTGTTCGACGAAGCTCACAGGATGACACCGACGGCGGAGTCTTTCCATCGAGTTGGGCGCCTCCTTGCACTGAACACTCCTCGAGTGCTCCTGATGACGGCGACCCCGCATCGTGGGTCCGAGTACCTGTTCCGCCATCTCCTGCACCTAGTGGATCCCGACGTGTTCCCGGACCCCGGCTCCGACGCCAGGGCCAACTTCCACCAGATCAAGCCTGGCCCCGTCCACTTCCTTCGGCGCATGAAGGAGGATCTCGTGGACTACGACGGGACGACGAGACTCTTCAAGGGCCGCACGGCCCACAATGAGCCCGTACCCCTGAATTCCGTCGAGTATCCGTACTACCGAGATGCGATCGAGCTAGTTGACGAGTACTTCCCAGCGCCGGCGGTGCCCCTAGCCAAGATGGTTTACGGCAAGCGTGCAGCCTCCACCCTCTACGCGCTGGCGAAGACGCTCAATCGACGTCGAGACCTCATGGGCACAGAGTCCCCGGTCGAGGCTGCCCATCGTGTTGACCCCGACGACGAGGACCAAGGCGCTCAGGACGAGGCTCGGGTCATCACCGAAGGCTCGAAATCGGCACGAGCTGAAAAGAAGGCGATCGATGCCCTCTTGGCTCAGCTTGAGCCGTTGCTCGCGAGTGGCTCCATGCCGGTCTCGAAGTGGGAGCCCCTCATCAAGCAGTGCTTCGCGGCGAACAACATTCGTCCCGAAAATGGTGAGCAGGCGGTAATATTCACCGAGTACACCGACTCCGCCAACTGGATAGTGCGGCGTCTGGAGGAAGACGGCTTCACCGCCCGCCGGTATTCGGGCAGCGACCTCCCCGCTGCGAGAGATCACGTTCGAGCCGACTTCATGGCGGGCGCCTTCCAGATCATCGTCTCTACAGACGCAGGGAACGAAGGCATCGACCTGCAAGCAGCACACGTACTCGTCAACTACGACATTCCATGGAGTCTTGTCCGGTTGGAGCAGCGCATGGGGCGCATCCACCGAGTGGGCCAGGCACGTGACGTCGAGCTTTACAACCTCATTGCGCAAGGCACCCGCGAAGGTGAAGTGCTCAACGTCCTTCTGGACAACTTCGTCAGAGCTGCCAATGAATTGTCGGGACAGATGTTCGACTGCTTGTCGCTGGTCGCCGAACTCGCCGGATTGGAGGAGGAGAGACTCACGGGCCTTCTGGCCGATACGTACGGGGACGACGACGCCAAGAAGGCGGCGGCCCTTTCTGCGGTGGAGGCCGTAACAGTTGCCAAACTCAAGGTTCGGGCGCAGCAGGCTCGGCGAGAAGACGCAGCCTTGGCATCGACCGTTGATGTCGCTGCGGCAATCCAACGTCTGAACTCCGACACACTCAAGAGGATCAACCCCGCCATCGTCGAGGCGTACCTCCAAAGGATCTCTGACGCGGACGTTCTGTCGGTGAACAGGACGGCCGCCGGAGAGGGGATCTTCCGTCTCATCAATCCTAACGGTGTCCTACCGGGGTCCCTTGGCAGGGGTAAGCAGGCCCTAATCGCCTCAAGCGGAAAGGCGCTCACGGAGGCCCAGACAGCAGGGGCTACTCTCACCAATGTCATCCCACTGGGCCCCGGTGAGCCAGCGTTCAGAGACCTTGTCGCATTCGCGCAAGAGGCTCTTGGGCCGGACCTTTATCGCGGGGGTGCGGTGACCGATCCCAACGCCGTGACGGATTACGCCCTGTTCGCCTTTGAGGGAAAGCTGGTGGAGGCGGACGGTAAGCACACAGCGCCCTGGGCAACCCTGGTGAGAGTGGACGCTTCAGGAGCCCGGGGAGTCTCGTGGGAGTCACTGGCGAACCTGGTGCCCGAGGAAGGCTTCTCTGGCCCGATCCACCCTGCCCACAGGCTGGATGCCGAGGCTCGCGCCGAACAGCTGGCTGCAGCCGAGCAGAAGACTCGCCAGGACACCATGCGGGCCTGGCTGGTCAATGCAGGCAAGGAGCTTCGCGACCTTCCCAACCGAATCAGTGGCGACATCACCGAGCGTGCTGAGCGTGTCCGCGTGCGGAACGAGCTGACCAGGATGGTGACCCAGCGCATCGACGAACTCGGTCGGATGGCCAACGTCACCATCACGGACGTGCACGTGGCCAGTGCCGTGTCGGTCAAGGCGACTGGTGTCCCTCCGAACCCGACGGAGAAGGACAGTGAAACCATATCAATGAGAAAGGTTCACGACGTTCTCACGGCAGAGGGCTTTCGGGTCTCCGACGTTCATACAGAGGAACTCGGTTACGACCTCTATGCCACCCGTGGCAGGGAACAGCGATGCGTAGAGGTGAAGGGCGTTTGGGGGTCCGCTGCAAGTCAAGGCGTACGCCTGACCGGCAACGAGATTCTCATAGCGGCACAGCAACGGGGTGACTACTGGCTCTACGTCATCGACCAGTGTTCCGAAGGTGACGGGTCCATGTTTGGGTATTTCAGAGACCCTGTGACCACCTTCGAGGGGCTTCTGAAGCAAGACGCCTTCTTCACCCTGCCCGGTTCGGCCCTAAAAGCGGCCAAAAACGAGACGGGACCACTATGACCCGCATGATTGAGCGATGGTTTCCATGCCAAGAGGTGAGCGAGGCGTCTCACGAAGGTTGGGGCAGCGGCAATAGTGAGTCAAATCTCTTCCCCTGGTTTGCGAAGCGACCCTTGGCTCAAGCGCGGGCAGCTGTTCTCACGAGCATTCTCCCATGGCCCGACGAGGAGGTTGAGCAACACCGGCTTCAAGACCTGGTAAAGCGTGCCCTGCAGGGAACCAATAGCGTGCAAAGCGAGGTTATCGCCGAGATTAAAGATCTTTCGGTAATACCCTGACAGATCGATCATAAAGAAAGACCGGTGTGCCGGAGGAAGGCGAAGCAGAGCTGGCCATCGCCACCGATGCGCGCGAGCCCTGCGTTGGCATGTTCCGCTGCTTCGCCGATCGTCTCGGGACAGAGGTTCGCGAGCTCGCTGTTCTTCAGGTTGCCCCAGACCTGCTCGATCGGGTTGAGGTCGTGTCCATAGGGCGGAAGGCGTTCGGTGACGAGCCAACCTCGCTGGCTCACGACGAATGCCGCCATCTTCTTGCTGCGATGCGACATCAACCCGTCCCAGATCACCGTTGCTTTCTGACCACCGAGTTGGTCGCGAAGCTCGGTGAGAAAGACGATGAGCGCGTCGTCGTTGAACGTGCCCGGCTGCATCGAGAAGAGGAGCATCGCCGCCGAGCCGTCCGGCGCGTACGCGAGCGCCCCCGCCATCGACAGGCGCTTCCAGTTGAAGTGGTGGCGAAGAAACGGGGTCTTGCCCTTCTTCGCCCAGGTCGCCCTCACCGAGGGGAGGAGGCTGAAACCCGACTCGTCTTCGAAGATGATCCACGCGCGCCTGCGTCGGGCGTTTTTTTTACAACGGGCCAACGGTCTCGGGCCCAGGCAGTGATGGCTTCGTCGTTGCTCTCGAGAGCTTTTCTCGCCGGACGCTGGCGCGACCAGCCGAGGCGCTCGCGAAGGATCACCCACGTCTGGGTCGTCGAATAGCCGACGCCAGTCAGGCGTTCGATCACGCTCGCGACGCGCGCCAAGGTCCACAGCTCGGTGGGGAAGCCGTTCGCCCTGGGGCCGTTCGAGAGCGCCTGCTCGACCTCGGCGAGTTGGGTGTCGGAGAGCTTGCGGAGCCGCCCCGCACGTCCTGCGCCGGCCAGGGCATCGATGCCGCCACGCCGGAACGCGGCGGCCCACTGTGACGCCGTCTCGCGCGAGACACCGAGGGAACGGGCGACGTCCGCCTGGGAGACCTCACGCTCGAACATCGCCCCGGCCCGCATCCGGCGCTCCTCGAGCGCCGCGAAGTCGCGACGCGGAGCGACGCGTCTCGGTGCGGATTCAGCGGTCGAACGAGGAGCTGGCGCCATAGAGAGAGTTTCCCATAACTACCACGAATGTCAGGGTATTACCAAAACCTCTTTAATCGGTGCTACCCCAATGGGGCTTCGTCGCTGGATCTCTTTTCGGGTCGAGCCATGATTCCTTTGGAGGCAGCGAGATACGAGATGGCTTCCTACGGCGTCGACTATTCCCCTGTTGCGACCTTAGCTGGGCGTCTTCTGGCAGATTTCCCGTTTCGCCAGTGGACCGCTGAGCCGCCGCTGCCCTTCGGGACGGCCCCGACCCTGCTCGGGGACGAACGGTTGCTCGCGGATGTGGAGTGCCTGTTCGTCGAGGTGTCCGATCGCTACAACTCAACGATGAGGGACTTCTACCCAGAGGTCGGCGGGAAACAGCCATGGGGCTATTTGTGGGCGGTAACGCTACCTTGTCAGAATTGCGGTCGTCGATTTCCCCTGACGGGTTCGTTGGTCCTCCGTCCGCCGGACTCCGACAGGAAGGATCCCGGCCAGAGCTACTCGATCGAGACTGACCGTAATGACGGTAGCTGGACCATCCGCATCCATGAAGGACCCCCTACAACGCAGCCGACGAGAGTGCTGGCGGGGAAGAGCCGCTACTCGTCTGGCGGTAAGGTGGCCGTATGTCCTTTCTGCGAGCATGTGCACGCAAAGGACGTGCACACGCGCCTTGCTCAAGAGGGGCTCGGTCGTGATGCTGTTCTCTTGGCGGCCGACCTGGACCAACAGTTCGGCAAATCATATCGGCCAGTTACCGACCTAGAACGCGAAGCGATCAAGCTGGCAGAGTCGGCACTGCCACTTGAGCCCGGGTTTCCAAACGGATGTACTGCAGTGCCAGGCGAGTGTATCCCGGACGGCAATACCTGGACGGTTCAGGCGACGGTGTACGGTGCGCGTACCTACGGAGACATGTGCAACGCCCGTCAAACCCTGGCGTTTATCAGGTTGGCACGGGTCATCTCGGACATCGGCAGTGAGCTACGCAATGCAGGTATCTCGGTTGAATATGCAAAGGCCTTATGCGGTTATGCCAGTGCAGCCTTGGCGCGCAAGCTGCGTCGATCGACGCGTGGGGTATCGCTTCAGCCGAGTCGAAGTGGAGTCACAGATGTTTTCGCGACTGAATCAAGCCTGGCGTTTTCGTATGACTATTTTGAGGCTGGTCTCAAAGACGGACCTGGCACGTGGGAGTCGCTGTCGTCGAGCACACTGTCCTCTCTCCGACGCCACGTGATGGGGATTAGGGGCAGGGCTGCAGACATCAGCCGGGGAAGCGCTCTTGCACTTCCTTTTCGGGATCGGCAGTTCAGCGCTGTGATTACCGATCCGCCCTACGACGCAATGATCGACTACGCGGATGCCTCCGACCTTTTCTACGTTTGGTTGAAGCGTGCGATGAGCACCGCCGATCCCGAACTGTCGTTTACGGCCGACCCGAATGGGCTGCAAGAGAAGTCAGACGAGATCATCGTGAAGAAGGGCGGAAGCTCTAATCACGATTTTCGGACTCGTCAACGGTACGACGATTTGATTGCTGAGGCTTTGGCAGAAGCATGTCGTGTTGTGGATCCCGACGGTGTCGTGACCATTGTCTTCGGACACGGCGAGCCAGAAGTCTGGCACCGCTTGCTGACGGCGATCACTCGAGGCGGCCTGGTGCTCACGGGTTCATGGCCTGCCAAGACGGAGAAGGGCGGCAAGGTCGGGTTTTCCAACATTGTCACGACGCTCACGATGTCATGCCGGCCCGCGCCGACCGCGAGACCCCAAGGGCGAGCGAGTCAGGTGGAAGCCAGGGTGCGCTCTGAGGTAAAGGCTCGCATACCTTTTTGGGAGGCGACTGGACTCGCACCAACCGATCAGTTGATGGCCTCCGCCGGTCCCGCTATGGAAGTCGTAGGTCACTATGAGGTAGTGCTTGACAATCTCGGAAGGCCTGTTGAACCGGACCGGTACCTGCTGGTCGCCAGGCGAGCCGTAGAGGAAGCTGCTGCAATAGAGATTGACCACCTGCCTTTGGAGACCTTCGACCCTCGAACTCGTTTCGCGCTGTCGTGGGTTCGGTTGTATGGACGTGATATCGCTCCGAAGTCGGAGGCCCGCTGGCAGGCTCTGGCCTCCGATTTGGACTTGGAGCGCCTAAAGGGCATTCTGATCGATTCTGGGAAGGGGGTGCGTCTGTGTCCCGCCCGCGACCATGCCAAGGCGATAGACGAGTCGAGCGCGGTCGTCGACGTTGCTCTAGCCATGGCTAAGGCCTGGACCGACGGGTTGGACGCCGTCGGAGAGATCCTGACCGCGTCGGGTCGAGGTTCGGACGACCCTTACCTGTGGGCTGCGATGAAGTTCCTGTCGACCAAGCTGCCGGAGACGGATCCGGACGCCATGGCCTGGACGGGGTTAGTAAGGAGCAGGAGCGGCGTCACCTCCGCGGTCCGACAGGTCGCGACCGCCACTGCACGCGCCGAGGCTGAGAAGAGACAGCGGTCACTATTCGATGTGTTTGAATTGGATCCGGAGGGCATTGCGGAATGAGCTCGGCAGCGAGTCAGAGGGTGACCCCCTGGTGGCAGGCACTTCCTCTTCGGCAAGAGGTACTGGATTCGACCGGGTCGATTGACGATGTTCAGATGTCGCTGTTCCAAGCTGCGTACGGGACAGGCAAGAGCAGGCCCCGCTATGCAGATGCCACTTATTACGGGGACATCACCCATCCGTCTCCTCAGTTCATTGAACTCATCGCGAAAGTCGCGGTCAGGATAGGTGGCGGCGACCAGTACGCCGCAGCTCCCGCGCTCTTGCGGCTCGACCAAGCGCTCGGTGGTGGTAAGTCGCACGGGTTGATTGGGCTGTTTCACCTTGCAGCACACCCGGAAGCCTTCTCTATCACTGACGTGGGCTCGATGGCACTCGCTGAAGCGGGGAAGATGATCGGCCACTCGCTGCCAAATGATCTCGGCAAACCACAAGTTGTCATACTCGCTTGCGACAACATGACGGCTGGCCAGGGCGTCTATGACCACGACGGTCCGGCAATCAGCCTCTACGAGCGCTTCCTTTGGCGACTGTTTTCGGCGGACCGCACGCTCTACGACCGCTACCAGCCGTACCACGCCGACAAGTCCAAGATCATTGAGGCACTCAAGGCCGTGGATCGCCCCGTCTTGATCCTGGTCGACGAGATCATGGACTACATCAGACAGTTGTCCGACAGTCAGCATCACGACCTCGCCGTCCAGGACATGGCGTTCCTCAGGTCGCTGCTGGACTCTGTCAACGACGTTCCTCACGTGGCGATGGTCGTCGTTATGATCGCGTCTGATAAGGACACCATGTCCCTCGACGAGGCTGGCCAGGCCCGTCGGTCAGAACTGGATTCCCTGCTAGTCCGCAACGGCAGGCCAGCCACTATCAACGACAACACCGACTTCTCGGCCATCTTGCGTCGTCGTCTCTTCGGTCTCGCTCCCCCGGCTGAGCTGCTTGTTGCCACAACTGACCTTTTCAAGAACGCCATGACTGGCGCATGGAAGACGAAGGTCTTCGACTTGTTGGGTGCTCCTCCGTGGGTCCGGGACTGGAGGGGCGAGGTAGCTCGTTGCTATCCCTTCCACCCCCAGCTCATTCACCTTGCTGAACAGGAATGGGCGAAGTTAGCCGGTTACCAGAGGGTGCGGTCGACTATTCGCATCTTTGGCGCAACGGTGTTCACGCTTGCCAAGCGTGCCGAAGCTGGCGAATGGACCCCACTTCTGATTGGTCCTGGAGATCTGCCTTTGTCCGAGACAGCGGTCAGGGAAGCCATCATTGGGTCAGGCCTGATCAGCGATACGCGCACCCAGGCCAACTATCGCAGTCTCGCATCTGCAGACATTGTGGGTATCGACGACAAGTCCGGCTCCGCTCGCATTCTCGACGAGGCGCGCGCAGGGGTTCTGTACGTCGACTTGAATCCGCGCCCAGCAGAGCGAGGTGCCACTTGCCTCTTCTTGTGCAGTGTCGTCGGTTCGCGCAGTGGTGGAAGGCAGGGCGCCACCGAGCCCGAGGTTAAGTCGGCCATGTTCGTTCCGGAGAAGGGGTTCGGTCTAGCGGATGCGGATGCGGTGCTCGCCGAACTCAAGGATGTCGACGGCGGCGGTCTTGCCTCACTCGAAGAGATCGGAGGCAAGGGAGGGCAGCTTCCTCGCCTCTTTATGTCGACGAGACAAACCCTCAACATGCTCTTTAGGGCGTCTCGGGGCACGATTTCCGACGAGGAGCGCGATGCTGAGGTTTCCAGCACGGCCGAGCGCCTGCTGACCACCGGGCCGTTCAAGGCCAAGGTTTCTGTCGAAGCGGACCTGACCCGGACCCCTCAGGAGGTCCTGGCTACGTCGGGGGTTGACAATGCGCGCACCACCCGCCTTGTTCTCTTAGACTCTCGCCAGTTTTCGCTCCTGAACGGGATCGACAGGGACACCCGGGATGCCATCCGGGCGGCAATGGGAATCGGTCCGGCCAGGTTGCCAGTGCAGTGGGCATCGTCAGCGGTATTCGTTGTCGTCAACACCCAGAAGCGCGGGCTGGCGCGGGGGCAAGCTCTGGCGTACTTGGCGTGGGACCGAGTATCCGAGCTGGATCAGGTGAAGTCAGACGAGGAGTTGCGGGAGAAGGCGCGGGACGAGAAGTCGAGGGCGCGTAGGAACCTCGAGACCGCAGTGAAACGCGGCTACCAGCACATCGTTTACCTCGACCTTGGCGACGAAGCGGCGGGCGACCCTCGCGTGGATCGCATCATCACACTCGAGGAGGAGAACCAGACCTCCCTCGACGGCACCATCGTCTGGAAGAAGCTGGTGGAGGCGGAGAAGGCCTTTGATGAAGGCACGCTGAGCGGTCGTGCACTGGTACACAACTTACGAGACGACGACTGTGGTCGTCCCCTCGATGAGGTTCGAGACCTGTTCTGGAACTCTCCTCGAATGCCGCTGCTACCCAGGGGTGACGCCGACTTGCAGCGAGCCATCTTCGAAGCGATCGAGGACGGGGCGCTGCTCCTTGTGGGTGCCGACGGGACGGAGCGGCCCGTTGGCAGCCCCGGGGAGATCGGCGTGGGCCAGTCAGGTCTTAGGCTCGCCAAACCCGTTCCGCCTGGAGTTTGTCCAGAGTGCGGTGGCTCGGAACACCCTGGCCAACCGTGCCCGGAAGCGGACCTAGAAGCCAGAGAAGGCTCAGAAAAGGCAGCGGGAACTCTTGCCGCCGCCACTCGCGGATCATCTGTAGTGGGACTGCCTAGTGGCTGGAGCACAGCTACCTCAACAGGTCCGACGACGAACGAGAAACAGTTTGCGTTCTCCCTGCGAACCAGCCTGTCGGACGACGAGAAACGGGATGCTCTCTACTCGCTGCTAACGGCATTGGGAGTCAGCGTTGACAATGGTGACTCGTCATTTGCAGAGGTCATGGTCAAGATGAGGATCAAAGCCGAGGTGGCCGGTGATCTCGCCGCGAGGGTCCGGGCGATTGGTACGGAACCAACGATCACGGATGTGTAGGGTCCCAGTCTGATCGAAGCGACAGCTCTCCTGAACCTCGATGGTTCAAAGAAAAGCGGCGAGTTTCTTTCGATCCACAGGTCTTACGGGAATCTGGACAACCAGGGTGAGTGACGGATGCGCGCTGGCACGTAGCTCGATGACGTCGAGCTTGATGATCCCTGCGGTCGGGTGGCGGACGGCGATGGGGCCAGTGATGGACTGTTTCACCAAGTAGTGACGCCACAACGCTCGGAACTCTGGACTGGCTGCACGAAGCGCGTCGATGAGTTCGTTGAACTGGGCGTCTCCGGCGTGCCGCCCGGCGACGGCTCGGAACTGCGCGAACAGGACGCGACTTCGGCCCTCCCAGTCGACCCACCTCCGTCGATGAATGGGTCGGCGAAAGCCAGCCACATGAGGTTGCGGCGACCCTCGGGAAGGCCGCCTGGGTCCCACAGTGCCGCGAAAGTTTCGTTCCATGCCACAAAGTCGAACCTCTGGCCGAGGAGGCAGGCCGGTGCAGGCACCAAGGCGGCGAGCAACCGGTTGAGCTCGGGGGTGGCGCCTTCGGGCATCTGGTCGGGCTCCGGAGTGGGAAGACCGGCGAGGTGGCGAAGATGGCAATGGTTCTCTCGGTCGAGGCGGAAGGCACGGGCTAACGCGTCGATGACGTGGGCGCTGGCGGTGATCGACCTGCCCTGTTCGAGCCACGTGTACCAGGTCACCCCTACGCCCGAGACCTGGGCTACCTCTTCCCGGCGCAGTCCCGGCGTGTTGCGCCGCCCTGGCGGGACACGCAGCCCAACGTCTTCGGGCTTGAGTTCGGCACGGCGGATCCGAAGAAACGTCGCCAGCTCGGCTCGCCTGGAGGTCACGGCGTCGGACACTGTCGTCCGCACGTTCTCGCTCATACGGCTGGACCTGGTATTGACACTGCCACTGGCATCAACATTACTAGTAGTAACGACACCCCTTTACCGATGGACGCGACCGTGTCGGCGACCTACCCTCACGGCTTCGAGGTGTCTCTCGGGAGGGAGTCGACGATGCGGGGCGTCGCCAGGTTCGGGACGAGTCAAGGATCACCGCAACGCGCCGCCGCAGTGGTGCGCGTCTCCCGCAAGCTCCCGAACACGAAGCGTTCGATCAGAGGAGATCCTGTAAGGGCGTAGGAGAGCGCCCGGGCCGCCACCGGGGCCAGGCAGTGAAGGGGGGAAGCACCGTGAAACCAGCACCGGACAGAGCCGCCCGGCGGCAGATGGACCGTCGAAGGCGAGCTCGACAGGCGCCGCCGTGGCGACGGCGCGCGGTGTTGGTCGCGTGCGGGGTCGCGGCCGGAGTGGTGATGGCGTCTTGCGGTGGAAGCGGTGCCCTCGACGCATCGCACCCAACGACGACGCGAGCCAAGTCCACAACGACGACGAGTCTCCCGGTATCCTCCACGACCCTCGCTCCAACGTCTGTTGCGGTGCTCAACGCCTACCGAGCTGGATGGGCGGCGTTCGAGCACGCATTGGCCGACGCGAACCCGAGCGACCCGGAGCTGGCGGCGACGATGGTCGAGCCCCAGTTGCAGAACGTCAAGGCCAACCTCTTCGCCGACAAGAGAGCGGGGATGGTTGGCCGAGGCACGACTACGTTGCATCCGAAGATCACCGCCTTGTCGGCCACGACGGCGACTGTGGTCGACTGCGCCTACAGCAGGGCCGAGCTCCTCTACGCGACGACCGGCAAGCCGGTGCCGCCGGTGACGCCCCCGGAGTACGACGGGGTGCGCGCCACCTTGGTTCTGTCGGGCTCGACGTGGAAGGTGTCCAAGCAGACAGTGACGGAGGGGACATGCGCGCCCGGCTCGTGATCCCTGCCACCGTCGTGGTGGCCTCGATGTGCGTGCTAATCGGCCCGGGCCGGGCGTGGGCGGGCGACCCCGACGGGCAGTACAACTGGGCTGGGGCGACGGCGAACGGGGGACAGCTCACGGTGCAGGCCGGAGGGACCTACTGGACCCCGCCGGCGGGCTCGAGTTGGGCCAAGCAAACCGAGAGTGATCCGTCGCCGGGCAAGCCGGATCCCAACCAACCCTACGGCTGTACCTACAAAGACGGCGGCCTGTCCGCGACCGAGGCGATCGGGGTGGGGGGTCCGCAGCCCGGCCAGTGGGTATTCGTGACCTGCGCCGGTCCCGGGGTGCTCAACCCGATGCCGCCGATCTGGGTCACAAACGCGCAGCCCGTTGCGGGCGCGGCTCAGGTCGATCCGGTGGTGGTGGCTGACCAAACCATCCAACAGCTGCCTATCGGGTCAGCGACGATCGAGATGGCCCCGCCGGCCGGGGCCGAGCAGCTGGTCGGGGTGGCCACCTGGCTGTGGATCGAGCCGGGCGCCTGGCAGACACTCACCGCCACGGCGAGCGCCGGGACGGTCACCACGACGGCGACGGCGACACCGACCAAGGTCGTGTGGGACATGGGCGACGGCAGCACCGTCACCTGTGACGGTCCGGGCACCCCCTACAACCCATCGCGCCCGAACGCGACGACCGACTGCTCCTACACATGGACCCAGGCGGGTAGCTACCAGGTGAGCGCCACCATCTACTGGTCCGTTTCTTGGACGTCGGTGGGCGCCCCGGGCGGCGGGAACCTTGGTCTTAAGCCCGGCCCGCCATCCCAGATGGCGGTGCGGGTGACCGAGTCTCAGGCGATCAACACGCCGAGCTCTGGCGGGAACTGACAAAGGCCCGACCGATGACGAGTACGACCGCGCCAACCCGGACGAACGGCAGTAAGGCACCAAGCGGTGCCCGGCCCGCTGGTGCGCGCGCTCGGCCGGCCGCTCGCCGTCGCCAGCTCCCGCTCGTGGTGGTCGGGGTGCTGCTGGTGATAGGCGGTGCCCTGGCGTTCGCGGATGCCTCGTTGCACCTCGGCAGCCGAGAGGAGGTGCTGGTTGTCTCCGAGCCGCTCGCTGCGGGCCAGGTCATCACAGCGAGCGACCTGGAGACGGTGCGCGTATCGACCGGCACCGGCCTGCAGGTGGTCCCGGCCGTCGAAGAGGCGAGCGTGGTCGGCGCCCCGGTGGCGGTGCCGCTCGTTGCCGGCTCGCTTTTGACCCGCGCCGAGGTGGGCTCGACCGCTCCGGTCGCGTCCGGGTCGGACGTGGTGGCGGTGGGGTTGAAGGCCGGCCAGTACCCCCCAGACCTCGCCCCCGGAGACCGGGTCCAGGTCGTGCCGGTCACCTCGCCGTCGTCGTCCTCGCTCACCGTTACCGGGAGTCCGGTTTCGGCCACGGTGCTGGCCGTCGACGTGGCGTCGGTTGAATCGGACAGCCCGACTGTGTTCTCCCTCCAAGTGTCGAGGAGGGACGCGGACGAGGTGGCGGCGCTCGCAGCTGCCAACGAGGCGAGCCTTATCCAGCTCGGCTCTGGTGCCGGGTGAGGTGAGGCTCCAGTGAGCGTCGTGGCGCTTGGAGCGGTCCGCTCGTGTGGGGTGACGACCCTGGCATTGGCATTGGCCGCTACGTGGCCGTCGAGCCGGCGGGTGCTGCTGGCGGAGCTGGACCCTGCAGGCGGGACGCTCGCCGCCGCGTCGGGCTGGCCACCCGAGCCTGGCCTCGTGAGCCTGGCTGCCGCAGCGCGGCGGGGCAGTGACCCCGAGCTCGTGTGGGAGCACTGCCACGAGCTGGCGGACGGGACGGCGGTGCTGGCCGGGCCGGGCTCGGCGGACCGGGCCCGTAGCGCCCTCGGGATGCTCACCGGTCTTCTGGGCCGCCTCGGTGAGCTGGCTGCCGACGTGCTCGTTGACTGCGGCCGGCTGGCCGGTGCATCTCCGAACCCTGTGTTCTCGACTGCCGATCAGGTGGTGTTGGCGGCCCGACCGCGCCTCGCCGACCTGCACGCGCTGGCGAGCTTTCTCGAGACCTACCCAGGTCTCCGACAAGACCCGCGCCTGGTGCTGGTGGGCGACGGCCCCTATCGCTACCAAGAAGTGGCCGAGGCGCTCGGCGTCGAGGTAGCGGCCCGGCTGCCCTGGGACCCTGACGCTGCGGCGTCGCTGGTATCACTCCGGGCCTCGGCTCGAGAGCTCCGAGTCTCGCCGCTCGTACGAGCCGCGAGGACTCTGGCCGACCAGCTGAGCGATGACAAGACGGGGACCGACACGCTCGAGGGCGTCGAGACCCCGCCTGCCGCGCCGTCGCGGATCAGGGTGATGCGGGCCTGGCGAGCTGATCTGGCTGCCCGGTCGACCAACGGCTCGGCGCCCGAGGAGGTGTCCCGGTGACGAGTGATGTCGCGCTCGTAGCCGGCCTACGGTCTGAGGTGCTGGCTGCCCTGTCGGAGAAGGAGCGTGCCTTGCACGATGGCGGCCGGCCGGGACTCGGGACTGGTGACGAGCAGGCGCTCGGGCGACAGTTGATCGCTGAGGCGTTGGAGCGCCGCGCCCGGGAGGCCCTCACCGTCGGGACCCCGGTCATGACGAGCGACGAGGAGGACGACCTGGCCCGGGCGACCTTCGACGCGCTGTTCCGCCTGGACCGGCTCCAGCGGCTGTTGGACGACCCCGAGATCGAGAACATCAACGCCAACGGCTGTGACGTCGTGTGGGTCCGCTATGCGGACGGCCGGCGGGAACGAGTCGGGCCGATCGCGGACTCCAACGACGAGCTGG
>JBKQHU010000127.1:0-29643 GCA_052148655.1 Acidimicrobiales bacterium
AGTGCGTCCCACGAGTTCAAGAAGGGCATGGAGGAGGGTGACCCGGACAAGGACAAGGGTGACCCGTCCATCTCGAAGGGCGACGACAAGACGTCCGGTCCGGTTCAGTCCAACTGAGCCACCCCTCGGCTCATTCCTGAGCGATGGCGTCGGTCGGGTCGTCGCGTCGGCAGGTTCCTTTTGGTGGGCACCAGCTTGCCGAGTACGCCCTCGCCGCTGCTCTGGTCGTTGTGGGGGTGCACCTGGGTGGTCGCCCGGCAGTCGTCTTGGCAGTCGCCGGTGCTGTCGTCGGCGCGTTCGCTTTTGTGAGCAAGGGGCCGCTCGCGGCCCTGAGGATCATTCCGAGGCAGCTACACGTCTACCTCGACCTCGTTCTCGCCGCCGGGTTCGCCGTCTCGCCGCTGTTGTACCTGCACGACCTGCAGATAATCCCGATCGTCCTCAGCGAGGCCATAGCGGTACTGCTGGTTCGCATGTCGTTCACGACCGAGATCGTCCCGCGCCCGCGCGCCAGCCGACACCCGGCGCCAACAAGTGCTGCGACGAGCTCCTCCGGTAGCTCCGACGCGGTCTCGACGGTCGCTGCGACGGCAGGCCGCGTCGTAGGAACGGCCGTCGCCAAGGCTCGCGGCTCCGATGCTCCGCGGGTTGCGGTGCGCAGCCTGGGTCGGGCCACCGGCCAAGCCCGCCGCTTAGCGCGTGCCGCTCGCGCGACGAAGGCGGCACGGGACTCGTCTCAGCCTGTTCACGTGCCTCCCGGGTCGTCCGCGCCGTCTAGCTGACAGCGGAGACGGGCACAGCTGCCCCGCCGGCGCGCCGGACCGGCCGGAAGAACCTCGATCGGAGAAGGACGCAGGTCCACGACGGGGTCGCACCGCAGCCGGGCTCGGACCGCACGACAGCCGGGTCGGGACGGGTACTTGATTGGCGCCGAAATTATTCTGGCTAGAGTCTTCGGCCAGTGGGGATTCCGGGGGTCGCCAAACTGAGGGGCATCGCGCGCTTTTTGCTGCTCAGCGTGCTCGCGCTAGGCCTTGGTGGCTGCACCCTGCCTACCTTTGGAGCCTTCCGCGGCGCCACGACCCAGGGCCGGGCTGAGTTCCAGTTGTGGTCGGGGATGACGATCGCAGGTCTCGTCGTCGCCGTGATCGTCTGGGGTTTGATCCTCTGGGCCGTGATCGCCTACCGCCGCCGTGACCCCGACAAGATGCCCAGGCAATTCCACAGCAACTTGCCTGTCGAGATCATCTACACGGCCGTGCCGCTCATCATCGTCGGCGTCATCTTCTTCTACACGGTGAGGACCGAGAACAAGATCGACGCCCTCGCTGCCCATCCGGCAGTCACGATCAAGGTCACCGGCTTCCAGTGGGGTTGGAGCTTCAGTTACCTCAACTCGGCGGGCAAGCAGGTCGCGTTGGTGGAGACCTCGCAGACCAGGCCTCCTGTGCTCGCAGGCAACCCCACTTCGCCGGAGTACCCACAGATCGTACTGCCTCTCGGCGAGACCACACAGATCGTGCTCGAGTCGGCTGACGTGGTGCACGGTTTCTACGTTCCGGCGTTCAACTTCAGCCGCTATGCCCTGCCCGGCGTCACGAACAACTTCGACTTCACTCCGGTTCGCACAGGCGTCTTCGCCGGCCATTGCGCGCAGTACTGCGGCCTCTATCACGCCGAGATGCTCTTCAGCGTGCGCGTCGTCAAGCCGGGCGCCTTCCAGGCATGGTTGAGTTCCCAGTCCGTCGCGGGAGTGGCCACATGACCCTTCTCGCCGAGCGGCCGGCGGTTTTCGACGAGGGCCCGGCGCACGAACACGAGGCCGGCCCGTCCGGGTTCTTGAAGTGGGTGACCTCGACAGATCACAAGGTGATCGGAAAGAACTACACGGTCACCGCCCTCATCTTCTTCCTCATGGCCGGCGCCATGGCCCTCCTCATCCGGGCGCAGCTCGCCAGCCCTGACTCGACGTTGCTGTCGCAGCACACGTACAACGAGATGTTCACGATGCACGGCAGCTTGATGATCTACCTGTTCGTCGGGCCCGTCTCGTTCGGAGGACTCGCGAACTACATCGTCCCGTTGCAGATCGGCGCACCGGACATGGCCTTCCCGAGGCTCAACGCCCTTTCCTACTGGCTATACCTGGGCGGCGGGTCGCTCATGATGATGGGCTTCCTGACGACCGGATCAGCCGCCGACTTCGGCTGGGTGGCCTACGCGCCGCTCTCCAACTCGATCAACACCCCGGGCGCGGGGCCCGATCTTTGGATCGTCGCCCTCGTCCTCACCGGGTTCTCGGCCATCTTCACCGGGGTCAACCTGGTCACCACGATCTACTACCTCCGCGCCCCCGGCATGACCATGTTCAGGATGCCGATCTTCACCTGGAACATGCTCGTGACCGGCATCCTCATTCTCATCGCCTTCCCCGTGTTCACGAGTGCCCTCGTGCTGCTCTGGTGTGACCGGCACCTCGGTGCTCACATCTTCGAGGTATCAGGTGGTGGGGTACCGGTCCTCTGGCAGGACCTGTTCTGGTTCTTCGGCCACCCGGAGGTCTACATCCTCGCGCTGCCCTTCTTCGGCATCGTGACCGACGTGATCGCAGTGTTCTCCCGCAAGCCGATCTTCGGCTACCGGGGCATGGTCTTCGCGACGATCTCCATCGCGGCCTTGTCCACGAGCGTCTGGGCGCACCACATGTTCACCACCGGTGTGGTGCTGCTGCCGTTCTTCAGCCTGATGTCCTACCTGATCGCCGTGCCGACCGGGATCAAGTTCTTCAACTGGATCGGCACGATGTGGCGCGGTTCGGTGAAGTTCGACACGCCGATGCTGTTCTGCGTCGGATTCCTCGCCACCTTCCTTATCGGCGGTGTGAGCGGGATCCTGTTGGCTTCGCCCCCTGTTGACTTCGCCACGCACGACACGTACTTCGTGGTCGCCCACTTCCACTCTGTCGTCATGGCACTGGTAATGGGAGCTTTCGCCGGGTTCTTCTACTGGTACCCGAAGATGACTGGACGAATGCTCCGGGAAGGGCTCGGCAAGCTGTCGTTCTGGCTGATGTTCATCGGCACGAACGTCACCTTCGACCCGCAATACCTGCTGGGGCTCAAAGGGATGCCGCGTCGCATCGCGGAGTACGCCGCGAGTGACGGGTTCACAACACTCAACCGCATCTCGAGCGCCGGCGCGGTGTTGCTCTTCTTGGCCGTGGCGGTCTTCCTCGTCAACGCTTTCGTGTCGTGGTGGAAGCCGATCCCCGCCGGTGACAACCCGTGGGACGCGTCGAGCCTGGAATGGGCGACGACGTCCCCCCCGCCCCACCACAACTTCCTTCGCATCCCGCCGATCAGGTCCCAGCGACCGGTATGGGACTACAACCATCCTGAGGACCGGATTCTCGACCACGCGCGCTCGAGGCGTCCCGGCCTTGTGGCAGCGTCGGGCGGTGGCACTGTGCTGCTAGACGACGTCCGGCTCGACGAGACGGACGCCTTAGACCCCGGGGATCTTGACCGATGAAGGTCGAGTCCTACGTCCTTTTGTTCGTCGGCGTCTTCTTCGGATTCGTCGGGCTCGCCTACTGGCTGATGAGCCACGAGGACGCGGGCAGCATCATGCTGCTCGGGACCTTCCTGTTGGGTTGCGTGCCCGGCGGGTACTACCTGTGGTGGTCGCGACGCATGGCGCCGAGGCCGTCGGACAATCCCAAGGCGTCCCTCAAGGACGGGGCAGGCGTTGTCGGGGCCTTTCCCGGATCGAGCATCTGGCCGTTCGTTCTCGGGCTCGGTGCCACTTTTGTGGGCCTGGCGCTCGTGTTCGGTGCCTGGACGTTGGCCGTCGGCCTGTTCCTCGGTGTGGCAGCCCTCGTCGGGGTCGTCTACGAGAGCCGCCGCGGCGGCCTGGTCTAGCTCAGCCCCTGTCCTGGCCCGACATCGGGCCCGGGACCGCCGGCGGGAGGCTGCCGTCGGCCGACTCGAATCGCGAAGCGCACCACGAACACGACCAGCACGGCCATCAAGACGAGGAAGACCCCGAAGCCGAGGTCGAAGGCCACGCTCACGCTCCTTCTCCGGGACTCTCTTGCGGGTGCGGGCCCGGTGAGGTCACTCGGACCAGACCCTCTTGCACAAGGCTGACGACGAGGCGACCCTCCTCGTCGAAGATGAGCCCTCTCGCCAGCCCCCGGGCACCGTAGGCGTTCGGCGAGTCCTGGTCCACGAGCAACCACTTGTCGGCGCGGAACGGTCGGTGGAACCACATGCAGTGGTCCAGGCTGACGACCATGGCCGTGCCTTGCCTCCAGCGGACCTCGTGCGGCTTGAGCACCGAGTCGATGATCGACATGTCCGAGGCGTAGGCGATCACCGCGGCATGCAGCAGCGGATCATCGGCCAGTTCCCCGTCCGCGCGCACCCATAGCCGCTGGCGGGTCTCCCGACTTGCCGCCGGCAACCACGGCAGATCCCCGATGTAACGCTGGTCGATCGGCCGTGGCCTGCTTGGCACGAACCATTCCGGCAACTGGTCGAGATAGGGCTCGAGGCGCTCGCGGACCGTGGGCAGCTCGTCGGCCGGGGGCACCTCGGGCATCTCAGCCTGGTGGACGAGACCCGGACCCTCGTCGATGTGGAACGAGCACTGGAGGTTGAATATGGCGCGGCCGTGCTGGATCGCGACCACGCGCCTTGTGGTGAAGGACCGACCGTCACGTATGCGGTCGACCTCGTAGAGGATGGGCGCCGTCGGATCTCCAGGGCGTAAAAAGTACGAATGCAGCGAATGGACCCGGCCCACCTCGACGGTCCGCCCGGCGGCGACCAGCGACTGCGCGGCCACCTGGCCCCCGAAGACGCGCAGACGGGTCTCGTCGATGTTCTTGCCACGGAAGATGTTCACCTCGATGGCCTCGAGGTCGAGCAGTTCGACGAGCTGGCTCAGAGCCTCTGTCACGGATGAGACGATAGACTTCCCCCATGGCCTCGTTAGTGAGCCGGGTTGTCGCGTTCCGGGACACGGAGCACTTCAGGCGCCTTTGGAAGTACGCCTCGGTCTCGATCGTCTCGACGATCGTGTCCCAGGTCGTGCTCTTCTCGACCTACCAAATCTGGATGGTCGGATCGGCGATGGAGTGCAACGTCATCGCCACGGCCGTCGCCTCCCTTCCGGCTTACTATCTCAACCGCACGTGGACCTGGGGCAAGACGGGCCGTTCGAAGATGTGGCGGGAGGTCGTGCCGTTCTGGACTATCTCTTTCACCGCCATGGTGATCTCGACTGCTGCGGTCGGGGTCGCCGCCCACAACGCGGACAGGATCGCGAGCGGATCGCTAGCTCGCGCGCTCATAGTCAACGGTGCCAACCTGCTCACCTACGCCTGCATCTGGACAGCCCGCTACTTCATCTTCAACCGCTACCTCTTCGGAACCAGGACTCAGGTTCGCGTTCACGACGAGCAGGCCGAGTTGGCTCCTGAGATCGCGTTGGCGGCCAACGGCGACGCCGGAGCACTCGCACCGGGACGGCCCACGCTGGCAAAAGGCGAGACCGTCGACCCGGTTGCTGATATTCGCTGACCCGCTGCCCGGCAAGGCGGGCGCTCACCTCGCGGGACCGTCGGTCCGCCCCCGGCCGCGTCGCCGCTCTCGGCGGCGAGCCACGAGGGCGACCACCCAGCCTGCCAACACCGTGAGCAGCGCCAGTGACACGGTCGGCAGATCGCCGAAACGGGTGTACAGCGTGACCCCGTCCCGCAACGCGACGTTTGCCCTGAGCACTGCCGTGACCGACAGGGGTGTCTGTTCGAGCACGCCTCCGTGGTTGTCGATGACGGCCGAGTAGCCGGTCGGCGCTGCTTGCAACAGGTCGCGGCCCTCTTCGATCGCCTGCAGCCGGGAACCCGCTATCTCCTGGGCGGGGGCCTGCTCGCTCGAGTACGAGGACGTGTTGGTCGGGACCACGATGAGCTGACCGCCGGCTCTCACGCCCGAGCGCCCTCGGTCGGGGAAGAACACCTCGTAGGACACGAGCACGGCGACACGTGCCACCGGGGTGGCCATCATTCCGCTTCCGTGTCCCGCGATGGCGTCGCGGGGAACAGCCTCGAGGCTCGCAAAGTGAGCGAAGAATGACCGCCACGGGACGTACTCTCCGAAGGGGACCCGGTGGACCTTCTCGAACGACGCGACGAGCGCTCCCGAGGGCCCGTAGGCGACGATCTCATTTCGGAACCGGGTCGTTCCGAGCGGCCATGTGACGCCGGCGAGCAGCGTCGCGTGAAGGCCGCGGGCGATCTCGGAAAGTTGCGCGGCTGCCGGCGAGCCGTCGAGCGGCTGAGCGAGCGCGACGACGTCCTCGGGCCACAAGACGAGATCGACCGGTGGGCGAACCAACATGTTCGCCCGCAGCGCAGCGGCGTAGACGACCGACGCCGGGACCTGGAGATCGGACAGTCCGCGGCGGCCCCCGCCCTGCACGATGGCGGCACGAAGGATCCGCACAGGCGGTCCGCCATCAGGGGCGAACACACCCCAAAGCGCGAGAGCTGCCACGAGGCCCAGGCTGAGGAAGCTCCCGATCAACCCTTTACCCCGTGTGCGCTCGTTCGCGCGGCTCAGGCGGAGCCGGGTGGCTGCGAGGTCGCCCGCGGACACGCCGGCGAGATAGGTGAGGCCAACGAGGAGGACCGTGCCACCGATGCGCGCCGTGGCGACAAGGGGACCGTTCACTTGCCCGAGCGCGATCCCGCCAGGTGGCACGCCGCCGAAGGGCCAACGCTCGCGCGCCCACTCTGCGAGCGTCAGCAGCGCTGCCAGAGCCGGCACGCGGACCGGACCGGTCGGGACCAGGACACACGCCAGAGCGAACATCGCCGAATCGATGATGATGAGCCCGACATAGCCGAGGAACGTGAACTTGTCGGCCCAGGCGAGACCGACGCCGAATTGGCCGGCGCCCGCCAGAAAGCCGGCTGCCACCCTTGCACCTATCGGCCGGTCCCTCATTGCCCAAGTGAGAACTGCCACGCCGGCAAAGGCCAAAGGCCACAGTCCGAAGGGCGGTAGCGAAAGTGCCACGAGGACGCCACCGATGAGCGGCGCCAGCCACCTGACGACCCGGCCCGTACGTCTCACCGGCTCAGGCGATCGCGAACCTCCAGCGCAGCTCGCTCGCCGGTTGTCAAGCATGCCGGGATGCCGATCCCGCCCAGCGATGGGCCCGCCAGCCCGAATGCAGGCAGCTCGGCGAGGGCGACCTGCGCCCGCTCGATCTTGCGGACATGCCCGGGAAGGTACTGCGGGAAAGCCCGCGGCCAGCGCTGCACCAGGCTGGAAAGTGGCGGGGCGGATGTACCGATCAGTTCCCGCAGGTCCTTGAGCACTGCTTGGACGAGGTCCTCGTCGGACATCGACGACGGTCTCGCGTCGCCGTAGCGGCCGGTCGAGGCACGGACTACGACTTCGCCCGGTGGTGCCGTATAAGGCCACTTCGCAGACAAGAACGTGCAGCCGGTGACGATGCGGCCCTCGCAGCGCGGTGTCAGGAAACCGCTTCCGGCCGGGAGCCTCGGTATGGCTTCCGAGGGCCAGGCGAGGGTGACGAGGGCGACGCTCGAATGTGGGATAGAGCCGAGCTCCACGGCTGCCAACGGAGCACTGTCGACGAGCAGCCGCGCGGCCACGTACCCGGGGGCCGCCATCACCACGCCGTCCGCGACGATGGTCCCGTCTGCTGTCTCGAGCTCGTAGCGGTCCTTGACCAGCCGCAGGGCCGTGACCGTCGTGCCGGTTCGGAGTTGTGCGCCACGGTTGCGCACATCGGTCACGAGCGCATCGACCATTCGGCCGAGCCCGCCTCTCATCCCGAGGAAGAACGGCCTTGTCTTCGCGTCGGCACCAGGTGGCGGTCTGGGGGTGCTGCGGGACAGCTGCCTTAGCGCCTGCGTCACGCTGCGGTGCCCGACGAGAGCCCGTGCCACCTGGGGGGCCACGACGACAAGGGAGAGCTGGTCGAGTCCGCCGGCATTGATACCGCCGAGCAAGGGGTCCACAAGGCGCTCGACGAGCTCGCGTCCAAGCCGCGTCTCGAGTATCGAGGCCGCGCTCCACTCGGGACCTCCGGCGTCTGTGGCACTGGTGGTGTCCCTTCCGGTGGGGCCGGCCGCTCCATCCTGCGGGCGCAGCCCGAGGCTCGAGGCCGACATCGGCGGGCCCAGGGCCAAGAGGTCGAGAGCTGCCCTGGCAAGGCCTCGCCCGCTCACGATTCGCGACCGGGCGAGAGCGACAAGGTCAGGAGGCAGGCCGAGGATGAGCCCTGCCGGCAGCGGGCGCAGACGTCCCCGCGCCACGACGGACGCGAAGCTTGTCGCTGGTGCCAGGAGATCGTCGCCAAGTCCTAGCTGACCGCACAGCTCTGCGGCACTCGCGTTCCGTGTGAGGAAATTGTCCGGCCCGAAATCGACCGAACGCCCCCTGAACTCGCCCGACAGGATCTTGCCTCCGAAACGGTCATCGGACTCGAGCAAGACGACCTCGGTGTCACGCCCGGCGTCCCTAGGAACCGAGTCGTCTCGGAGCTCGCGGCTGAGGGCGGGAGCGCCGGCCAGGACGCGGGCTGCAGCGAGCCCGCTGATCCCACCACCGACGATGGCCACGACGCGGTTCACGGCCCTAGAGCTCCTCTGCGCGATCGAGAATCAGCCCCGCCAGCGCAGCGCACATCCGCGGATCCGCGTTCAACGACGCCGTCCGGGCGAAGGCGACGCCTGCCTCGGCGGCGACGCGGCTCGCTTCGATGTCGAGGTCGTAGAGGATCTCGAGGTGATCGGAGGTGAAGCCGGCCGGGCAGACGACAACCGCGTCCACTCCTTCAGCTGGCAGCGCCCGCAACCTCTCGAGGATGTCCGGGCCCAGCCAAGGCTCGGGCGTCCGGCCGGCGCTCTGCCAGGCGATGTCCCAACGTGCGACCCCGGACGCCGACGCGACGAGTTCACCGGTACGTCGCAGCTGGTCGGCGTACGGGTCGCCGTCGGCGACGACGCGCAACGGGAGGCTGTGGGCGGTGACGAGCAGGAGAAGTCTTCCGTCCTGACCGGCGGCAGTCCCAGCGGGTCCGAGCGACCCGAGCGCGTCGGCTACCCGCTCGGCGAGAAGCTCTCTGAGCACGGGGTGCTCGTGCCAGTTCTCGACGAAGGTTGCGGGCAGGGCGAGTTCGTCCGCCCGCGCTCTCGCACGGGACACGTACTCCCCGACGCTGCCGCGCGAGTAGTGGGGCGCAAGGACGATGCCCACCAGGCTGCGCACCCCTTCGGCGGCCAGGGCTTCGATGGCGCTCTCGATGCGGGGGTCGGAGTGCTTGTTGCCGAGGAAGCACAGGTAGCGGCCGGGAGATAGCAGCTCCAGTTGCTGCTGGATCCCTGCTACCTGCTCTGCGGTGTGCCGCGAGAGAGGCGAGACCCCACCGATCGATCCGTAGCGCCTTGTGAGCTCAGCCAGCTGTTCGGCGCTCGGGGGGCGTCCACGGCGCACGTCGGTGTAGAACGTCTCGATCTGTCCGGGTGAGGGCGGGGTCCCATAGGCCATGACGAGGACGCCGGTTCGTCTCGAGGAGGGTGCCATCACCCGGCAGTCTCACCTGAGCGCGTGCCCGGCCTCCAGTTGTGGACCGTCTCTACCACCCGGGCGAGCACTCCTGGATCGGTCTCGGGCAGCACTCCGTGGCCAAGGTTGAAGATGTGGCCCGGCTTTCCGCCCGCATCCTCGAGGACCTTGGTCGCCTCCTTCACCACTATGGCGACCGGCGCGAGGCATGTGGCGGGGTCCAGGTTTCCCTGCACCGCCTTGCCCGCACCAACCCGGTGACGGGCCACTGAAAGCGGCACGCGCCAGTCGACACCCACTACGTCCGCTCCCGCCTCGGACATGAGACCGAGCAGCTCTCCGGTGCCGACGCCGAAATGGATCCGGGGCACGCCGAGATCTCGCGTCCCCTCGAGCACCTTGCGCGAAGCGGGCAGAACGAAGGTGGCGTAGTCCTCGGGCGACAGTGCTCCCGCCCAGCTGTCGAAGAGCTGGACCGCCGAGGCGCCAGCTTCGATCTCGGCTGTGAGCGTCGCCAGGGCGATGTCGGCGAGCCGATCGAGGAGCTGGTGCCACAGCCCGGGCTCGGTGTGCATGAGGGCCTTCGTGCGGGCGAAGGTTCGGGAGGGGCCGCCTTCGACGAGATAGCTCGCGAGGGTGAACGGAGCGCCGGCAAATCCGATCAAGGGGACGTCCGACTCGCGAACGACCATCCGGACAGTCTCGAGCACGGGCGCGAGATCCGTCTCGGGTTCGAGAGGCCGAAGACGCCTCAGGTCCTCATCGCCGCGCAACGGTGTATCGATCACCGGCCCGCGTCCGGCAACGATCCTGATTCCGATCCCGACGGCGGCAAGCGGGACGACGATGTCGGAGAACAGGATGGCGGCATCGACGCCGTACCGGCGCACGGGTTGAAGTGTCAGTTCTGCCGCAAGTTCGGGTTTGGCGATCGTGTCGAGGATGTCACCGTCCCCGCGCAGGCGCCGATACTCCGGGAGTGATCTCCCCGCCTGGCGCATGAACCACACCGGTGTCCGCTCAACTGGCGCACACCGGCACGCCCGAAGGAACGGAGAATCGAACTCCCGCACGGGATGACAGTATCCCGGCCTCCGGACCGGCCGTATTCGCCGGAGCAACCGCTAGATTCAGCCGCGTGTTTCGGCTAGAAAGTACGCCGTGAGCGACGCAGCAGTATTGCCGCGCCCGCACAGCCGACAGCAGCCGGGGGGGCCCCAGTTGCTCGCCGTTGGCGTCGTCGTCTGGCTTGGCTCGGAGTTCATGTTCTTCAGCGGCCTGTTCGCCGCCTTCTTCACCATCCGCGCCCACAACATGCCCTCGTGGCCGCCGGCAGGCACGTTTCCTCATGGAACGCACCTCGACACGATCCAGGCGCTGATCTTCACCTTCGTGCTTCTGGCCTCCAGCCCCACCTTCCAGCTCGGAGTGTGGGCGCAGGAGCGCGGGGAGTACAAGAAGGCCCGCAACTGGATCATCACGAGCTTCGTCCTCGGCGCGGCGTTCCTCGGGAACCAGGCCTACGAGTGGAAGACTCTTCCCTTTCGGGCGCACACCAACGCCTATGGCTCGCTCTTCTACATCATGAGTGGCCTTCACGGGCTGCACGTGCTTCTCGGGCTGGTCGCCATGATCGCCCTCCTGGGGCGGCTGGCCGGCTCGATGAAGGGCGGCGACCCGGGTGAGACCTCCGTCTTCCAGGCAGTCAGTTATTACTGGCACTTCGTCGACTTTGTCTGGATCGGGCTTTTCAGCGCCCTGTTCCTGCTCTCGTGACCGCATCCCACGCCTTTTGGCGGCGCGCCCTTCTGAGCTTCGCGCTCCTCGTGTCGGCGAGTTTCGTCGGTGTCTTCCTGCTTGGCGGGGGCCGTGGCGGCGCCTCCGCGGTGATCCCGAACGGAGTCAACGCGGCCAGTCTTACGAGCCAGGACAACCCGACAACGGCGAGCCAGCTTGGGCTGGGGCGTACCTTGTTCGTGCAGAACTGCTCCAGCTGCCACGGGATCGGCGCCGAGGGGGGCAACCGCGCGCCGCCGCTTCTCGGCGTGGGCGGCGCCACGGTGGACCTCTGGCTCTCCAGCGGCTGGATGCCGCTCGCAGAGCCGACGGCCGAGCCCGAACGGAAACCGGCAAAATTCGACCGGGCCGAGGTCCTCGACATCGTCCGCTACGTGACGTCCCTGGCTCCGTCGTTCGGCAATCCGGGAGTTCCCTCCGGAATCGACATCTCCCATGCGGATGTGGCCGAAGGCTTCAGCCTGTTCGCCCTCAACTGCGCGCCCTGTCACACGATCACAGGTGCCGGAGATGCTCTCGCCGGGGGTATCCAGGCTCCACCGCTGCACGGGGTGACCAAGACGATGGTCTGGGAGGCCGTCCGCACCGGTCCCGGTAACATGCCGCGTTTCGGGCCCGGGACACTTTCGCCTTCGCAGGTCGTCGACATCGTCGGCTACGTCGTGAAGAACATCCAGCATCCCTACAGTCCCGGTGGGCTTTCGCTCGGAGGTGTGGGCCCGGTCGCGGAGGGCTTCGTGGGGCTGTTCGTCGGCGTGGGCGCCTGCCTGCTGGCCGCTCTCTGGGTCGGCGACCGCACCGAGACCGACGAGGACGAGGGCCGGGAAGGCCACGGTGGCGAAGACGGTTCGAAGAACCCTGACCGTCACAGGGACACTCCGGGCGGCGAAGCTGAGAGCGAGCTCGCAAATGCCTGACGAAGCCGGTGCCACTGCCGGGTCGTCGCGACCAGACGACCCGGACCGCCGGGTGCGGATCCCCGTCACATCGGTCCGCGTCGATGCGCCGCAATTCCAGATCGCCGCCAAGAACCCCCGTCGTGCCGAGCTCGTTGCCGGCTCGGGGTTCCTGCTGGCGGCCGCCGGGTTTGCCGGCTTCGGCGCAGCCTATTGGCAGAACTGGTCCAGCTTCTGGCTCGCCTTGACCTTCTCCGTAGGTTTTGCAGGACTGGGATACGGGATGGTGGTTTGGGGCCGGTACCTGATGCCGAGGGGTCCCTTCTCGGAGTCCCGGCACAGCCTCGTGCCCACCGGTGCCCAGCGTGAGGTGTTCGTCCAGGACTTCGCTATTCGCGGCAAGGTGGCGGTCGAACGCCGGGGCTTTCTCGTCAAGACGCTCGGGATCGCATCGGGGATCCTCGGTGTCGTGCTGGCTTTCCCGCTCCTGCGCTCACTCGGCCCTCTCCCGGAAAAGACGCTTCGCCAAACTGCCTGGCGACGTGGCTCGTATCTCGTCGACATCACCGGTCGCAAGATCAAGACGGGCGACCTCGAGGTGGGCGGCTTCATGACGGTGTTCCCGGAGACCGACATCGGGGGCGCCTACTCCCAGACCATGTTGATAAGGGTTGATCCGCCACCCGCCAGCGGCTATCTCACGCCCCCGCCGCAGTTCGCCAAGCAACGGGCGACTTGGGCGCCGCAGGGCTATATCGCCTTCTCGAAGGTGTGCACGCACGCCGGCTGCCCCGTGGGCCTCTACGAAGAGCTCACCAAGCAGATGCTGTGCCCCTGCCACCAGTCGCTGTTCGACGTCACCGACGCCGCCATCCCCATCTTCGGCCCGGCGCCGCGACCTTTGCCCCAGCTTCCGCTCTACATCGACGACGAGGGCTACTTCCGGGCCCAGGACGGCTACGACGAGCCTGTAGGACCGGGGTATTGGGAGCGCGGCAATGATTGACGCGCTTTTCAACTGGTTCGACGAACGGCTGGGGATCTCGGGCTCCGGCCGCAAACTGCTCAACAAGATCTTCCCGGACCACTGGTCGTTCCTGATAGGCGAGATCGCCCTCTACTCGTTCATCGTGCTCCTCGGAACAGGGATCTTCCTGACCCTCTACTTCGTCCCGTCGAGCAAGGACGTCATCTATGAGGGCTCGTACGCCCCTCTTCGCGGACAGCCCGTGTCCGAGGCGTTCGCCTCGACGTTGAACCTCAGCTTTGCGGTTCGCGGCGGCCTGCTCATGCGCCAGATGCACCACTGGGCGGCGAACATCTTCGTCGGGTCGATCGTTGTGCACATGCTCCGCATCTTTTTCACCGGAGCATTCCGCAAGCCTCGCGAGATCAACTGGATCGTGGGCTCGACTCTCCTGATCCTCGCCATCTTCAACGGGTTCCTCGGTTATTCGCTTCCCGACGACCTCGTCTCGGGAACGGGCATAAGGATCTCGTTCTCGATCGTGGAGTCGATCCCCCTCATCGGCAGTTATGCGGCCTTCTTCCTCTTCGGCGGCAACTTCCCCGGCAACGCCATCATCCCGAGGTTCTTCATTCTCCACGTGCTCATCCTGCCCGCGGTGATCGTGGGTCTCCTGAGCGCCCACCTGGGCATGCTCGTCCGTCAGAAGCACACGCAGTTCCCAGGACGCGGCAACACGCCCCGCAACGTCGTGGGCGCTCCACTGTGGCCCACATTTGTCGCGAAGACGACCGGTTTCATGTGCCTGACGGTGGCGGTCACGGGCGCTCTCAGCGCCTTCTTCCAGATAAATCCTGTCTGGCTCTACGGCCCTTACGTGCCGTACAAGGTGAGCTACGCCGTGCAACCGGACTGGTACATGGGCTGGCTCGACGGGGCGCTTCGTATCATGCCGAGCTGGGAGATCGTGGGCTTCGGCCACATGATCCCGAATGTCTTCTTCCCGGCGATCCTTCTCCCGGGCATCACCTTCGGTGTCCTGCAGGCGTGGCCGTTCATCGAGGCGAGAATCACCCACGACCACGCGGAGCACCAGATTCTGGACCGTCCACGGGACCGACCGAAACGCACGGCGTTCGGTGCTGCCGTGTTCTCGTTCTACTTCGTGCTGTTCGGGGCGAGTGCCACCGACGTCCTTGCGAACTACCTGTCGATCTCCTTGAACGTCGTGCTGACGTCGTTCCGTTTCCTGGCGATCGTGGTGCCCTTGATCGTGTATCCGGTCACCTACCGCATCTGCAAAGAGCTGCAGCAGGTGCCGACGGCGGGCAAGCGCAAGCGTGCCAACGTCGTGCTCAGATCGGCGGAGGGAGGCTACTCGACCGTCCGCGCCGAACAACGCCCGGGTGACGCCGTCCCAAGACTGGACCCGCTGCCCCTCGACGAGGACATCCAGTTTCTCCCCGTGCCGGCCGACGTCGTCGTTGCGGGCAACGGTTCCCCGGAGCAAGCGCCACCGCAATCATCAGCCGAGAGCAGGAGCGACCGCCCGAGGGGCGGCATCTTCACCATCCCACGCGTCTACCGCTGAGCTTTTCGTCCCTGTCGAGGGATTCCTTTGCCCCGTGGCGAGGTGAGGTGCCGGGGTGAACTGGGCTCAGCCGGATGCGGCCATCTCGTGCCACGCCCCGCCATTCAGGTCGATATTGTTGCCGGCCGCCTGACCGGGAGCGCCGTCGCCGACGTAGCTGTAGAGGGGATGGCCGTCATAGGTGATCTGCGCAGCTCCGTGCGAGCGCCGGATGGTGCCGAGCTCTCCGGTCACGCCCGGGCCCGCGCGGGGGATTCCGACCAGCGGCGGCCAATAGACGGCGCAGGTCCCGTAGCAGTTGGACTTGGTTGGCGTGTCGGGGCCGAACCAGTACAGCGTGAAGCCCCGGGCGTTGGTGACGACAGACACGTCGCCGACTCGTGCGATCCTGAGGAGCTCCACAGACGAGCCGGTACTCGTCGGTGCCGGTCCCGGGGAGGCGAGGCCGAGCCCCAACAGGATGGCGGCCAACAGTGTCAGCGTGGCAATCCCCCAGCGAACGCTCGAAATGGCCGCCTGCAGCCTGCCGGAAAGCTTGCTTGTAATTGCCTTCTCTCCGGCGAGGCGGAGTTGTTCAGTGTCGCCAAGTGCGAACCCGGCCAGTGCCGCAAAGGCCGTCACCTCGACCACCCCGGCCGCGATTCCGGCCGCGGTGCGGACCTCCCTGAACCCGAAGAGTCCGATTCGAAGCGACAACAGGTATCCGCCGAGTGTCGAGAGGGCCAGCGCCGCACCGCCGAGCGCGGCGAGCCGCCTGCCGGACACGAGCACGACCACACCAAGCCCGCAGGCGGTTATCGCCTGGACCAGGAAGAGCGGGCCCACCTCTGGGATCGACCGGTAGCCCGTCAGGTACAGGTCAAGGTGGACCGCCCCCGTCGACACAAGGAGGCCCGCCCCCGCCACCCGCAGCGCGAGCCGCTGCCAACCCATCTGCGAGCGTTGCTCTCGCTTCACAACTGTCCCCAGAGCCGAGCGTGGCATCGGGTGCACAAGTCGGGAGGTCGCGACGACCGCAGCGCCTCCGGGTCCGATCGCCGCCCGCGTGGTGTCGAGGAACGTGGGCGACGGCGGAGTTGCGGGCGGAACTGCACGGGCTCGCTCCTTGCTCGGCTGTCAACGACGCGGCGCGCCGTTCGTCACAGAGACATACGGCGCTGCAGGGTCTCAAGATTTGTCCGACGGGAGGATCCGGCGAGAACACGAATGCCCGGCCAACTGACCGGCGAGGGCTCGGCAAGAACCCGGGCGGCAAAGCGATCAGCCAGCGGGCCTGGGACACCCCCACGGGGTCGCTCCTCAGGCCGCGGTCGGACAACTCAGGAATAGTGGGGTAGCTGCGCCGGTTCGCACGAGCATGACAACCACAGTGGTGGCCACTGGGTTCGGCGGCCCTGAAGTCCTGTCTTTGATAGACGAGCCTTTGGGCGAGCCGCAATCCGGAGAAGTCCTGATCGAGATCAGGGCGGCGGGCACGAACCCGGTCGACTACAAGATGTACAGCGGCGCTTACGGTAAGGATGCGTCTCAACTGCCCATGCACCTGGGTTACGAAGCGGCCGGTGTCGTGAGCGCGATGGGCAGTGCCGCCGAGGGGCCGGCAGGGCCGATAAGCGTCGGCGACAGCGTCATCGCCTACCCGATCCATGGCGCCTATGCGGCCCAGGTGATCGCGCCCGCCTCGAGTGTCGTGCCCAAGCCGTCGGCCGTCTCTTTCGAGCAGGCCGCCGGGTTCCTGCTGATTGGGACAACCGCCGCCCACGCGATCCATGTCACCGGCATCGGTGCCGGCGACACCGTGGTCGTGCACGGAGGGTCGGGCGGAGTCGGCCACATGGTGGTCCAGCTCGCCAGAAACGCCGGAGCCCGTGTCATCGCCACGGCAAGCGAGGCTGGCCACGCCTACCTTCGCGAACTCGGTGCCGAGCCGGTGGTTTACGGCGCCGGACTGGCGGAACGCATCGCTGAGCTCGCTCCAGGCGGTGTGGACGCGGCCATCGACACCGTGGGCAGCGACGAAGCACTCGATGTTTCGGTTGCCTTGGTGGCCGATCGCAACCGGATCGTGACCATCGCCGCTTTCCGGCGCGGGGTGGAACTCGGCATCAAGGTCATCGGCGCCGGCCCGGGCGGAGATCCCGGTACCGAGTTCCGCGCCGCGGCCCGTCTGGAACTCGTACGCGAGGCCGAGGCAGGCAAGCTCCGTGTCCGGATGGCAGGCACCTACCGTCTTGACGAGGCGGCTGCAGCTCACCGCGAGCTGCTGTCGGGTCACACTCACGGCAAGATCGTGCTGGTCCCCTGAGCGACCAGGTGGGAACCGGGAGCCCCGAGCTTGACCGGGACCCACGGGTCGCGACACGCCGCCTCTCGTGCCCGGCGGCATCGCAAGAAGCAAACAGGGGAAGAGAGGGCCGGTGAGAGCCGGTGGTGGGACTCGAACCCACGACCTGACGATTACAAGTCGCCTGCGCTTCCTCTGCGCCACACCGGCCTTGTGGTGAGCTTCGCGCCCCGAGGCGTCGATGACCAGCCTAAGTTCAATCTTGCGCCGCTCCGGCACCGGCTCCAGTGTCGGCAGGCGGCAGGATGCGGACCGTGCTTGTCTCGTCAGGCGGCAGGACGCGAGTGGTTCGCGTCCTGCCGGACGGAAGGATCCGGACTGTGCGTACCTCGTCAGGGGCCAACACACGGACCGTACCGCTGTCGCCGACCTGCTCAGGGCGTGCAGCAGGTCCAGGACCCGCCAGCCTTCGATGACCACCTCCGACGAGGAACTTCAGCGGTGAACGCGCGACCAGATGCACCAGTTCCCGCAGCGGCCCGATGGCGACGGGATAGAGCGCGAGCGTGACGAGCGTACCGATCAAAAGACCGGCCGCCGCATCGCCGGGATAGGCGACACCGCTGTAGACGACCGCCAGGGCGATGACGAGCGTGACCAGGGTCGCGAGCGCGGCCAGGAGCCGGGACCGGCCCAGCCAGATGCCTGTGGCGAAGGCCCCGGCGATCACGGTGTGCTCATTCGGGAAGCTGAACCCGGCTGGTCTTGCGACGAGCACGACCGCTTGCGGCATGGCGACGAAGGGTCGAGCGCGCGCGACCAGGTGCAGGACCGGCAGTGACACGAGGTAGGCGAGCGCGGCTCCTATGACCGCCCACACAAGGGCCGCGATCCTGTCGAGGTCGGTCCCGCCGAATCCGGCCACACGTGCGCGAACCAGGGCGGCCAGGAGGAGGGCGGCGAGGATCACGAGCGCCAAGGGGCGGGCGAAGAACGACATGACGCCGTGTGCCCACGCCGTTCGCGTGGCGAAACGGTTGACATCGAGGTACCAACGTCTGTCCACTGCGAAGGCTCCCGGGCCCGACCCGAGCGTCCACCCTGCTGGCGAGACGCCCGAGAGCCCTAGGGTATCCATCAAACTCGCATTGCGGCGGCTGGCTCCGTTAAACTTTCGCCCGGGCTTCCCTAGGGGGCCGCGTCCCGGCATATTCGAGAGTCCGGCTTGGGTCTTAGAGGTTGCAATGTGCCGCGGTCAAATGCGAGAAGTCCCAAAGCCACTACGCCGACTGGGCAGCGTAGCGACCCGCGATCTACAAGGAGAAGAAAAGACCGATGAGGATCCTCGTACTCGGTGGCGACGGTTACCTTGGCTGGCCGACCGCACTGCACCTTTCCGCGCGAAACCACGACGTCGGAGTCGTGGACAACTTCGCTCGACGCCTGTACGACGCCGAGATGGGAGTAGACAGTCTCGTGCCCATCCGGCAGCTGCAGAGGCGTGTCACGACCTGGAAGGAGCTCTCCGGTCACACCGTGCAGCCGTTCATAGGCGACCTCACCGACGATGTGTTCGTCGAGCAGACCATCCGTGAGTTCGCTCCCGAGGCGATCGTCCACTTCGCCGAGCAACGGTCGGCGCCTTACTCGATGATCGACCGCAAGCACGCCGTCTACACACAGGTGAACAATGTCGTCGGCACCTTGAACCTGCTCTATGCGATCGCCGATATCGACCCCACGATCCATCTCGTCAAGCTCGGCACGATGGGCGAGTACGGGACTCCGAACATCGACATCGAAGAGGGTTTCATCGAGATCACCCACAAGGGGCGCACCGACTTGCTTCCCTACCCGAAGCAGCCCGGCTCCTTCTACCACCTCTCCAAGGTTCACGACAGCCATAACATTCACTTCGCCTGCCGTATCTGGGGCCTTCGGTCGACCGATCTGAACCAGGGGATCGTCTACGGGCAGGAGACGCCCGAGACGACCTTGCACCGTGATCTTCTGACCCGCTTCGACTACGACGGTGTCTTCGGGACGGTTCTGAACCGTTTCGCAGTCCAGGCGGCGGTCGGCTACCCGCTCTCCGTCTACGGAAAAGGTGGCCAGACGCGCGGCATGCTGGACATCCGCGACACGCTGGCTTGCGTCGAGTTGGCCTGCGTCAATCCGCCAGAGGCTGGCGAGTACAGGGTGTTCAACCAGTTCACAGAGTCGTTCTCTGTGCTCGAGCTTGCAGAGTGGACAGCGAAGCTTGCCGGCGACGGCGTCAGGATCGACAACGTTCCTGACCCGCGCGTCGAGAAGGAAGAGCACTACTACAACGCCGTGGCGACCCAGTTGCCTGCTCTCGGACTCAAGCCGCACTTCCTCGAGGACGCCACCATCGAGGTGCTCATAGAGACCGCCAAACGGTACAAGGACCGCGTGGAGTTCGACGCCATCCGGCCTACTGTCAACTGGCGGTCGACCAGGAGCGAGGTCAGCGTGGCCAGGGGCGCTGCCGGAGACTGATCCAACCCGGCCGGTTGAGAGCGACCGCCTCCTCGTCCCTGTGAGACTTCACAATGGACGCGGGCGGTCCTCGGGGCTCGCGCGCTCTTGAAGAGGTTTCGGATAACAGCTGGCCCAGGGGCTAGCTTCTTCGGCGATGACCATGGGCTGGCGACGGGGGGCCTTCCCGTCCGCGCGTCGGCCGAGGAGACGGGTCGTGGCTGCGATCGCCGGTGTGATCGTGCTCGCGATCGTCGCAGCCCAGGTTGCTGCCGATGTCGTGAACTCGGGGACCAGCGCGAGCCGCGTCGCGGCTCAGAACTACGTAGCCGAGGTCATCCCCGTCATCGACGAGTCCACGACGCTCGCTTCGACGGTGCACCTGGTCCGAGAGAACGCCACCTCACTTGACCGGACGGCTTTGGAAGCCGATCTCGGCGCCCTTGTCGCGGGAACCTCGGACGACCTGGCCCAGCTGGGGTCCCTCGGTGTTCCGGCGCCAAGCCCCCGGTCCGAGGACTTGCTCCGGGCCGTACTCACGGCCCGGGCCCTAGCGGCAACGACGCTCACCGGCGCTATCGCGCTCGCGATCGGACCGGAGGCCTTCTCCGCGGGCTCGACGAGTTCGTCGGGGGGAGGGTCCGCCAGCTCAACGCTCCCGAGCCCGGTTGCACCGGCGCGTGCGCGGGCCGTGCAGCTCGTAGTCCAGGCGGGCCTGGAAATGGCGCTCAGTGACAGGGATTACCGCAGCTTCGTGTCCTCGCTGCCGCAGGCCAGTGGCCGGGGCCGCCTCCCGTCCTCGACATGGGTCACCCACTCGGGGTCATGGGCCGAGGAGTCTGCAACATCCTGGGTAGCACGGCTGTCCAGCACCCAGGCGCTGCAGATCCGCTATGACCTGTTGATCGTCGCCGTTACCGTGCAGCCGCCCGTCGTGCGGATCACCGGGCTGCCCACGACGACCACGTTCGCGACAACCACCTCCACGTCCACGTCCACGACGACGCTCCCCACTGTTCCTGTTGCAGGGACGTTCCCGAGCCCAACCTCCACTTCGACGTCGTCGACCTCCACGACCTTGCAGCTCCCGCCGCCGGGCTCCACCTCCGTTCTTCCGCCGACTCATCAGCTCCTCGTCGTCCTGGTGGTCGCAAATTCGGGCGACGTGCAGATCCCCGGTATCTGGGCTGCGGCCTCAGTCGTGCCCGACGGCTCAGCCAATGGAACTCCGACCTCGCGTCCAGCGAGTCGTTCGACGGCATTGCGAGTAGGCCTCCTCCAGCCGGGGGCGTCGGTCGAGGTGCGCCTGCCGCCGCTTAGTGTCGCACCGGGAGACGCTTACAAGCTCTGGGTGTCGACGGGCACCGGCAGCCTCCCGCGTGCGCCTGTCATTGGTCCCCCAAAGGGTGTGGGTCAGATCGACGAGGTGAAGATCAAGGTCGCATCGGGGTGACCGGACCTCCCGGGCCAGGGTCGCGATGCGGTGGCGGATCAGCTTCACCGGACTGCTCGCGCCAGGCGGCCTCGGCTCGGGCTGCAACCTCCCGCAGTGGCCGACCGGTCTGGCCGGCCACACGGGCGGCGTCAGCGTGCTCGACCTTTACTCGACCGGGGCTGACCTTTACCCGCACCGGGTAGCCGTCCACCTCGACTTCGACCATTTCGCGCGGCGCCGCCCAACGCTCGACGGTGTAAGCGCGCACTCCGAGGCTGCCAGTCTCGGCGGCCAGGCGATGGCGGAGATCACCAACGAGCACAGGATCGCACAAGACGTGCAAGACGTGGCCGGGTCTGCCCTTTTTCATCAGCACCGGTGTCACCCAGGCATCGAGCGCGCCGTCGTCGAGCAGCGCGGCGACCGTGTGGGCGAGTGTTTCGCCGGTCACGTCATCGAGATTCGTCTCGAGCTGGACGAGCAGCTGACCCTCACCCGGAGCCGACGAGAGGGCAGCGTCCGCCGGTAGGCCTACCACGACCTGGGTGCAGTTCGGCAGGTCGTCCAGCTCTCGAGACCCGGCCCCGAAGCCTGTCGCCTCGATCGTCATCGCCGGCATCGGTCCGAAACTTGAGCCCCAGGCCGCCAGCATGGCTGCACCCGTAGGAGTCGTCAGCTCCACAGCAACATCTCGACCCTGGGTGGGGATGCCTTCAAGAAGCTCGACGACTGCCGGTGCAGGGTTGGGGAGCAGACCATGGGCGCTGCGGACCATCCCCAGGCCGGTTGCCACCGGGCTCGCGGAAACGGTGCTCACCTCGAGCAACTCAAGAGCGGCAGCGGTTCCGACAATGTCCACGATCGTGTCGTGGCCGCCGATCTCATGGAAGTGCACCTGCGATCTCGGACGGCGGTGCAGGCGACCCTCGACGGTCGCGAGAAGCGAGAACGCCGCGACGGCACGCTCGCGTACCCGTTCTGGCATGCGGGCCTCTTCGAGAATGCCCATCACATGCGGGAACGTCCTCACGACGGCGTCGTCACGGACCTTGACGACCGCGCGCGTGGCGGCGATGCCATTTCGCAGCACAGGCTCGAAGCCGAGCGACCATCCGTCGATCGGTAGCCGGTCGAGCATGTGCCCGAGCTCTACCGGATCGGCTCCGGCGTCGACGAGGCTACCCAGTGCCATGTCACCAGCTATGCCCGAAAAGCAGTGAAACCAGGCGATGCGCCCGCCGGCCGCCCACGCCTTTTTTGAGGTCTTCGCGCCTATCCGGCGGAGTTCGCCCTCGCCCGCCTTGTCATCTTTGCCGGTCATCGGAGCAATCTCGCCGCCGCGCACGCTGCCCCGAATCCGTTGTCGATCCCTACGACCGTAATACCGGCTGCGCAGGAGGCAAGCATCGCGAGCAGTGCGGTGACCCCCTCCAGCGAGGCTCCGTACCCGACGCTCGTCGGCACCGCGATGACCGGTGCCGGAGTCAACCCCGCCACGAGGCTCGGCAGGGCACCTTCCATCCCGGCCACGACGATGACGACATCGGACGTTGTCACCTCCTCCATCGACGCGAACAAGCGATGCACACCTGCCACCCCACAGTCGCCGAGCAGGCCGGGGTGGAAGCCGAACCCCCCGAGCACGGCGATGCACTCCTCGGCCACAGGCAGGTCGCCCGTCCCGGCCGTTAAGACGAGCACGCGGCCGGGTCGATCAGGCTGCTGCCTCCAGACGACCGTCGAGAGGCGGCCCGCTTCCGGCTCCGAGGGCGTGCGTTGGCCGCCCGGCGAGGTTGCGAGCGACGCGGTGACCTGGCCTTGGTCGGCGCGGGTCAGAAGAACCGGGCCGCCGCCATCGGCCACGAGCAGCTCCGCGACGATTGCGGCGCATTGCGCCGGTGTCTTGCCTGGGCCGTAGACGGCTTCAGGTAGTCCCTGGCGAAGCGATCGATGATGATCAACCTTCGCAAAGCCCAGTTCTGTGAAGGGCAGTCTCCTCAGTTTTCTCACGGCATCGTCCGGCGAACATGCGCCCGACCGCAGGTCGTCTATCAGTCGCCGGATTTCGAGCTCGTCCATGGGTATTACTATCCTGCCCTCATGTACAAACCGGTGCAGGGTTGGAAGCGGATCGCTTTTCTCGGTCCCGAGGGCACCTTCAGCGAGGAGGCCCTTTTGTCGATCCCGTTCCTGGCCGAAGCCGAGCCGGTGGCGATGTCGACGATCGCCGACGCGCTCGACGCCGCCGACAGGCGCGAGGTCGATGCCGCCTTTGTCCCCATAGAGAACTCGATCGACGGCACGGTCAGCGCTACCCTCGACCACCTCGTCTTTGACTCGGACCTTTTCATCCAGATGGAGCACGTGCTGGACATTCACCTGGACCTCCTCGCGCCCGCCGGCACAAATCTCAGCGAGATCAGCCGGGTGGTCTCGATCCCGGTCGCGCTCGCCCAGTGCCGTCGGTTCCTGCATGAGAATCTGAACCGGGCGCAGGTCGTGCACGCGACCTCGACGGCCGAGGCAGCGCGGCTCGTCGGTGAGGCCGAGCCGGACGGGACTGCCGCGATCGCACCCGCGATAGCCGGGCGCCTGTACGGTCTTGCCACCGTTGTGCGGCGGGTCGAGGACCACCCTGGTAACCAGACCCGTTTTGTCCTCGTGGCACGGGGGATGTTGTCCCCGCCCACGGGCCATGACCGTACGAGCTTGGTCTGCTTCCAGCAGGCAGACCGCCCCGGCAACCTGCACCAGATCCTCGGGCAGTTCGCCGCCCGAAACCTGAACCTCACCAAGATCGAGTCGCGTCCGACCAGGCTTGGTCTTGGCGACTACTGCTTTGTTATCGAGCTGGAAGGGCACTTGAGCGACGAAGTCGTCGGCGACTGCCTGAAGCAGCTGCACAGCGAGCTCGCCTCCGTAAAGTTCCTCGGTTCCTATCCCGCTTTCGGGGAGCACGGGCCCCAGCGACGTGAGCAGATAGCCGCAGCGCGCGCGGAAGCCGATGCCTGGCTCGAAACCCTTCGGTCGCGTGTGCGGACCGAGGAGGACTAGGTGGCGGTCGTCCGCCCCGGGCGCGGCCACCTCGAGTCTCTGAGGGTCACGGCCGGCGGCGGTGACCTCCCGGACGCCTGGGGCGCGCTCGCGATCCTGGGTACGCCCGTCGGCTCCTGTGATCCTGAGTTTGTGATGGATTACGGGATGGCGGGGCTGTTCGGCGGAGGGCTGCCGCCTCGGGCGAAGTCGATGAGTGGCTGATAGTTACCGCGTTCGGCCTCCACGATCGCCGCAATGTTGGCGGCGCGAGCGGGCCTTTCTTGTCCAGACCGACCGCTTCGCCGCCCCATGGCAGAAAGGGCAATCCGATCGAGTGGCGGTACAAGTCCGCGACCAGGCGGGTTCACCAAGTCGTCCTCGCCGAGCACGCCCACCGTTCTCGGACTTCAAACTGAGCTGGACTGTCGCCCGGACTGCGCCTCAAACCGCATCGATTTCACCGGATGTTCCCGGGTGGCCCGCCCCCTCGTACTCCTCCTTGATCGAGATCAGCTCGACGAGGCCCCGCCGTAGACCCCGCAGCTCGTCGGGTGACAGGCGCTCGGTGAGCGCAGCATCGACAGCTTCGACACCGTCCCGCACCGCCAACGCGGCGGCACGCCCACGTCCGGTCAGCTCAAGGGTCATCCTTCGGTGGTCCGAAGGATCGACCTCTCTCGTCAGGTAACCACGCACAACGAGGATGTCGACGAGCTGGCTCGCGGCCTGCTTGGATACTCCGAGTTCGCGGATCAGCTGCGAGGCGGCAACCTGTTGGGTTGCCATCCCGCCCAGGAGGTAGGGCCCATTGGCAGGAAGGTCCTCGAAGTCTCCCTCCCGCAGCTCGTTGCGGATCGAGTGAGAAAAAGCGCCCCGCGCGTGTCGGAGGAGCACAGGAATCGGGATCGCGGGAGCGGTGTCGTCGTCGTCAGCCATGGGTCCATTGATAGGCCTCCGCCTCTTGATAGTCAAGACAATTGACTTTCGCAGCCGTTTCGTGTCCCGAACGGTTGTGCTGATCCGGCCGTAGCGCCCGGTGCGAGGGTCACGGCCGGCGGCGGTGACCTCCCGGACGCCTGGGGCGCGCTCGCGATCCTGGGCACGCCCGGACGCTTTCGGCATTTGCGGGATGGATTACGGGATGGGGCCAGCGGGAGATGGCAAAGCCCCAGGTAGGAGGGATGGCAGAGCGGACGAATGCGACGGTCTTGAAAATCTCCTCCCGGCGCCCGTCGCATCAGCCGGGATCGGCTACAAGCCTCGTGAGATGGGGGTCTTGTCCGCCGAGTCAGCCCCAGCCGGCTCCTGTGATCCTGGATTTGTGGGATGGATTATGGGATGGATGGGCTGTCCGGCAGCGGGCTGTCGCTTCGGGCGAAGTCGATGAGCGGCTGATAGTTGCCGCGCTCGGCCTCCACGATCGCCGCGATGTACGCCGCGCGAGCTGGTCCTTGGTTGTCGAGGCTGGCCGCTTCGCCGCCCCAGGGCAGGAAGGGCCATCCGATCGAGTGGCGGTACAAGTCCGCGACCAGGCGGGTGCAGCGGCCGTTGCCGTTCGCGAAAGGGTGTACGCGCACGAGACGGAAATGGATCCGAACTGACAGCTCGTCGGTCTCAAAGATGGCGTTCTCGTGCCAGTAGCGGGCATCGTCGAGCGCCTGCCTGGCCTGTGTCGGGATCTGGGCCGGGTCGACCCCGACGTTGGTCTCGCGGCGTCGCTGCTTTCCTGCCCATGTCCACACCTCTCCGAACATCCTCCGGTGCAGCTGGAAGAGAAAGGTGAAGTCGATCACTCCCAGAGGACCTTCGAGACGCGCGTACCGCAGTGCCCACGGGAGGGCCTTCGCGATGTTCTGGCGCTCGTAGCGATTGAGGTCGCTCCGGGTCGTCATGTCCAGTGGTATGGCACCCGTCAGGTCCTCATCGGAGAGGGGCGTGGCGCCGATCGGGTAGGGACCGAAGCCTGACCCCGTCAACCGGCTCACTCCGGTCGCCAGAGCGTGTTACGTGCGATGACGCCTTCGGCGTACTCGGTCAGTTGTTCCGCGCGTGCATCCGCGTCGACCTCTTGGGCCTCGAGGGCGCTGGTAGTGCCGACGTACCTGAGGCGGTCTGACGCGACCTCTGTCGCCTGGCGGCGAACGATGTCGTCGATAGTGGTCTCGGGGATAAGGGCATAGACGAGCCCACATCCGAGGGCCGTTGCCACTTCCTCCAACTTGGCCAGCGAAATCGTGCCGGCGGCTTCGCTGTGCTCGAGCTTGTCGATCGCCACCTGAGACACTCCGAGACGCCCTGCGAGCACTCTCTGGCTCATGCCCAGGCCGGTTCGTACCGCCCGAATCCATCCGGTGCGGGGGCGGGCGCGGATATCCTCAACCCGACCGCTGCGGTACTTGCGGTCCAGGCCATCTCGAGTTCTCTTGGCAGTGTCCGCTTTCTTCATACTTATAGGTTATCAGTTTCTTCTAAAATAAGAATCTAAAGCTTTTCAAGGAGCGAGTGTCTAATAACTGACGGGTTATCGTATGTTCCTCTCGAAGGAGACGGACGACCCGCGTTACGACCGCAGCCGTGCTCCTCTGTGCCCGTTCATCGCAGCGGCCGTCGAAATCCACGACCCGGACCACCCGGCACGCGTATACGCCCGCGACTACAAGAAAGCCTTTGCCGCACGGCTCACCGATACTGTCCGCGAGGCTGGCGCCACCAACCCCGAACAGCTCGGCGAACAACTGGCGTTACTGCTGGATGGCGCCTCGGCCCGCAGCCGAGTCCTCAACACCGAGACCCTCGCCACCTCCGCCGTCATCGCGGCCGTCCTCATCGACAAAGCCATCCCCACGGCAGCGGTACCGCTCGGCGCAGGCGGGAACCCTTCAGCCGGGACGGGGCGCGTGCCGGATGCGGCGACGAGCTCAGCCGAAGTTGACGCCGAGTACGCGGCGGGAAGAACGATCAATCAAAGAGGCACCTCGGTAAGCAACTCGGCGGCCGCTTGGTTCGCCGGCCGTTTCGTGCCCCGAACCGTCCGGCTGATCTGGCCGTAGCGGCCGGTGCGGGGGTCACGGCCGGCGGCGGCGGTGACCTCCCAAACGCCTGGGGCACGCTCGCGTATCCTGGGCACGCCCAGACGCCATCAGCATTTATGGGATGGATTATGGGATGGGGTTAGCGGTAGACAGTAAAGCCCCAGTTCGGAGGGATGGCAGAGCGGACGAATGCGACGGTCTTGAAAACCGTTGGGTGATTAGCCTCGTGGGTTCGAATCCCACTCCCTCCGCGTTGTCATAATCACAACGTTCAGCCAGTTCAGCGGGCAGTTTCCGCGTCCATTCGTACAGGCAGTAAGTGATTCACGTTCGAACCCGACACGAGAGCGATTCCACACCCACCAGGGACACAGACGCTCGCCCCAGCCGTTTCCACCGTTGTTCCCCGCCAAGAGCTTGCGCCGTATGAAGCCAGAGGCCTCGTTCGGGGCGGTCGCTATTCCGTTCCAGCGGCCGTTCGGTACTGACGACGTTCGATATTCGCGACTGCCCCGCTCCGCTTCAGGGCGACCCTTGAACTGTCACCCAACGGCACAATGGAATGCCTCTAAGAAGTCCTGTCCGCCGAATGTTTAGGGGCACCCCAAGGCCAGCAGTGACGGCCGTAAGAAGGTCCCGGCCCGAATCGCTAACAGGCAACGCGAAGGTCGGTCCTGGTCATCCTACGGCTCCGCGCACCGGCGCCGGGTCCCTCGGCGCCACTACTCGGCCCGCAGCACCAACGCGGTCGGGGTGCGCGCGGCGATCTGGCCTGGGAGGGCGGCGACAACGTTGGCGAAGACGAGCGCGCCGACGCCGACGAGGATCACCGAGAGTATCGGCACGGTGGGGTCGGGGACCGCGTCGATGTTGCGGGCAAAGAGGGTCCACAGTTCGCGTCCGATGAGGATCCCGACCGGGATCCCGACGATGATGCCGGCCACCGCGGTCACTGTCGACTGCCACGCGACCACTCGCCTCAGCTGTCGCGGCGTGAAGCCGAGAGCCTTTAGGAGGGCGAGGTCGCGTCGTCGGTAGCGGACCGAGGCGATGAGCGTGAGCGCGAGCGCGACGATCGCCCCGAGGGCGAGCCCTCCAGCAAGGATGACCGGGGTCGCGCCGGTGGTTTTGTAGTTCACGATCTGGGCGGGACGTTGCACGCCGAGGACTGTGACGGTGTCGCCGGCGGCTTCGGGATCGCGGTCGGTGGCGAAGGCGTGGTTCGCGACCGCGGCGATCCGCTCGAGGTTTGCCCGACCCTCAACGGCGCTCACCGTGCGGCGCAACCGCACGAAGACCATCTCCGGGCCGTTCAGGGTCGGGTCAGGACTGAGGAGGGCGCGTTGGAACGCGAGCGGTGTAACGGCGAGCGAGAGGAGTGCGCCCGTGCCCATCGAGGTGTGGTCGGCGATGAAGCTAGTGAACCCGACTGCCGGAAACGTTGCCGACCCGACGACGTGCAGGACGGTCGGTGGGACATAGACCGGCGCGTCGTCCGGCGCGCCGTAGGTCACCGTCACCGTGCCACCGACGTGGGTGTGGAGCGCGGCCAACGTGGCGGCGCCCAACACGATCTGGTTGGCGCCATCGAGCCCGTGTCCGGAGAGGATCGGTGGCTCGACCGTCGGGCCCGTCTCGCTGCTCACCAAGGTCGGGACTGATGTGCCGTCGATCTCCACATTCGTCAGTTGCGCCCCGCTCCATGCAGCCACGTCTGGGTCGCGGTCGAGCTGCGTGATCGCTTGGGGAGGGACGTCACTGCTCGGGTTCAGCAGGTAGGTCCAGTTCCACCCGTAGAGCGCGGGTCGGGAGATCAAGGTGTGCAAGCCGCTCGCGAACGTGAAGGTCCCGACCAACAAGGTGACCGCGAGCGTCGTGCCCATGAGTGCCGAGCGCACCGGCACCGCGGTCCGACCCCGCCCCGGTTCGAGTGCGAACCGCACCCCGACGGCCCCGGCGACCGAAACCCCTGCAGACAGTGCGCCGCGGACGATGCTCGAGCCGCCCGTCGTCGCATTCTGGATCGGAATCCTCCGGGACGGCGCTGCGCGCCACCCAGTGGCGACCGCGACTGCCCCGAGTCCGCCGACGAGCACAGCGAATCCGATCCCCAATACCGTCCAGTCCACTGCGACCCCGGGGTCGGGATAGACGGGCCGTACCGGTCCGAGTGGCGCAAGCGGGGAGAGACCGACGGCGACGCCGAACGCGAGGGCCGAGCCGAGTACCACCGCGGCACCGACCCCGATGAGCCCGTCGCTACTCGTGAGTAGGGGGCCGGCCCCTAGCGCGCGCAGCACACGGCGGTCCTCGTTTCCCCGACGGAGCTGGCGGGAGATCGCCTGTGCGCCGAGGACCAGGGCGACAAGTCCCGCGATCGCGCCGAACGCACCGAGTGCGATTGACTCTGGCTTAACGGCCAGCTCCACCTGTGCCGTCACCCGGGCAACCTGGTGGAACTCATAGGCCGAGCCCGGCGGGATCGTGGTGACGAGCTC
>JBKQHU010000128.1:0-5203 GCA_052148655.1 Acidimicrobiales bacterium
TCGACCGAGGCACGAGGACTTCGATGTGTCCTATGCCGGCACACCCCCGTGGGACATCGGCCGACCTCAGCCTGCCCTCCTTGAACTTGCCGAGGCAGGCGTTCTGCGCGGTCGAGTGCTCGAGGCCGGCTGTGGGACCGGAGAGCATGCTCTCATGGCCGCTCGCCTCGGCCACGAGGCCACCGGCATCGACTCGGCTCAGACAGCGATCGCCATCGCTCGAGGCAAAGCCCGCGACCGAGGCCTGACAGCTCGGTTCCTCGTTTGGAACGCCCTCCAGCTATCCGGCCTCAACGAACAGTTCGACACCGTGCTCGACTGTGGACTCTTTCATGTCTTTGACGACGACGACCGTGCCCAGTATGTCGACAGCCTTCGGGCCGTTCTACCGCCAGGCGGCCGCGTTTACATGCTGTGCTTCAGCGACCGGCAGCCGGGCATCTGGGGACCCAGGCGGGTGACCCAGGACGAGATAGGGGCCAGCTTCCGCGATGGGTGGCAGGTGGATTCAGTCGAAACCTGCAAGATCGACATCAACATCGACCCGAACGGTGCACTCGCCTGGCGAGTGTCCATCTGCCGCAGGTGACCGGCACCCCGTTAGCGACGCCGACTCGGTAACGCTTCGCAACCGTCCTCATGAGCGGCGTGAGGGAGAAGTGGTATGAGCTCCGATCGGTCGCAGATGTGAAGATCTGTTCACAGACTTGTGAGCGCGTTCGACGCTGTCAGCCATCGCGGCAACAGATCGGCAGGACTCGGTCAAGACCGGATTCGCAGCCGCATCACCCACCGCCATTTTGCTATCTTCCGGTCTCGCTCGAAGCCGAACTCCTCGAACAGGTCAGCCGGCCCCGTATGGAAATAGGCACCGCGCTGCGGCGGGCGCCCCTCGACTTGCTCCGGGTAGGCCTCGACGAGCCCGCCCCCAGCATCGCGGATGGCGGCCAGCGCGGCGCCGAGGGCCGCACGCGCAACCCCACTGCGCCGGTGCCCGCTTCCAGTAAAGATGCAACCGATCCGCCAGTCAGGTAACTCGCCCAGGCCCTTGGCATAGGTTTTCGGGTTGTTGATGTTGGGAAGCTCCACCGGCGGCCCGTACTGGCACCACCCGACGCATTCCCCGCCGTCGTAAACGAGAAGCTGGTGCACCGTTCCGTTGCGAACGTGGGCTTGCTTTGCCAGACGGTTTCCAGAAACGGTGTGGCCCTTGCCGACCCCCTCGGGGTGGAAACCCATGCACCAGCAGCCGCCCCAGACCCCGTTGTTAGCCTCCACCAGACGGGCGAAGTCGTCCCAGGTATCAGGACTGAGCGGCCGCGTCACATAGGAGCTGACCGGTGCCATCGGTCGATCATGTCCCGGAGTCGTGGGCTGGTGTCGGAGTGAAGCCGCTTTGTATCACCGGATCTGCATCACTGCCCGTCAGTCGCCCTCGCGACAGAGACAGAACGGGTGGCCGTCCGGATCGAACATGACCCGCACGTTCGTCTGGGGCTGGATCTCCGCCAGCTCGGCCCCGAGGCTCTTGGCGTCGGCGACGGCCGCGTCGAGATCGTCGACTTGTACGTCGAGGTGCATCATCGTGCGCTGCTGGCCCGTCACGGGCGGCCAGAGCGGTCGGACGTAGTCCTCGGCGAGCTGGAAGACCATAAACACCGACTCCTGGGGCGGCTTCACAACCGACGTGCCGGGTTCCTGATGGATGACTGGCCAGTCCAGGAGCCTTGAGTAGAAGGCGGCAGCCGCCGGCGGGTCCGGAGACTCGATGGCCGTGCCCCACCACATGTTCGCCGCTCGGCCCCGCATGCGGCGATCATAACGATGCATCGCGGACGGCCGACTGGTCCGCCCGACGACTCCTGAGGCCCAAGTAGTCGACGTCACGCGCTGATCAGCCACCCGTCCAGGAACCCGTCTGATCTGGCCCGAATGGGGCCGCCTCAAGGCAGGGTCGTTTGGTGCGTCCTTCTGGCTCGCGACCCGTCCTAGCCGGTTCCTCGACGACGCCTGTTCTGACCAATCGAAGGAAATTCTGCGTCGCAGGTCAGAATCCACGGCAGCCCGATCGGATAGCGGTTTCAGGTTCTGATCAGGGGCGGTGGAAAACGATCAGGTCGGAGACTGTCCGCCGAAGGTGGTCCGTGTCGGGAAGGGATCGGAGAGCTTCAACGGCAGGTCTGGTGACCTCGTCGATGGCGGCATCGTCTAGTTCACGCAGCGCCGGCCAGCTGCGGTGAGCAATGGCTGCGAGTTCGTAGGCGGGGGCCGAGCGCCATTGGCGCTGGAGCTCGTGGACGGTGCCAACAAACCCGGCGCTACCGGCCCATCCCAGCACTTCTTCGACCGTGACGCCCCGTGGTCGCAAGGCACCGCGACGAGCGTCGACCCGTTCGCTCATCTCCTTGATGATCTGACCAACAACGTCGTCGACCGCCGGCCGCTGGGTTGAGGACACCACATAAAGGCCGCTCGGACGCAGCACACGAGCAACTTCATGAAATAGCCGTACCGGATCGGCGACTGAATGCACCGCCCACACCGACACAGCGTGGGCGACGCTGCCTGTTGCCACCGCCATCTCCAAGGCGTCGGCCAGCATGACGAGCGACCCCAGACGCTTCTGGGCCCGGAGGAGCATGGGCGCGGAGATGTCGAGCCCGACGACCTGGCGCCCTCGTCTCACCAGACCGAGCGCAACGACCCCGGTGCCGACTCCAACCTCGAGGATCGGGCCGTCGTCCGGCGGGAGGACGGCATCGATTTCGGCGGCGTACTCGTCACCTCGGCCTTCTCCGCCTCGGGTCTCGTCGTAGTGATCCGCCAACTGATCGAACTCGCACACGAAGAGATGTTCGCGCCTCACTCGGCATCAGCAATCTCTCCGAAGGCCAGCCTCGGACCGAGCTGCGAACCGTGGGATACAGAACCTCCCGTTCGACACCGTCGGAAGGGATACGGTGGCCGCGCCCGATTCGGCAGGCGCAGCGCGGGCCACTTGGCTTCCCACCGAAACGGCCGCTCGACCGCGCCACCGAACCTCGCACGACGAGTTGGGGCGGGCCGCGACGAGCCCTCGCTCTCGAGTCCTCCAGATGTTGAATGTGCCACCTACCACGAATCCAACAGGCTTCCTGCTCAGAGGCACCCGTCAGGACGGCCTGCAGCGGGCCAGGACGCCCGGGGGAGTGGAGCCAGCTCGCGGGGAACCGCTGGGGCACTAGCTCAGGTCACGGCACTTCACGTAGACCGCGGATCCCGACGAAGTATCCGTTGTACGAGCGGCCAGGGCCACGAGCAAGCGACGGGAATGAGGCGCCGATGAATCGATCTGTCACCCTGGCCAATAGGGGCGACCGGGGACGCACTTAGGGGCGCTGATCGATCCGCGGGCTATATCTTGGGCAGGCCGTCTGGCTATGCCGGCCTGGGAGCTGGACCGGTCGAGTCAAGGAGGAATGATGGAGCGGATCATCTCGTTGGCGGGCGGACGAAAGCTGCATCTCGAGGTGGAGGGGGCTGACCATGGCGAGGTCGTCTTGGTTCACAACGGTACGCCCAACTCGCGGCTTCTCTTTCCCCCTCATGTTGCCGACGCTGAAGCCCGAGGTATCCGGCTCGTCGGTTACGACCGACCGGGCTACGGCGGCTCCAGCCGGCAGATCGGGCGTAGCGTCGCCGGTGCCGCCGATGACGCCCGAGCCATCGCTGCCGCGCTGGGTGTAGACCGGATGCTGACCTGGGGAATGTCGGGAGGAGGTCCGCACGCCTTGGCATGCGCTGCGCTGGCTCCGGACCTTATCGTGGCCGCCGCCTCGCTGGCGTCGCTCGCGCCATACGGGGCACCGGGACTGGACTTCTTTGCCGGGATGGGCGAGCTCAACGCCGAGGACTTTCAGCTTTCGATCAACGATCCTCCGGCTTTCGAGGTCAAGTCAAGCGCCGAAAGAGACGAGCTGCTTCAGGCGACACCCGAGGGCCTGCTCGAGCAGTGGGGGTCGCTCCTCTCGGACGTCGACGCCGGCGCGGCGACTGGCGATCTAGCCGCATATCTGATCGACGCCATGCAATCTGGTCTGGCCCCGGGCCCGGGCGGTTACATCGACGACTCGTTTGCCTTTGCGCGACCCTGGGGTTTCGAGCCGGCGGACATCAAGGTTCCGATCCTCTTGTGGCACGGTCGGAAGGACCACTTCGTGCCCTTTGGTCACGGCGAGTGGCTCGCGGCGCAGATCCCTGGAGTCGAGGCACATCTGAGCGACAACGACGGTCACCTAACTCTGGTGCAGAAGGTCGGCGACGTCCACGACTGGTTGTTGGGGCACCTTCCCTAACCGGAACCTGGCACGCAGAACGACTCCCGTCGCACCCAGGACTCAGAGCGGCCGCCGCACCAGAGCCGTCGATCGGTGCAGCCGAGATAGGTGTAGCGGCGGCGCCCTAAGCACGCAGATGAAGCGTCAGGTCGCGGCCTATCTCGTCTACAGCGGGGTCGCCCGTCTCTCGCGCCTACGGCTCAATGGCGAGTGCCCACGGCCAGTTCAGCCCTGTCGCGGGGCCAGCAATAGTCTTTGCCGGGGTCGGGAGGCCCGACTTGGCCAGCTCGGTTTTTGCGAACTCGAAGATGGCATTGGTGCCCGCGTTGGGCACCCAGAGGTCACCCGCAGAGTCAAGGGCGACGTCGCCCGGAGACGACATGCTGTTGGTGAAGATCGTGACCCGTGGGGCCGGAGAGCCTGACCTGGCCAGCTGTGCCTTGGCGAATTCAACGACGCTGCCGCCCAAATAGTTAGACGCCCACACCTGAGGAGTCAAAAGTGGGACGGCATGGCTCGTCTAGAGATTGCGAGGAGATACTTACCCGGGGTGTGGGTGAGCCTGACTTGGCCAGTTGTGCCTTGGCGAACTCGACGACGGTGCTGCCAAGGCTCTCAGCGCCGCCGACCCATAAGTCGCCTGAGGGATCGAACGCGAGACTGCACGCTCCGATGTAGCTGATGGTTACCAGTGGGCTGGGGGAGCCCGACTTGGCCAGTTGTGCCTTGGTGAACTCAACCGCGTTGCTTTGGTAGTTAACCCTCATCATTCACGCGACCCATTGAGTCGGGTCTCCAGCACTCGATCGAGCCATATCGGGCGATGGCGGTCCATTGATGTGGTTCCCGGTGCCTTTTCATCGTGCTGTTTCGCGCCGAGTCGGGTG
>JBKQHU010000129.1:0-18824 GCA_052148655.1 Acidimicrobiales bacterium
CGCTCGGCCCCGGCGTTCCAGGAGAGCACCACCCCGTCGAGTGTCTCGCCGATTATGGCGTCGTCGGCCGAGGCGACCAGGGCCGTCAGGAACTGCTCGGGATGCAGGCCGGGTTCTTTATCTATGAGCAGAAACATAACCCGCGCAACTGGAGCCAGGGTTGATGGGCAGCGGTCCGGATCCTTTGGAAACCAAGGCTGGACGCACCGCCGAATGACGACGGTGACCGACCGAGTCGCACTCTCTGTCTTGCGGTGGTCATTGTCGCCGGTAGTCCGAAGGCGCAGACCGACCGGACTGTTTAGCTCGCCGGGCCTCGACGGGTCGACCGGAATCCGGCCAGATCACGGCCCCGATGGCTCGCTGTCAGCGCGCCAACGGCTCCACGCTCCGCCGTGTCCCGGGCCAAGCGCGCGGAAAAGGAATAACGCCTGGCGAACAGCCTGTTGTACCGACTGCGAGGGGGGCCAGTTATGCAGTTGGAGGACAGTTTCGAGGTGCCGTTGCCGGTCGCCGAGGCGTGGGGCGTCCTCACCGACATCGAGCGGATCACGCCCTATCTGCCCGGAATCTGGCTCCTAGGGGGAGGGACAGACGAGTACCTAGGGGTCGTGAAGGTCAAACTCGGGCCTGTAACGGTGTGGTACGAGGGCGCCGCCCGCTACCTACTGCTCGACGCCGACGCGCACAGGGCGGTGCTCAAGGCGGAAGGCGGCGAGATCCGAGGGCAGGGAAACGGTACTGCTCTGGTCACCGCGTCCCTCTCCCCCTCCCCGAGGGGCACCAGAGTCGAGGTGGTCACGGTTCTCTCGATCGACGGCAAACTCGCTCAGTTCGCCTTTGACAAGCTGGCATCGCTGTCGCGAAGTCTTATCGCGGAGTTTGCCGAGAACCTCGAGTTCTCGGTGTTGGCCGCGCCAGCGAGTGCTGCCGCACGGAGGGTCGAGGAGCTCCACCAGGTGCCTAACGAGGCAGGCGTCCCGAAACGAGGAGGGGAATCGGCGATAAGGCGCCTGACGCCGGTGCTCACGGTCGCAGGGACCCTTCTTGTTGAACAGATCGTCGTGCACTGGTTGCGCCCTCGCTGGTCGCCAAGGTCGATTGACCGCGCCCTCGGTGTTCGAACGAGCGACGAGCGCTCTGCGACGTGAACCCGGCTCCAAACCGGGCCGACTCACCGACTCACGCGAATGTCAAACCTGTTGGCAACAGATTGTCAACAGGTTTGGCGTTTACGCCGAGTCACGTCCCAGCTGCCGGCGACGGCGTCGACGCCGCTGTGCCGCCATCCCGACAGAGGCGAGACCAGTCGGCCAGCTTCGTCGAAGCCGAGAAAGAGCGGTTCCTCGTCGATGACCACGTTCAGCCTGTCGTCGAGGGCCGGCAGACAGCCCTCTGAGACAACGAGCCGCTCGAGCGCCAGCGTGCTCCTGATGTGCACGAGGCGGAGGTCTCCTGCCGTGAAGGGGCGAAGCGTACCGAGCATGGCCCCGATGGCGTCGCGGTCGGTCGGAAGCGTCAGCGGCAGGCGCATGTCCTCCGGGAAGCATGCCGTGATGGCGTTGACCGCGGTCACCTCGAGGTCGACCTTCTCGATCAGTTGCGGTGTGGTGACGTCGATGAAGCCAAGGCCGCAGGCGTTGCCCTCCGAGGCAGACGTCAGGTCGCGCACGAAGATCCGCGTGATGCGGGGTCGCTCCCGTTTGACCTGCCAGGGCCCAAGTGAGCGCCCGATGACATTCGGGTCCAGTCCCGCCCCACTGATGTCCTTGCCCATCTCGTCGATGATCAGTAGGTCGATGTCGTCCAGAGGAAGACCGGGCAGCAACCCTCGCGCGACGTCCTGGAGTGCCAGCTCCGCGGCCTCGATGTCGGGGCCGGGCACGAGGCGGACGTCGCAAGCGCGGTGCTGCTGGTTCTCCACAATGGCGACACCGAACAGGACCGGCACACGCTCGAGAAGGGCGACCGCAGCCTCGCGCACCACCTCGCCCAGGTCACGCGCAACACCTTCCCTGTGCAGGCGGTCGGCCCCCTCCTGGTTGCCCAGGCCGATGCAGAGCATCTTCAACAGGCCGCTTCCCATCGGCCCGGCGAAGTCCGTGTGCGGCTTCACGCGGTTCACGACGATGATGCCGTCGGACTCGGCGGCAAGGCGATCCAGGCACAGCGGGATACCGCCCACTGAGCCCATCGCAACGACGTCCATCGTGGCCCGGACCGGCGCGCCGACCGCCTCTGAGGTGATGCCCAGACCCGCGAGCACCTCGGTCTGGCCGCTCGCGGTCGCGCCGCCGTGAGAGCCCATGGCGGGCACTATGAACGGTTCGCAGCCGGCAGAGTGCAGCTCAGCCACGACAGCCCGCACCGCGGGCGCCAGGCCGTCGATACCCCGGCTACCGACGGCCACCGCTATGTGTGCCCCCGCGGGTGGTCTGATGCGGGACTCGAGCCGCCGCCACTCGCGGCCCACCTGCGCGGCCACGTCGACAGCGGGTGGCACGTCAAAAAGCTGTCGCACCACGTGCACCCGCGGCAGTTCCATCTCGCCCTGTCGCAGCCCGCGCACGACCGGGGCTACGGTCACCGGATCGTGACGACTTCCCGGTCGGAGTCCACGTCCAGCATGTCACCGTCGCGGATGCGTTCGAAGTCCTCGGGGGCACAGCGCACGAGGGGAACCCCGACGACGACGGCACTGGCCACGAGCACGGTGTCGAACTCCGCGACTACGACCGCCGCGGGTGCGGTGCCGGCCTTGGCCAGCTGGTAGAGGCCGTCGGCCTGGACCACCGAGCTCCCCTTTCCCCCGGGGCAGACCAGGACGCTTCCGGCTATGGCCCGGCCCTCGATGGCGTGGCCGGACTCGATGACGGTGCCGGTGGGTGGGTCCACGAGGTAGAAGCAGATGGCGTCACTCGACACCACGGCCGGCCCGGACGCCTTGCCCGGCGCTGCGCCCCGGCAGCTGATGACGGTGACTTCCCGCGCGGTCATGCTGCCTCTCCTTTGATCGCGGCCTCCACACACTCACCCACGCTGCGCAGCACGAACTCCATGTCACGCCGTTGGGTGTAGTACGCGCCCTTCAGCGAGTCCGTGACGCCCCTCTTGCCGGCCAGGTGCTTCCAGGCCACCTGGTCGATGCAGGTGTCGGGGACGAGATGACCTCCGGCCTTCTCGATCACCTCGGCGATGCCCATGCGGTTGGCGAGCTCTTTGGCGTAGAACGATGTCATGACCCAGAACTCGACCTTGAACTGGCGACCGTCGATCCGGTCGGCGATCGCCCGGAGCTGGTCGAGCGACAGGTGCGGGCATCCGAGCAGCGCGAACTCGATGGCGCCGCCTTCGGCCGAGAGCATCTGCTGTTCCTCGGCGAGATCATCGGCGGTGATGACGACGGGCTCGCCCGGAGGCTCGCCGTGGAAGGCGGCCTCGAGCGTAGGAGCCTCCGGGGTGACCCCGACAATGTGGTACATCGGCACGTTGCCGCCCGTGTTCAGCTCCGCACCCAGGTTCATGAGCGCTTCCGGGCTCACGTTCGCGGGAATGCCTGTGAACACGGGTATGAAGGCGGTTTGCATGCAGGCTTTTCGGGGCACCGCGTAACCCAGCAGGTGGTAGTCGAACTCGTCGGTGAGCGTCGGTTCGACGTGCACGTGCACCTGGCCCTTGCGGTTCTCGTCCAACAAAAGGCCGTAAATCGGGACCCGGCCGGTCACCGCGGCACACAAGGCGGACTGGGCCGACTCCCGGTTCGTGCGAGCCCCGTAGACGGAGTTCATGTAGGGGGTGGCGCTTGATTCCGAGTAGGCGGTCACCTCACCAAAACGCGGCACGTTGCCCTGCAGGTAGGGCGTGCAGTTGTAGGTCAACTGGGCGCCGAGCGCCCGGTAGGCGGCCTCCGTGCGCTCCATCGACTCCATGTCTTCGGGGGTCAGGCCCGGCAGGTGTCGGAAGAACTCGAGGCAGAACCCGGGATTGACCGTTGGCGGGATCTTGCAGACGGCGCCGCCCGCCACCAGCCGCTCCGCGAACCAGACGTCCGCGTCCTGGTTGCTCAAGGCGACGTGCGCCCGAGAGATATCGCACATCTGCTCGGCGTCGAATGCCCGCCCTATCGCGACGAGAACCTGCATGGCAAGTGCCACGCCCTCACCGTCGACGCCGTCGAGCATCTCGTTGTCCCGGTCGGTGAGCTTCATGTCGCCGTCGCCGTCCCGCCGTGGTCGCGCATCGGGACCCTGAGCCCGTGCGCCGCCGCCACCTGCTCGGCCTCGACATAGCCCGCGTCGACATGCCGGATGACACCACTGCCCGGGTCGTTTGTCAGCACCCGCTCGAGCTTCTCAGCCGCCAGCGCCGTGCCGTCGGCGACCGTCACCTGCCCGGCGTGGATGGAACGGCCGATGCCGACTCCGCCGCCGTGGTGGATCGACACCCAGGAGGCGCCGGAGGCCGTGTTGAGCATCGCGTTCAAAAGCGGCCAGTCGGCTATGGCGTCGGAGCCGTCGCACATCCCCTCGGTCTCCCGATACGGCGAGGCGACTGACCCGCAGTCGAGGTGGTCGCGCCCGATGACGATCGGCGCCTTGAGAGTGCCGCGGGCGACCATGTCGTTGAAGCGCAGGCCCAGCCGGTCACGCTCGCCGTACCCGAGCCAGCAGATCCTCGCCGGCAGCCCTTGGAAATGCACCCGTTCGCCCGCCATACGGATCCAACGGGCGAGCGACTCGTTCTCCGGGAACTCAGCGAGCACCGCCTGGTCCGTGGCCGCTATGTCGCCCGGATCACCGGACAGTGCCGCCCAGCGGAACGGGCCCTTGCCCTGGCAGAACAGTGGCCGGACGTAGGCGGGGACGAAACCGGGGAAGTCGAAGGCGCGTGCGCAGCCACCCGTTGTCGCCTCGGCGCGGATCGAGTTGCCGTAGTCGAACACTTCGGCCCCACCGTCGAGGAAGCCGACCATCGCTTCGACGTGGCGGGCCATCGACTCACGGGCCATATTGATGAGCCCTTCGGGGTCCTTGGCCCTCAACTGCGGCATCTCGTCCACGCTCACGCCACGCGGCACGTACATGAGCGGGTCATGGGCCGAGGTCTGGTCGGTGACGACATCGATCTCCGCCCCGATCGAGAGCAGGTGCGGCACCACGTCTGCGGCGTTGCCCAATATGCCTATCGACAGGGCCTGGCGGCCGCGTTTCGCCTCCATGGCCCTGCTGAGCGCGTCGTCCACCCCGTCGGCGAGGACATCGAGGTAGCCGGTGTCCAAACGACGCTGGATCCGCGACTGGTCAACCTCGACGCACAGCACGACACCACCGTTCATCGTGACGGCCATCGGCTGGGCGCCCCCCATCCCGCCGAGCCCGGCCGTGAGGGTGATCGTGCCGGAAAGGCTCCCGCCGTGCCGCTTTTCCGCGATGGCGGCGAAGGTCTCGTAGGTACCCTGCAGAATTCCCTGGGTCCCTATGTAGATCCACGATCCCGCGGTCATCTGGCCGAACATGGTCAGCCCGAGGGCGTCCAGGCGGCGGAACTCCTCCCAGGTCGCCCACTGCGGCACGAGATTGGCATTCGCGATGAGGACCCTCGGCGCCCACTCGTGGGTCCGGAAGACGCCCACGGGCTTGCCGGACTGGACGAGCAGTGTCTCCTCGGGCCCGAGCTCTTGCAGGCTCGCGATGATGGCGTCGTAGGCGGCCCAGTTGCGAGCCGCCTTTCCGCCGCCGCCGTAGACGATCAACTGGTCGGGATGCTCGGCGATATCGGGGTCGAGGTTGTTCATAAGCATGCGCATCGCCGCTTCCTGCGGCCAGCCCTTGCAGGAGAGCTGGCTGCCGTGCGGTGCGCGCACAGTGCGTGGTCCACTTGCCATTTCGTCACACTCCGGTTGATTCAATAGGTTCGGCCTGGTGAGCTGGGTCCGCCGACTTGGTGTGGGGCATCACGTCCACGCCCATGTGCAGGACGTAGTACAAGCCGCTCGCCACGATCAGGCCCAGAATCCAGGAGATGTCCCCGCCACCCAGGTGGGAGACCATGGGACCGACGTAGAAGGTCGTGTTCATGAACGGGACCTCCACCCCGATGGCGACGAGATAGGCGATCATCGTGCGCCAGTCGACGCGCCCGTAGATCCCGTCCGGAGTGAATATCGAGTCGATGTCGTACTGCTCCTTGCGCACGAAGTAGAAGTCGGTCAGGTTGATGGCCGTCCATGGGATCAGGAAGTACGCCAAAAAGAGGATGAAGTTCTCGAAGTTGGTGAGGAAGTTCGAGGTGGCGGCGATTGCCAGCACGGTCCCAATCACCGCAGCGACGCACACGAAGATCGTCCTGGCGCCACGGTGGACCTGCATCCGGCGCAGAGCGGTGATGGTCGTCGTGGCGGACATGAACATCCCGTAGAGGTTCAGCACGTTGGCCGCCACGATGCCCCCGACGATGACGAGGGCGATCAGCCAGCCGGTGTGGTTGTTGCCCAGGCCCGTGAAGAATGTCACGCTCCCGCCGTTGAACAGCTTGGGCGCGACGGCAAGCCCGACGGCGCCGAAAGCCATCAGCCAGTACGAGCCGATGACCGAGCCCGCCGCGGTCCACCAGAAGGTGGACGCCATGTTCGTGTCCGCTGGCAGGTAGCGGCTGTAGTCAGCAACGTAGGGCGCGTAGGTGATCTGCCAGGTGGCAGCCAGGGTGATACCCAGGAGGAAGGTGCCATAGGGAACGCTTCCCGAGACCCAGACCGCAGAGATGTGGTGCAACGTCAACAGCCGGATAGTGAGGTAGACGAAGCCGAGGCCGCTCACGAGGCTGACCCACCGCTCGTACTGGTGGATCATCCGGTAGCCGTAGATCGCCAGCACCGTGCACAGGGCCGAGACGATGACGGTCGCCAGCTTGTCATTGATGCCCCACCACGCCGCGAGTGCCGCCCCGCCGAGGATTGCGCTCGCCGCGAAGTAACCGACGTACATCAAAAGGACGAGGATGAGCGGCACGATGGCGCCATAGAAGCCGAACTGGGCCCGGCTCTGGATCATCTGAGGAATGCCGAGCTTCGGCCCCTGTGCGGAGTGAGCGGCCATGAACGTCACACCGAAGAGGTTCCCGATCAGCAACGCCAGCAGCGCCCATGGCAGCGAGAGCCCTATCAGGACGGCGATGGCCCCGGTCGCGGCTGCCGTCACCTGCATGTTGGCCCCGAACCAGATGAAGAAAAGCCGGTTGGGCGTGCCGTGCCGCTCCGAAGCGGGAATGAAGTCAATCGAGCGCCGCTCGATCTGCAAGCTGCTGGTGTAGGTCTCCTGAGTGCTCATCACGCACCGCCTCCTGTCGTCGAGACGCGGATAGGCAGGGGGTGACAAGCAGCTATTCGCCCGCGTGCCCACACCCGGCGAAGGGTCAAAGGTCCTTCGCGTTCCCCAGCACCTCGCCTTTGCCGGGGGATCAGGAGCCTTCGCCGCTATATAAGTGATGCAACGAATTCACGCGTGCTGGCTTCGTTGTATCAGATCGAGGGCGCGAGCACAAGCAAACGCAGGACGTCTTGGCCGGAAATGGATTGAATGCGGCGCTTGGTTAGACCCGACTAGGGCCGCAGCGCCGAACCTTCACCTCATCGGTCCACCTAACCGAGTTGGTGGATCGCGGCCTCGAGGTCGGTTATGTCGGCCCCGCGCTCACGCAGGTCGTCGGCGTTTATCGCCACGTTTGCGATGGCGCCCTCCCGCGCCGCATTCAAAAGGGCGAGGGCGGTGGTCCAGTCACTCTTCATCATCGGCCGCACCCGGTCTGCCAGTTGCCGGAGCTCCCCGGCGCAGCTCCAGGCGAGACGCGCCGTATCGAGCGGCACATCCGCGGCATGCCGGATGGCCGCCGTCCAGGTCTGTTCCGCCTCCGCCCCGGGCTCGGCCTTGGTCGCCCGGCGCGCCGTGACCGTCCCGGCGTAAGCCTCTGCGTCCTGTTCGACCAAGGCGATGAAGCGGCCCCGGGCGGCGGCGAACCGTTCCCGGACCTCGTCCAAGCTCGCGTCGTCCTTGCCGACCGAGTAGGCGACGACCATCTCGCCGAGCGCAGCTCCCATCGCGCCGGCGGCAGCGGCGGCACTCCCGCCTCCTGGGGTCGGGGTGCGCGCGGCGAGCCGGGCGCTGAAATCGGAGAGGGACTCCCCCGAGGACTGCACGCCCCGCACCTTGCGCTCGAGGACTGTGCTCCGGTCGAAGCTGTTCAGCTGAAGGTAGTACTCAGCCGCGTCAAACAGGGCGTCCTCGGGCACGAGACCGACGACCTCGGTCTCCTCCACTCCCACCCCGAAACGAGCAGCCTCGCGCCTCACGGCTTCGACGGCGCGGTAGATCGGGGTGCGCCGATAGTCGGTCAGGTTCATGGAGACCTGCGCCCGCTGGCGCTCGTGGATCTCGAAGCCGAGAGCCTTGACCTCAGCCAGCCCACCGTCACGTCCGCGAACGGCGCGGGCCACGCGCTTTGCGACCGCGACGTCGGCGGTTGTGAGGTAGGCGTTGTAGGCGATGAGCACCGGCCGGGCGCCGATCGCCACCGCGCCCGCTGTCGGGTGCACACGCGGCTCGCCGATGTCGGGGTGACGGGCGGGATCGGTGCCGATGGCATCGCGAATGGCTTCGAACTGTCCGGCGCGTACCTTCGCCAGATCCTGGCGCTCTGCCACCCTGGCAGCCTGGCCGTAGAGGTACACCGGAATGTGCAGCTCCTCCCAGACCCGGGTGCCGAGCGCGACGGCGAGGTTGATCGCCTCCTCCGTCGTGGCTTCGCCGAGCGGTACGAAGGGGACCACGTCGGTGGCTCCCATCCGTGGATGCTCGCCCCGGTGGCTCGTGAGGTCGATCAGCGTCGTGGCGACCTGCATCATCCGAAGGACCACGTCCACGAGCGGCGGCCCCTCGCCGACGAGGGTGACCACGCAGCGGTTGTGGTCTGCGTTCTGTTCCACGTCCAGCAGCGTCACTCCCGCTGTGCCCTGCGCCTCGGCCACGATGGCGGCGATCTTCGCCTCGTCCCGGCCCTCGGAGAAGTTGGGTACGCATTCAAACCAGCTCACTGGAACCTCCAGAGCACGCCGCTGCCCCGGAGCGGCGGAACCTGCCGGGCGCCCTCGTCGCTGCCGAGGAATCGCTGTTCTCCTTTGGTGACCTCGTCGCCGGCAGCCCGGAGCGCTGCGCGGTGCCGTGCACGTCCCACTTGAGCCCTTCGCAGAGGCTCATGTGGTGGCTGCCCCGGTCACGATCCCATCTTGGCACGGCCCGAAACAGACAGCGTCGAAGGCGACGTCGGGCGCGTCGGCTTCATGGGCGCATGGCACTCTCACGGCACGTCACAGCTCGTGTAGCGCGGCCCGTTCTCCATCCGCTCATGGCACAAAACGTGGTCTGGCCCGACCTGGTACCGTCCTGCAATGGTCGCAGTTGAAGAGGCCTCTTTGCGCGTGGGCGTGGGCGTCCGCGTGGAGGCTGCCGATCCCCGCCTTGGGCAAGTGAAGCTCGGAACCGTCCGGGCGGCATTCTCCCCGATTGTCCACCAGCGTTCCGCCAGGCTCGCCTACGGCTGGCTGGCTTTCGACGCGGTGCTCTACATGGCTTTCATCTCCGGGGCGCTGATCGTGCACCTGTTGATCGTCAGGCTCGTGTTCGGGTTGCTCGCCGGCGTCATGACCGCCTCACTTTTCGTCTGGGCACACGATGCTGCCCACGGCGCGCTCTTCGACCTGACTCGCAAGGCCGAGTTGCTCGGCACGGTCGCCATGCTGCCCTCGATGCAGATGTACGGCCTGTGGTCGTACGGGCACAACAGGGTGCACCACGGCTTCACTTCTCTCAGTCCGGTCGACTGGATCTGGCGGCCGTGGACACCAGTTGAGTACTTGGCGGCATCACGTCCGGCTCGGCTCGTATACCGCATCGAGCGCTCCCTGCCCGGGTGTGGTCTTCATTACTTCCTGCGGGTCTGGTGGGCAGGCATGGTTCGTTTCCACGGTGACAAGAACCTCCGCGACCGGTATCACTTCGGGATCTCGAAGTTGACCACGACCCTGTTCGCGCTCGGAGGCGGGACGCTCGCCTGGATAATCGGCGGGGGGTGGACAGCGACTGTCGCTGCCGTCGTCGTGCCTTGGGTCGTCTTCAACTACGCCATAGCGCTGATCATCTATCTCCACCACACGCATCCGCGCAGGCCCTTCTTCAATGACCGCCAGCGCTGGAACGCCACGGTTGCACAGGTGGCGTGCAGCACCGTGGTCCGTGGCGGCCCTATCTACGAAGCCTTGACCCACAACATCTCGGTGCACACGCCGCACCACATCGACACGCGCATCCCCTTTTATCGATTGAAGCAGGCGTGCGCGGACCTCAAAGCGGCGGGCTTCGGCGTCGACATCGTCGAGTACCGGCTTCGCTGGTCCAGCGTCCACGAGATCTTCAAGACCTGCAAGTTGCTCGACTTTGACACCCAGACCTGGTACCGGTTCTCAGATCTCGAGCGGATCTCAGTACCCTCGAGCCGCGCTGCCACCTGACCGTCCTGACGGAGGACTCGAAAGTGAGGACCCGTCCCGGCCTGCCGCGCCCATTAGTCACCTATGGCGCCCCTCATGGGAGGTCCAGTCGCGCTACCGAGCGGGCCGCCGTGGGAACGCGAAGTGGGCCGCGCTGCGCGGTGCCGATTATGGCGCGAAAGCGTCAGCCTGTCCGGGGGATCTCGACGCTCTTATGGCGTCGCGCGTCTCGGTCAAGGGTGTCATGCCATCACTTATCAAGCTCTGCTTCGTTCGGAAGTTTGATCATTTTCATCACGGCTCTTTGTGCTGTTACCGAACTACTTCGGTGCTGTACTTCGCCATCCTCCTGCCGATGTCGGCGGGGTTGAGCACCCCCTCCTCGTCGACGGGGAGCTTGCTCAGATCACGGAAGTAATCGCCGAGCATTGCGCACGTAAGTTCCGGCGATGTTGGACACTCGGACTCGCTTTCACCGAAGTGATTCAGGACCGCCCGGCGGAACTTGCTGATCCCGCTCGGTAAGCTCGAAAGGGGTGCAGAAAGACCCGCCTGGTGGCGGGCCTTTCTAATGCGTCAAACGGCTAATCGACAAGGTTCTACGGGTAGTCACGTAGCCGTTCGGATCGATGGTCATACTGCGTGATCGGGCAGGCAGTCATCTCGACGTAGCGGCGACGGTGATCGGGAAGCCACTAAGGAAGCGCTCCATACCGAGCCTGGTCCCTGCTCCGATCACTCCCTTCCCCTGCAGGCGCTCCAGCTCGGCCTCGCTGGCATTGACCCCGTTGTTGGACACCCTCGGGTCGACCCTTGGAGCGACGGTGATCGGGAAGACACTAAGGAAGCGCTCCATACCGAACCTGGTCCCTGCTCCGATCACTCCCGTCCCCTGCAGGCTCTCCAGCTCGGCCTCGCTGGCATTGACCCCGATCGCCGGACCGTCGCGCGTTGACGTGGAGCTCCACGCCATGGGCGCACTCGATGTTTCTAAAATGCAAGCTGAGCAAGCAATCGTGGTGAGAACCGCTCCGAGCCAGGTCCGCGCCTTGCTGCTCACCTTTGGGCTTCGGTCATGACCTGTGATAACGCTTTTCGTCGACTGAACGAGCCGCGCTTTTCTCTTGGTCTCCATCTCTGTTCCCCCTCGGTCTGGCCCGCTCGCTGCGAGCTCATCCTCAGCATGGGCATTCAGGACACCGGCGTCTGTGTCGTCGCGCACGCTCAGAACGACGCCGCCGACACACTTGCTTCAGGGCATCCGTGCCCGAGCGCTCAGGCCGATCGGGTCGACTAGCTCGATCTGACCGCGTCGCAGGATCAGCAAACCGGCGAGTTCCGCCTGGCGCAGCGTCCGGTTGACGGTCGGCCGGGTTGTTCCGGCTAGACCAGCGAGATCTTCCTGGGTGAAAGGCACGACCAGCCCCGGTCTTGCGCCGCCCCAAAGTTCGGCTACTGAGAGCAGACGGCGCAGCACGCGGGTCTCGGTCGGAACATGGAGCGATTCCACGACCAGGGCAGAAAGACGTCGTACCTCGGTCGCGAGCGCAGCCACGAGCACCTGGTTGACAGAGGTCTGGACTGCCCGGAGCCGTTCGAAGTCCGCACGCCCGACCGAAAGAGTCTCGGCTGGCTCGAGTGCCGCTACCGTCGCCACGCGACGGCCCGCATCTGCCACAAGTGCCAATTCACCGAAAAAACCACCGGTACCGATCACACGTAGCATCGTCGTGTCGCCGGCTGGAGTGCCTGCCCATACCGCAAAGTGGCCCTTCGCCACTAGGTGAAGTGACTCTCCTGGATCCCCCTCGTGGAAGACGACCTCGTTCTTGGCGAACCTCCTCCGACGGGCTATGGCGAGGAAGCGGCGTCGATCCTCCTCGGAAAGATCAGCGAGCAGCGGCCAGTCCATTATGGAATTGTCTCACCGCTCCCTACCAGCGTTCAGCAGGCGGCTGAGATGAGAGCGAGGGCGACAACAAAGCAGACAACTTGCTACGCGGTGGTCCTTGTCTGAAATCGAGGCGAATCTGTTTCGTATCCACGACTCAGGTACGGCTCGGGGTGTTCCGAAGGGCGTCGCCGTGCCTCATCAAGCCATGCTCTGGTGCCGCCCTCATCCTCCAGGTTCTAGAGCTGCCAAAGGGTGTACCAGGCGCTAGGCAGACCGACGTGGACGGGCGCTGGAGGCTGACCGGGCGGTCAAGGCGGTAATGTCGGGGCGCTGCCACGAGCCGACGCGCCAGCCCAGATTGATCTCCTAGGCTCTCCTCACGGAGACCCTGACCTTCCTCTTTACAGAGATCGAGGGCTCGACCGCGCTGCTCACGCGCCTCGGTGAGGTTACCTACGCGGAGTCTCTCGCTCATCACCACCGCCTCATCCGTGCCAGCCTCTCGGCCCATGACGGGAAAGAGATCAGCATGCAAGGTGATGGGTTCTTCGCCGTATTCTCCTCGCCGAGCGCCTGTGTGGCCGCGGTCATCGAGATGCAGCGGGCCTTTTCCGCATTTGGGTGGCCGTGCGGTGAGCCGGTTCGCGTAGGGATGGGTGTCCACTGCGGCGAGGCGTCCGATACAAGCGCGGGTTTAGTCGGTCTCGAGGTGCATCGCGCCGCCCGTATTGGCGCTGTTGCCCACGGAGGTCAGATCCTGCTCTCGACAACAGCAGCCGGTCTCGTCCGCGACTCGCTACCGGCGGGTACTTCGTTGCGAGACCTCGGGCTCCACCGCTTAAAGGACCTTGGCCGTCCTGAGCAGATCTTCCAACTTCAAGGCGAAGGCCTCGAGTTCGAGTTCCCCCCGCTCCGCTCGCTCGACAACCCGGAGCTGCCGAACAACCTGCCTGCACTATCTGCGGCTTTCGTGGGGCGTGCCCTCGAAGTGGCCGAGGTCCGACGCCTCGTCGAGTCCGCCCAGCTCGTCACCCTCACCGGTGCTGGCGGCTCGGGCAAGACCCGACTCGGTCTTCAGGTGGCCGCCGACCTGCTCGACGGGACAGGTGACGGAGTGTGGCTCGTCGAGCTCGCTCCTTTCTCCGAACAAGGTGCCGTGGCCTCAGCTATCAGTCAGGCGCTGGGCATCAAGGGCCAGTCCGGACGGACCGCCACCGAGACCCTGCTTGAGGCCCTTCTGCCCCAGAACGTCCTCATCGTGCTCGACAACTGCGAGCACCTGATCGACGACTGCGCCAACGTGGCGGACGCCATCTTGCGACGGTGCCCGCGGGTCCACCTCTTGACGACGAGCCGGGAGCCGCTCGGCATCGGAGGAGAAACCATCTACCGCGTGCCATCGTTGTCGCTTCCCAACTCAGACGAAGACACCTCGGGCGCCGAGGCATCAGATGCGGTGGCTCTCTTCAAGGATCGGGCGAGGGCGCAGGCGGTCGATCTCGTGCTCAACGAGGAGACGAGCTCGCTCGTCGTCTCGATCTGGACGGGATGCCCCTCGCCATCGAGTTGGCTGCGGCCAGATTGCGTTCTCTCTCGCTCGCAAGCCTGCACGACCGTCTCGACCAGCGCTTTCGCCTGTTGACCGGAGGTAGCAGAAGCGCTTTGCCGCGCCAACAAACGCTACGGGCGACCGTGGACTGGTCCTATTCGCTCCTCAATAGTCCCGAACAGTCTCTCCTGCGGCGATTGTCGGTGTTCGCGGAAGGGTTCGACTTAGAGGCCGCGGAGGCGGTCTGTGCTCTCGGTGATATCGAGGTGTTCGAAGTCACCGACCTGTTGGGATCACTGGTCGACAAGAGCATGGTGATGGTCGAGTCGAGCGACGGCGCGGTTCGGAACCGGCTCCTCGAGACGATCCGTCAGTTCGCCGCCGAGCATCTCGTCGAAGCTAGCGAGGAAGAGGTGGTCGCCTTGGCGGAGGCGCACTGCGCTCATTTCCTGGCACTCGCGGAGAAAGCTGACACCGAGCTTTGGGGCCCGAACCAGGGTCGCTGGTACAAACGACTGAGCTCGGAAGAGGCGAACCTCCGGCGGGCCATCCGGTACGCCGCGGCGAAAGGTGACGGCGCTGGTGTCGTCATGCGCTTCGCGATCGCCCTTCGCCGGCACTGGTGGGTGCGAGAACATGCCGGTGAGAGCTACGACACGGTGCTCGAGGTTCTGCGTGGTCCCGATGCCCGCTACGAGCCTGTCCTCTTGGCGAGAGCGACGGCCGCCTTTGCGTTCTGTGCCCGCCAACGTGACCTCTCCACTGCGAAGCGACTTGCAAGCGAGTCGCTTGAAATGGCGCGCGAGATCGGGTTGGCGGAGCCGCTGATCGAAGCCCTTCACGCTTCCTGCTGGATGGCCGGCGTCTGGGCTGGCGACTATCCGGTAGGTCTGAAGCTCGGCGAAGAGGGCGCAGAGCGAGCCCGTCAATTCGGCGACAACACGCTGCTCTCCCTGGTTCTGACGATGTGTCTCGCTTGCTTGGACGGAAATGAAACAGGAGGATCGAGCGATCTCTTTGCTGAAGCTATCGCTCTCGTTCGGTCTTGCGGAGACTTGTACCTGACCGCGATCTTGCACAGCAACGCGGCCAATACGGCGCTGATACGCGGTGACCTTTCAGTGGCACGAGCTCACCTCGAGGAGGCGCGACGCGCCGAGAAAGAGATTGATGTGGAACGGCCAACTGTCCGGAACAACTTCGCCTGGCTACTGCGCGCGGAGGGAGACAAGGACTCGGCGCGCGCCTTGTTCGAGCAAACCCTGCGCGAGTGCCGCCGGCAGGGAGACACGACTAGAGCCGCCTTTGCCGTTCTCGGCCTTGCCTGTCTGGCCGGCGACCGGGAGCTCTGCCACGATGCCGCCGTGTTACATGGAATGGCCGACGTGCGTTTCGAGCGGATGGCGCAGCCATACTTGGACCCCGAAGCGCGATACCGCTCCGAGAGCATCGAGCGTGTTGCAAACCACCTGGGTAAGGAGGAGTTCGGGCGCATCTACGCCGAGGGGAAGGGACGCGGGCCGGATGAGGCTCTCGAGGTGGCCCTCGGCAAGGTCGTCGTCGTCACCTGAGATTAGCTACGTATAAGGCGAGCCACCCGAGTGGCGGTCTGCATCGATCCTCCGCGGAAGGGCTCATCGGGCAGCACACCTCGCCACAAGAGTCAGCCAATCGCCTTTGGTGAGTGCCCGAAACGCGCACGCGGTGTAGCGGCGCCGTCCCTCATCCCACTTTGAAGGGCAATCGCGAAACAGAACGCACGACCCGAACATCGATCCGCGTCGACCCAGTCCGAGCACGGATGCTCCGATTCGGCGCTCGCAAAAAGCAAGGTCAGTTACGCCATGGCCTGGTGATCTGTTCGCCTCGCTTACGCAGTGAGGACAAGATGCAACTTGCCGTCGATCAGTTCACGTGCCGCATCAAGGTGACCGGCGTGGGTGGCGGTCTCCGTTACGACGTGGAGCACGACCTCGCGGAGGCTGTGGAGCCGCCAGGAGCCGAAGAAATCGGGCCACCACGCTGGTGCTGCATGAAGCGAGCGAGTGGCAATGATCCCATCGGCGCGGTCGGAGTTGGCCCTGTACCTCTGAAGCACTTCCTCGACGGGCTCATCGTCACTTACGTTCCAAGCATTGTCGGAAGAGCCAAGAACGTCTTCGATTGCGACTTGGTCCCCAGCTATGACCGCCTGGAACCAGAAGCGCTCAACGTCGAGCGAAAGGTGGTTTACCAAGCCGATGCAGCACCAGCCCGAAGGAAGAACCGGCCGCCGGAGATCGTCGGCTCGAAGATCCTGGACGGCCTCAAGAACGTGCTCGCGCTGCCGGTTCAGTGCGCCCGCGAGCACCTGCTTTTCTGCTGATGGTTCCGACGGCACGCGTGGCACTCCTTCCGATCTCACACATGACCTCACCAACCCTACTTTTAGGAAGAGCGAGCGCTATGAAGTTCGCAGCTGCTCAAGCTCCAATCGGCGAGTTTGGAACTCGAGGTCTATAGCCTGCAGCTGGGCATGGTTGAAATGGATGAAGTTTCGAGACGACTCTCCTCCACGTCCAAACACGACAACGACGATTCTTAGAAGGAGCAGCGATGACGAACCGACCCGTCGCCCCGCCTGGGGCTCCCTGCTGGGTTGACCTGTGGACCTCAGACATGGAGGGAAGCCGCCGTTTCTATTCCGAGCTGTTCGGCTGGCAAGCAGGCGAGCCGAGCCCCGATCACGGCGGCTACTTCATGTTCAACCGCGCCGGCATTCCGGTCGCCGGAGCGATGGGCGACATGGGCGAGGCGCGCGCCGACAATACGTGGAAGCCCTTTTTCGCGACGGACGATATCGAGCGCACCGTCAAGCTCGCCACAGGACACGGCGCCACGGTGCATCTCCCGGCGATGGCGATCGACGATCTCGGCAGTCAGGCGGTGATCGCCGATCCGGCGGGAGCAGTCACTGGCATCTGGCAGCCCGGCAGCTTTCCCGGCTTCACCGTACTCCACGAGCACGGCACCCCGAGCTTCATTGCCATCGATGTTCACGACTACCAGGCAGAGGTGACCTTCTATCGCCAGGTATTCGGCTGGGACCCAGCCGAGGAGGAGGACAGCGGTCATCACTACGCCGGCTACATGGACTCGGAGAACGGCCGGCCGATCGCCGGGATCGGCGACGAGGTGGAGTCGCTACCGCCCGGAGAATCACCGCGCTGGTCGGTGTTCTGGCAAATCGACGATGTCGACGCCTCGGTCACGAAAGTGCTTGCGCTCGGCGGCGCCGTGCTCACCGAGGCCGCCGACCATGGGCTCGGGAGGGTCGCCCGTGTGGCGGACCCCTCGGGCGCGCGCTTTTGGCTCTTCCGGCCGAAGGGTTAAGACGGGACGTGGCAGAGAGCAAGATCAAGGCCACGATGAGATATGCCGGTAGTCGGTCACTTCAGTAGGCATCGGGTGGCTAGCGAGGCCCGTTGACCCACAAAGGCAAACAGAACGCGCGGGCAGAACATCGTTTTCACCACGTGGCCTGCCCACGCGTATCGAGGCCTCTTGTCCGCCCTGACTAGGTGACCGAGGGGGAGGGGCGGTAGGCGCTGACGGCCCTCATTGAGGACGGTGATGTCGGGTCGCTGCCACGAGCCACCGCGGCCATCCGGTCGATCTCTTAGGATTTGTCCACGGAGACGCTCACCTTTCTCTTCACAGACATCGAGGGCTCGACGGCGCTACTGAAGCGCCTTGGAGAGGATGTCTATGCCGATGCCCTTGCCGAGCACCATTCCCTTATCAGGTCCCACCTCGCCACTCACGGAGGAAAGGAGGTGAGTACACACGGCGACGGTTTTTTTGCTGTGTTCTCCTCACCGAGAGCCTGTGTGTCAGCCGTGATCGACATGCAGCGGGCGATCGCCACACATGAGTGGCCGTCCGGTGAGCAGCTTCGCGTACGGATGGGTGTCCACTCCGGTGAGGCGTCCGACACAAGCGCGGGTTTAGTCGGTCTCGAGGTGCATCGCGCCGCTCGTATTGCCGCTGTAGCCCACGGGGGTCAGATACTTCTCTCGGCGACAGCAGCCGCCCTCGTTCGCGACTGGCTACCGGCGGATGCCTTCCTGCGAGACCTGGGCCTCCACCGGCTGAAGGATCTCGGCCGGCCCGAGCAGATCTTCCAGTTCCAAGGTGAGGGCCTCGAGGTCGAGTTCCCGCCGCTGCGCTCGCTCGACAACCCGGAGCTGCCAAACAACCTGCCGGCTCAGCCGGCAAGCTTCGTCGGGCGGGGTGTCGAAGTGGCCGCGGTGCGCCGTCTCGTCGGGTCCGCTCGGCTCGTCACCCTCACCGGGGCCGGGGGATGCGGCAAGACGCGCCTCGGTCTGCAAGTTGCCGCCGACCTGCTCGACGGGTCCGGCGACGGGGTCTGGCTCGTCGAACTCGCCTCGGTCTCAGAGCAAGGGGCCGTTCCGACGGCAATCAGCGAGGTGCTCGGAATCACGAGCCGAGCCGGTCGCCCGGTGCTCGAGACCCTGCTCGACGCCCTTGAGCTCCAGTACGTGCTCATCGTGCTCGACAACTGCGAGCACCTGATCGGGGCGTGCGCCGAAGTCGCCAACGCCATCTTGCTGAGGTGCCCAAGGGTCCACCTGATGGCGACGAGCCGCGAACCGCTTGGCATCGGCGGCGAGACCATCTACCGCGTGCCTTCGCTGTCGCTCCCCAATCCCGGCGCCGGCGACACCTCCGCGACTGAGGAATCCGACGCCGTCGCGCTGTTCGTGGACCGGGCGAAGGCACAAGGCGTCGAGTGCACCCTCGACGAAGAGACGAGCCCGCTCGTCGTTTCGATCTGTCGGCGA
>JBKQHU010000130.1:0-3926 GCA_052148655.1 Acidimicrobiales bacterium
CGGTTCGTCCCCTCAAGGCGGGAACCTTCGGGATCGGGCGCTCGGCGACCTCGGCGAAGGCGTCGGAAAGCCGCATTATCTCGGCGATGCCGCCGCGGCCGAGATCGGCGATCGACAACAGGTGTCGCACAACCGGGGGGCGGTGACCCTCGGACAGGTCCCCGGCGGTCTCGGACACGCCCGTCGCCTCGGGCTCGCCCTCCGCCCAGGGCGTGGGGACCTTCGTCGTTGGCGGGGCGGTGGGGGCGCTCATCGGGCCACCTCGTTGCTGGCCGCGACGAGATCACCGATCGTGACTCCCTCCTCTGACACCTCGACCGTCTCGTCGCGCCGCGTGGGCAGGTTCTTGCCCACAAAGTCGGGCCGGATCGGCAGCTCGCGGTGCCCACGGTCGACCATGACCGCCAGTTGCACGGCGCTCGCCCGCCCGCACTCGGCGAGGGCCTCGAGGGCGGCTCGCACCGTGCGGCCGGTGAACAGGACGTCGTCGAACAGCACCACGACTCGGCCCGTCAAGTCGAAGGGCAGATCTGTCGCCTCCTCGGCCAGCACAGGGCGCATCCCGATGTCGTCGCGATAAAAGGCCACGTCCATGGTCCCGAAAGGCACCGCCGTCCCCTCGATCTCTCGCAGGATCCCGACTAGCTGGAGGGCGAGGGGGACCCCGCCCTTTTGGATCCCGATGACGACGACGCCCTCGAGCCCGCGGTTTCGCTCCACGATCTCGTGGGCGATGCGGACCAGGGCCCGACGTACCTCGTCGCGGTCCATGACCTGGGTGCGGGCAACAAAAACGCGCCCTTTGGGGCGCGTGGAACTTCTCTTTACATCAGCCACTCGGGCTCCTCTCGTACGTGCGGCCTCCCTGGACCTGCTTTACGTGCGAGAGCTCACTCTAGCGAAGTGCCGAGCGACGCGTCGGCCTTTTCAGGCTCATTTGTCCGGACTTCGGCCGCCACCGCGGACAGGACGCCGTTCACATAGCGTCCCGAGTCCTCCGTCGAGTAGGTCTTCGCCAGCTCCACGGCCTCGTCCAGCACGACTGCGACAGGCACCTCGAGCTCGCCCAACAGCTCGTAGGCCGCCATGCGCAGCACGCAACGGTCGACCATGGGCATCCTCTCGACCGCCCAGCCCGTGGCGTGGCGGCCGAGCAGGCGGTCCACCTCCTCGGCTCGCCGCTCGACCCCGAGCACGAGCTCCGAGGCGTACTCCTCCGGCGCCACCGGCAGCTCGGCGAGAAGCTCGGCGGGCCTCATGTCCTTCGTCTCGGCCTCGTAGAGCAGCTCGAGCGCCCGCTCCCGCGCCCGGCGCCGGGCGCCGGGCAGTGTCTGGCGCGGCGAGCCCTCAGGCTCTGGTGAGGTACTCACCGGTCCGGGTGTCGACCTTGATCCGTTCGCCGGGGTTGACGAACAGCGGCACCTGCACCACGAGGCCGGTCTCCAGCGTGGCGGGCTTCCGGCCGCCCGAGACCCGGTCACCTTGGAAGCCCGGCTCGGTCTCGGTGACGGTGAGCTCCACGGCTGCCGGCAGGTCGACCCCGACGATCTCGCTCTGGTACATCTGCAGGACCGCCGAGTCGCCCTCTTTGAGGTAGGGCGCCGCCTCCGCGAGCGACGCTTCGCTCACCTGCATCTGGTCGTAGGAGACGTTGTCCATGAAGACGTACTCGGAGCCGTCCCGGTAAAGGAACTGCATCTCCCTTTTGTCGATGACCGCCTGTTCGAGCGGCTCGCCCGCCCTGAAAGTGCGCTCGATCACCGCCCTGGTGCGTGCGTTGCGCAGCTTGGTCCTGACAAAAGCGCCACCCTTGCCGGGTTTGACGTGTTGGAACTCGACGACCGTGAAGAGCCCCTCGGGGAGGACGAGGGTCATGCCGTTGCGGAGGTCGTTGGTGGAAAAGGCCATCAGAGCACGTAATCCTTGGTCGACTTGGTGAGGTGGCGAACGCCGGTCGCCGTGACAACCAAAGTGTCCTCGATGCGAGCGCCGCCGTTTGAGTACAGGTAGGCGCCGGGCTCCACGGTCACGACAGCGCCCTGTTCGAGGATATCAGTGGAGTCCTGCGAGACCGACGGGGCCTCGTGGATCTCGAGGCCCACCCCGTGGCCGGTCCCGTGCAGGAAGGCGTCCCCGAGGCCGGCCGAGGCCAGTGACTCACGGCAGGCCGCGTCGACCTCGCCCCCGGTCACCCCGGCGCGCACGGTGCGGACCCCGGCCCGCTGCGCCGCCATGACCGCCTCCAAAAGGTCGCGAAGCTCCGCTGGGCGGGGATCGCCGACACTGACCGTGCGCGTCATGTCGGACCGGTAGCCGTCCACCGTCGCCCCGAAATCGCACACGACGAGCTCACCGGCGTCGACACGGCGACTGGACGGTCGGGCATGGGGCAGGGCCCCGTTCGGGCCGCTCGCCACGATCGATTCGAAGGCGATCGCGTCGGCCCCGCGGCGGCGCATCTCGAACTCGAGGGCGATGGCGAACTCCTCCTCCGTCGGCGCTTCGCAAAGGAGCTCTTTCACCTGTGCGAAAGCCACGTCGGCGATGTCCGCGGCACATTCGATCCGCGCCACCTCGCCCTCGTCCTTGACGGCGCGGAACGCCTCCACGGCGCGGGGCACCGCCACGAGCTTGGTACCGGGTGCGAGCGCCGCAGAAAGGCGCCGCTGGACGGCCCAGGTGACGTCGTCAGCCTCCAGCCCGAGGCGCCGCAGGCCCTTGGCCACCTGCTCGATGGCAGCCGACTGCCCGGCCGGCTGGGCTATCTCCATGCGCACCGGCGCCTTGGCGGCCTGCGTCTCGGCGGCCGCCTGGTCCCGGTAACGGCCGTCGGAAACGAGGAGCGAGTCGTCCGGGAGGACGAGAAGCAATCCAGCGGAGCCCGTGAAGCCGGTCAGGTAGCGGATGTTGGTGAGATTCGTGACGAGCAGTCCGTCACAGCCGAACTCCTGAAGACGCGCTGCCAGACGCGGTATGCGGCCCGCGACATCCATCGCGGCCAAGTCGGGACGATCAGAGCCAGTAGGCATGGGCGGAGATGCTACGCGCCTTGGGCGCTGTCGTCGCGTCCGACCAGAAGTCGCGCCGCAGCCTCGACGGCAAGCTCGTAGCCGAGTCCGCCGAAGCCGGCGACGGTCCCGTCGGCCACGGGCGCCAGAACCGACAGCCGGCGCCATGGCTCGCGGGCATCGGGGTTGGACAGGTGAAGCTCGACCACGACGCCGTCGAAGGCGGCCAGGGCGTCGTGAAGTGCCCAGCTCGAGTGCGAAAGAGCGCCCGCGTTGACCACGATCGCCTCGAGGGTGCCCCGCGCCCGGTGCACGGCCGCGACGAGCTCAGCCTCGTGCTCGCTCTGCAGGTGCTCGAACGCGACGCCGGCGCGAGCCGCCGCCGCCGCGGCCCGGGCGACGTGGTCCGCGAGTGTCGCGGTGCCGTAGATCTCTGGCTGGCGCTCACCGAGCAGGCCGAGATTGGGGCCGGACAGGAGCAGGACGGTGGGTCGCCTGCGGGCAGGGTCGTTGCCGGCGCTCATCGGACACCTCCGATGGCGTCGAGCGCCGCGTACACGGTGCCGGCGCCGACGTCGTGCACCGGCTCCACGCCCTTCGGACCGTCGAGCATGAAGCTGAGGCCACCTGCCGACTTCTTGTCCCGGGCCATGTACTCGACGAGAACGGCGGGATCGGCGCCGCGGGGAAGCTCCACCGCCAGGCCGTAGCCGGCGACGACGCCGCGGTGACGCTCGACTCGGGCGGTCCCGATCCGGCCCAGCAGGCGGGCGAGCTCCGCCGCGAACACCAGGCCGATCCCCACCGCTTCGCCGTGGCGGAGCTCGGCCGAAGAGCTCGCGTCCTCGCTCGCGAGACCGGCGGCCTCGAGGGCATGGGCCAGCGTGTGACCGTAGTTCAAGATCATGCGGCGACCTC
>JBKQHU010000131.1:0-157892 GCA_052148655.1 Acidimicrobiales bacterium
GCGCGCCTCCGAGGCGTTGCGGCCGAAGCCGATGACCTTGGACTAGGATGAATCGCTCGCTCAATTACCTGGCGGTCGACCTCGGTGCCGAGAGCGGTCGTGCCATGCTCGGGCGCTTTGACGGAAACACTTTTTCCGCTCGATGGCTTCCACCTGGGATGACGCGACAATCGCGCGAAACTCGGGTTGGGCCCTCGAAGTCACAGATCGGCACGGCGACTCCAGCGAGGGCGTCCAGTTTGACTTGGGCCGCGATCGGTACTGGACTCATCACCAATGGACTGGAAATAGAGGACGGTAAGTTCTTCCTGTCGAACGCACCAGGGTTTGGCTGCATGCTCAACGAGAATTACTACAAACAGAATTCGTTCCGCGAAAGGTCTCGCATAGCGGACAGGATGAATCGCGCCCTGGCGTCGCGGGGGACGTTGCGGTAGCGATGACTCCCGATTCGGTACCGATCGTTGAGATGCGCGACATCCGACGCAGCTTCGGTGGCTTGCAGGCGCTTAACGGCGTGAGCTTGTCGCTGTTCCCGGGAGAGATCGTCGGCCTGCTCGGCGAGAACGGCGCAGGCAAGTCCACGCTGGTCAAGATTCTCACCGGCGTCGTGGCCCCCGACAGCGGGCAGATCCTCATCGACGGCGTCGCCGAGCGAGTGCCCAACCCGCGCGTGGCACGCGCGTTCGGCATCGCTGCCACTTACCAAGAACCAGCGGTCTTTCCCGATCTCGACGTGGCGGAGAACGTGTTCGCCGGGCGCCAGCCAACCCGGCACGGGCTGGTGGACTGGCGCGAGATCTACCAGCGCAGCGCCGAGGTTTTCGCCGAGATGGGGGTCGAGCTGAAGCCGCACACTCCCGTGTACCAGCTCGGCATCGCGGACCGGCAGCTGATCGAGATCGCCAAGTCGCTGATCTCGGGTGCCCGCGTGCTGATCCTGGACGAGCCGACTTCGGTGTTGTCCAGCCGCGAAGTGGACGCATTGTTCGGCCTGCTCCGCTCGTTGCGCGACCGTGGGATTTCGCTGGTCTTCGTCAGCCACAAGCTCGACGAGGTGGAAGCCCTCACTGACCGGGTGGCCGTCTTGCGCGACGGCAGCCTCGTCGGAGTTCACCCCACCAAAGAGGTCTCGCTCTCGGAAATCGTGCGCATGATGTGCGGGCGCGAGATCGGCGACCTGTACCCCGCGCTTACACGCTTGAGCGGGGACGTCATCTTGGAGGTAAAGAACCTGACCCGGCCAGGCTACTTCAAGGACGTGTCCTTCAGCCTTCGCAAGGGCGAGATCCTGGGTCTGGCTGGCCTCGTCGGAGCTGGACGCACGGAACTGGCCGAGGCGATCTTCGGTGTCACGCCCGCGGCCGCAGGTACCATGACCCTCGACGGATACCCCTACACCGCGAGGTCGCCTCGCCACGCGGTGCGCTGTGGCATCGCGTACCTGCCCGAAGACCGCCTGGCGCACGGGCTCGTGATGAAAATGCGGGTCCCCTACAACATGACGATGACCGTGTGGAGCCTGATCGCCACCCGGTTCGGTCGCTTCCGCGCCCGCGTCATGTACCGCAGGTCAGGCGAACTCGCGAGGCGCGTCCAGCTGCAGGCCGGCCGTCTCAATCAGATCACCAACGCGCTCTCGGGTGGCAACCAACAAAAGGTCGTCCTCGGCAAGTGGCTCGCCACCGAACCGCGGATACTCATCCTCGACGAGCCCACACACGGAATCGATATCGGCACTAAGTCCGAGGTCCTCGGCATCGTCGCCGCGCTGGCAGCGTCTGGGGTCGGCGTGATCTTCATCTCGTCAGAGCTCGAGGAGGTGCGCGCCATGAGCACGCGGCTACTCGTGATGCGAGAGGGTCGTGTCGTGGCCGAGTTCGATACCCCCGTCGACGCGCATGTGATCTTGGAGGCCGCCTCGGGCTTGCTCAACGAGGCGGCCCAGTGAGCCAGGCGACTACGCACATCGACGCGGAGCTAGCAATACCGGCGCGACGGATGTTCAACAAGTCGATGCTGAAACGAAGCGAGACAGCCCTCATCGGGCTGCTTGTGACCATCACGCTCATCGCTGCCGCCACCCTCTCGGATTTCCGCACGTACACGAACATCAACAACTTGGTCAACACAACCGCGCTGATCGCGATCGTGGCGATCGGCGAGGCAGTGGTGATCTTGGCGCGTCAGATCGACCTTTCAGTCGGCGCCATCCTTGGCATCTGTGCCTACCTCGTGGGCGAATGGTCCGGTCACTTCTCCGGAGCCCTCGGGCCGATCATGGGCGTGCTGATGGCCCTGGGGCTAGGCGCCGCGTTCGGTATCGGCAACGCCTTGCTCGTGGACGCGCTGAAGATGCCGGCGATCATCGCGACCTTGGCCACGCTTTCGATCTATACCGGACTCCAGATCATCGCGAACAACGGCTCCCAGCTGTACCTCACGCAGGTACCCGCGTGGCTTGCCGGGCTTCGCGGCGCCACGTGGCTCGGCGTCGGCACGTTCATCTGGATCGCCGCCATCTGTCTCGTCGTAGTGAGCTTTCTGCTCCGAAAGACACGCTTCGGACGTGACACCTACGCGCTCGGCTCGAACCCCGACGCGGCCGTCTACCTCGGAGTCCGGGTGCGGCTTCGCACGTACCAGCTCTTCGCACTATGCGGCGCACTGGCCGGGCTTGGCGGCATGCTCTACACGTCGCAATACGGGAATGTGGACGCGACGGCAGGCAGCGGCATGAACCTGACCGTGATCGCGGCGGCTGTCGTCGGCGGCGTCAGCCTCTTCGGAGGATCGGGCAGCGCCTTGAGCGCGGTGCTCGGTGCTCTGCTGCTTGGCGAGATCCAGAACATCCTCGAGCTCACGCGAATCTCGATCTTCGCCGAGGAGACGCTCCAGGGAGCCGCCATCGTTATCGCCGTGGCCGTCTACGCCGTGCTGAGCCGGCGACTGCGACGTCCTGTGGCCCGGGAAGGGACAATGTCCGCAGATCCCGACACCGGCCGGACGGCCTCCCGGCGCAAACGCCCGTTCGGACTGGGGCCAATTCGATGATCTGGGTCCGCCGCGTCCTGCTTCGCTGGGAAGTGGGGCTCATCGTCCTAATCGCACTCGTGACGATCCTCGGCCAGGCAGCCGACCACGATCTGATCTCCAGCTTCAACCTGGAGACCACGGCGCTCAACAGCGTGGTCCTGCTCTGCCTGGCGTTCGGCCTCGCGCCGGTCATCATGACCAGCGACATCGACCTTTCCGTCGTCGGCACCCTGGCGCTGGTCGGCGTAATCATCGGCGACCTGTTCGCTCATGGCGTGAACACCTGGCTGGCCGTGTCGATCGGGCTCGCGATCGCCCTAATCTGCGGCACCGTCAATGGCTTGCTCGTCGTACTGTTCGACCTGCCTGCGCTGGCAGTGACCCTGGGCACCCTCGGTGCTTACACGGGTGCCTCGTTCCTGATCCTCAAGGGCTTGGCGATCACGACTTTTCCCAGCGTGATCACTTCCCTGGGCAGCGCGAACGTGACGGGTACCCAGATCCCGGTTCCCGTGGTCGTACTGGCCGTGATAGGCGTCTTGCTCACTTATCTGATGCACTTCACCGTCTTCGGTAAGTCGGTGTTCGCCATCGGGGGCAGCCGCCCTGCCGCGCTTTTCTCCGGCATCGCGGTGAACCGCGTGCGCATTCTCACGTTTGTCATCTCGGGCTTCCTCGCCGGTGTCGCGGGGCTGCTGTTCCTCGGCAACTACGAGACTGCTCAAGCCGGCATGGGGGCATCGGAGCTGTTGCCCGCTGTCACGGCAGTCATCCTCGGGGGCGTGAGCGCGTACGGCGGGACAGGCACGATCCCGGGTGTCGCGCTCGCCGCCGTGCTTCTCGCGCTGCTGCAGTCGGCCCTCGGGCTGCACGGGCTGTCCGGGGAGGGCCAGACGATGGCCATCGGGTTTCTCCTGATCATCGCCATCGGCGCTACGCCGCTGGCGCGCCTGGTACAGGATTGGAACCGGCGCCGAGGCGCGCGAGCCCTCAAGGTACCCGACGCGTTCGAAGTTGCGGAGGGAAGAGAGATCTAGCTCTTCTTGTTCCAAGGGCCAGGGGCCCGTGGATCCTGTGACAGGTTTCAGCGGCGGATCCAGGTCGGGTGACGCTGTCTCCAAGCACACGCGCGACCGTGGCGAGAGCCCGACGGAGCTCGATAGGAGTGCAGGGGGTTGGTCGGCGTCGAGGAGGGGCCGGAGCAGGCGGGCGCGGAGCTTGGTGTAGACGACGGCGACTCGGATCGGATCGGATCCCCTCGGGCGCGACGGTGTAGCTGTTGGTTCCCGCTTGTCGTTCGATGAGCCGGTGCAGACATAGGCGTGGCAGGTCGTAGCTCATCTGATCTGAGAAGAGTTGAAGTCCCTGCCACCGAGTCACGGCGAAGGCTCTCGTCGGTGAAGCCGGTGACAGCGTGGACGACGAAGCAGCCATGGAGCGTTGATGCCCGTAGCCAAGGGCTCCGGTTCGTTAGCCCTCGCGTATTTAGGGCTGATGGATGCGCTCAAAGAGCACAGAGCCGGCGGCACAGCCCCGGCCGGCCCGCTCGATCACAAGCAAGCGCCCGACGAGCTGTTTAGCCGAGGCGGCAAAGTCGTTGGTAACGATCAGCTGGCGGATGGGACGGGGGTAGCCCGACAAGGCGACGACCTCGTCGAGGGTCACTGTCGTGTCAATCGGTGCATCTACTCAGCGATGCTTTACCAGGCCGACATCTCCGCGCTCGCCGTGCCGTAGTGGGGCGACAAGCGGCTTCGCTTCGAGTATGCGTGAAGGTGGGCTTACTTCGCCGTGTGAAAATCGGGGCTTAGCCAGTTCGGGCAGGTGGGAGGCAACTGCCCACGAACCTGCTCCGACGATCCTGAGTCGCAGTTTGGTCCATTGTCGTGCTCGGGCCGTTCTGGTCCGAGGCACACTCACAACGACAGCCAGAAGCCGGCGATACAGAGCCGGCTCCTGGCTGTCAAGCGCGAGCCAGATAGCTAGAAGCTAGAAGCCGGCGCTTTTCACGTTGGCCATCGTGTACACAACAGCGTTGCCGGCGCTGACCGTCTGGTCAGCCAGCACGACTTCCTTCGTTCCCGCGCACTCGAAGGTCTGTCCGGTCTTGCCGGTCAGAGTGCCCGCCAGGACGTCGGCCATTGCGCACGCCGCAACGGTGCCCTCCTGCGTGAAGTTCCACAGGGCGAAGCTGTGTACGCAGTTGTTGGACTTGGTCATAAACGGCTCCATCTGGTCGGGGTCGCCAAGGCCGGTCAGCACGTACTTCTTGCACAGCTTGTTGGTCGTCAGGTACTGGGCTGCGGCCGCGACCGCCACTGTGGTAGGCGCGATGATGCCGTTGATCTTCGGGTACGACGCTAGGGCCGACTGCAGGCTCGTGGTCGCGTCCGCCGCGGAGTCCGAAGGCGGATTGATGAGCGCCGCAAGCTTCATGTTCTTGTACTTGGGAAGGCTCAGATCCTTCTTCAGCTGGGCGTTCCAAGTCACCTGGTTCGTGTCCGTGGCTTGCGCTGACAAGATGATGAAGCTACCCGTGTACTGCGGTCTGGTCTGCGAGCCGAGCATGTTCAGCTCGGTCTCCGCGATCGACGTGGTGCTAGTGCCCTCTACGAAGACGGTGCGTCCTGCCGGAAGAGCGTCAGAGTCGAAGGTGACGACCTTCACGCCGGCGTGCTCGGCGCGAACCAGCGCCGGGGTAGTCGTGGCGGCGTCGTCATTCGAGATAAAGATTCCCTTGTCACCTGCCGACACGGCGTTGTTGATGAAGTTGACCTGGTCCGTCGCCGATCCCGTGGTCGGACCCCCGTACAGGCAGTCCAGCCCCACCTTCGCGCCCTCGGTCTTGCAGCCATTCGCAGCGTCCGTGAAAGGTGCGATTCCGGTGAACTTCGGAATCATGAACACCTTCGTCATACCCGCCGCGCTAGCCGACCCGGTGGCCGCGAGCAGGCCCGCCGGGAGGACTCCCGCGCCGATCACGGCGACGACCACGAGAGCCGACTTCATGACCTTTCGTTTCATTGATTGCCCCTCTCAACAGATGCGTCAACCCCCTGGTCGGAGGCTGTAGTGCACGTTTCCCTGCATTAACTGACACACAGCAGTGGCAGACGCTTCCGCGACCATTTCGCAGGCCGCCAGCTATCGTCCGCCTTCCCTCAAACAGGAATCGCTTTAACCGATTCCTCGACAAGGGTAGCACTGCCGTCAATAAAGGGCGATTGGCCGTGTTGAATCATCGGACCCGAAACGTCCACGGAACCGCATTCGTTGACTACCGCACGTCAGGCGCTTCGCGAGTTCGAGGGCGTCCGGATCAGGGCGATCCGAGGAGATGAAGGCCCGGTTCAGCCGTCGGGCCATGGGCGTCGGTGCCTTGGTGAATGGCGAGCTTCTCGAGTGCTGCAGCGAGGACGGTGATCTCTTCAGAATGCCCGCGTCGTTTCTCGACGTGTAGTCCTCGCTACCGCCATGACGGCGGACTTACACAACGGGTGGATCAACTCACGGGTGGCCGGACATCGGCGCGTAAGAAAAAGGCGTCCAGGCCCTAACTGTCCCCGGCCGGTGCTGGCGCGCTCAACCCTATGAATCCACCCCAGCCTGGGCCATGACCTCCTTCAGCCGGCCAATGTAATACTTGTAGTACTCGAGGGGCGTATTCGGTGCTACCTGGTGGTCGGCTCCGGGCAGGTACCCGCCCTGACGGATCACCGGAAGGAGGCGCTGGAACTCCTGGTCAATGGCTTCGGGCCCGTCCGCCATGCGCAACTTGTTGAAACCCCCCACGAACTGAAGGTCTGGGTATTGCTCACGCACCGAGACAATATCTACACCGGCGTTGACGTCCACAGGCAAGAACCCGTCAACCCCCACCTTCGTGAAATTCGGTATCAGCCGCCGGAAGTCACCGTCGGTGTCCACAAGGACGTGCCGAACTCCCTTGCTCCGGAGCATCGGGACCAACTGCGAATAATATGGGGCGACGAACTCGTCGAACATGCGAGGAGAGATCAAGGGTCCATTGACGCCGCTTATGTCTTCCTGGAGGTAGAGGACGTCGGCGGGCAATACCTCAAGTATGGTGGACAAGTGTCTCATAAAAATGTCTAACGCGAACTGGTTGATGCGGTGGATTATGGCGGGCATGTCATAGAAGGCAAGTGATACGCCCGCGGTGCCCATGAGTTCCCTAGGAGTCCAGAAGAAACCCTCGATGTGCATCCGTACCGAGTAGTCTCCCCGGGCGTGCCCATCTCGAAGCGGGCCATAAATAGTCTCGATGGCGTTAGGAGTGAGGTAACTCGCCTCCTCTTTCTTGGCCAGCTCCTCCAGCGCGAACCAATCTTCCGGGGATGACACGGCATACTTCTCGTTTACTTCAACTCCAGTCTGCTTGTGCAGATCTATCACCCGGCCACCTTGGTCCTTGTAAAGGGTGTGCTCTGGGGTGTCCTCAAAGACCTCCATCTCGCGCCCGCGCAACGGCAGGGTGAGAGCTACCCTCCTAACGGGGTCGAACCCGAGCCAAATCTCATAGTCAAAGACACCCTCGTACGCCGCAGCCTGGAGGTACTTCTCCATAGGGTTCTTAGGCGTGTGGAGGGCGCCGGCGTTGGCCTCGAGGATCTTCTCACCGATCGCCGGCGGGAGCCCTTCGTGAAGGAACCGGCGGACCGTGAGGTCCCAAGGATAGAAGGTTTCCTCGACGGCACCCCTATCGCCCGGCTGAGCAAAGGACAGAGTGGCGTGCTCTCGGTCCCGGGTCTTCATTTTCGACCTCCGCTGTTCATCAGAGGCACCTCACGGACCGCCCCAAGTGGTGTCCAGACCTGTTTGCCAGGACCGAAGAAAGGCTAGTCCACCGTCGCCGGCCGTGATCGCATCGGCCGTCGGGGCCGGCCCGCGGTGCCCCGCCCACCCGACGGGAAGGGCCCTCGTGACGTTGCCGGCTGGGGAAAGAGGCGGTTCGTCGGGGCGCTCTTGGGCTCCCCAGACAGTATTGTCAGTCGGAATAGGTGCATCCTGAAAGCGTTCACGTTGCCGCGCCCGGTCCGCCGGCGCAACGGCTGAGAGGAGGAGCTCGTGCATCAGGCCTTGGTGCTCACGCTTAAGGAGGGAGCCCTCGAAGAGTACATCCGTCACCACGACTCGATCCCGAGCTCGCATCCGGACCTCGTCGAGGCGTTCCACAGTTCGGGGGTAAAGGCCATGCGGATCTTTGTCGACGGCGACCGCCTCGTTCTCTGCTTAGAAGCCGACGACGACCAGGCAATGCAGCGCTTGTGGGCGACCGAAGCCCACCAGCGCTGGTCAGAGCTGATGGAGCCGCTCATCGCGCTTGGTCCTGACGGCGTGCCGATGTCGAATTTCCTCACGCAGGTCTATGAGTTCGACGGCGGGTAGACCGTGAGACTTGTGGGTACGCACATGCACTTCTGGGACCAGGGCGTTACGACCTAAGCTACGAGTGACTCTGGCCCGGCGTTGCCCATCCGATCCTGCCCAACATGGAGCTCATCAGGTTCCAGCCCTTCGAGCGCAAGTGTTCGGCCTTGGAGTGCGCCTGAAACGTAGGTCGATTTCGCTGCGTGAGAATCGGCAGGCCGCCGCAAAATCTCCGGCGCGAGCTCCTCTGAGCCCAAGGAGATCCCGTCTCGGAGGAAACCGCCACAGCCGCCGCATAAGCTCTCATCGGAACCTGCGCCTCGAGCTATTTGAACCGGGCGTTTGGACGCCAGGTGCTGGACCCGCTATCCCATGAAAGATGAGGAAAATGACCAACCTAACTGCGGTTCGAGAAGCCCTGCGCCGGCAGCGGATCGAGACGCCCTCTTGGGCCTACGGCAACTCGGGCACCCGGTTCAAGGTGTTCCCCCAGCCCGGCGTGGCCCGCAATCCATACGAGAAGTTCGAAGACGCCGCCCAGGTACACCGCTTCACCGGCATCGCCCCGTCGGTGGCCATCCACATCCCGTGGGACAAGGTCGACGACTACGAGGACCTGGCCAAGCATGCCCGGGGCGTCGGAGTGGAGATCGGCGCCGTCAACCCTAACGTCTTCCAGGAGCTCGACTACAAGCTGGGCAGCGTCTGCAACCCGGACCCGGCGGTTCGCCGGCGCGCGATCGGGCACCTCAAGGAGTGCGTCGAGGTGGCGAAGGCGACCGGTTCGACGATCCTGAGCCTGTGGTTCGCCGACGGCACCAACTACCCGGGTCAGGACAGCATCCGGAGGCGCCAGGACTGCATGGCGGAGGCTCTTGGCGAGGTGTACGCGACGCTTCCCGCCGGAATGAGGATGCTGCTCGAATACAAGTTCTTCGAGCCTGCCTTCTACAGCACCGACGTGCCCGACTGGGGCACTTCTTTTGCACATTGCATCCGGCTCGGCGAGCAGGCCCAGGTGCTGGTCGACACCGGGCACCACGCCCCGGGCACAAACATCGAGTTCATCGTGGCGGTGCTGCTCCGGGCCCGGAAGCTGGGCGGTTTCCATTTCAACAGCCGTTTCTATGCCGACGACGACCTCATGGTGGGCGCCGCAGATCCGTTCCAACTGTTCCGGATCATGAACGAGATCGTCGCCGCGTCCGCTCTGGAGGCCGACAGCGGCGTTGCCTTCATGCTCGACCAGTGTCACAACCTCGAGGCGAAGATACCGGCTGAGATCCGCTCGGTCATGAACGTGCAGGAGGCGACCGCCAAGGCACTTCTCGTCGATCGGGACGCGCTAAGGGAGCGCCAGGAAGTTGGTGACGTGCTCGGAGCGCACGGTGTCCTGATGGACGCGTACAACACCGACGTACGTCCGTTGCTTGCCGAAGTGCGCGAGGAGATGGACCTCGACCCAGATCCTCTCGCGGCCTATGCCCGGTCCGGCTACGCCGAGCGGATCATCGAGCTCAGGGCAGAGGGCAGCCAGGCGGGCTGGGGTTCCTGAAAGAAGAGGATGGGTGCTCAGTCCTGACCTCAAGCGTCGACCCGGTGGTCCCCAGCGGGTGCGCAGGATCGCGGAAGTCGCTGGATCAGTCGCGCGCCGGCGCGTCAAGGCTCTGGCTCTCGACGCGTTCCAGCTAAACAGTGGCATGACCGCCGCCACGCCCTAGATGTCATCGACAACCCACCACCTCGCAGTCGATCTCGGCGCTTCCAGCGGCCGCATGGTGCTGGGCGTGGTGCAAGACCATGAGCTCCACGTGGAGGAAGTGGCACGCTTTTGGAACGGACCGGTGACCGTCAGCGGCATGTTGCACTGGGACGCCCTGGCGTTGTACCGGTCCATCCTCGATGGTCTTCGAAAGGCCGGTAGGCAAGCCGACAGGCTCGACTCGGTGGGCATCGACAGCTGGGGCGTCGACTTCGGGCTCCTCGACCGTGACGGGCGACTTCTTGGCAACCCGGTTCACTACAGGGACCGTCGCACGGAGGTCGTCATCGAGTCGGTCCTCAGACAGATCCCCGCCGCCGATCTCTACCGGCGCACCGGCATCCAGTTCCAGCCGTTCAACACCTTGTACCAGCTCATCGCGGCCGCGGGCACGGCGCAGCTCGAGGCGGCCACCATCCTGCTACTGATGCCCGACCTCTTCGGGTACTGGCTCACCGGTAAGGTCGGTGCCGAGGTGACAAACGCGTCGACGACCCAGCTGCTGTCCATCTCCACGGGCGACTGGGACACCGAACTCATGACCGAGCTGGGTATCCGCAGGGACCTCTTCCCGATTCTCAGGCATCCCGGTGAGCCGGTCGGCGACCTCCTCCCCGAGGTGATCCGTGAGACCGAGCTCAAGGGTCCGGTTCCTCTCACGGCTGTGGGCTCGCACGACACGGCGTCCGCCGTCGTCGCCGTCCCGGCCGCTTCTGAGCGCTTCGCCTTCATCGCCTCCGGGACGTGGTCGCTGGCCGGCCTGGAGCTGGATCGCCCCGTGCTAACCGAAGCAAGCCGCCGCGCCAATTTCACCAATGAGCGCGGGGTCGATGGCACGGTCCGTTATCTGCGCAACGTCATGGGCTTGTGGCTACTGCAGGAGTGCATCGCGGCTTTCGGGCGCACAGGCGAGCCAGTTGACCTCGAAGGCCTCATCGTCGAGGCTGCCCGGCTGCCGGGGCTGCGGTCACTCATCGACGTCGATGATCCCGTGTTCCTTCGTCCTGGCGACATGCCCGGCCGGATAGCCGACGTTTGTGCGCGATCTGGCGAGCCGAAGCCGGGGACACCCGCAGCACTCGTACGGTGCATTCTCGACAGCCTCGCCCTCGCCCACAGGCGTGCCATCAACGAGGCACGCGTCCTGACGGGGCGGGATATCGACGTAGTGCACCTGGTAGGCGGCGGGGTACACAACCGCCTGCTTTGCCAGCTCACGGCTGACGCGCTCGGTCTTCCGGTAATCACCGGGCCGGCAGAGGCGACCACGCTCGGGAGTTTGCTGGTGCAGGCCAGGGCCCGCGGTGCCTTCGCGGGCGGTCTCAGCGAGATGCGGGCGGTCGTCCGCGCCAGCACCGAATGCGTCATCTACCAGCCGTCAGGCCGGGAGGACATCTGGCAGCGCGCGGAGGCTCGAGTCGCCACTCGATCGGCAGGCGCTTAGTGTCGACGCAACAGCAATCTCAGGCGGTGACCGACCCGTTGGTTGACACAGAGTGGCCCGACCCGCTGGCACCGCTACGCGGACTTCCCGATTTTGGGCTCAAGGTCTCTACTGAGACCGCCTCGTTCCCGGCCGGCGTCGCTCCGGACGCGCCCGACCAGGACCGGCTGGAGCCGGCCGACCTCGCGCCGGACACCCGCCCCAAGGTCAACACTCACGTTCACCTGCCGCCCAACTTCTCTGCCTTCGAGACCGTCGAGAGGGCGGTCGACCTGGCTGCAGACGCGGGGCTCAAGGTACTGGGTTCAAGCAATTACTATGACTTCAGCATCTACGCGCGCTTTGCGGCTTTGGCACACGTGCGGGGCGTCTTCCCCCTCTTCGGGCTGGAGATAATCAGTCTGGTCGAGGAACTGAAGGCCGCAGGCATCAAGGTCAATGACCCCGACAATCCGGGTCGCATGTACATATGCGGAAAGGGCATCACGCGCTTCACCCCGATGGCGACCGAGGCGGAGCGGTTGATGCAAGAAATCCGCGACGCCGATAGCGCGCGCATGGACGTCATGACCGAGCGGGTGAGCGTACTGATGCATCAGATTGGCGTCGGCACCGACGTGACCACCGCGTCGGTTCGCGTGGCGCTGGCACGTCGTTACGCAGTGCCTGCGGGCACGGTGTACCTGCAAGAACGCCACGTCGCACAGGCGTTCCAGGAGGTCTTATTCGAAAAGGTCGAGGCGACAGAACGAGCCGGGCTGCTGCAGCGCTTGTTGGGCGCGGAGTGCGCGGCACCCGACGACCCAGTGAGTGTCCAGAACCAGGTCCGCGCGCAACTGATGAAGGCCGGCAAGCCCGCCTATGTCGAGGAGTCCGTCCTCGACGCGGACATGGCCTATGCACTCGTGCTCGCGCTCGGTGGTGTGCCGTGCTACCCCGTCCTGGCCGACGGCGCCTCCCCTGTGTGCCAGTTCGAGGAGTCGGTAGACGAGCTAGTTGACGCGTTGATCGCCCGGGGGATCTGGTGTGCTGAAGTCATCCCGAGCCGCAACGCCGTCAAGACGGTGGATCGCTACACGACGGCGTTGCGCGGCGCCGGGATTCTCGTCCTGGGCGGCACCGAGCACAACACGCTCGACTTAGGGCCGATAACGCCCGAATGCAGGGGCCACGTGCCGGTTTCCGAGCGCGCGGCGGAGCTGTTCTGGGAAGGAGCTTGCGTGGTTGCAGCGCACCAGTACCTGTCGGCACGCGGACGCGTGGGCTACGTGGACACGACGGGAAGCTTGAACCCCGACTTCGCGACCCACGAGCAACGCATCAGTGGCTTTGCCCGGCTGGGCGCGACGGTGATCGACGCATTGACCCGGCCCGCCAAGGACACCTGCGACGCCGTGGAGCCGACGAAGACCGCACCAGTGGGGACGGCGCAGCCGTGACGGCGCCCGCGTGGCCGTCGTTCGAGGTGACGGCCAGTCCGCTCCAGCAGCTGCTCGAGCTGTCCCACTACTACGGCTCCGACTCGCAGTTCGTGCTGGCCGGCGGTGGCAACACGTCGGTGAAGTTGGGTGACCGTCTATTCGTCAAGGCCAGCGGTTTCGCGCTCGCCACGATCGGCCTCGAGGGAATCGTCGAGCTGGACCGGGAGGCCTTGCAGACGCTACTGGAGAGCACTCTCAGTACCGGTCGCAAAGAGCGTGAGGAGCAATTCAAGGCGGCGGTGCTCGCGGCTCGTGTCGAGCCTCAGAGGGGACGACGTCCCTCGGTGGAGGCGGTGTTGCACCACCTCATCCCGAACCGCTTCGTCGTGCACACGCATCCGACGCTGGTCAACGCATTCAGCTGTGCGCGCGAAGGCCCCGCGATCGTAGAACGTGTGCTGGGAGACCAGGTGCTCTGGATCGACCCGGTTGATCCCGGCTTCCTTCTTGCCAAGACCCTGGAGAGGGCCCTGGCCGACTACCGGGCCACGACAGGCAGGGAAGGCCCGCGCGCCGTGATCATGGCCAACCATGGTTTGGTCGTCAGTGGCGAGACCCCTGAGGAGATCAAGGCTCATACCGACTGGTTGTTCCAGGAGTTGGGGCGCGTGCTGGCACCGACGAGGTCTCTTGAGCCTTTCGGTGCTGTGACCACCTTGCAAACACCTGAGTCACACGAGCTGGTCAACGCAGTTGCCCCGGCGCTGCGCGCTCTTTTGAGCACGGACGAAGCCATGAAGATCGTGACGTTCGACGACTCTCCTTCGGTGATGCGCTTGGCCGGCGCAACCGACGGCGAAGCGGTGACGGCTCCCGGTCCGCTTTGTCCGGACCAGATCGTGTACTGCAAGTCGTTCCCGCTTTGGTTCGAGGACGAGGCAGGCGGTGACGCCGTGGCACGCCTTACCGACGCCGTCGGGGAGTACCGGCGCCGGCACAAGACATTGCCGAACGTGGTGCTGGTCAAAGGACTCGGACTGTTCGCCGCTGGCGACACCTGGGCGGGGGCCGACTCGGTGCGCCAGGTCTACACCGACGCCATCGAGGTCATGGCGGGCGCCCTCGGCCTCGGCGGTGTCCAGTACCTCGGCGAGGACCTGCGACGGTTCATCGAGGAATGGGAAGTCGAGTCCTACAGACGAGAGGTGGCTTCCTCAGGCCGCCGCGCCGGGCGTGTCGCGGGCAAGGTGGCACTTGTGACCGGAGCGGCGCAGGGGTTCGGGCTGGAGATAGCTCAGGACCTCGTTTCTGAGGGCGCGCACGTCATTCTGGCCGACGTCAACGAGATGGGTGCCCAGACGGCTGCCGGGGCCCTGTCGCAGGAGTGGGGCGAGGGGCGGGCGATGGGCTTTCCCGTCGACGTCGCCGCGGCAGCGTCGGTCGACGAGCTGATCCACCAGGTTGTGCGCGCTTACGGCGGCTTGGACCTGCTGGTCTCGAATGCCGGCGTGCTCAGGGCAGCCAGTGTCAAGACTCAGGCCGAACGCGATTTCGACCTGTCGACAGCCGTGAACTACAAGGGCTACTTCTTGTGTGTGCAAAAGGCAGTCCCAGTGATGGCGATCCAGCGTCGCGTGCGCCCTGGATACTGGAGCGACGTCATCCAGATCAACTCGAAGTCGGGTCTTGTGGGATCGGAGAAGAACTTTGCGTACGCGGGCTCCAAGTTCGGCGGAGTCGGCCTGACCCAGTCCTTCGCCCTGGAGCTCGTCGCTGACGGCATCAAAGTGAACTCCGTCTGCCCCGGGAATTTCCTGGATGGACCCTTGTGGTCGGACCCGAACACGGGGCTATTCGTCCAGTACCTAAATACAGGGAAAGTTCCCGGCGCTCAGACAGTGGACGACGTGAAGAAGTACTACACGGACAAAGTGCCCATGCGGCGTGGGTGCACGACCGCTGATGTCATGAAGGCGATATATTACTTGGTCGAACAGGAGTACGAGACTGGCCAGGCCCTGCCTGTGACCGGCGGCCAAGTAATGCTCCATTAAGCTCAATTGTCGTGTAGTCGTAGTGGTCGTCTACCATTGCGCATAGACCCGGAATTGCCGCAAACAAGGGCGCTCCGGTCACACACGATCACGCCAGACGGACACGATGACACCAGACCAACACGACGACGCTCTCCCGGCCACGCAAAACGCCGTTCAATTGGTCGGGCCCGGACGACTCGTGCGCAGCACCAAGAGCGTCCCGCGGCCCGGCCCCCACCAGGTCGTGGCCAAGATCGAGGCCGTAGGTCTGTGCTTTTCCGACCTCAAGTTGTGGAACCAGTTCTCGGCACACCCCCGTAAGGGCGAGATCCTGTCTGGCATTGACCCGGAGGTGCTTCGGGAGATCCCGAGCTACGTGCCCGGTGAGCTACCGACGGTTCCGGGACACGAGGTATCGTGCCGTATCGTCGCGGTGGGCCGGGATGTGGCTCGCCATCGTGTCGGCGAGCGCTGCCTCGTGCAGACCGACTACCGCCTCCTGCCCACCAAAGGCTCCAACGCCGCCTTCGGCTACAACTTCGAGGGCGGGCTCCAGGAGTACGTGCTGATGGACGAGCGCGTTGTCGTGGACCCAAGCGGTGTCCGGTCGCTGATCCCCGTGCCGGAGGAGCCGAGCGCATCGGCTGTGGCGCTGGTCGAGCCGTGGGCCTGTGTCGAGAATTCCTATTCCACGCCGAACCGGCGCACGCTTGCGCCGGGTGGTCGGCTGCTTGTGGTTGTCGATGGCGGCCACAATGTGTCGGGCCTGGCCGAGGCAGCCGAGCCCGGTCAGCCACCGGCTTTCGTGACCATCGTCGGGACCGTCGAGGAGGATTCTGCCTGGGCCGGTCCGGGCGTGGAGACGACACGCGCGGGCGACGTCGGCGACCTACCCGATGCCGCCTTCGACGACATTGTCTATTTCGGGTCGGCCAAGTCGACGATCGACGTGCTCAACGACAAGCTCGCCAGTGGCGGGATCATCAATATCGTCCTCGGCGGTGCGAGGATCGGGACGCCGGTGTCAGTCGGAGTCGGGCGCATTCACTACGACATGACGCGCTGGATCGGGACCACGGGATCATCGGCCGCGGACTCCTACACCACCATCCCGCCCTCGGGGGAACTGCGACCGGGAGACTCCTTGCTGGCTGTCGGCGCCGCTGGGCCGATGGGTCAGATGCACATCATCAGGAGCCTCTCGGTGGGTGTGGACGGCCTCACCGTGGTAGGCACCGATCTCGACGATGCGAGGCTACGCGCGCTCGCGCTCAAGGCGGAGCCCCTGGCACGGGCCAACGGCGTGAGCCTGCGCCTGTTGAACACCAACGACGAGCCTCTGGCCGGCACCTTCAGCTACCACCTGATTCTTGTGCCAGTTCCGTCGCTGGTCGCCGACGCGATCACCCAGAGCGAGGACCGGAGCCTGATCAACATTTTTGCCGGGATTGCCGTGGCCACGCGGGGAGACATCGACCTCGACACCTACATCGCCCGTCAGTGCTACATGTTCGGGTCCAGCGGCTCTGTCGTAAGTGACATGGAGGTCCTGCTCCGGAGGATCGCAGCTGGGCGGCTGGACACCAACCTGTCCGTCGACGCCGTCTCCGGCATGGCGGGAGCCGAAGCCGGGCTGGCGGCACTGCATGACAGATCAATGGCCGGCAAGATCGTGATCTATCCCTCTCTCCCAGACCTCGGCCTGGTCTCGCTCGCCGAGCTCGGCGGCGTCTTGCCGACTGTCGCCGCCAAACTGGACGGTGGGCACTGGTGCGTGGAGGCGGAGAAGGAGCTGTTGAAGGTGGCCGGCCAGTCACCCACACCCGCGGATGGCCAAGATGGCTGACCACATGAGCAACGGATCGGCCGGGAGGTTCTGAGCACGTGGCGACACCCGTCGAGATGCCGAAGTTGGGCAACACCGTTGAGCAGTGCCTGCTCGTTGCGTGGCACAAGCACAAGGGAGACACCGTCTCAACGGGCGAGGTCCTCGCCGAGATGGAGACCGACAAGGCCACCTTCGACCTAACCGCGCCTACGGACGGGACACTGCTGGAGCTGTTCTTCGACGACGGCGCCATGGTCCCGGTTTTCACCAACGTGTGCGTCATCGGCGAGGCGGGCGAATCGGTCGAGGGCTACCGCCCGAAGGTGCCCGTCCGGCCCGTCACGACCGGAGCACCGGCGGGTGCCATCGACGCAAGTGCCCGGCAGCCAGCCGCGCAGGCCATGCCCAGCACAGTCGCCGTGTCACCGGTGTCTCAAGGTGTTGCCGATTCGGAGGGGTCCCGGAGATCGACCGGATCATGGCCGGCAACGCCGGAGAACCTCGCCCCGGCCGTCGGCCGCATGAGCCCGCGGGCGAGACGGTTCGCGGCCGAGCACGGCCTTCGCCCACCAGCGCCGCCCGGCAGCGGGCCCGGCGGGCGCATCTTGGAGAAGGATGTTCGCGCCCAGTTGCTGTCCACCCAGCCGGTTACGCGCGCCGCTCGCGCGCTGTTGGACAGCGGTTACGAGATCCGCGGGGCCGGATCGGGCCTGGGTGGCATGATCCGGGCGATTGACCTCGTGCCGCCGCCGGTCCGTTCCACGCCCATGCGCGAGAGGATCGCCCGGCGCATGGGAGAGTCCTTGGCGACCACTGCCCAGTACACGCTGCACGCCTCGGCCGACGCGACAGGTCTCCTGGCGCTACGCCGCGAGATCAAGGCGACTTTGGGCGTGCCGGACATAACGATCAACGACCTCGTCGCCTTCTGTGTGATCCAGGCCGTCCTCGAAGTCCCGGCGGTCAATGCAGAGTTCATCGAAGGCCGGCTGTACCAGCGTGCGCACGTCAACCTCGGTTTTGCCTGCGATACACCGCGCGGCCTTGTCGTCCCCGTCGTCCACCGCTCAGAGGAGCTCGGCGTCGCCGAGCTCGCGGGCCGGATGAGCGCGCTGTCCACACAGGCGGTCGAGGGAACCCTGGGTGCCGACGACATGGTGGACGCCACGTTCACCCTGAGCAATCTCGGCGGGCTCGGGGTCGAGTCGTTCACCCCCGTTATCAATCCACCGCAGGTCGCCATCCTGGGCGTGGACGCCATCACGCTGAGGCCGGTGCGCATGCCCGATGGCGGAGTCGAGTTCGTCGATGTCATCGGTCTTTCCGCAACATTTGACCACCAGGTGATCGACGGAGCACCTGGAGCGAGATTCCTCAATGTCGTCAAGCAAAAGATTGCGAGCGTGCAGTCGTTATGTTCGATCTGATCGTCATCGGTGCCGGGCCGGGTGGGTACGAGGCCGCCGCCCATGCGGGCGGTCTCGGGAAAAGGGTGGCCGTCGTAGAGAAGGCTGAGCTGGGCGGTACGTGCCTGAACGTAGGGTGCATACCGGCGAAGACTTTCCTGCGCTCTTCGCGGCTGTTCAGGGAGTGCCGCGAGGCCGCCGCCTTCGGGGTCATCCTCGACGCGCCCCAATTTGACATGCAGGCACTCGTCGTCCGCAAGGACAACGTCGTCGGCACGCTGAAGCGCGGTGTGTCCACGCTGCTGCGCAACACGGGCGTGGAGCTCATCCACGGCACCGGTCGCCTGGTCGGACGTAACGCCGTAGAGGTGGCCGGGGAACGTCACGAAGCCGCGAACATACTCATCGCGTCCGGCTCGCGACCGACAGTCCCGCCCATCCCCGGCATCGACGGGGAGCGCGTCCTCGACTCCACGTCGGCGTTCGAGCTCAAAGAGGTGCCTGAGCGGATCGCGATCATCGGCGGCGGGTACATCGGTCTCGAGTTCGCCTCCTTCTTCCACGAGATCGGCACCCAGGTCGCGGTGTACGAGGCCCTTCCGAGGATCGCTTCTGGCTGCGACGGTGACATCGGCGACGAGCTGCTCAAGATCCTGCGCCGTAGCGGGATCGAGTTCCACCTGTCCTGCTCGGTGCTCGACATCGAGGGCTCCACGCTTCGCTACCAGGATTCCGGGGGCGCACCCGAGAGCGACTCGGCCACGTATATCCTCAACGCCACCGGCCGGGCTCCCATCGTCGGCGGTCTCGGTTTGGAAGAGGCAGGAGTCGACGTGTCCGCCCGAGGCCTTCGCGTGGACGCCCAGGGCCGTACCAACGTGCCCAACATCTGGGCCTGCGGCGACGTGACGGGGCGGCACATGCTCGCGCACGTGGCGGTCCGCGAGGGGATCGTGGCGGTCAACTCGATGTTCGGCCGGCCAGATCGCATGCGCTACGACGCGATACCGGCGGTGATCTACTCCCACCCCGAGGTGTCGATGGTGGGAAAGACGGAGGAAGAGCTGAAGGCGGCCGGCATCGAATACCGCAAGGCTGTGGTGCCGATGGCGCTCGCCGGGCGCTTCCTCGTCGAGCACGTGAGAGAGACCGGGGTCGTCAAGGTGCTCGCCGGCGCGGCGCACGGCGAGATCCTCGGTGTCCACGCCATCGGTGACCTGTCAAGCGAGTTTATCGTCGCCGCCGGAGCGATGATCGAAGCCGAGATGACCCTGGAACAGGCAGGCGAGGTCATCTTCCCGCACCCGACCGTAGCCGAGGCGCTGCACGCAGCGATCCTCAAGGCTCAGTGACAAGTGGCCTAGGAGAGAGTCGATGCCCAAGTCCATCCCGGTTGTTCCCGACGAGGTGTTCCGTCCGGGTGCGATCCACTTCAAAGACATCCCGGTCAACGCCTACAACGTGTCTGTCGCAGAAGAGAGCGTCCGCTACTCCCCCGAGGACCTCGTGCACATCTGGCGCGACATGTGCGCGATCCGCGAGTTCGAGACAATCCTCAATGAGATAAAGACCAAGGGCGCCTACAAGGGCGTCGCCTACAACCATGCCGGGCCCGCACACCTCTCAATCGGCCAGGAGGCCGCGGCGGTGGGCATGGCCTTCTCGCTGAGAGCCGAGGACCACATATTCGGCTCACACCGCAGCCACGGCGAGATCCTCGCCAAGGGGCTATCGGCCATTCGTCATTTCAGTGACGAGGACCTCGAGCATGTGATGCGCTCCTATCGCGACGGGGCGGTCCTCGCGCCGGTGGAGAAGGCTTACAGCGTCCCGGTAGGCGAGCTCGCGGAACGCTTTTTCGTTTACGGCGCCTACACCGAAATGTTCGCACGCGAAGCCGGGTTCAACCGAGGGCTCGGCGGGTCGATGCACGCCTTCTTCACCGCCTTCGGGATCTACCCCAACAACGCCATCGTCGGCGGCTCGGGTTCGATCGCTCCCGGCGCGGCCCTGTTCAAGCGCGTGAACCGGCGACCCGGCATCGTTGTGGCCAACATCGGCGACGGCTCTTTCAGCTGTGGGCCGGTGTGGGAGGGGGTCACGTTCGCCTCCATGGACCAGTACCGAAAGCTCTGGGACCCGTCCATAGGTGGCGGCTTGCCGATCATCTTCAACTGCATGAACAACTTCTACGGCATGGGTGGCCAGCCCGAAGGCGAGACGACGGGCATGCAGTCAATCGCCCGCTTCGGCGCCGGAGTCAATCCCGAACAAATGCATGCAGAGGAGGTCAACGGCTACAACCCGCTCGCAGTGGTCGACGCCTTCGAGCGCGCCCGCGTCACCCTCGCTGAGGGACGGGGACCGGTCCTGTTGGACACACTCACCTACCGCTACAGCGGCCACTCACCTTCCGACGCGTCGAGCTATCGCAGCCGTGAGGAGATCGAGCAGTGGCAGGCGGCGGACTGCATAGCGAGCTTCAGGGCACATGTCTTGGACACCGGTGCGGTGAAGGAGTCGACACTGGACGAGGAGAGGACCACCGCCGAGGAGATGGTCTTCGACATGTTCCGGCTGGCGATCGACCTCGACGCGAGCCCGCGCGTCGAGGTCAGCTCCGAGATGGTGGGCGGTGTCATGTTCTCCGGCGGACGAGTCGAGCGATTCGACGAGCGCGAGCCCGAGCTCCTCGGCGACCTAGCCGACAATCCGCGCGTGAAGCAGATCGCCGGCAAGCAGCGCACCGCCGTCGTCGACGGCGAACCGGTACCCAAGCTGAAGCTCTACAACATCCGCGACGCCATCTTCGAGGCGCTGCTGCACCGCTTCGCCATCGACCCCACGATGGTCGCCTTCGGCGAGGAGAACCGTGACTGGGGTGGCGCCTTCGGCGTCTACCGGGGCCTCACCGAGGCCCTGCCTTATCACCGTCTTTTCAATTCGCCCATCTCGGAGGCCGCAATCGTCGGCGCGGCCGTCGGCTACGCCATGGAGGGAGGCCGTGCCGTCGCCGAGCTCATGTACGCGGACTTCATCGGCCGTGCAGGTGACGAGATCTTCAACCAGTTGTCGAAGTGGCAGGCCATGTCGGCGGGGGTGCTCCGGATGCCCGTCGTGCTTCGCATCTCGGTTGGTGACAAGTACGGGGCGCAGCACTCACAGGACTGGACGGCTCTGCTGCACCACATACCGGGGCTGAAGGTCGTGTACCCCGTGACGCCCTATGACGCCAAGGGAGTGATGAATTCCGCGCTCGTCGGCACCGACCCGGTGGTGTTCCTCGAGAGCCAGAAGCTCTACGACCTGGGCGAGCAGTTCCAACCCGGCGGGGTGCCCGAGGGCTACTACGAGATCGAGCTCGGTGAACCCTCGGTGAAGCGTCCCGGCAGCGACCTCACGATCGTGACGCTCGGGCCGGCGTTGTACACGGCGCTCAAGACGGCGGACCAGCTTTCGGCGAGCTTCGGCCTGTCAGCCGAGGTGATCGACCTGCGTGCCGCAGTTCCGATCGACTACGCGCCCCTGGTCGAGTCCGTGCGCAAGACCGCCAAGGTCGTGCTCGTGTCCGAGGAGGTCGAGCGCGGCAGTGTCATGCAGTCGGTCGCCGCGAACCTCACCCAGATGTGTTTCGATGACCTCGACGCGCCGCCGGCCGTCGTGGGGGCACGGAACTGGATCACCCCCGCGGCGGAACTCGACTCGATGTTCTTTCCTCAGCCGGCCTGGGTGCTCGACGCCATACACGAGCACGTGCTGGCGTTGCCCGGCTACCAGCCGGTCACGATCCGCACCACGGGCGAGCTGATGAGGCGTGCCCGCCTGGGCGTCTAGACCCGATTGCCATCCTTCTTGAGGAGCGTTCAGCCGACTGGCGAGTACAGGGCAGGCGGGACGCGGCCAGGAGCACCCCGGTCACACGTTTGATGCGCACGCCCCGCCGGTAAGGGTCTCGAGTTCGGCGCTGAGCGCCGTCACAAGGTCCGGCCGCCGTTCGAATAGGTCTTGTTCCTCGCCAGGATCGGCGGCAAGGTCGTACAGCTGCCCGGGCGCGCCGGCCACGGGACCCCCTCCTGTAGGAGGTGGCCAGCCTCCGGACCCCTTTGTGTCCAACACGAGCTTCATGTCCTCGAGTCGCAAGGCGAAAACGCCGCTGTAGGAGTGATGTATCAGCGATCGCCGTCCCTGGAGGGAAGTGCCGTTGGCCAGGGCCGCACGAAAGCTCACGCTGTCCTCGGCCTCTGCGGACGCGTCGGTACCAAAGAGATCTGCGATCGTGGCGTACAGGTCGCTTAGGCACACGAGCGTTTCGGAGTGCACGCCGGCGGCGACCCTGCCGGGCCAGGACACGACGAGTGGCTCGCGATGGCCGCCCTCCCAGATGTGCGACTTGAACCCTCGCCAGGGTCCTGACGAGCGATGGCCATAGGTCCGGTAGACCTCGACCCCGTCTGCACCGATCACCCGGTCGCCCGGCAGAGCGCCGTTGTCGCTCGTGAAGATGAAGAGCGTATTTCGCCACACTCCGGCCGCCTCGAGAGCCGCCCGGAGTTGGCCGACTGCGTAGTCGACGAACCAGACGAGGTCGCCGCGGGGACCAGCTTGGCTCTTGTTCCGTGCGATCTCCGGCACGACCTCGTTGGTGCAGGGCTCGTGCGGGGCGTCAAGCGCGACATAGGCGAAGAACGGTCGATCAGCCAGCGCCGCGGACCTAACAAACCCACAGGCCCTGGCGAGGATCTCGGGGTCGGCGTCAGCGTGTCGCCAGCCTGGGGTACTCATCCCTGGGCGGCCGGTATAGGGCGGAGCGTCGTAATATACGCGTGGCGGATCGACGAAGCGGTCACCTTCGATGAATCCGTACGGCGGCTGGCAGGTCGGGCAGCCTGACGTCCCGAAGAACTCGTCGAAGCCGAGCTCGAGCGGGCCCCCCCTAACGGGGCGGTCGAAGTCGATCTGCTCTTCGAACTCACGAGTCGCCTCGCTCCACGGCAAAGGACGGGAAAGGTCTAGGTCCGCGCCTTTCCGCAGCGCGTAGCCGAGCCCGAGGTGCCACTTGCCGATCGCAGCGGTCCGGTAGCCGAGCTGCTGGAGCATTCGGGGCAAGGTCGGGCGGTCCGCTTCTACAAGCGGCGGCTCATAACCATAGAAAACGCGGCTCTTGAGCGGTGAGCGCCAGCAATGGCGGCCCGTGAGGAGGCTATAGCGTGACGGCGTGCACACCGCAGAGGAGGAGTGAGCGTCGTCAAAAGCGACCGACTCGGCGGCGAGGCGGTCGATATTCGGCGTCGGGATAAGCGAGTCCGGGTTGAACGCGCCGATGTCGCCGAAGCCCAGGTCGTCAGCGAGTACGAGCACGACATTCGGCCGCGCGGGCACGGCGCCGACCCCACTCACCGGCCCGGCACCATGGCAGTGGCAGCGGGCACGGTGTCGAGCTCAAGAACCGGTGAGAGCAGCTGGGCTGCGGCGAGCGTGGCGATCGGGGCGCGCCATGAGTCGTCCGGGAGCGATTCGCCCGATCTCGAGCCCCCTACGAAGTCGTTCAAAGGTAGGTGGGGCCGCAAGAGGTTGACCTTCACTGCGTCGGCGTCCGCGCACTTGCATATCCCCCCGGACAACCAAGGTTGCGCCACGTGTGGTCGAAACATTCACACCCCTCCTGTGCCGAGCGCCAGGTTACCGAGTCAGGGTCCGCTGGCACAGGTTGTAATGTCTCGACGCTTGTCTCGGGACCGCGAGATCTCCCGGGTTTTGCTCGACTTCGAAGTGCCGGAGCCTGGGTTGGGGGTCGGGCCGAACTGGTAGCGACGCCGGTCGGTGGGTGCCAGCGCTGTGCACCATCGAGGTCATCTCGATCTCAACCTCATACCCCGTGGCACGCCTTGGCTTTCCGCCCACTCCCACAGGGGCACGGGCTGTTGCGCGGGGCACGCGAGAAGGCCTCGCTGATGGCCGACGCGGGGCGCCCGTGACTGAGCAGGTCGGCCATGAGGCTCATCGGTTGATCAATGCGGTGAAAAAATGACTGGTAGCCCGCGCAGAGGTAGTTCAGGCCCGCTTCGCCGTCAGGAGCCGCGATGAAGCGGTTTTTAGGACACTCGCCGTTGCAGGCAAAGCGCACGTCGCAGCCAAGGCAGTACTGCGGGAGCGTGTCGCGTTTGTTGTTGCCGAAGCGTCGCTGATTCTCCGAAGCGAGGAGCTCAACGAGATGCGTTGTCGTGATGTTGCCGAGGAGGTGCTCCGGTTCGACGAAGTGGTCGCACGAGTAGACGTCACCGTTGTGCTCGAGCGCAACCGCGTGCCCGCAGGTCTCCGCGAAGACGCAGATGCCAGGTGGGAGATGCATCCAGGAAGCGAGCGCCGCATCGAAGATCTGGACGAAGACCTCACCGACATCCCGTCCGATCCACTCGTCGAAGACCTCGATGAGAAAGCGCCCCCATTGTGTGGCGCGAACCGAGCGATCGCTCACCGCCCAGGGGTCCTCAGGATTGGGCTTGTGCTGGACAATTGGGATGAATTGGAGGAAACGCGCCCCGCAATCGTCACGCAGGAAGCGGTAGACCGCACGGGGATGCTCGGCATTGACGGCGTGGACCGCGCACAGGACGTTGTACTCGACGCGGTGAGCGCGAAGGAACTCGAGGCCGCGCAAGACGCGTTCGAGGGTAGGCCGGCCACGCTTGTCGACGCGGAGTTTGTCATGGAGCTCGCCTGAACCGTCGATACTGATCCCAACGAGGAAGGCCTTCTCGGCGAGGAACTCCGCCCAAGCCCTGTCGAGCAGCGTCCCGTTTGTCTGCATGGTGTGCAGGAGGCGCTGATTCGGGCGGCGGCAGGACTCGGCGAGTGCGACGACGCGGCGAAAGAATGGGAGTCCCATCAGCGTCGGTTCGCCGCCTTGCCAGGCGATCGTGACCTCGGGCGCGTCCTGGGCCTCGATGACCTGGCGGATATAGGTCTCGGCAACTTCGTCACGCATGCGGAAGCGGGCGTCGGGATAGAGCGTTTCTTTGTCGAGGTAGAAGCAGTAGGAACAATCGAGGTTGCAGATGGCTCCAGTCGGCTTCGCCATCACATGGAAGCCCCTTGGTGCAGCAGGTGGCCGCGGGACGGGCATCCTGGCTTGCTGCCCCGGCTCGCGACGGGAGATGGTTACCGGGACGTCAGCCACATTCGTCGTGTCGCGTACGCCGCGCACAGCAGTTCCAGCGCTAGTTCTCCTCCCAAAACGAAGAGTCCTTATCTCCAGTCTTTGAGAGCAAGCTCGGTGCTCACTACGTGAAGTGCGAAAAGGCTGTCCGCATCGGCGCTGTGAATGCCGAAGGGAACGTTCTGGGGTATGGCCGCCGTCTCGCCCGGAGCGAGGTTCCAGCTTGCTGCAGCAGCGTCCACCACTAGCGAATTGTTCAACGGCACGATCACAACGAGGCGGTCGTTGAGCGGCGCGAAGCTGAGATCGTCACCGGGAGCTGTGAATTGGATGCGCCTAGCGGTCAACTCCCCTCGCACGTCTATCAACGGCGAGTCTGGTTGGAAGCCAACAGCTGACCACCCGCCCTCGGTGCGGCTCAGCTTCCTCCTCGGCAGCCACGCCGTTCGCCTCAGGATGCTTCCTATGTCGGGATGTGCCGTCGGAAGTATGACGGCCTGGCCGGCGTTCTGATCGAAGAGGCGGACGACAGTGTCGGTCGAACATGTCGCGAACTCTTCGAGCACACAGCCGACCACCGTGTGGACGAGCTTGGTCTGACCGACCTCGATCACGTCACCGGAGGCGGGCCGATAGGCACAGACAGACTCCGGTTGCAGGCGGCCCGATAGGGCCCACTCCTGGGCTTCTCGTGCTCCGGATTCGTACCATTCGGCCTCTGTGGAGAGGTACACGAAGCTCGATTTCGCAGTCTCCAGGATGTGAAACGCCTCGAGCTTTCGGGCGGCGTGCAGCTGAAAGCTGAAGCCTTTGCCGTCCTCGAGGACGAACAACGAGTAACCGAAGGGAGTCGCGACTTTCACGCCGTAGGACTTGTACTTGTAAAGGAAGCCCATTCCGCGGAAAAAGTCGATTGCCAGGCGGATCAGCTCCGGATCGGAGTCGATACCGCGCAGCACGTCGTCCCACAACAGCTTCGCGAGAAGTTCGACACCCTCAACTTGGTCTATGGGCCGCGGAACCCTCAAAACTTCTGTGAAGGCCTGAGCGAGAGCCGGGTCGCCCCGCCGCGCGAGCAATGAAGGCGGCAGGGCTGGCCCGGCAACTGAGGCGTAATCGAGAATCGCAGAGGTGTCGGTCGCCACCTTGGCTCGGGCTTCGTCAGGCGCTGGCAGCGAATTCCTCGACCATCCGGTAGGCCTCGTCGTCGTGGAACTGCACCGGCGGCGACTTCATGAAGTAGGAGGACGGACCGATCAAGGGGCCGCCCAGGCCCCGGTCGAGCCCGATCCTCGCACACCGCAGGGCGTCGATGATGACGCCTGCGGAGTTCGGGGAGTCGTGGACCTCGAGCTTGACCTCCAAGTTGAGCGGGGCGTCACCGAAGTTGCGACCCTCCATGCGGATATAGGCCCACTTGCGGTCCTCGAGCCATGGCACGTGGTCCGAAGGCCCGATGTGCACGTTGTCAGGCGCGATCGCGCGGTCGATCTGGCTGGTGACGGCGCGGGTCTTCGAGATCTTCTTCGACACGAGCCGTTCGCGCTCCAACATGTTCATGAAGTCCATGTTGCCTGCCACGTTCAGCTGGTAGGTGCGATCGAGGATCATGCCCCGGTCCTCGAAAAGGCGGGTGAGCACACGGTGGACGATCGTGGAACCGACCTGGCTCTTGATGTCGTCACCGATGATCGGGACACCGGCGGCCGTGAAACGATCCGCCCATTCGGGATCGCTCGCGATGAACACCGGGATGGCATTGACGAACGCGACACCGGCCTCGAGGGCAGCCGTGGCGTAGTGCTTCTGTGCCTCTTCTGAGCCCACCGGCAGGTAGGCGACCAGTACCTCGGCCCCGGTCTTGCGCAGTACTTCGGCGACGTTCACCGGCTTGGCCGGAGACTCCTCGACGACCTTGCGGTAGTAGAGGCCGAGACCGTCGAATGTCGGGCCGCGCTCGACGGTCACCCCGAGGGCAGGGACGTCGGAGAACCGGAGCGTGCAGTTGTTGGAGGCGAAGACAGCCTTCGAAAGGTCGAGGCCGACCTTTGCCGCGTCCACGTCGAAGGCTGCCACAAACTCTGTGTCAGCGACGTGGTAGCCACCGAGCGATACGTGCATGAGACCCGGCACGTGATCCTCCGGATCCGCGTCGCGGTAGTACTCGATGCCCTGCACCAGCGAACAGGCGCAGTTGCCGACTCCTGCGATGGCGACCTTGATCTTGCGGGCGCTGCGATTCATGTGTTGCTCCTTTCGGGGACTGCGCTCTTGAACGCCGGACGCGCGTGGGCAAGCGGCGCCTTCGAGAGCACAGACGGGGTTTCATCGACGGCTTTTGTGGATGCGGGCACCGCACTGGGTGCCGGTGAGGAGGTCTGGGCTGCCTGTTCTGTGGCGATGAGACGGTCGATCCAGTTCAGATCGTGCTCGGTGGCTTCCTTGTCGTGGTCGACGAGGGAACGCTGGTAGCGGTCGAGCGTTCGCCAGGGCGACTCGACCGCACGTCGCGAGCCCTCCCGAGTAGCTAGCAATTGGGCGCGTCTGCGCTGTAGGAGAGCCAGCCGGCCCTCGGGGCTCAAGTACCCGGCGAAGGCCCAGCGCAGCGCGAAGCCGCGCCCGCCTTCGGACTTGGGCTCCTCGGTCTCGAGCAGGTGGTGGAACAACTGGTCGCCCCGCGTCGTGATCTCGTACACCCGCCGGCCCCGGGTGCCGGTGCCCGATCGGGTCGAAGCCGCGCGGCGAGAAGCAAGACGTGCCCGGAATGCCGCCCGCTCACCGGCGATGGAGCCAGCAGAAGTGAACTTGGCGGCGGTCGGCCCGCCCGCGCCGTGGTGCTCTGAAGTGACCTCGCGGACTGCGCCGGAAGCCTCGAGCCTTGCCAGAGCCGGGTAGAGCGAACCGAAGGAAAGACTCGAGAGAAGCCCGAAGTCTTCGCGCATTTTCTTACGCAGGTCGTAACCGTGCATGGGGTGTTCCTTCAACAACCCCAGGATCGCCAACTCGAGCACGGATCCACTGTATCACCTCGACATATCGATGCGATATGTCGAGGTGAACTTTCGTGCCGCCGCGGGTCGGGGTGCGACGCGGCTGGTCGCGGGGGTCGTGCTGCCCGCACCGTGGGTGGCCGCCTTCCGCTGAGGTGGCACAAACCGCCGTGGCGGTCGGAGAGACGGGGGACGGTCAAGGCGAGGGCGGTGGGCACGGTAGCCTGGCCGGGATGTCGAGCGTCCGGAGCGGCCCACAATCGAGTTGGGGAGTCGGCGGGCTCGCGCGTCCCGGACGTATCGAGTACCGGCTCATCCGCGAGTCGATCGTGAAGGAGTACAGGCGGGGCCGCCTCGGCCGGCTCGAAATCTGCGACGCCCAGCCCGAGCTGCTGCGTGTCGCGAAGAACCTCGGGCGCGAGACCGAGACCGAGTGCCCCATCTGCGAGCACGAGCAGCTCGTGCACGTGACGTTCGCATTCGGGCCGGGGCTTCCTTCGGGGGGACTGCCGCTCTCCGACCTCCGCGAGGTCGAGCGCAGGACAGGCAAGCGAAGTGCCGACGTAGCTTGTTACGTGGTCGAAGTTTGTACCGGATGTGCTTGGAATCATCTCTTGAGCGTTTTTGCTCCAGCAGGCAACGACCACTGATTGACCGCTGATTTACCGCCGGCAGCCCTTGTGCGCCGGACGGGAGGAGGTCCGAAGATGACAGAACAGGTGACGGTGCCCGACATCCGCGCCCGCAAGCGGAGCCGGGGGGCACAGCCCATCGTCATGATCACCGCCTACGACACGCCCTTCGCCCGCGCCGTGGACCAAGGCGATGTCGACGTGATCCTCGTCGGCGATACCCTCGCCCAGGTGGTCCTCGGATGGGAGGACACCCTCCATGTGGGCATCGAGGACCTCGCTCACCATCTTGCAGCCGTCGCACGAGCGAAGCCTCGGGCGCTGCTCGTGGGTGACATGCCTTGGCTCACCTACCACCTCGAGACGAGCGACACGGTTCGCAACGCGGCGGTGCTCGTGCGGGCCGGTGCCCACGCGGTCAAGCTCGAGGGCGGGCGCCGGAGGGTTACCGCCGTGAGGGCGATCACCGAGGCCGAGATACCTGTGATGGGCCACCTCGGGCTCACTCCGCAATCGGTCCATGCCATGGGGGGCTACAAGGTGCAGGGGCGGGAAACGGTGGCCGCCTCCGAGCTGCGTCGGGACGCGGAGGCGCTGGTCTCGGCCGGATGCTTCGCCATCGTGCTCGAAGGCGTGCCGGACGCTCTTGCCGAGCGCATCACCGAAGAGATCGAGATACCGACGATCGGCATCGGGGCGGGACCGGCGTGTGATGGGCAGGTCATCGTTTTGCACGATCTGCTCGGCCTGGCGGGACCGACGGTTCCCAAGTTCGTACGTCGCTATGCGGAGCTGGGCAACGCCGCCACCGAGGCCGTGAGGGACTGGGCAGCCGACGTCCGGGAGGGACGGTATCCGTCCGAGGCCGAGTCTTACCACGCCTCGGCGGAGTTGCGCGCGGCGCTCGGTCTGCCCTCCTGACAGGGGCGGGCCCCCCGGGGTGACACAACTGGCTGCGATGCTCCTGGCATGGAGCGCCACCCGCGCCAAGCGCTGCCAGGCTCGGCTACCATGATGTCGTTCCCTATGCCCCTGCCCCGTCAGAATCGGGGCCCCGAGCGTCCAGCGCGCCGGGTCCGGAGGAGGTGAGGCCGCCGTGCGGCCCTACGAAGTCATGGTTATTTTCGATGTCGGCCTGGAGGACGGCGACATCAACGCCAGTCTTGATCGCATCACGTCGCTCGTGCGCGAGCGCGGGGGCAGCCCCGGCCGCGCGGAGCGCTGGGGTCGCCGGACTTTCGCGTACGAACTCAAGCACCGTAGCGAGGGTTACTACGTCCTTATCGAGTTCACGGCCGACCCAGCCCTCGTGGCTGAGCTCGACCGGATGCTGACTCTTGACGACAACGTGCTTCGCCACAAGGTGCTCCGGCAACCGGACAAGCAGAGCGGGCGTGCTCTTCGAGCTGAAGCCAAGCGCCGGGAAACCGCCGCTCGCAAGGCTGCTCGGGCCAAAGCGGCGAGCTGAGCGAACTGGAGCGAATGAAATGTCAAATGGGAACTCCGTCACGCTGGTGGGCAATGTCACTCGTGACCCTGAGCTGCGGTTCACCCCGAATGGGCAGGCCACGGCGAGCTTCGGCCTGGCGGTGAACCGCCGCTGGCAGAATCGCCAGACCCAGGAGTGGGAGGAAGCGACCTCCTTCTTCGACGTCGTGTGCTGGCGGGAGATGGCGGAGAACGTGAGTGAGACCCTGACCCGTGGAGCAAGGGTGATCGTCACCGGCCGGCTCGAACAGCGCAGCTGGGAGACGGCCGAAGGGGATAAGCGGTCAAAGGTCGAGATCGTGGCCGATGAGCTCGGTCCCAGCCTGCGATGGGCGACCGCACAGGTGGTAAAGAACGAAAGGCGCGGACCTTCAGACAGCGGTACTGGCGGTGGTGGCGGTCGGAGTGCCGCCCCTCGTCCGGCTGCTCAACCCGCCGGAGAAGCTTTCGCGGCCTACGACGAGGAGCCCTTCTAGATGGCCCGCAACAATGACCGAGATCGTGGTACCCGCCGTGTCCCGAAAGAGACCGGTCGGCGTACGAAGAAGAAGATCTGCATCTTCTGCAAGGACCACGCCACCTGGGTGGACTACAAGGACGTGAACGTGCTGCGTAAGTTCATGTCGGACCGCGGCAAGATACGGGCCCGGCGAGTGTCGGGTAATTGCGCTCAACACCAGCGCGAGGTCGCTCTTGCGATCAAGACCGCTCGTGAGTTGGCGCTTCTTCCCTTCACGCAGCGGACGACGAGCGAACGGCCCGGCGGGCGTGGCGCGGGCCGCGGAGCTCCGGGCGGGCGCGGGATGCCGCGGGCCGAGTCTCCCGATGAGCCGGACCTGGAGGGACTCACCGAAACGGTCCTCGAGGAGGACCTCGAGGACGCGGAACTCGAGCCCTTGGCGATGGCCGCCGTCGATGACGAGGCAGGCGAGTCGTGAAGGTCGTGCTGCGTACCGACATACCAGGGGTGGGAAAGCGCGGGGACATCACCGACGTTTCGGACGGCTTCGCCAGGAACTACCTGGTGCCGCAAGGCCGCGCGATCGTCGCCAGCGCGGGCATCGAGGACCAGGCCGCCGCCATGCGCCGCTCGCGCGACCTGAAGGACGCCCGCAACCGTGAGGGTGCCGAAACGATCGCCCGCAAGCTTGTCCCGATCGTGTTTCGTATAGAGGCGCGATCGGGCAGCGAGGGCAGGCTGTTCGGTTCCGTCACCGCCTCTGACATTGTCGACGCGGTGAGCCGTCAGGCGGGGGTCGAGCTCGACCGGCGCCGGCTGGTCATCGACGACGCCATCAAGACCCTCGGCTCGCACGAGGTCGGAGTTCGGCTCCACCCGGAGGTCGAGTTCCGTCTCACCTTGGAGGTAGTGAGCTCGAGCTGACGTGGCCCGTCCCTGCGGCGGTGATACAGCCGGATGTAACGCTGTGACCGTGCTGGTACACCGGGCCCATCCCCTCGAGCACGACCTGCCGCTTGCCCGGTCGGCGACCGCCCAAGGACGGGCGGGGACACTTGTCCACGTTCCGTGCACAGGATCTTCCTGGAATTCAGCGGGTAATCCACAAGATCCGGCCCTAGCGCCCCCCAGGGCTGCGCGCCCATCCTTAGTGTGATGACCGTCCTGCAGCCCGTGCCAGACATGTCACGGCGCCGGCGTGGCTCTGGTCCCTCGGCCACCGTCGTGACGGGGGGCGGTTCGCGGGTACCACCGCACAACTTCGATGCTGAGGAATCCGTGCTCGGCGCAATGCTGCTCTCGCGCGATGCGATCGCAGTCGTGGTCGAGCAGGTCAGTGCCGAGGACTTCTACAAGCCTTCGCACGCGCACATCTTTTCGGCCATCACCTCGCTTTACGCCAGAGGTGAACCTGCAGACTATGTCACGGTCCCCGAGGAGCTTCGGCGAGTCGGCGTGCTCGACGCCTCCGGTGGAGCAGCCTCGCTGATCGCCTTGCAGGCGAACACGCCGGCCATCTCAAGCGCGGGCCGGTACGCGCGCATCGTCCAGGAGCATGCGCTGCTCAGGCGTTTGATCGGGGTCGCGCACGAGATCGCCGAGATCGGTTACGAGGTTCCCTCCGACGTGGCCGGAGCGCTCGACCAGGCCGAGGCCCTTGTGTTCGATGTCGCCCAGCGCCGTACGTCGGACTCGGTGCGCTCCCTTAAGGACCTCCTGACCGAGAGCCTCGAACGACTCGACCACCTCTACGACAGAGGCGAGACGATCACCGGCGTGCCCACCGGCTATAGCGAGCTCGATTACCTGCTCTCGGGCCTGCAGCCCTCGAACCTGGTCGTCGTGGGTGCCCGGCCCTCGATGGGCAAGACTGCCTTTGCGCTCGGACTGGCGGCACACGCCGCCACGAACCACGGCGTGCCGGTGCTGTTCTTCTCGCTCGAGATGAGCCACCTGGAGATCGCCCAGCGCGTGCTGGCAGCAGAGGCCCGCCTCGACGTCACCAAGCTTCGCAACGGCAGGCTGCTCGACAGCGACTGGCCCCGCATCTCGAGCGCGATCGGCCGTATCGACATGGCGCCGCTGTTCATCGACGACAATCCGAACGTGACCATCATGGACATCCGGGCCAAGGCCCGCCGGATGCGGTCATCGGACGGCATCGGCCTCGTCGTCATCGACTACCTCCAGCTCATGACGGGCCGGACCTCGGCCGAGAACCGCCAGGTCGAGATCTCCGAGATCTCCCGAGGGCTCAAGATCCTTGCCCGCGAGCTGCAGCTGCCCGTCGTGGCGCTCAGCCAGTTGTCCCGCGGGCTCGAAGCGCGTGCCGACAAGCGGCCGATGCTCGCCGACCTGCGGGAAAGCGGTGCCATCGAGCAGGATGCCGACGTCGTGATGTTCATCTACCGGGACGAGGTCTACAACCCGGACTCGGCCGACCGCGGGACCGCCGAGGTTCTCGTCGCCAAGCACCGCAACGGCCCGACCGGCTCCGCTCACCTGGCATTCATCGCCAACTACGCGAAATTCGGGGACCTGGCAAGAGTCTGATACGGCTCGGCTCGTCACCGGCTCGGGGTGAATGAAGCTTCGACCGGAGAGGCTGTAACCTCCAGTGCCGTGCCTGACGCACCCTTCGACGGCGAATTGCCGGACACCGATCCGTTCCTGTCCTGGGGCGAGAAGCCCGCACCGACAGAGGAGGAACCGTCCGGAGGCGAACCAGCCGCCACCACCACCACCGGCGGCGTCGTTCCCGGCGGAGCCGGTGGAGGAAGGACCACCGCCAAGCGGGCGCCGGCGCGCAACGGGCGTGGTCACAGGCCCCGCCGCTCCAAGCGAAGGCGGTGGACCAAGCGCGCTGTGATCGCGGCCGGACTGGTCGTGCTGCTCATCATCATCGTCGGGCTCGGTGGCTTCCTGTACCTCGACTTCGAGTTCCACCACATCAAGAAAGTCGACGTACCCAACCTCGCGAAAATCAAGCCCGGGAAGCCCTTCACGGTCCTCGTGGCCGGTTCCGACTCGCGCGCTTTTGTCAACAACTCCGCCGAGTGCAAGTCTTTCGGGTGCGGGGCAGACACAGGCGGTCAGCGCAGTGACGTCATCATCCTCGTGCGCGTGGTGCCGGCCGAGCGCAAGATCGAGATGTTGTCGATACCTCGCGACACCTGGGTCACGATCCCGGGCGACGTCGAGTACATATCAGGTCAGAACAGGATCAACGCCGCTTTCAACAGCGGGCCGTCACTGCTGGTGCAGACGATCCTGCAGGACTTCCACATCCCGATCAACTACTTCGTCGAAGTGAACTTCCCCGGCCTGCAGAACATGGTCAACGCCATCGGTGGCATCCACCTGCATTTCACGGATCCTTTGAGGGACCGGGAGTACGTGAACGGCGTGGCGACGAACCCGACGGGCTTGCGCATCTTGAAAACCGGATGCCAGGTCGTCAACGGCAATCAGGCCCTCGCCCTCGTGCGCAGCCGGAACCTCCAGTACGAGGTCAAGGGAGTCTGGTACAACGACTACGGCAGCGACTTCACCAGGATCCGCAACCAGCAGGCCTTCTTCCGGGCGGTGATCCACCAGCTGAACGCCGAGATCACCAACCCCATCGCGGTGACCGGCTTCATAGACGCGGCGGTACACAACCTCACGGTCGACCAGACGCTGTCGGAAAGCACGATGTTCGACCTGGCGACGGAGTTCCACGACTTCGCGCCCGGGTCGCTCAAGGCGGTGACCTTCCCGACTGTCGGCCCGTACATCACCTCCGGCGGCGCCGACGTGTTGCTGCCGGCGGCCGCCGCCGACGACGGCGTGATCAGGAACTTCCTCGCTTTCGGGACCACCGCGGAGAAGACCCCGCCGACCTCCAGCACTGCCACAACGGCGAGCGCGACAACGGCGGGTACCGCCGCGGGCCTGATCTGGACCGCGATCCTCGCCAGCGCGACTTCGACGACGACCACGACGGCCAGAACGGCATCCAACCAGACAACTGTCACGACCATTGCGCCGGCCCCAGCCGGCGAGACGCCCATCTACAACAACGCGCCGGCACCCTGGGACCCCACGCCCTGCTGAGGCCGCCGGTCCCGAGTTCAAGCCCGAGCGCCGGTGGATCGGTCCGGGACTCCTGTCGGCGAGGCCCCGCTCAGCGGCCGGCCGCAGCGTGTAGGCCGAGGACCTCGCGCAAAGGCCAGCTGAAGTCCCCTGGAGAAAGGCCGGGTTCACCGTTCTCCCGTCGCCAAAGGTCGTACTCGAGCGCCCAGCTCCGGTGCCAGTCAGCCTGGACGGTGGTCAGCACACTGATCTCATAGCCTGCTATCTCCGGGTACCTGCGGGCGATCGTCCGGGCGAGGGCCAGGGTCGCGGTGGCATCGCTGCCCGCGTCATGAGGACTGCCAAGTGCGACGCCGTAGGTATCGCACAGGGCGTCCAGCCGGCGCTTTCCGGCACGGAAACAGTCGACCTTGCGGTCGATGACCAGGGGGTCGACCAGGGCCCTCCATTCGATCGGCTCCAGGCCGAAGCTCCGGAACAACATCGCCGCGATCGTGATGTCGAAGCTCGCGTTCATGGCCACAACCGGCACGCGATCCTCCTGGGCCCTGCGCAGCGTCGCGTGCACGATCGCCGCCGCCTCGCCGAGCGGGCAGCCTTCGTGCCGTGCCTTCTCCGTCGAGATCCCGTGGATGGCCTGCGCGCCCGGAGGGACCTCGCAACCCGGGTCGACGATGAACACGTTGCGATAGCCGCATCCGCATGGCTCCCAACGGATCAGGGCGACTTGGACCGGTAGGTCCGAACACGGATTGACGCCGGTGGTCTCCAGGTCGAACCCGAGCAACGGACCCTCGTCCCAGGTCATCAGTCGGAGCGTACGTGAGGGCTGTGTCGCTCTAGGTGTGACCGGTCGTTGAAGCCCCGCAGCCACCAGCGCGGGCCGGTCACCACGATGCTCGAGATGGCGCCGTTGTCGGAGCCGATGAAGGCGAACGGCCGTGAGCCGGTCGCAAGCGCGAGGACGGCCCCGATCGTTCCGCCGTGGGCAAAGCACACGACGCGGCCACCGCCATGGCGCTCCGCGATGCGTCCGATCACGGGCCGTACGCGTGCCGCAATGGCGGCGTTGGACTCGGCGCCGGGAATCACGTCCCAGCGCTCCTCCTCGACCATCCGCAGGGCGAGGGGGTGGCCCTCGATCACGCGCTGGCGGTAAACGCCGCTGTCCCACTCGCCGAGGCGGACTTCGGCCAGATCTGGTTCGACTTCGGGCACGAGCCCCAGCCGTTGCGCAAGTGGTGCCGCCGTTTCGGCCGTCCGGCGCAGGTTCGTCACGTAGATGGCGTCGACACGAGTGGTCGCCAGCCGATCAGCGATGAGCACGGCCTGTTCGCGGCCGAGTGGTGACAGCTCCGGATCGCCCCGACCGTCGACGAGCGGGAAGGGCCGCTCGGGATCGGCGGCCTCCGACTCTCCGTGGCGCACGAGCAGCATTTCGGTCGCCCCCGGTGGCAGCTCGAAGCGGATCTGGCGATAGAGCCTGGTCGCCGGGCCCGGATCCTCGGCTGTCTCGGTAGGGACGTCCTGTCTGTCGGCCACGCCACAAGCCTACGAGCCGGGGCCCTGCGAGCAAGAACCCGTGCTGGCGCCACCACGGGGAGGGATCGTGGACGACGGAGACGAGTTCCGCCGTGCCCTGGCGCCTCGGTGGCGGTTCTCACTTGGCGAGCCGGACCGCTCACGCGCAATACTGTCCGGAAGCCAACCCGGGGTCGGGCCGACACAATCGGGAGACTTCCGTGCGCTACGAGAGAAGAACCTGGAAAATGGAGTCGCTCGCCACGGGGATGGTCCTGGTGAGCGCGCTCGCGACACCGTTCGGGGTCGGCTCCATCCGCGCCTCGGCTGGCGCGTACTCGGCCCGGACGGTTGTCGACGCGGTCGATCTGGTTGTCCGCTCCTCGGCGCTTCCCCGCACGAGGTTCGTGGCTTCGAAGCCCGGCGATGCGCTCCAAGCAGCCGCCGCCGTGACACAGGTGCCGTACCGGGGATTCACGATCTACGCCTACCCTTTCGGTTCCGCCGCCCCGGCGCCGGACACCGGGATCGTCGAGCCGCAGCACCTGCGCGAGTACCGCGCGAACGGCGCGGGGACCCTGATCCGGTCGGTGCACCCTTCGGCTCTGATATTCGGCCACCGCGTCAAGGGCTCGGCTCGGATGGTAGAGGTCGATCTCGGCCCGCGCCGTCAGCCCACCGAGGTCGTTTCCTGGTTGACCGACGCCGGCAACCGGCTCTGGATCATTCAGGCGGCTGGGCCGCTCAGCTCCCGCCGCGTCTCCGTGGCGGCGTTCGCAGCCGGGACGTCGGTGCTGGCGGGCAACATCTCGACGCCGACTACCGTGCCGAGCAGCGAGCTGGTGAGCCCGGGACCGGCCTTGGCGCTGACTCCGCACGTGATAGCGGTTGCTGACGACTCGACCGACCCGCCGCCGGTCCGGTTTCCGCCCTGGTGGAGTGGGAACTGCGATGCGAGCGACTATCCCGGGTCGTTCCCTCTTTCGAGCTGGGACGGGCTCACGGCGTGCGGACCGGGTCCGAACCGTGGCGGCTGGGACAGGACGGTCGCCTTCTTTCCTCACGCATGGGGCGAGTACGAGTGGGAATGCGTCGAACTGTCCATGCGGTGGCTGTATCTCGAGTACGGTGTGCGGCCCTATCCGGCCGACGGTGCGGACGTGGTCTGGAACTATTCCCGCAGCGACGGCGGCGACTTGCAGAAGATTGCCAACGACGGCGAGAGCGCGCCGATACCGGGTGACGTCTTGAGCATGGAACCGACCTGGGCGGAGGGCCATACGGCGGTGGTCACATCCACGGACGTGACCAATGGCGACGGGACGATCGGGATACTCGAGCAGAACATGGACGGCGGCAACGGTGCCAACACGCTCGGTGTCGTCGACAATGTTGTCCAGCCAGACTACGGCATGCCGGTGACCGGATGGCTGCAAGCGCCGCCTTCGGTCGTCGCGAGCGACTCAGCTGCCGGCGATCTCGTCGAGGAGAGTGGCTTCGCCGGCCAAACCGGCCGCGCCTGGCAGACGAGCCACTCGCGGCCAGGCAACGAATCAGCTGTCGGGCTGGGCGTCGGGCCGTACCGGGGCAGCGGTCTCGGGCTCGCCGACACCACGGTCCCCGGTTGGGACCTCTACCAGGACATCTCCTTTCCAGTCAAAGACGGGGAGAGCTTCTGTGCCGACGCCGAGGTGGCGACCGCGGGTGCCCGACCGGGCGCCCGGGGCACCATGACCCTGAAGCTGCTGGGCGAATCCCAGGGTGAGGAGTCCGCGGTGGCGTTCGGACCTCTCCCGGGCAGGAACCAGTGGACCGCTGTTTCGACCTGCGTGTCGGCGACCCGACCGCACTCTGAGCTTCGGATCCAGTTCTCCGCCGCCCCGACCCCGCCGCGGCTACTCATCGACGACGTCGACGTTCACGAGTCGCTGGTCGAAAACAGCGGATTCGACGAGCTGGGTGGTGACTCGAGGACAGCCGGCCGCTCGCGACTCGGGACCGAACTGGTCGACAAGCCGGCCACGAGGCCCCATGAGGGCAGCGGCGTCGCATACACCAGCAGTAACGCGGGCGGCGGAGGCATCTACCAGGACGTCGCGCTTGCGACCACCGCCGGCGACAGTCTCTGTGCCGACGCCGAGGTCGTGACGGCCGGCGCCCACCCGGGCGCGCGCGGCGACATGACCCTCTGGTTGTTGGGCGAGTCCCGGCGAGAGTCCTCGTCGGTCAGCTTCGGCCCGCTCCCGGGCAGCAACCAGTGGAGCCACGTCGCGACCTGTCTGACCGCGACGGGGCCGCATTCGGTGATCAGGGTCCAGTTCTCCGATCTCGCAAAGATGCCACGGCTCGCCGTCGACGCCGTCGACGTCCACCAGTCCTTCGTGGAGAACGGCGACTTCAACCGCCATGAAAGCAACGACTGGCGGGCAACCGGCGACACGCGGTTCGACATCGAGCCGGCCGGCACGCCGGTCACCACCCCCTACGGGGGCAATGATTTCGGGGCTGTCACCACTGCAACCGTCGGTGGTGGCATCTACCAGGACATCTCGCTGGCGACGGGCACCGGGGAGAGCCTCTGTGCCGATGCCGAGGTCGTCAACGCGGGCTCGCGCTCGGGGGCACGCGCCCGGATGGCCATCTGGCTCTACGGCGAGTCGCCGGCCGAGTCGTCATCTGTGAGCTTCGGGCCACTCGGGGCCCAGGACCGGTGGACCCAGGTCTCGGTCTGCGTGACGGCGCGCCGGCCCCACTCAGACGTCCGGATCCAGTTCTACGACGCCCCGAGGACAGCGCCGCTCGGCCTCGCCGCCGTCGACCTGCGATAGGGAGGTCCCGGGAGTCGGGCCCCGCGCGGCGCCTGCATCGTGGCTCCGGCCGGGGTCGGCATTCGGTGCCTATTCGGCCTCCGCCCACGCAGGTTCGAAGGGGTCCACGCCTTCGATGCCACGTTCCAATCGCAGCGTCGCGGCGGCCTCCGCCCTTGAAAGGGTTGCAGACTTGTCCCATCGCGTCTCGATATGGCCGAAACGCCAGACAGCCAGCGCCACGGCCCAGGTGGCCACGAACATTCCCACGATGATGAACCCGGCGCGGTTGATGTTGAAGTTCGCCATCGTGGCCCAGAACCCGCCGTGCAGGTTGAACTCGGTGGAGAGGAGCCCGACGAGCTCGATGGTCCCGATGACGAACGCCACCGCAACCGAGAGCCCCGTGATGATGATGTTGTAGTACACCTTCCGAATGGGCCTCGAGAACGCCCAGCCGTAGGCGAAGTTCATGAAACAGCCGTCCAGGGTGTCGAACAGGCACATGCCTGCCGCGAACAGAACGGGCAGCGACAAGATCGCGTAGAAGGGCAACCCACTCGCGACGGCTGTCCCCGACAGCACGAGCAGTGCCACCTCGGTGGCGGTGTCGAAACCGAGCCCGAACAGGACTCCGACCGGGTACATCTTCCACGGCGCGTCTATCCTGCGGGCGAATCCGCCGAGCAGCCGGTTCATGAGGCCGCGCTTGTTCAGCTGCTCGTCGAGCTCCTCATCGTCGAATTCGCCCCTGCGCAGGTTGGCGAAGACCTTGAGGATCGAGACGAGGATCACGATGTTGAGCCCGGCGATCAGATAGAGGAAGAAACCCGACACCGATGTGCCGATGACGCTGGTCCACTGGTGGAGCCCCGATGATCCTGACTTCACCTGGTTGTCGAGGTCGCGGATGCCGAAGTTGAGCAGCACGGCCAGGAGGAACACGATCGTCGAGTGACCGAGTGAGAAGAAGAAGCCGACGCTGAGCGGGCGTTTGCCCTCGGCCATGAGCTTGCGGGTCGTGTTGTCGATGGCCGAGATGTGGTCCGCGTCGAAGGCGTGGCGCATCCCGAGCGTGTAGGCGAGCACTCCGGTCCCGAGCCCGAAGACGTCCGTCTTGCTCAAGTGGTAGTGGTGACCGGTGGCGGCCGTCAGCATCGCCCAGCCGAGCACGTTCAGGAAGATCACTAAGCCCGTCATGGCGCCGACCTTCCCCCACTCTTTCGGGGTCAGTGCGTCCCGGACGGTTCTCAGGCGTCCGCCGGACCTGCCGACGACTGTGGTTGCCATGCGCCCCTCCCCGACAAGGCTCTTGAGGCAGTCGATCGACCTCGCCTCCAAGTGTTGTCTAACTGCGAGCTGAACGCAATAGCGAGCTGGACTGAAACAGGACGGATCTGCAACATGGCCGGGGGACTCTCTATGCTCACGGAATGACGATCCAGGCAGCAGCGGCGGGACTCGACCCCATCGCTGTCGTGCTGGCCGAGCTGCGACGTCGCGGGGGACGTATCACGACGGTACGCCGGCTTGTGCTGAGGACCCTGTTCGAACGTTCAGGCCACCTCACCGCAGGCGAGCTTGCCCAGGAAGTCGGCCGACAGGTCCGCGCTCTCGGGCTCGAGGTCCACATATCAACTATCTACAGGTTCCTCGACGAGCTCGAAGAGCTCGGCGTTGTCAGCCACTCGCATCTGGGTCACGGCCCCGCCGTCTACGACGTGTCCCCGGTCGCCCACTCCCACCTGGTCTGCGAGGCATGTGGCGCCGTGACCGAGTCACCGAACGAGATTTTCGCCGCCTTCGCGGGTCTCGTGAAGGCCCGCTACGGGTTCTCGATCGATCCTCACCATTTCGCCATGGCCGGGCGCTGCAGGAGCTGTACCGGCTGAGCGTCCGATCGCGACCTTGTCCGCAGTTCAGCCCGGCGCGTGACCGGAGTGGGCCGTCGGGTCTCCTACCCGGTGTCCGCCTGGAGTAGCGCCGTCGGGTACTCCGGCACCGCCCGGTGGTACTCGCCGTCGAACAACGGCGACGTGATGAGGAAGTCCGCCGTGGCACGGTTGCACGCAACTGGGATGTTCCAGACCACCGCGATGCGCAAGAGCGCCTTGACATCGGGGTCATGCGGTTGCGGTTCCAATGGATCCCAGAAGAAGAAGAGCAGGTCTATGCCCCCTTCGGTGATCTTCGCCCCGAGCTGGAGGTCCCCGCCGAGCGGTCCGGAGTGCAAGCGGTGCACCGCCCTGCCGAGTTCGGCCTCGAGCAACTCCCCGGTGCTGCTAGTGGCCAGGAGCTCGTGATGAGACAGCGTTGCCCTGTTGACGTGCGCCCACTCCGCAAGATCCGCCTTCTTGTTGTCGTGGGCCACGAGCGCGATGCGCATCGGGGCAGCCGAACTGGGTCGGGACCGTCTCTCAGGGTGGAGGTGTACGGACGTATCGGTCATCCGGCCGTTCTATCGGGCGGGGGCGGCAGTTCCACTCGGAATCGTGCTCACGACCGGTTAACTCGGGATGAATTCGTCATGAAGGGCAAGGCGCAGGTACGCAAGCGACCGTCGTCTTGCCTGCTCGCCCTCGCGGGCTGCGCCCATGCCCGCGTCAGTCAGGGTTCGCGTTGGGAACGCGGATACCGTCACAGACGATTCCCACCATGCGCCGGCGGGCATTCTCATCGAGCCCGGCCTGGACCGCTGCCTGGCAGGTCCCTATGACGAGGCCTATGAGCTCGTCGACCGAGGTGTCGTTCCGGACCACGCCCGAATCCTGGGCCCGCCTGAGGAGCAGTCCCAGGCGTTCCTTCATCTCGTCGACCTTCTCGGCGCACCGTGCCTTGAAGTCGATCCCGGCCGCGCCCATGGCGTCGAAAAGGTCGTGCTTGGCCCAGGCCTGGCGGGCGAATTCCTGGAGGTAGGAGAACAGCGCCGCCCCGGGCGACTGCGCGGAAACCTCGGATCTTGCCAGCGCGAGCAAGCCCTCTAGGCGTGTCATGACGATGGCCTCGAAGAGGTCCTCTTTGGTAGGGAAGTGGCGATAAACGGTTCCCACCCCGACCTCGGCCCGCTCGGCCACCCTGTCGATGGGTGCGGACACCCCCTCCACGGAGAACACCGCCTCTGCTGCCTCGAGGATGCGCTCACGGTTACGCACGGCGTCCACGCGCGTAGGCCGGATCTTGTCGGGATCGATTGTCACCGGAACAGTGCCGCCGGGCTCTTGACAAACGGAACGCTCGTTCCGTATAGTAGGGATTGAAGCGGAGCCATCGCTCCGAATATATCGGAACCAGGCAGGCCCGAGCCACCGGAAGAGGGGGACCCGATGACCGACCCGACCGCAGTCGACGCCGCGACCGCAACCACCCTAACGAACTCCGATCCCGATCCGAGACGGTGGTGGTCGCTCGCGGTGATCGCCGTGGCCCAGCTGATGATCGTGCTCGACGCTTCCGTCGTGATCGTCGCCCTCCCCTCGGCCCAACGAGCCCTGCACATCTCGACCGCCGACCGTCAGTGGGTGCTCAGCGCCTACACTCTCGCCTTCGGCAGCCTGCTTCTCCTCGGTGGGCGGATCTCCGACTACCTCGGCCGCCGGCGGATGTTCATCGTCGGCCTCATCGGGTTCGGCACAGCCTCCGCCCTCGGCGGCCTGGCCCAGGACTCCGCCATGCTCTTCGGTGCCAGGGCCCTGCAGGGTGCCTTTGCCGCCATCATGGCGCCCGCGTCCTTGTCGCTTCTCACCACGACGTTCACCGCGGTGCAGGAGCGGGCTCGTGCCTTCGGTATCTACGGCGCCATCGCCGGCGGTGGGGCAGCCATAGGCCTCGTCCTGGGCGGCACTTTGACCCAGTGGGCGTCGTGGCGCTGGACCCTGCTCATCAACGCGCCCATTGCTGTCCTGGCCGTCGTGGGTGCGATGCGCTTCATCAAAGAGAGCCGCGTGCACGAGCGTGCCGGCTACGACATCCCTGGGGCCGTGACCGTGACCGGGGGGTTCTTCCTCCTCGTCTACGGGTTCACGATGGCCGGCACCCACGGCTGGACGGCGCCTCTCACCCTCGGGCTGCTGGCCGGGGCGGCCGCCGCCCTTTGCGCCTTCATCCTCATCGAGATGCGTGCGGCGCAGCCTTTACTGCCTATGCGCGTCGTCCTCGATCGCAACAGGGGCGGGTCGTATCTGGCCTCTCTGCTGGTGGGAAGTGCCCTCTTGGGGACCTTCCTGTTTCTCACCTACTTCCTCCAGGAGACGCTCGGGTATTCGGTCCTCAAGACCGGGTTCGCTTTCCTTCCTTTCTCGGGAGGGATCATCGCCGGTGCCGGCGTGGCCACCCGCCTGCTTCCGCGCATCGGGCCGCGGGCTTTGATGGTGTCCGGGCTGGTGCTCGCAGCCGGGGGGTTGTTGTGGTTCACCGGCCTGAGCGTCCACAGCACTTACCTGGCCCACGTCCTGCCACCCGAACTGCTTGTAAGCCTTGGTATGGGCATGACCTTCGTGCCGATGTCCTCCACGTCCTTGGTGGGGGTCGATCCCACCGACGCGGGGGTGGCAAGCGCGCTTGTCAACACCACTCAACAGGTCGGGGGGTCTCTCGGTACTGCGCTTTTGAACACAGTGGCCTCCGCCGCGGCGGCCAGTTACCTCACCTCTCATGTCCGCTCCGGGAGGGCGGCCTTCCAACTCGCCGCGGTCCACGGCTACACCACGGCCTTCACGGTCAGTGCCGCCCTGCTTGCAGCAGCAGCACTGGCGGCAGCCGTGCTCGTGCGTGCGTCCCGCCACCACGTGTTGCGCGAGATCGTGATCGGTGAGCCGACGAGTTCAAGCTCCGAGTTGATCGCGCCGGAGTCAGTCTCCGCCTGATCCGTGGCGATCAGGCTGGGCGGTCTGCCCGAGGATCAAAACTTGCCGGGTGGTGAAGGCACCGGCACCTGGACCGGAGTGCCTTGATGGAGAACGAGCCGCCAGTTGCCGTCGCAGCATCTCCAGAGGGAACTCCGGCGCGCCGAGCGCCCACCCCGACTTGAAACGTAGGTCAGAAGGACGAGGTTTGCCCCCAGGACCGTCCCTTCCATGTCCGTCACCTCGACAGCCCGGGACTCGTCGTTCGGTTCAGCGGCGAGGGCTTGTATCGCCTCCGGTCGTGTCCAGAGCCTCCCCGAAATGCCGATCTCGCGGAACTCCGGGTCGAGCAACTCGTCGACTAGCACGATCGACCGCCTGACACCCGGGGACAGGAGGGCCAATTCTCGTTCGATCACAGGCGCAAACTTGTCGTCCATCTTTCCGCCCTTCGATCAAAGCCCCGGTCGGTCACGGACGGGTCGGCTCACAAGGAAAGGTCAACCGCACCTTCAGGCGGGCCGCCGGCCTTGCCCAGACGCGCGTAGCGGGCGGCTGCGGTCTCGGAGACGTCCGGAGCCTGCACGCCCGCATCGCGGGAGGTGGGCACGATCGTCCTTCTGTCAGATAGCAGACGACGCTCGCGTCGGCGGGCACCCTTCGGCACACCTCCGGCGGCGAGATCGTAAGCGTTTATGGCCTGAGCGAGGAGGGAGTAGGCCCGTAGGGCCAGAGCAATCGCCTCGTCGTCGGAGTCGGTGCTCTCTGCTTTCGCAAGGAGTCTGATGGCCGTGCTGATCCCGGACCGGTCCAGATTGGCCATGGCCTCCCTCGCGTCATCGAACCTGGTAGGGATGATATCGCGACCTCGAACGGACCCGTTTCGGCGAGCCCTCGACCATTGGGGGCGGCCCGTCGCCACGAGGAGCGAGGCCGGCCCCCGGTCGGGACGGTCGGGGAGGACCTTGCAAGTCCGAAGTTATTTCGTATAGTAAAGGAATGCCGCGCAGACGGGGCACACCGGAGCTCATGCGAGGCCTCAATCGCAGCATCGTCATCAGTGCAATTCGTGAACACGGGACGGCATCGCGCGCTGACCTGGTCCGCTTCACCTCGATCAGCCCGGCTTCGGTGTCGGCGATCGTCTCGGATCTGATAGAGGAGGGGCTGGTCCGCGAAGAGGGCACGACCGCCTCGGACCTCGGGCGGCCCGGACGCTTGGTGGGCTTCGCAGACGACGTGCTCTTTCTCGGCTGCGACCTTGCCTCGGCTGAAGGTTTCCGGGTCGGCCTGATGCGGCTTTCCGGCGAGCTGGTCGAGTGCCGGGTGCTCGCTGTTCCCGGCCAAGCCCCGAGTACCGAACGGGTCGCCCGTCTCCTCACCGACTACGTCAGTGAGGCGACATCACGCTCCGTGCCGATCCGAGTTGTCGGAGTCGGCGTCGGCGTGCCGGGGGTGGTCAACCCGGCGACGGGTCACGTCCACATCGCCCCGCTCTTCGGTTGGGAAGATGCCGGGTTCGGTGAGCTCCTGAAGGACCACTTGCGAATCCCGGTCCTCGTCGACAATGACGTGGCGTTCGCGCTAGCGGCCGAGGTCGATCGTGGCGCGGCAACGAAAGCCCGCGATGCGATCCTGGTGACCTTCGCCGAGGGTGTCGGCGGCGCCGTGCTGTTGGACGGGAAGATATACCGCGGGCGCGGAGCCGCCGGCGAGCTCGGCTACATGGTGACGGAAATCTCGGGAGCACGCGGAGGCCTTCACGGCGTAGGCACGCTCGAGAGCAGGCTCTTCGAGCTGGTGGCCGAGGATGCCCGCCGCGACGGCGTCGACACGTCGCTCTGTGAGGAACAGACGGCACGCCTGATTCACCAGCTGGCCCGCTCGCGTGGCGCCTTCCAGCTCTCCGAGGACATCGCGGACCGGCTGGTGCGGACGATCGCCGCCGCGCTCGCCTGTTCGATTGCGCTGCTCGATCCCGAGGTCGTGCTGCTCTCCGGTTGGATCGAGCTCGGCGGTCAGGAAATGCTCGCACGGATCGTCGAGGACGTCCGGCGCCTGGTCCCGAGCATGCCGGAAATGCAGTTCTCGTCTCTCGGTGAGGATCGTGTCGTGATCGGAGCGGCTCTCGCCGCTTTGCGGGGAACGCTCGCCGACGTCCAGGTCGTGGAAGCGGTGATGTAGGTGCAGGCATGGATTTCGTCAGGTGAGCACGGGCCCAGTCGCATGGGGTGTTTTTCGCCAGGAGCGAGATGAGAGCGTTGTGATGACGACGGTCGTGGCTTTGGACATCGGCGGAAGTGGGATCCGCGCGGCACGCGTTCAAGAGGGCAAGATCGTGCGTCGCGCGCGCCTCGAGCTGAGCCCGGGGACGGCGTCCGCCCAGGCCGCCGACACTCTCCGGGCCGCTCTCTGCTCGCTCGAGCCCTCTTCTACAGATGGTGCGCTCGGTGTCGCGTTCCCCGGTTTCCTGGACGGCGCCGGCCGTGTGCTGCCCGGTATCTACTTGCCCGGCTTTGTGGGGATGGACTTTGTCGACACGCTCGCAGCGTTGCTGCCGGATCGTCCGATCGCCGTCGTGCCCGACGTGGCGGCGGCAGCCTCGGCAGAGGCGGCGGCGACGGGCTGCTCAGGCCGGCTCCTGTGTGTCTGCCTCGGCACGGGCGCGAACGCTGCCCTGGTAGCCGACGGCGCCGTGGTCGACCTGGCTGCAGGGTGCCTCGGCGATGCCGGCCACGTCGTGGTCGATCCGGAAGGCCCGACGTGCACCTGCGGGGGGCGGGGCTGTCTCGAGGCGATGTGCTCCGGCCGGTCGCTCGCGCGTGACGGCATCCCGCTCGGCTTCGTCGATGCCGCCGCCGTTTGCCAAGCGACCCGCGCTGAGGACCGAAGGGCCGCCGAGCTGGTCGAGCGTGCCGGGCGCGCACTGGGTCGCGCCCTGGCGTCATGGTCGGTAATGACCTTCCCCGACATGGTCCTCGTGACCGGTGGTCTGTCACTCGCGGGCGAGCTCCTCTTGACTCCGGCGCGTAGTGAGATGCGGCGCGTCGGACCACCTGAGATCGTCGCCCGACTGGACGTGCAGATCGGGCGCTGCGGGCCCGATGCTGCTCTGCTCGGTGCAGCGATCGAGGCCCACCGAGCCCAAGAAGCCAAATCAGCTCCAGGTCAGGAGGCAGTCGCTTGAATACTCTCGACGTCACAGGCACCGCACTGTGGCAGGACATGTGCGAGACGCCTGAGACTGTGGCAGCGTCCCTTGATGCCGCCACCGGGCACGGTGAGCTCGCCCGCCTGCTGGCTTCGCACCGCACGGGCCGGATTGTCGCCACGGGCAACGGCGCCTCCTTCTACGTCGCCACCTCCTTGTGGCTGGCGTCGCTGTCGGCACAACTGCCCGCTCCCGTCGTAGCGGTCCCGGCCGGCCTGCTTGCCACCGACACCTTCACCCTGCGCCCCGACGACCTCCTCCTGGCGTTCTCGGCCTCCGGCGAGCTTCGTGACCTCATCGAGATAGCGACCGATCCCCAGCGGTCGGGCGCCCTCGGGCTGGTGACCTCGACCCCCTCCTCGACACTGGCCGCCCAAGCAGACGCCGTCGCCCTTGTGGAGGTGCGCAACCAACGTGCCGTGACCCACACGCAGGCCTACCTCGGTGCCGCGGCGGTCGCGCTCGACGTGCTCGGCCGCGCGTCGGGCGACTCGTCGCTTCGCGCCGCCGCGGACACGATGTCGACGGCGCTGAGTGCCCAGCTCGTCGGTGCGGTCCAATGGGCGGACGAGGCCGCAGAAGATTTGGCGCACCCGCGCGCCGCAGTCGTGTTCGGCACGGGTCAGGCGCTCGTGGCCGCATCGGAGGCCGCGCTACTGCTGAAGGAGGTGGCGGGCTTGCCCGCCGAGGGAATGGAGACCCGGGAGGGAGCCACGTCCGGCATGTACGCACTCGGACGCGACCAACTCGTTCTGGCTTTGCCGGTCGGGTCCGATCCCTTGGCCGAGGAGGCTGTCGCCATCTGCTCGGGTACGGGCGCGGCCGTCTTGACGGCGCCATGGCCCCACGGACTCGACCGGAAGTGCGCGGTGGCCGCGCACTTCGCCCACCCTCTTGCCCTCGCCGTCCGGGTGGCCCTGGCGCAGGGCCACGATCCTGACAACCCCAATTGGTACGCAACTTACAAGTCGACCGCCCGCGTAGCTGTCGAGCAAGTTCCACAACCGCCCCTGACCGGGCCTGGAAGATAAGGAGCAACGGGATGACCGAACGCGAATTCGAACTGAGCAGAAGGGACCTGCTCCGCTACGCCGCACAGGGAGCGGCCCTGGTCGGCACGGGAGGCCTGTTGGCTACGCGCAGCCGGAGGGTCACGGAGTCGAGCGCCCTCGCCGCCATGGCGCCGCGCGCCAAGCGCGGCGGGACGATGCAGGCCGGCCTGAGCGGTGGCAGCAGCTCGGACACCCTCGACCCGCAGAACTGGGTGAACCTTGTCGACGGAGCCCGGGTGTACTCGCTGTTCAACCCGTTGGTGGACTTCGATCTCGACGCCCATCCCGTGCTGAGCCTGGCCGACGAGCTCGAGGCGAGCAGCGATGCCATGAAGTGGACCATCCGGGTCAAGCCCGACATCGAGTTCCACAACGGCAAGACGCTCAGTGCCGACGATGTGCTCTTCACGTTCCAACGGATCGTGAACCCCAAGACCCCGGCGCTGGGCGCGATATCGCTGAAGGCCCTCGACATCGCCCGCGCGAAGAAGCTCGACAAGTACACGATCCAGATCCCGTGCTTCACTCCGTTCTCGCCGCTGGCGGACATCCTCGCCTCCTACGACTTCTTCGTCGTGCCGGTGGGCTTTGACTTGAAGAACCCGGTCGGGACGGGCCCGTTCAAGTACGAGTCGTTCACGGCGGGCCAGCAGAGCACCTTCGTGAGGAACGAGAACTACTGGGAGAGCGGGCTGCCGTACATCGACAAGCTCGTCATCAGCGACCTCCCCGACGAGGTCAGCCAGGTCAACGGGCTGAACGGCGGCACGCTGGACGTCATCGACCTGCTTTCCGCGGATTCCATCGCCCCGGTCCGCTCGGGTGGCAACAACGTGATCATCACCAAGGGCGGTGGCTACACGCCCTTCACCATGCGTGTCGACCAGCCGCCGTTCGACGACGTCCGCGTACGCCAGGCCTTCCGCCTGATCTGCGACCGCGACGCCATGCTGAGGACCGTCTTCAGTGGTTACGGGACCATCGGCAACGACGTGTTCGGTTTGTGGGACGCCGTGTACGACACCAAGCTCGCCCAGCGCGTCCAGGACATCGACGAGGCCAAGAGCCTGCTCAAGAAAGCGGGGCACTCCAACCTGACGGTCACCCTGGTGACCAGTGCCATCGGCTCGGGGACCGTGCAGGTCGCCCAGGTCCTCAAGCAGCAGGCGACCGCAGCCGGGGTGACGGTGAACCTCAAAGAGGTGACCTCGTCGGAGTTCTTCGGCCCGAACTACTTGAGCTGGACGTTTGCCCAGGACTACTGGAACTACTACCCGTACTTCTCGAATGTCCTGCAGGGCACACTCGCCGGGGCCCCTTTCAACGAGTGCCACACGAACAACGCCGCCTACACCAGCTTGTACAACCAGGCCGTGGCCACACTCGACGAGACCAAGCGGGCGAACATCGCCCACGAGATGCAGGCGATGGAGTACTCGGGCGAGGCCAGCGGCTACATCATCCCGTATTTCAACCCCGTCATCGACGGCTATTCGTCGCATGTGCACGGGGTCGTCTCGTCCAAGACGGGCCTTCCTCTCGGGGCCTACGGTTTCAAGAACATGTGGCTCTCGTAACCCTTAAGCCGAGCTCCTGATGGGCGATCACTCTCACGCCGGCCTACGGCGGGTGGCCGAGAGCCGCCCGGACGCGTCTCGGGTCGGTGATGTGCCCGACGGCGAGCACAAGGAGAAGTCGAGAATGGCGCGGGCCGGTGCGTGGCGCCGGGACTATGCGAGGGCTCACCCCATCGTGTCGCTTGTCGCGGGACGGACCGGCCAGGGGATCCTCACTCTGTTCCTCGTCTCGCTGGTCGTGTTCGCCGCGACCCAGTTGCTACCCGGCAACGCGGCACGCGCAATTCTCGGCTTCTCCGCAACGCCACAACGGATCCATGCCCTCGAGCTGGAATTGGGGCTCTATCGCGGCTGGTGGGCGCAGTACTGGGGCTGGCTATCGGGGCTGGTGGTCGGACGGCTCGGTACGAGCCTCGCCAACAGCGAGCCGGTGTGGCGCCTCGTCGCGCCGCGCCTTTTGAACTCGGCGGTCCTCGTGGCGGTGAGCGGGTTCGGCGGCTGCGTGCTCGGGATAGCGCTCGGCGCGGTCGCTGCCCTGCGCCACGGCAGCCTCCTTGACAACTCGATGACCGTAGGTGCCCTAGCCGTGCTCGCCGTGCCCGAGTTCGTCATCGCCATCGCTGTTGTCATCCTGTTCTCGACCGTCGTGTTCCATCTCTTCCCAGGTGTGTCCCTGCTTACCCCCGGCGAGAACATCCTCGAGGCGCCCCGACTGCTCGTGTTGCCGGCAGTGAGCCTCGTGATCGTGACGATCCCCTACGTCTATCGCATGGCCCGGGCCGCCACGCTGGAGGCGCTGGAGTCGCCTTATGTCGAGATGGCCCGTTTGAAGGGGGTGCCGCGGTGGCGCGTGCTCGTGCAGCACGCCCTCCCCAACGCGCTGCCGCCCACGATCCAGGTCGTGGGCCTCACGTTCCTGCGGCTCGCCGGTGGCATAGTGCTTGTCGAAGAGGTGTTCGACTTCCCCGGGATCGGCCAGGGGCTCGTCAACGCGGTGACGGACCGTGACATCCCTGTCATCCAGTTCATTGTGGTCGCGCTGGCGGCGTTTTACGTCGTCGTGAACATCAGCACCGACGTGCTGGCCCTGTTGTGCTCGCCACGCCGGAGGATCCCGGCGTGAAATCGGCGACGTCGCCGGGAAGGCTAAGGCGGCACGAGTGGCTGGTGCTGCTGCGCAGGGCAGCGAGCAGCCGTCGTGGGATCGTCGGGCTCTCGCTCGCCGGATTCGTCGTGCTCGTGGCCGTCGTGGGAGCCGTCTGGACGCCGGACCCGCCGACGGCGTTCCTGTACGAGCCTCTTCAGAAGCCCACCGTCCAAGCCCTCCTCGGTGGGGACTACCTCGGTCGCGACGTCCTGTCACGTGTGCTCGCGGGAGGCTGGGTGCTGCTCGTGATGGCCGTGGCGGCAACGGTGATCGGCGTCGGTCTCGGCGCCTTCCAGGGAATCGAGGCCGCCTACCTCGGGGGGCGGACCGACACGATGATCATGCGCGGGATGGACGTCTTCCTTGCCTTCCCCGCGATCGTGCTCGCTCTGCTCATCGTGGGGACTGTCGGCCCGAAGCTCTGGCTCATCGTGCTCGCCGTGGGTCTCGGGCACGTGCCCCAGGTGGCCCGCGTCATGCGCGCGGCGGCGCTCGACATCGCCGAGCGGGACTACGTAAAGGCCGTGGAGCTGCAGGGGGTCAAACCGACGCGGATCATCACCGGGGAGATCCTGCCCAATCTCGTCAGCCCGCTCATGGTCGAGCTCGGATCGCGGCTCACCTATTCGATCGTGATCATCGCGGGCCTCTCGTTTCTCGGATTCGGCCAGCAGCCTCCGGCGCCGAGCTGGGGGAACATGATCAGCGAGAACAGGATCGGCCTGCAGACCAACCCATGGGCGGTCATCGTGCCCGCCGCCCTTATCGCCTTGCTGGCGATCGGCACCAACCTTTTCGCCGACGCCGTCGCGCGGGCAGCCATCGGTGCGGATCGTCAGGTCGAGCAGGCCTTCGTCCGCACCGAAGCCGCCAAGGCATCGGGGTGACGCCCATATGACCACTCCGCACAGGCTTGTGGTCGAGGCCCTCCAGGTATGCCTCGCCGGGACGAGGACCGACGTCGTCTCGGAGGTCGACTTCGAGGTGGCACCCGGCGAGGTGCTGGGCCTCGTCGGCGAATCAGGCTCCGGGAAGACGACGGTCGCCCTCGCCCTGCTCGGTTACGCGCGTCGCGGCCTGCACATCACAGCAGGCCGCATCCTCCTGGACGGCCAGGACATCCTGGCCCTTGACGAGCCTGAGCTGCCGGCACTGCGCGGGGGGAAAGTCGCCTATGTCCCCCAGGAACCCGCAGCGGCGCTGAATCCCGTGAGGCGCGTCGGCAACCAGATCGCCGAGGTGCTGCGTGTCCATGCCCGACGCGCGGACAGGGACAGTGACGTGGCGGGGCGCGTCCGCGAGGTGCTCGCCGCCGTGGACCTGCCGACAGACCCGGCTTTCTTGCGCCGGTTCCCCCACCAGCTCTCGGGCGGCCAGCAGCAGCGGATCGTCATCGCCATGGCGTTCGCCTGCCGACCGGGAGTGATCGTGTTCGACGAGCCGACGACCGGCCTTGATGTCACCACGCAGCGGCACTTCCTGGAATTGATCGCCGATCTGTGTGCCACGACTGGAGTCGCCGCGGTGTACGTGTCGCACGACCTCGCCGTCGTCGGGCAGGTCGCGAAGGCGGTGGCGGTGATGTACGCGGGGCGCATCGTGGAGCTCGGGCCCACAGCCACGGTGTTCGCGACCCCGGAGCACCCCTACACGCGTCTTCTCATGCGCGCTGTCCCATCCCTCGACAAGGCGGAGGTCATGGAGGGCATCGAGGGGCTGCCTCCGCGACCGGTGAGCCGGCCGGCCGGGTGCTCCTTCTCGGCTCGGTGCCCCGATGCCGGACCCGAGTGCCTGTCGTCCCCGCCGGCCAAGGTGGACATATCCGAATCGCACTGGGTGCGCTGCGTGCGGGTCCGCCGGGACGCCCGGGACCTGAGCGGGCGGCAGGCCGTTCCACCGCTGCGCGTGACACAAACCCGTCCGGCTGTGCTCGAGGTGGAGGGACTGCGGGCCTGTTTCGGCATGAACGAGGTGCTCCACGATGTCAGCTTCACGTTGCCCGCGGACACGTGCGTGGCCGTCGTGGGCGAATCCGGGTCGGGCAAGACGACGCTCGCGCGTTGCATCATCGGCATGCACACGAATTGGCTGGGAAGCATCCGCTACGAGGGCAACGAGCTGGCCCACAGTGCCCGCCAGCGCGGCAAGGACGTGCTGAAGAGCGTCCAGTACGTCTTCCAGGACCCCTACACCGCGCTCAACCCGCGCAGGACCGTCGGCCAGCTGGTCGCCCAGCCCATCGCCCACTTCCACGGGCTGCCCCGCGCCGAGGCGGACGCCCGGGTGGTGAAGGTGCTCGAGGACGTCTCCCTCTCGGCGGCTTTCCTGAACCGCTACCCCGACCAGCTCTCGGGCGGAGAGCGGCAGCGCGCCGCCATAGCCCGCGCCCTAGCCGCCGAGCCGGACCTGCTTGTGTGCGACGAGGTGTCGTCCGCCCTCGATGTCTCCGTGCAGGCGACGATCATCGAGATGCTGCGCCGCCTGCAGGCCGAGCACCGGCTCGCGATGCTGTTCATCACCCACAACCTGGCCCTCGTGCGCGGGATCGCCCAGTCGGTGATCGTGCTCTCGCAGGGCCGGATCGTAGAACAAGGGCCTGTCGAGGAAGTCTTCGGGCGCCCGCAGGACCCCTACACCATCCGCCTCATGTCGGACGCGCCCAGGCTTTTGGTCGCGGCCACCGGGAGTGGCAGGGTCCCGACCGCAACCGTCGGGCGACTCGAGGAGGAATGAGGCGGGCGCAATGGACAACATAGACAGGTTGTCGGTGAGCGAGGTGACGACACTGCACGCGTCGTTCGAGTCCGACGTGGCTACATACCGTGCCGCCGGGATCGGCGGCATCGGGGTTTGGGAATCCAAGCTCGCCGGGCGCGACCCGAACGAGGCAGCCGAGGTAATCCGTGCGGCCGGGCTACGGGTGACCAACCTCGTGCCGACCGGGAACTCGATCTTCGCGAACGCCCTCGACCCGGTGCCGGTGGACCCGGGAGAACGCACGGACGCACTTTGCGCCAAGCTCCCCGTTCTCGCGGTGCTGCAGCCGGAAACGGTCGTGGTCGTGACCGGCAACGTGCCCCGGCACGACCCGGCGGAGTTGCGCCGGCGTTGCGTCACCGAGCTGCGCCGCGTGGCGGACAGGGCCGCCGAGCTCGGCCTGACGGTGGCACTCGAGCCCATGCACCCCTCCGCCGGTGACGACTTCAGCTTCGTGACCAGCCTCGCCGCAGCTGCCGATCTGGTCGCCGACATCGGTCATCCCGCCGTTGGGATCCTCTTCGACATGTGGCACGCGGGCCAGGGCCCCGACGCCGTCGGCGAGCTCACGGCAGTATTGGAACTTGTCGCCGCAGTCCACGTCGCCGACGTGGTCGCGCCTGCGCGCAGCTGGGCCGACCGGAAGTTCCCCGGGGAGGGCACGCTCCCGATCGGGGAGTTCATGCGCGTGCTGGATGGCGGCGGGTTCGGGGGGAGCTATGACGTCGAGATCTTCTCCGACGACGGCACCTTCGGCCAGCACTTCCCCGACTCGCTCTGGGAGCTGCCCTACGACGAGTGCGTCAAAAGGGCCAGCTCCATCGTGCGGAGGCTGCTCGCGAACACCAAGCCAGTCAGTCACGAGGACGCCGCCGCGGGGCGGTCAGGCATCACAGGACTCAACTGAGGAAAGAAGGCACCATGTCCGAGAAGTTGGTCGGGATAGGCATCATCGGCTCCCAATTCGAGGCGGACATCCACGCCGCCTCGATTGCCATGGGGCGACTCGGAAAGGCGGTGGCCGTCGCCTCCCCTTCGCCGGGGCACGCCGGGGAGCTGGCGCGGCGTTACGGCATCGAGGACAGTTACACCGATTACAACGAGATGCTGAAGGACCCGGGCATCGAGATGGTCACCGTCGCCGCGCCCAACTATCTGCATTGCGAGATCGCGCTCAATGCCGTTGCCGCGGGCAAACACGTGGTGATGGAGAAGCCCATGGCGATGACGGTCTCCGAGTGCGACCGCATGAACGAGGCGGCCGAGCGAAACGGCGTCCACCTCTTTTACGCCGAGGAGCTGTACTTCACGCCGAAGTACTGCAAGGCCAAGGAGATGGCCGATCAGGGTGCCTTCGGGGAGGTGTACCTCGTCAAGCAGTCCGAGATGCACTTCGGCCCGCACGCCGACTGGTTCTGGGACGTCGAGCGCTCCGGAGGCGGCGTGTTCATGGACATGGGCTGCCACGGGATCGCCTTTTGCTACTGGTTCCTCGGAAGGCCGGCCCCCGTCGCCATCACGGCCCAGATGGGGACCTACGTACACGGCGACAAAACCACGGGCGAGGACCACTCCTTTGCCATTGTCGAGTTCGCCAATGGTGCCATCGGTCATGTCGAAGACAGCTGGGCGCGCCGGGGCGGCATGGACGACCGCATCGAGATCTACGGCGACCAGGGCGTCACCTACGGCAACTTGCACATGGGCAATGCCCTGCCGACCTACTCCGAAGCCGGTTACGGCTACGCCGTCGAGAAGGCACCGGGCACCCAGGGGTGGAGCTATCCCGTGTACGAAGAGCTCTGGAACTACGGCTTCCCCCAGGAGATGGAGCATTTCGCGCGTTGCGTGAGGGGCATGGAGGAGCCCCAGGCGACCGGCCGCGACGGCCGCGTCGTGCAGGAGCTCCTCTACGCCGGGTACCAGTCGGCCGGCGCGGGCCGACGCGTGGAGCTGCCCTTCGACGCCACGGGTGTGGCCAGGCCCATCGACTTGTGGAGGTCGCCCCGGCCGGCCTGAGTCTCGGCACCACTTTCCACGGCCCGGTCGGGACATGGACGGCCGCAGCTGGGGACGCGCGGCTTGTTTCTCGGCTAGACAGTCGGTTTCGGCGTCCCGGGCACCGCAGGTTGAACGGGCCGACGCTCAAGGGGGGATGTGTGGCAGCACCAAAAGGGCGCGTGGAAGGAGGCGGGGTCATGACGGAGGGAACGAGGCGGGAGCCCTGGTGGCCGGGCGCGGTCGTGTACCAGCTCTACGTGCGGTCCTTCCTGGACTCGGACGGCGACGGCTACGGCGACCTTCCCGGGGTGATCGAGCGCCTCGACTACCTCTCCTTCCTCGGGGTCGACGGCGTCTGGTTGTCGCCCACCATGGCCTCGCCGGACCACGACTGGGGCTACGACGTCTCGGACTACATGAGCGTCCATCCTGAGCTCGGGACCCTGGCGGATCTCGACCGCCTGGTCGCCGAGGCGGGGCGCCTCGGGATGCGGGTCCTGCTCGACCTCGTTCCCAATCACACGAGCGACGAGCACCCATGGTTCGTCGAGGCGCGCAGCTCCCGGGACGCCACCCACCGCAGCTGGTACGTGTGGGCTGACCCGCGTCCGGACGGATCCCCCCCGAACAACTGGCTCGATGCGAGCGGTGACAGCGCCTGGACCCTTGAGGCGGCGACCGGGCAGTACTACCTGCACAATTTCCTTTCCTCCCAGCCCGACCTGAACTGGTGGGAGCCCGAGGTCCACGACGCGTTCGAGGAGATCATCAGGTTCTGGTTCGACCGGGGCGTGGCGGGGTTCCGCATCGACGTGGCCCATGGCCTCTACAAGGACGCCCTCCTGCGCGACAACCCCCCCATGCCCCCGGGTCAGCTTGTCGGTGGCAATGCCGGCCAGGAGCAGCGTTACAGCGCCAACCGCCCCGAGACCCACGCAGTGTTCCGGAGCTGGCGCAAGCTCGCCGACCAGTACGCGCCGCCCAGGGTGCTCCTCGGCGAGACCGCCGTACCGGACGCGGCGAGACTTGCCAGCTACTACGGGCAGGACGACGAGCTCCAACTGGGCTTCAACTTCCCTTTCATGGTGGCGGGATTCACGGCCTCGGAGCTGTCAAAGGTGGTGGGCGAGACCCTCGGCCAGCTGCCCGCCGGCGCCGTCGCGGCCTGGACGATGTCGAACCACGACAAGTCGCGCTTCACCACCCGCTGGTGCTCGGGGGACGACGTCAAGACGGCCCTCGCGCTCACGGTCCTTCTCACGCTGCCCGGGACGATCGTCGTCTACTACGGCGACGAGATCGGGATGACCGACGTCGAGGTCCCCCTCGTGCTGCAGCGCGACGACATGTTCCGAGGCGGTCGGGGGGGTCACCCGAGCCGGGACCGTTCCCGGACCCCGATGCAGTGGGAGCCGAGCTCCACAGGCGGTTTCACCAGAGCCGGCGCCACGCCATGGCTTCCGCTCGGCGACGTCCGCACCCACAACGTGGCCGACCAGCGAGAAGATCCGGGTTCACTGCTGTCGCTGTGTCGCCGGCTCATCGCGGTCCGTCGCTTGCACATAAGGGGCCAGGACGGCACCTACGCCCAGTTGCCCTCGGCGGAGCACCATTGGGCCTACCGGATCGGCGACGTCGTGGTGGCGGCAAACTTCTCCGACGCGCCCGGGGAGCTCCGCGGACAACCGGGCCTCCTGCTCAGCTCGAGCCTCGGCGTGCCACAGGGCGGCGAGCCCGTCGGGGAGACCCTTCAACTTGCCGGTTGGGAGGCTGCCGTCGTGCTACGCCAGCCGTAGCCGTCAGCTCTGCTCGGCCCGCCCCTGCCGGGTCACGGGTCCGCCGGGCCCACCAGCGCCCACCATGTGCGGGGAGGGCCAGTCGGTGTCGAGCGAGGAGTTGGGCAACCCGCGCAGCGGTTGCCAGTCACGCCCGTCCCGGCTCTCCGCGCCGAACAACAGCGCCGCCAAGGGCAGGCCGACAAGGATGAGGACCACCACCAGCCAGATCATGACCGCGACTCCGACTGGGCCTGCAAAGACTTCATACCTCTATTCTCGGCTGATTACTGTGAAGAACAAGCAACTAGTTGCGAATAATACTTAAGTATGTCTTAATAGTCTCGTGATCGATGTTCGGCGCTTGAAGACGCTTCAAGCTGTTGTGGGCACGGGTTCGGTGTCGGCGGCGGCGGCGCTGTTGAGCTATTCGCCCTCTGCGGTGAGCCAGCAGATGACCGCGCTCGAGCACGAGACGGGTGTCCGGCTCTTCGAGCGGGTGGGCCGGGGGGTGAGACCGACGGACGCCGCCCTGCTGTTGTGCGAGCACGCGACCCGCGTGCTCGCCTCGATCCAGGACGCCGAGGACGCCATTGCCGCCCTCGCCTCCGGCCACAGTGGCCGGATACGGGTCGGCGCCTTCCCGACGGCGGGTTCCTCGCTCGTGCCCGGCGCGCTCGCCGCCTTCCAGGCGCTGCACCCGAGCGTTGCCCTGGACCTCGTCGTCGTGGAGGGCGACGAGGCGATCACCACACTGCGAAGCGGCTCGGTCGAGGTCCTCGTGGCGGTGGAGGAGAGATCTCCCGGTGACGTCAGGGACGACGGCCTTGTCCACCGGCACCTGTTGGCGGATCCCTTCCGGGTCGTGCTGCCCCGCACGCACCCGCTGTCGGCGAAGCGGTCGGTGGACCTGGCACTTCTGGCGTCGGAGCGGTGGATCGGAGTCAGCTCCTGCCCGGGGCACTGTCGGCTCGTCATCGAGGCAGCCTGCATGCGGGCCGGGTTCAGGCCCGTGTACGCCATCGACGCGGACGAGTACCCAACCGCCCAGGGCTTTGTCGCTGCCGGGCTCGGCGTGGCCTTCGTGCCCATGCTCGCTCTCGGCTCTGCTCTGCATCCCGACGTCGCCGTGCGGAGGATCAAGGGCACCCAGCCCGCGCGCCAGGTGTGGGCGGTGACCAGGCCGGCCGTCGCCGACCAGGTGCCCGTTCTCTCCATGCTCGCCTGCTTGGAGGCTGCAGCCAGCGAGTTCCTGCGGGATGTCGTCGACGCCGCGGCGAACCCCGAGACGCTGCTCGGCGGCGCTTTTCAGTAAGTCGGCCGGACTTGGACGAAGGCTGCCCCAACGGAGGTCGTCGCCGTCTGCCTGGTCCCCCCGCAGTCGGTGGCGCGAGCGCCCGGGAGTTCAGTCCGGGTAGTCGACCATCACCGTGGCGGCGAAAGCCTCGACGGGACCACGCCCCTCGCCCGGCCAGCCGCACACGAGGTAGGAGAAGCCCGCATCCGCCAGCTTCTCGATGTCGGCGCGCACCTCGGCATCGGGCTGCGACAGCGAGAGCGACGAGGCCCTGGCGATGGCGGCGGGATCCCTCCCGGCCTCCTCTGCCAGCTGGTCGAGGTGAGCCGACAGCCCGGCCAGCTTCTCCGGGCTGCCGTAGGCATGCCAGACGTCGGCGTAGCGAGCCGCGAGGGGGAGAGTGCGCCGTAGCCCCGAGCCGCCGATCCAGATCGGTGGGTGGGGGCGCTGGACGGGAACCGGCCGCAGGCGCGCCTCTCTAAGGCTGAAGTGGAGCCCGTCATAAGAGACGACGTCGCCCGTAGAGAGGCGGACGATGATCTCGAGGGCGTCCTCCAGGCGGTCGAACCGTTCGCCAACAGGGGGGAACTCGATGCCGAGCTGTGTGTGCTCGGCCTCGAACCAAGCCGCACCGAGAGCGAGCTCCAAGCGTCCGTGGCTGGCGTGGTCGACGGTGACGGCCTGCGCGGCCAGGACGGAGGGGTGCCTGTAGGTGACACCGGTGACGAGCAGGCCGAGACGTATCCTGCTCGTCGCAGTCGCCAGCGCGGCGAGTGTGGTCATGCCTTCGAAGCACTCACCAGGACCCTCGCCGTACATGGGGACGTAGTGGTCGAACCCCCAAGCACCGTCGAAGCCGAGCTCTTCCCCGAACTGCACGCGAGCGACGACCTCGTCGAAGGCCATCCTCTGCTGGGCGACGTCGATCCCGAAACGCATACCGCCGAAGCTAACCGCCAGGGCGGCCAGCCAGTACGGGCGCGGCAGTCGGTCAGGACCGCTCGGACGGACGACGAACCATGAGTAGTCCAAGCTGTCGGGCGATGTCGTGCCTGCTCGGGCGGGAAATCGAACCTTCTGCAGTGCCGTAGCGTCTTAGAAGCGTGGAGGCCGACACCAATCCGGGCGAGCTCGAGGAACTCCTGCGGCAGTGGTACACGCCCGCGTACCGCACAGCAGCGCTCCTCCTCGGTGACGGCGCGAACGTCGATGACGCCGTTCAGGAGGCGTTCCTGCGCCTGTGGAGATTTCGGGACGCCCTCCCACAAGGAGACGGACTGCGGCCATGGATATACCGCGTCGTCGTGAACGCCTGCTATTCCTCGGCACGCGCCGAGACCAGACACGCCGGCAGGCGGGCTCCTCAGGACGCGCTCGACGCTGTCGTCTCGAGCGATCCCACACCTGACGAGCTCGCTGACCAACGCGACCGTGCCTTTCTCGTGCGTCAGGCGATCCTGTCGCTTCCCGCCGGGCTCCGAGCGCCACTCGTGCTTCGTTACTACGCCGGACTGAACGAGAAGGAGATAGCGACGGCGATCCGCAGACGCCCGGGCACCGTGAAATCACGGCTTCATGAGGCACGGCGGCTGCTTGCGAACGACCCACGGCTCGCCCACCTCGGGCTCGGAATCCCGAGCAGTAACCGAGAGGAGGCGAAATGATTACCGACGGGGAGTTCTCCGCGCTGATCACCGAGGCGGCCGAGACAATTCCCGAACCGACGGGCGCCAATGCCATCTTGGCGGCGGCCCGCGTCGAGACGGACTTTCCAATGGTCGCTTCACCGATCGCCAAGGTCCGCAGGCACCCACGCGGCTTCGCGATCTCGGCGCTCGGCGCCGCGGCAGCGCTCGCCATCTCGATCGCCGTCGCAGTGTCCTTGTCCTCTTCGCCCCCGAACGTGGCGAGTCATGCATTCCCGAGATCGGCACTCGGGCTGGTGGCCACCCCCGGTTACGGCGGGGCACAGACCTCGGCGGGTGTCACGAACGCGAACACCGCTACGTCTTCGACTAGCAGCACCGCGTCGGAAAGCTCGCAAAAGATCGTCACCACCGGCAGGCTCTCGCTCGTCGTCGACGAAAGTGCGCTCGGTCACGTCGTCGCCGAGCTGCAGGCGATCGCGTCGTCGCTGGGCGGGTACGTCTCGACCTCCAATGTGGCCCTCGCCGGCTCGAGTCGTGGCGGCACCGTAGTGCTCGGTGTTCCCGCTGGAGAATTCCAAAAAGCGGTGCGAGAGGCCGAGTCACTCGGCACCTTGAAGCACCTGAGCACGACCGCGACCGACGTGACAGGTCAGGTCGCGGACCTCGGTGCCCAGGTCAGCGCTCTCGAGGCCGCTCGAACACAGCTCGAAGCTCTGTTCGCCAGGGCCGGTACCATTCCAGCGCTGCTCTCGGTCCAAAACGAGATCACGTCGGTGCAAAGCCAGATCCAACAGCTCCAGGCACAACAACGCGTTCTCGCGAACGAGATCAGCTTCTCGAGCCTGACCGTCGCGCTCGACACGTCGAGAGCGACACACGCCTCGGCGCCTGGCCGTTTTTCCAAGGCGTGGCACGAGGCGGTCTCGCATGTCGAAGACGGCCTGGCGACGCTGGTGGCCGACTCCGGGATCGTGCTCTTCTCGCTCGTGTTGTTCGTCGTGATCGGGCTGCTCCTCCTGTTCGGCGGACGACTGCTCTGGTCTTTCATCCGCCGTCGCCTCGTTTGAGCCGAACCGGCGGTGCCCGGAGCTCAGCCCTTTCGCCGTCGTGCCTACGGTCCACCGGTCGATCGCCGCGGAACTTGAGTAAGCCGGAGGCCCGGCCGGGCCGACGTTGTCATGGCGCGTACCTGCTCGAAGTGATCAGGTCAGTTTCGAGACGAACTCGACAAGGTTGCGGTCGGGATCACGCAGCAGCGCATCGCGGTTGTGGTTGCCGGTGTTGTGCGGCGGCTGGACGACCGGAGTGCCGGCGGAGACCAGCTGCTCGAATGCCTCATCGACATCGTCGGTCCAAACGACCAAGGCCATGGCAGGACTGCCCGGCGCCGCGCTCACTCCGTGCACCCTCTTTGCCGCCTCCACCGTGCCAAGCCCGAGAGCGAAGCCATTGAGTGCGAGCTCCACATGCTCGGGAGTCCCCTCGGTGGGGGTGCGGAACGTCTCCTCGAATCCGAGGATGTCCCGGTAGAAGTGAAGCCCAGCCTCGATGTCGCCTGTGTAGAGGTTCACGAATCCCGTAGCGAACATACCCGCCACCATATCTTTGGCGTTTCCGGGGAATTCTCGCTGCACTGCCGCTCCAGGTCGCCCGAACGTTCGGAGCTCGAGAGCGGTCCTGCAGAGCACGGTTGGGGAAGGGGTGCCCCCCTCCCCGAGCTGGTCGGTCCCGGTCTTGCGACTGAGCCAGCGTCGACGGGGAGCGATGGCTCGGCATCTCACCGTTTAGGAAGGCGTGGTCTCAGACCGACCAGAGCCGAACTCAAACCGTCGTTGCGTTCCGGGCAGATTCGCGAGAGTTAGTAGCACGAGCACTCTTCAACGGGCGTGAGGGGCAGACGGCGTCCCATGATGCCGGCGAGCGACACGGTGGCACTCCTACAGGAGAAGTAGCCGACACCATGTGTCTGCCAACCACCGCTCGTAGCGTTGAGGAGACCAGCCGCGGTCGATGGTCAACATGACGTACAGCTCGGCGCTGTTCGTGGCCCACATCATGTCCGCCGCATCGTCGACAGCCAGATCCGACCGCAGACGACCGGTGCTCTTTAGATTCATCACCAACTTGCGCATGTTGGCAGCACGACGGTCACCGATCTTCCGCCAGACCTCCTCGGCTTCGGGCTCGGTCGAGGAGGCATCCCGGAGGGCGAGGTGCAACGGTGCCATCCGCGCCTGGATGTCGCGAATGGCGTGGGCATAGATCGCGAGCTTCTCGACTGGGTCAGAGGCCGCCTGCATTTCCTTCACGTACTTCCGTTCGTCGGCCACGACTGCTTGATCGGTCCCCGAGATCGCCTGCTCGATCAACTCCCGGAGGATGACCGGCTTGCGCCCCACCAGTTCGTAGACGGTGTCGACGTTCACTCCCGCCCGGGCTGCGATCCCGGCAATCGTCGTGGCCCTGTATCCCCGCTCAAGGAGCAAAGTCCGTGCCGCGTTGAGGATCCCCTGCCGTGTCTCGGCCGAGTGCTCACGGCGCTTCGTCGCGTCGTAGGAACGGCGTCTCTTGACTTCCTCGGCCATCTCTCCCATTATTAACCCGAAAGTATATCGGATGAAATGGGGGGAACAAGATGACTTATGCGTTCACACAAGATGTCCCGATTGACGCGGGCTTCTACAAGCGGATCACCGATGGCCTCGGGGACGAACCGCCGAAGGGTCTGATCGTCCACATCGCGGTCGAGCGTCCCGAAGGAGGACTGCGCTACATCGACGTGTGGGAGTCAGAAGACGACTGGGACCGCTTCGCAGAAGAGCGGCTCCACCCTGTCGTCCACGCCCTTCTGGGCGAAGTATTCGGTGACCAGTTGCCTCCCGAGCCCGAACGCGCTCCGCTGCATGTCATTCACACCTGGCGCGCCTAGGAGTGCCAAAAGCCGCCCTGAAGTGCCAGCGTCGACCGGGCCATCGGAGCACTGAGGACGTCCGCTTACCGCGTAGTAACGACACCCGGCGCCAGCGCATCACAGGCGGGGCCGTCCGATCACGGCTGAACAGCAGTTGGTGAGATTGTCGACCTGGATCGGCCCCACCGTGATTCGTTGCCTCACGTAAGAGCCTCCGCCTGTTGTTGGCGCGTAACGTTGCGGTGTGGCACCGGTGGCCAAGCCCAACGTCTTCGACATGCGCATCGCGCTCGTCGACTACCGGCCCGAGATCTGGCGTCGGGTGCCCGGGTCGGCTCGGCTTGCCAAGCTCCACCTGATCTTCCAAGACGTGATGGGTTGGACAAACAGCCACCTTCATGCGTTTCGCATGGACGGTGCGCTCTATGGGATGCAGTTTGACGACTATCCAGAGGACGAGCTTGACGAGGCGAAATTCGCCGTCGCCGATGTGGTGGGACTCGGTGACCGCTTCATCTACGAGTACGACTTCGGTGATTCCTGGGACCACGAGGTCGTCGTCCAACGCGTGAGCAGGGCCCGCCCGGTGCTCAAGTTCGCGGTCTGCCTCGACGGGGCGAATGCCTGCCCTCCCGAGGACTGCGGCGGCACAGGCGGCTATCAGGAGCTTCTCGAGGTGCTCGCGGATCCCACCCACGAGGGCTACAAGCACTACTCGAGGTGGGCAGGGCGTGACTTCGACCCGACGAAGTTCGATCTCGCCCAGGTGAACGCCGCCCTGCAGCGCCTTGTCTGACCACCGACCCCCCTCGCGCGCCTGAACGCGAAGAGCGTCATCTTGTCGCACGCGAGCCCTATGCCGCCACGGCCGGTGTCGTTCTGGACCAAAACCTAGACCAAGATCCTGGGTATCCGAAGGAGAAACGAACGGGGCGTGGTAGGAGGAACGCGCACTCGGGACGCTCGCCGCGCGCTCACAGTGAGCCTGGGCGCGGGAACTTTCGAAACCTAGGCGACTAAAGCAATACGGCGGCGAGCGAGTCCGCCGTGCGAGACATTCCTCGGCGACGAAACCCATCAAGAGCTTCTGCCACTGTGCTGGGCGGCTTCTTCAGGTCAGCCACGAGCTCCGAAAAGGTCGCCACGACGACAGCCTCATTCAGATCAATCAAGCCGATCACGAACTCATCCGGATGGAGAGCCTCGATATGGTGCGGGGCGAGGGCCTCGGCGGGGAAGTCCTTCAGGTTGGAGGTCACAATGGTCTGGGCCTGCGCTTTGATCGCAGCCGCCAGGATGTGGCGATCCTTCGGGGCAGGGAGGACGAGGCTCCCGACAAGAGGTTCGTACCCGGTCACGAGGCAATCAGGGACAGACTCGATCATCAGTTCTTTCGTTCGGGCGAGCAGCACCGGATCCAGGTCGGGTCGGCGCTCGAGGATTGACCGGACCATCTCGTCAAGAATTTCCTCGGACCATTGTGCGCGCAGGTTGAGCTGCCGCTTCGTGGCGAGGCGAATCAGCAGGTCTCGCAGGGCCGGGTCGTGTAGAACGCAGGCGTCGTAGATGACGGCGTAGGCCATCGCCGTCAGAGCTCGTAGAGGCCCAGTTCCTCCGCCTGGCGAGTGAGTTCACGTTCGGCGTCACGACGCCTTGCCTCGTCGAGCCTTTGGTACTCGAGCACGTCGACGAGACGGATCCTTCGGTGGGAGCCAACCTTCCGATACGGGACCTGGTTTGCTTCCAACTGCCTGATCAAATACGGGCGCGAGACGTTCAGGAGTTCTGCTGCCTGTTGGGTAGTTAGTTCAGCGTGAACGGGGGCAACTGTCACAGCATTGCCCTTGGCAAGTTCATCGAGAACGTCAATAAACAGTTTGAACGCGGTGGCAGGGACGTTTACGTTTGTGTCTGGAGCATCGTCGGCACAGAGGACAACCCGTCCGGAAGGTGTCGGATGCCGGCGCATGTGAGTGGATAGGCGCGCAACGGCGTCGGCCGCACTTGCCGTGGTCTCCTCGTCCGGGATCTCCAGGTCTTGAAGGTTTGTCACCATGAGAACATCGTGACATATCCGTGTGACAAACGCAATAATCGAAACAAAAGAAATATTCGAATCCGACTCGAGGCAGAACCACCTGCGTCAGATGGCAGAAATCTCTAGATGTCGTAGTAGAGCATGAACTCCCAAGGGTGCGGGCGCAGCCTGACCTGGTCGATCTCGGCAAGCCTCTTGAAGTTGATCCATGTCTCGATGAGGTCGTCGGTGAAGACCCCGCCGGTCTTCAGGAACTCATTGTCCGCCTCGAGGGCCCGGAGGGCCTCGTCCAGGGAAGCCGGGACCTGGGGCACGTTCGCGAGCTCCTCCGGCGGTAGGTCGTAGAGGTCCTTGTCCATCGGGTCGGGCGGCTCGATCCGGTTCTGTACGCCGTCCAGCCCAGCCATCAGCATCGCTGCGAAGGCGAGATAGGGGTTGCAGGCCGGGTCCGGGCAGCGGAACTCGATCCGCTTTGCCTTCGGACTCTTGGAGTAGAGCGGGATCCGGCACGCCGCCGACCGGTTCCTCTGGGAGTACACGAGGTTCACAGGCGCCTCGTAGCCCGGCACCAGCCGCTTGTAGGAGTTCGTCGTCGGGGCGGCGAAGGCGAGCACCGCGGCGGCGTGCTTGAGCAGCCCGCCGATGTACCAACGCGCCATGTCCGACAGACCCGCGTAGCCCGTCTCGGCGTAGAAGAGCGGCACGCCGTCACGCCACAACGATTGGTGGCAGTGCATGCCGGAGCCGTTGTCCTGGAACAACGGCTTGGGCATGAAGGTGGCCGAGTAGCCGGCGTTGCGCGCCACGTTCTTCACCACGTACTTGTAGAGCATCAGCTTGTCGGCCATGCGCAACAGGGTGTCGTACCGCATGTCGATCTCTGCTTGGCCCCCCGACGCCACCTCGTGGTGCTGCACCTCGATCTCGATCCCGAGTTGCTCCATCACGAGGATCATTTCCGACCGCAGGTCCTGGAAGTGGTCCATCGGCGGTACCGGGAAGTACCCCTCCTTGTAGCGCGGCTTGAAGCCGAGGTTCGGCTTCTCATCGCGGGCCGAGTTCCAGATGCCCTCGATCGAGTCGACCTGGTAGAAGGCGGACCGCTGGTCCTGGGAGAAGCGCACATCGTCGAAGATGAAGAATTCCGCCTCCGGTCCGAAGTAGATGGTGTCGGCGATCCCGGTGGTCTGGAGGTACCTTTCGGCCTTGAGCGCCACGTAACGGGGGTCACGCGAGTAGTTCTCGAGAGTCACCGGGTCGTGCACGAAGCAGTTGAGGTTCAAGGTCTTGTGCTGGCGGAAGGGGTCGAGGACAGCGGTCGAGGGGTCCGGGAGCAGGATCATGTCCGATTCCTGGATCTCCTGGAAACCGCGGATGGATGATCCGTCGAACCCGAGCCCCTCCGTGAAGGTCGCCTCGGTCAGCTCATGAGCCGGCACCGAGAAGTGCTGCATGAGGCCGGGCAGGTCGCAAAAGCGGATGTCGATGATCTCGACGCCTTCGTCCTTCACCAGTTGAATGACTTCGGCAGCGGTGCGATCCTGCACGGTTCCTCCTCGGTCCGCCCTACGGCGCGACAGTTCAAGTGTTGGTCGGTGAAGTTTGGCGCTTGTACGTTTCGGCATCATTGCTCAACTGTGAACGCTGTGTGAACAGTTTCACGAGGGCTCATTTGGTCTCCCCAGCGCTGGATGACCGTCCTCTGACCTGCGACACTGATCGCGCGCCGCAGTCAGGCATGCCTTGGGGACTCAGCGGACGCGAAGATCGGAGGCACTCGATGCAAAGCCAGCGGGACTACGTGTTGCGGACGGTCGAGGAACGCGCCGTGCGCTTCATCCAGCTGTGGTTCACCGACGTGCTCGGCACTCCGAAGTCGTTCAGCATCACGCCCGCGGAGCTCGAGAACGCCCTCGACGGGGGGATGACCTTCGACGGTTCCTCGATAGACGGCTTCAGCCGCGTGCAGGAGAGCGACGTACTTGCAAAGCCGGACCCGAAGACCTTCCAGATCCTTCCGTTCCGCATCGGCCGGGAAGGTGACAGCTCGCCGGTCGCCCGCGTGTTCTGCGACATCACCAATCTCGACGGTTCGCCCTTCGAAGGCTGCCCCCGCCACGTGCTCCGCAGGACCTTGGAGCGGGCGCGCGCCCGAGGCTTTTCTTTCTACGCCGCCCCGGAGATCGAGTACTTCTACTTCGCTCCCGGCGAGCCCGGCGAGCCTCCGAAGCCCCTCGACTCCGGGTCCTACTTCGAGCTCACGGTGGCGGACCTGAGCACGGATCTGCGCAAGCGCACCGTTCTCACCCTCGAGGACATGGGCATTCCCGTCGAGTACGCCCAGCACGAGGATGCTCCGAGCCAGCACGAGATCGACCTGCGCTACACCGACGCCCTCACCATGGCCGACACGGTGATGACCGTCCGGCTCATCGTCAAGGAGATCGCCCACGAGAGCGGTGTTCACGCCAGTTTCATGCCCAAGCCGCTTTCGGGTGTCCAGGGTTCGGGCATGCACACGCATTTTTCGCTCTTCGAGGGCGACAGGAACGCCTTCGCCGACCGGGGGAGCGACCACGGCCTGTCCGAGGTGGGTCGCCAGTTCATCGCCGGCGTCCTCCAGCATGCACGTGAGATAACGGCCGTGACCAACCAGTGGGTCAACTCCTACAAGCGTCTCGTCGTCGGCTACGAAGCGCCCGTGAATGTCTCCTGGGCCTACAACAACCGGTCGGCGCTGGTCCGCGTTCCCATTGCGAGACGTGGCAAGGTCGAGTCGACCAGGTTCGAGTACCGCGCTCCGGACCCCGCTTGCAACCCCTACCTCGCCTTCTCGGTAGTGCTGGCGGCCGGGCTCGAGGGCATCGAGAAGGGCTACGAGCTCGGGCCCGAGGCGGCCGCGAACCTGTTCACCATGACTCCAGAGGAGCTCGCTTCGGAGGGCATCAAGTCCCTGCCGTCCAGCCTGCAAGAGGCGCTCGTGGCGATGGAGGGTTCGGAACTCGTCGCCGAGACCCTCGGTGAGCACGTCTTCGAGTGGTTCCTCCGCAACAAACGCGCCGAGTGGGACGCCTATACCCGGGAGGTGACGCCATACGAGCTGGTGCGTTACCTTCCAGCCCTCTAGGCGTTCTCAGCCACCGGATCGCAGGGCTGTCGATGGAACCGTTGCTCGTCTACCCGGACCCGCCCTCGGCGTGGCTGTCCGGCGCGTTGGAACGGGCGGGCTATCCCTGGCGCGCCGTGCGCGACCCGGCCCTCGCCGAACGCGACGAGCCCGAGGACGGCTACGCGGGAGCTGTGATATCGGCGCTCGAGGACCCGGTCTCCGCCTTCGCCGCCTGCCGAGTGCTCCGCAAGGGGGACAGCCCCCTGCAGCCGTTGCTGCTCATCGTCGCTCAGTCGTGCCTCGCCGAGCTGGAGCTTCGAGAGGACCTCTTCGACGATTTCGTCCTCTCCGAGGCCACCGCCGAGGAGATCGAGGCACGCCTCACGCACCTGTTCTGGCGCACCGGTCGTGGCAAGAACCTGGATCTGATCGTCTACGGGCCCTTGGCGCTGAACCTGGAGACCTACCAAGCGGCGATCCAGGGCCGGCCGCTCGACCTGACGTACATGGAGTACGAGTTGCTCCGCTTTCTCGCGGCGCATCCGGGACGGGTCTTCAGTCGCGAGACGCTGTTGTCGAGGGTCTGGGGCTACGAGTACTTCGGAGGTGCCCGAACCGTCGATGTTCACGTGCGGCGCCTCCGGGCCAAGCTCGGAGAGGAGCACGCGCACCTGATCGACACGGTTCGCAGTGTCGGCTATCGCTTCGGCAGCATCCGCTGGTTGCCGTCCGACAATCCCACGCGCCGTCCCTGACAGTTCGCTGTTGGCGGCTCGGAGCCCCGGTCCGGCCCCCTCTCAGCTCTTCTTGGCCTTCTTCGGGGTCTTCGAGCCCGGGCCGCCTGTCGTGGTCGTCACGCTCGCGCTGGACGCCGAGCGCTGGGTCATCGCGATGGCATAGGGGCCGCCGGGGAGGTGTATGGCCGTGCCGGGGAGGTTCGTCCTCGTACTGAGCGGCACGAGCGTCCGGCTGTCGTAACAGACGACCCAGGCGGTGGTGCCGTCGGGGCTCATCGCGATGGACTGGGGATTCCTCCCGACTGTGATCGGTGCCCCGGCGGTGTCGGTGGTGAGGTCGATGAGGGTCACGTTGCCTGTCCTCGACGGGCCCGAGATGGTGTCGGCGACATAGGCGGTGGTGGGCTCGAGCGGGGAGATCGCGATCGAGATCGGGCCACCTTGCACCGAGATGGGTGGCCCGGCCTTGTTGTCGGCGAGGTCGATCGGCGACACGCTGCCCGAGTTGGCGTTAGCGACGAGCGCCGTCGAGCCGTCCGGCGTGATGGCGATGGCGGCCGGGGCGTTACCGACGGGGATCGCCGCTAGGGCCTTACCGGTGGTCAGGTCGACCGGCGTGACCGTCGAGCCGATCGTTCCGGACTGCCCAGGCACGAACGCGCCGGCGTCGGTGACATAGGCGAGGCGTCCATCGGGGGTGATGGCGATGCCCTGGGGACCCGGACCCACCGTGATGGGCGGCATGGTCTTGTCGTTGGCAAGGTCGATCGGGGTGATGCTGTCCCCGAGGGTCCCGACCGCGCCCGCATCGGTCACGTAGGCCGTCGCGCCGTCCGGGGTGATGGCGATGTCCGCAGGCCCCGCGGTTGGCGCCAGCTGGATCGGCGCCATGGCCTGCCCGGTCTCAAGGTCGATCGGGGTCACCGAGTTCGACGCGTAATTCGTCACATAGGCGCGCTTGCCGTCGGGCGTGATCGCTATCGCGTCGGGGTAGGTCCCGACCTCGAGCGCCGCTTCGGGACCATTGCCGCCGGGGGAGACTTCGACCGGAACGACGCTGTGGCCGAGACCGACGTTCGCGCCCGTCCCGATCATGGTCACATAGGCGAAGACCTCTGGTGGAAGGGGCGGGAGCGTCGTCGTGGTGGTCGTCGTGGTTGTGGTGCCTGAGCTGCAGCCGGTGGCGGCGATCGCGAGTAGGGCCACCGCCGCAGCGCCGAGCACGTGGCGCGGCAAGCGCACGGTTAGTTCGCAGAGCTGGCGGGTGACTGAGGCACGTAGGCCCATGCCTCGATCTCGACGAGCGCGCCGAGAGGTAGACCAGCCACGGCGAAGGCGCTTCGCGCTGGCCGATTGTCGCCGAACGCGGCGACGTAGGCATCGTTCATGGCAGCAAAGTCTGCCATGTCGGTGAGGAACACTGTTGTCTTGACGACGTCTTTGAGCCCACTGCCTTGGCCCTCGAGCAGGGCGGCGGCGTTCTTGATCGCCCGGGTGACCTGCGCGGCCAGTCCGCCCTCGACGAGCGAGCCGTCAACGAGCCCGAGCTGGCCCGAACAGATCAACCACTGCCCGGCGCGGACGAGCGGTGAGTAGGGACCGACGGTGCTTGCCACTGCGAAGGCCGGTCCAGCTCAGCTGAACGACGAGCCGCAGCCGCAGGTTCGTGTGGCGTTCGGGTTGACGATGTGGAAGCCGGCCTCCTGCAGGCCGTCGCGGTACTCGAGGGTCGCGCCCTTGATGAGCTCCGCGCTCTCGGGGTCCACCACGACCCGCACGGACCCGAAAGTGCGCACGATGTCGTTGTCAGCCAACTCTGAGTCGAAGAACATCTCGTAGCTGTAACCGGAGCAGCCACCTGGCCGTACGGCGACGCGCAACGCCAGGTTGTCGTCACCTTCCTGCGCGAGAAGAGCGGTCACTTTGGCCACAGCGGCATCGGTGAGCGTTACCGGACTTGGGCGCTGACCGAGCTTCACCGTTGAGGACGCAAGACTCACTGTGGATCTCCTTTTTCCAAGAACCTTGGGCGCAGCAGCCGAGAAGGCCCCCCGCACCGCACCGTTAGGCTCGATCATACCGTGAGCGAGTCGAGCCAACCGCCCCTGTCACCCGTCGGGTCCCCCGGCGGGGGCGTCCCATCCGTCGAAGCCGTCAGGTCGGCACTTTCAGGCGTCGTCGACCCCGAGCTCGGCGCCGACATCGTCGAGCTCGGAATGGTGCGTCGTGTCGAGGTCGATGGCGGCGCGGTAACCGTGGAGGTCGCGCTCACCGTTGCCGCCTGCCCGCTGCGCGATCAGCTCCGTGCCGACGTCGAGCGCCACGTGAAGGCGGTTCCCGGTGTCGATCGGGTGACCGTCCGCACCGGGGTCATGGACCCTGGCGAGCGGTCGGAGCTCATGTCGAGAGCGCGGCAGAAAGCCCAGGACAGAGCAGTCGCGACCGACATTCCGACGACGGCGCGAGTGCTCGCGGTGGCGTCGGGGAAAGGTGGGGTGGGCAAGTCGACGGTGAGCGTGAACCTCGCCGTCTCGCTTGCCCGGCGGGGTCTGGTCGTGGGGCTTTTGGATGCTGATGTCTGGGGCCACTCCGTGCCGAGACTGCTCGCGATGGACGGCCCTGTCCAGGCGCGGGCGGGCAAGATGATCCCGTTCGAGCATGCGGTCGGCACCGGCTTGCTGAAGGTGATCTCGATGGGCTTCCTCTCAGGCGAGGACGAGGCGATCATGTGGCGCGGCCTGATGCTCAACCGGGCGGTACAGCACTTCCTGGAAGACGTGCGTTGGGGAGCCCTCGACTACCTGGTCATTGACCTTCCTCCCGGCACCGGCGACGTCCAGATGGGTTTGGCCAGGATGCTGCCGCGAACGGAGCTGCTCGTCGTTACGACACCGAACAAAGCGGCTCAGAAGGTCGCCGGCCGCGCCGCCGACATGGCGCGCCGGGGGCATATTCGCGTCGCCGGCGTTATCGAGAACATGTCCGCCTTCACCTGCGAGCACGGCGAGACCTACGAGATCTTCGGGTCGGGTGGTGGCAGGCGCCTTGCCGAGGAGATCGGTGTGCCGCTCGTCGGATCGGTGCCCCTCAACGCGAGCGTGGCGTCGGGAGGCGACGCCGGCCAGCCGATCGCGCTGGACGAGGTCGGGCCGCTTGCGGAGGTCTTCGCGGCCATCGCGGAGCGCGTCGTGATGGAGATCTCCCCGCTCGTGGAGATGGCTGGCTGCAGTGCCCGCCTACTGGAACGCGTCAAGGAGGCCCTCGGGCCGATCGGTGCTTGATCGATTAAGGCCGGCTGGCCGGGAAGACCTGTTGTCCGGGCCGGGGACCGGCCCTGTCGTCAGGCGGAAGCGGCTGCGCGCGGGCCGGCGAGCCCGCGGTCGACGATCTGCTTGCGCTCGGTCTCGTTGAGGCCTCCCCAGATCCCGTTCGCCTCCCTGATCCGCACGGCGTAGTCGAGACAGCTCTTCACGACCGGGCACGCACGACATATCTCCTTGGCGATCCGCTCCCGCTGAATGCGCTCGTCCTTGCGCTCAGGGTGCGAAGGAGGGAAGAACACGACCGCGTGCGGGCCGCGACATGCTGCCTTGTTTTGCCACATCTCATCACCGCGACTCGTGATCACGGCCTCTCCTCGTCTGGCCCCACGGCACGCTCAGCACCGGCCCTCCGCGACACCTAAGTCCATTCGGAACACCGTTCGTCGACGTCCCCCATGGCCGCGACGCAACGTTGCACCTCATAGGTGTCACCAGCGCAGACCTGCACGAATGTCGTCCGGCCGCGCTCGTCACGACGCTACTGCGGTCCGTAGCGTCCTCACAAGGGGCTCTTGCGCGATGTTGCGGAGGAAAAGGCACAGGTGGACGGCGGTAGTGTCGCCGCGGATGGATCGCGAGGCCTTCTGCCGTCAAAGCAACGTAGTCGTCGTCGCGGGCAAGGGCGGCGTCGGAAAGACGACCGTGACGGCCGCCCTCGCGCGGACGGCCGCGGACACCGGACTCGACGTCTTGGTAGTGGAGCTCGACGATGCAGGCGGACTGCCCCTCCTGTTCGGGTGGGAAGCCGCCTTCGACTACGAAGAAGCGGTGCTTTACGAGGCGCCCACCGGTGCCGGGCGTGTGCGGGGGCGCGTGATAACGCCGGACGATGCCCTTGTGGAGTACTTGGAGGATCACGGCCTGCGACGCGTGGCCAAGCGCCTTGTGGCGGCGGGGGTGCTGGAAGTCGTGGCGACCGCCATCCCCGGCATCCGCGAGGTTCTCGTCCTCGGCAAGGTCAAGCAGCTCGAGAGGTCTGGCGCGTTTGACCTCATAGTCCTTGACGCGCCGGCCGCTGGCCACGCGGTGACGTTCCTCACGAGCGCCCTCGGCTTGATGGACGCCGCCAGAGGAGGCCCACTGCGAGGCCAGGCCCAAGAGGTCGTCGAGCTGCTCAGGGACCCGGCCCGGTGCCAGGTCATGCTCGTATGTCTGCCGGAGGAAACCCCGGTCAACGAGCTCATCGAGACGGCCTACCGCTTCGAGGACCTCGTGGGTGTCGCCCTTGCGCCCGTTGTGGTGAACGCCTACTACCCGGTGCTCCCCCACCTTCTCACCGATCCGGTCGCAGCGGCCGTGGCAGCGAAGGTGGACCCGCCGTGCCCCGCTGAAGCGGTTCGTCTGGCCGCCGCGGCCAACTTTCGGGTAACCCGCCAAGAGCTCCAGGCCACCCAGGTGGCGCGTCTTCGCGCCAGCTTGCCGCTGCCTCAGCTGCTGCTGCCGTTCGAGTTCACCGCCGACCTCGGTCCCGAGGAGCTGGGGAAGCTTTCCGAGGCCCTCGGGACCGCGATCGAACAGCTGAGCGCCGGCGGGTTGCCATGACCCGGTCCCAAAGGTCCCGGAGGTGAGCGTGCAGGGCGCGGCGGACGGGACCGCCTCGGCTTTCTCGGCCCTGATCGCCGACAAGTCCGTCATCGTTTGCTGCGGGTCGGGCGGGACAGGAAAGACGACGGTCTCGGCTGCGATCGGGCTCGCAGGTGCAGAACAAGGTCGCAAGACCTGTGTCGTGACGATCGATCCCGCCCGCCGGCTGGCCGACGCGCTGGGTCTCGAGAACATCGGCAACACGCCGCGCCGTGTCGAAGGAGGGTGGACCGGGGAGCTGTCTGCGGTCATGCTCGACGCGAAAGGCACCTTCGACGATCTCGTCGTCCGGTATTCGCAGTCGGCCGAGCAGGCGGACCGGATCCTCCAGAACCGCCTGTACCGCAACCTGACTTCCGCGCTGTCAGGCACGCAGGAGTACATGGCGATGGAGAAGCTTTACGAGCTGCACTCCGAAGGCGGTTTCGATCTCGTCGTCGTGGACACGCCGCCGTCGAGGCACGCGCTGGACTTCGTGGACGCGCCGCGCCGGCTCTACAGCTTTCTCGAGAACCGGGTCTTCCGTCTCTTGCTCCTGCCGACTCGCGCGTACATGAAGGCGATGACGTTTGCGGCCCAGGCACTGTTGCGCACCATCTCGAGGGTCGCGGGCTCGGAGATCGTCGAGGACGCGATGGCCTTCTTCCGGGCTTTCGAAGGCATGGAGGAAGGATTCAGGGAACGGGCTCGCCGTGTCGAGGAGCTTCTGGCGAACCCGGGAACCTCTTTCGTGCTGGTGGTGGCGCCGCGGGAGGACTCCATCGACGAATCGCGGTTCTTTGCCCGCCGCCTGGCGGAGGGCTCGATTGCCGTGAGCGCGCTCGTCGTGAACCGCCTTTTCTCGGACTTCAGGCCTGAGCAGACGATTGCCGGCGGTGTGCCGCCACACCAGCCCTTGAGCGCCTCACCGGCGCAGGCTCTCACCGATGGCTCGTACGCGTCGCCTCCGGACCCTCTTGCGTACGGAGAGCTGCGGCGGAATCTCGAGGACTTCCTCGTCGTGTCGACTCGTGAGGAGCGGTACGTCGCCGAGCTGGCCGCGGAGGTGGCACCGGCGCCTGTCGTCCGGGTTCCGTTTCTCAGCGAGGACGTGCATGATGTCGAAGGTCTCCGTACTGTCGCTCGCTACCTGGTCGGAGGGCAACTAGTCTCCAACCGTGGAAGTCATACTGATCGTCAGTGACTCCGAGTCAGTTCTCGAAGAGCTGAGATCGGCCCTTGAGGACGACGAGACCGAAGTCCGTGAGCTGCGTACGGGCGAGGACGTAAGGCCCGCGGTCGAGCAGGATCCGCCTGATCTCGTGATCACCGACATGCAAGTCGGCAACATGGGTGGCATGGCCATCTGCCTCGACCTTCATCTTGAGGAGTCGGGCGGTCGCATCCCTCATGTTCCCGTCGTGATCCTGCTCGACCGCCGCGCGGACGTGTTCCTTGCTCGGCGCTCGGCGTCCGAGGGCTGGCTCGTCAAGCCCCTGGACGCGATCCGGATCCGGCGTGCCGCCCGAGCGGTCCTGGATGGTGGCACTTTTCATGACGAGTCCTACAAACCTCTGCCCCTCGCCGCTGACCGCTAGCTGTCGGGAGCCGGACAGTCCGGGACGATGAAGCTCCGCCATCAGCCGGGCAGGCTCGGCCGCCAGCCCTCGGCGCAGGTCTCCGAGCAGGAAGTGCAGATTCGCAAAGGGCTCGAGTCGATGAGGGAGGCGACCGCGCGGGAGGTTATGACGCCACGCGTGGACGTCGTCGCCCTTGAAGTGCCCGTGACGCTCGACGACGTGGCCCTCGCCGTGCGGCGCTCGGGGCACAGCCACTTTCCCGTCTACCAGGACGACCTCGACCATCTGCTCGGGGTCCTGTTCGTCAAGGACCTGTTCCATCCTGGACCGCTCGGGATCGAGGGCATCCGTACCGTCGGGCGTAGCGACGAAGGCGGTTCACCGGTCCTCGACATGACGAGGCGTGTCCGTGAGCCGTACATCGTTCCCGAGTCCCGGCTCGCGCTCGAGATCCTGGCCGAGATGCGTCGGGCGAGACGGGCCTTTGCAGTCGTGGTCGACGAGTACGGGGGTGTCGCCGGCGTCCTCACGGTCAACGATCTCGTGAGCGAGCTCGTCGGCGACCTGCGGGACGAGTTCGACCGCGCTTCACTACCCGCGATCGAGCGAGTCGACAAGTCACGATTCCTTGTCGACGGCTCATGTGGAGTTGACGAAGTGCGCTCCGAACTGGGGATCCCGATTCCCGAAGGCGATTACGTGACTCTCGGTGGCTTTCTTTTCGAAGGTTTTGGCAGGATCCCGGAAGAAGGGGATCAACTTGACTTCGAGGGCTGGACGTTCCGGGTCACGAGGATGGACCGCAGGAGGGTCGCCAAGGTCGTTGTGCAGGCGCCAGCGGCTACGATGACCAGACAAGGCGGTGCCGAGCAATCGGAGGCTCCTGCCGACGGGAAGTAGCGCAGCTTGGTAGCGCGCAGCGTTCGGGACGCTGAGGCCGCGGGTTCAAATCCCGCCTTCCCGACCAGAGGTATTTCTCCTTGTCAGGGGGGTGCGAACGACCTGGCTCCGTGCGTACCGGCAACTGCTTATCGAATCACGGCGGTGTACTTCCAGGGTGGACAAGTAAACCCGTTGCGGCTGCCGTTAGAGTCTTGTGGTGAAAGCTCGCGCGCGTACCGACAGCATCGATGAGCTATCGGAGCGTGCGCTGGCAGCTGCATCCCCAGAGGACCGCGCCTGCTGTCTGAGGGATATTGAGGCGGAACTAGAGGAAATCTCTCGTCCCGTCGAACGGGCCCGGTTGCTCATCTGTCGGGCACAGGTGCGTCACAACCAGTACGAGTACGGTCAGGTGCTCGACGACGCCAGGGCGGCGATGGCCCTGTTCGAGGAGGCGGGCGAAACAGGCCTCGCTGTCGACGCGGCAAGCCGCGCGGCGGTGCTCGCTTCCCGGCTGGGCGAGTTGTCGCTGGCCGCTGGTCTGGTCACCAAGACCGTGCTTGGCTTGGCCTCGGTCCATGACGACAGGTTGAGTGCCGTGGTCGCCAACCGTCTGGGCGCCTTCTGCTGCTCTTTGCTCGATTACGACCGGGGCGTGGTGTATTTCGGAATGGGGTTGGCTGCCGCGGAGCGGGCTGAGGACGGTTACCTTGTCTGCCTCGAGCTCTACAACATCGCCAATGCCTTGCTCTTGGCCGTGCGTGCCAATCGTGCCTCGGACCCGTTGGCGTCGCTGCGCCCCGAGGACAGCGACCGGCTCGAGCGGGCCGGGCAGGTGCTGGAGCGACTGCTGGCAGAGGTCACGCCGGAGCGGCAACTGTCACTCAGCGCTCAGCTGCTGCGGGCGGAGTTGCTCGTGGACACAGGCCACCCGCGCGAAGCATTGGAGACGTTGGACGCCATCACCAACGCGGCCGGCGGGGCAGGTCTCGCAAACGACGCCCAGAGAGCTGCCTGTGCCGTCGTCGAGTCACACTGCCGGCGCGATCTTGGCCAGAACGGCGACGCCGTCGCCGCCGCCGAGCGGGCCGTCCAGCTGTCCCAGGCCAGCGGCGACGACTACGAGCTCATGCTCACTTTGGAGGAGCGGTTGTCTGCCAAGCGGGCTGCCGGCGACCTGGCAGGTGTTGTGGCTGACGCCCTGGAGGTCAAGCGGTTGATATGGGCCGTCCACCAACGTCAGACAGTTCAGATCGCAGAGCAGATCTGGGAGCGTGCCGACTTGGAACGGGAGCGTCGCCAGCTCGAGGAACAAGCGGCTGTTGCCGTCCTCTCCGCCGAGGAGGACGCCCTCACCTGCATAGGCAACCGCCGCCTCCTCATGCGCTTCTTGGACCACGGCGCCGAACCCCCGGCCTCCCTCGCGCTCGTCATGGCCGATATCGACCTGTTCAAGGAGGTCAACGACAACTTCGGTCACGAACTGGGCGACAGGGTGCTACGGGCCCTCGGTGAGCTGTTGGCCGGCGAAGTCCGCTCAGGCCAGGTCGTAGCGCGCTACGGGGGGGACGAGTTTGTTTTCGCCATGCCTGGTGCCGAACTGACCGTGGCGGCCGGCTTCGCCGAACGCATTCGCTTGGCGGTGGCCTCGTACCCCTGGGCCGAGCTCGACCCGCGCCTCGCGGTGACCATCAGCCTCGGTATCGCTTCGGGTCGGTCGGACGAATGGCATTCGGTCCTTGCGGAAGCGGACGACACCCTGTACCTCGCCAAGCGCCACGGCCGCAACCGCGTCGAAGTGGCGAGCCGTGCGCCCGCGCAGACAGCGGCACAGGTCACGGCCGGCCGGGGCCAAGGTGGCCGGCATGGAGACGGGCATGGCTGACCCGGCCCATGGTTGCCATCGAGGCGCACCGGGCCCAGAAGGCTCCGTCGCCCCAAGGTTGGCGATCGCCACCGGCTTGGCCAGCTGTGCCGGCCCGTCCCCGACATAGCCCGTTTCGACCAGCCCCCGAGGCGGTGAAAACGACCATGTCCGAGTCCGCTGTCGTGGTCTCGATCCCGCGACCGTTCTCCTGAGCTTCTGATCCAGAGATGGCCGAGTCGAAGATCACCCGGTATCGGGTCTCTCGCCGGTGTCTACGAGATCTCGAGCGACCTCCCGCAACTTGACGTTGAGGTGCTGGGAGGCCTGGCGCAGGATATGGAAGGCCTGGTCAGCACTGATCCGCTCGCGTTCGATGAGGATCCCCTGGGCCTGGCCGATCAGCTCTCGCGTGACCAGGGCGGCACGAAGGTTCTCGGCACGGCGTTCCTCGTCCTCGTGAGCGCGCGCCGTCGAACAGGCGAACCCGGCCATCGCCGCGAGTAGCAGCCCCCTCGCCCGGTCTATGACCCCGAAGGCCTGGGGATAACGGGCATAGAGGTTGAGGGCTCCGAGCGTGCCGTCGGGTGCCATCGGGAGCGCCAGCAGGCTTCGCATTCCCATCGCGGCCGCCTCGGGTCCGAAACTTGGCCAGCGGGGATCGATCCCCAGTTCGTCAGCGTAGAAGGTCAGCTTGTGCGCGACTGCCTCCAGGCCGGGCCCCTCACCGGTGCGTAGTTGGAGCGCATCGACCTCGAGCACGACCGGATCTGTGCACACCCGAGTGGTGACCTCGTCTCCCTCGAGGAGGAAGGCGCCGGCGAACTCACAGGCCTCGATGGTGAGGACGGAGAGGTCAACTGCCCGCGCCAAGATGTCCTCGACGCTGCCGGCCAGGAACAGGCTCCGGGCGACTTCGGTAAAGGCGATCGCCGACGCGAGGGCGGAGTCCTCGATGGTGCTGGTTTCGTGTTCGGTTGACGCCACGGCGCCTCGCTAACTCGTCGCTCCCCGCTATTACAGCGTCTCGTCGCGAAATTACCAAACTGCGCCCTTGTCCATGTGGGGTCCGAGGTGTACCGTCGCTCTTACCTTCGACAGTGAGGGACGTCGCGGGCGGCCTGAGTGATTGGCCGCCATTCGGAGGAGACGACTTCGTGTCGAGTCCCGTGCTGTCGCCCGAAGCGTTCTCACTATCGCGTTTTGGCATCTTCTCTGGCATTTCGGGGGACGGCCCGTCGGGTGCAACTCGGCTGGGGTGGTGGCCAACGGGCTCAGCGCAGACAGAGCGCCGAGCGGGCGTGGTGCCGAAGTGACCACGGCAAGGGATCCTTTCGCGCGATTCACGATCACTGTTGGCTTTGAGAAGGCACGCGCGGTGTTCGCTATCCGAGGCGAGGTGGACCGTGTCAACGCGCCAGAATTGTGCGCCATCTTGGACGCGGTCATCGAGCGACATCCGTCCGTGGTGTTGGACGTCGCTGAATTGGGCTTTATCAACGGCTGGGGACTGGGAGTGCTTGCCGCCCAAGCGTCGCGCCACAGGCGCTCCGGCGGCACACTCACCATCCGCTCACCCTCGGCAACCGTCCTGCGATTGCTCGATATCACCGGTTTGGCCGAGGTGGTTCTGCTCGAGCACGCCGACCCGTCCCGTCGTCACTTCGCCGTGGGCCAGTCGAGCGAGATCGACGAAGCGTCTTTCGGGCCCGAGCCGTACCACGTGCCTGCGCACGCCGGCATGATCACAGCCATCCCCGCCGATACCGACGTCGTCGACGGCACCCTGCGCCTGGTGGTGACATTGGCGCGGGCCACGGTCGGCGGTGCCGACGGGGCAAGCGTGTCGCTGTGGCGCAACGGGCACCTCGCCACGGTGGCGGCGAGCGACAAGACGATCGTGGACATGGATGCCAGTCAGTACGCGACCGGCGAGGGGCCCTGCGTCGACGCCTCGGTCAAGGGACGTCGCTTCCACGCTGAGTCATTGGGCATCGAGACCCGGTGGCCCACCTTCACTCCCAGGGCGCAGGCTCTCGGGATCAACGCCATCATGTCCTCGCCCCTACTGACCGAGGACAGACCGGTCGGAGCCCTCAACATCTATTCCCGCACCGCGATGGCCTTTGCTTCGAAGGACCAGGAGCTTGCCTCGCTGTTCGCCGCCGAGGTCTCGCACATCCTGGCCTGCGCCGGCGTGGATGTGACCGACGAGCAGCTCTCGAGGCGTCGAAACGAGGCGTTAGCGATTCGACGGTTGATAGCCCAGGCTGAGGGCGTGATCATGGAACGCGAGGGTGTCGGAGCTGATGACGCCTACAGCCTGCTCTGCGACTACTCGCGAACGTCGAACCGGCCATTTCGCGAAGGGGCTGAGGACGTGGTGGCCTCCACCCAGCGGTTCCGGCGCGGCGCGGAGAGCGAACCGAGGCAGAGCCACCATGGCTGAGAGATCGGCGGCTGGACACCCAGCCGTTCTGCTCGACCGGTATCGACTCAATGCCGGACTCTCCCACGGCGATCTGTGGTTGCGCTATTTCGAGCTCGGCGGCATGGACGATGCCCTCGAGCTGGAGGCGATCCTCTGCGGCGCCCTCCGGCCGAGCGTGCACGATCGCGAAGTGATCGCCCATGCCCTGAACGAGCGGTTCGTCGAGCTGGGCGGCAATCACCCTGTCCCGTATTCCGAGAGCGATGCCGAGAGACGTCGGGAGGCACCTGAGCGATGAGGGCGGTTGTTCGAGGTCCGTTGAACTGGTCAGGAATTGAAAGGGACAGACATGCCCGCTGAACGCTTAGCTCGCAGCAGGCACCCTGTCGTCCGCCAAGCTGTGGCTCCTCCAGCGGCCAAGAAGCGGCTGGTGGGTCCCACCGGAATCGCGCTCATCACAGTCGCGGCGATCCTCACGTTGCGGGGCTTTCCAAGTACGGCTGAATACGGCTGGGCAAGCATCTTCTTCTACGTCTTCGGGGCCATCTTTTTCTTTATCCCTCTCTCGTTCGTGGCGGCCGAGCTTGCCACGGGCTGGCCCAAGGCCGGTGGGATGTTCGCGTGGGTGAGCGCGGCATTCGGGCCTAGGGCCGGGTTCCTCGCCGTCTGGTTCGACTGGATCGAGAACGTCGTGTGGTTCCCGACGGTGCTCTCGTTCGTCGCGGCGACGATTGCCTACATGTTCGAGCCGAACTTGGCCAACAACAAGTGGTATCTCGTCATCATCATGCTGGTCGTGTTCTGGGGCATGACGCTCGCCAACTTCTTGGGGTTGAAGAACATACTTCGCTTCAACAACGCCGCCGTGGTTGTTGGGACCTTGATACCCATCGCACTGTTGATCGGTCTCGGTCTCTACTGGCTGGTGAGCGGGCGACCGAACGCGATTCCCTTTCACGCATCGAAGTTGTTGCCGAGCTTCTCGAGTATCGGCAACCTCGTCTTCTTTGCTGGGGTGCTGCTTGGTTACGCCGGAGTCGAGATGGCCGGCTACTCCGCGAAGCAGCTGAAGAACATCCGTCGGGACTATCCCCGCGCCGTGGCAGCGTCGACCCTGCTCATCCTCGTGCTCTCGATTCTCGGCACGCTTGCCATCTCGTTCGTCGTCCCCGACGGGAAGCTCAGTCTGGTCGCAGGGTTGATGCAGGCGTTCCAAGACTTCTTCACCCGGCTTGGGGTCGGCATCTGGGCAACCAAGGTCATGGCCGCGCTTGTCGGCCTTGGCACGCTTGCCTTGATCAGCACGTGGATGCTCGGCCCGTCCGAGGGTGTCTACGCCGCGGAGGGCAGTGGGGAACTGCCACCCGAACTGCACTATGTGAACAAGCGCCACGTCCCCGTGGCCATGTTGCTGGCCCAAGGCGTCCTTGGGACCATGTTCGCCCTTCTGTATCTCTTTGTGCCCGGGGTCAGCACTGGTTACTGGATGCTGACAGCGTTGACGATTCAGCTCACTGTGCTCATGTACATCATGATGTTCGCTGCCGGCATCCGGCTTCGTTATACGGAACCCGGCACACCTCGTCCCTACCGGATCCCAGGGGGCAAGCGCCTTGGCATGTGGGTCGTCGGCGGCATGGGCATTCTCGGCTCGATATTCGGGCTCGTCCTCGGCTTCTTCCCGCCAACCGGAATCGCCCACTGGTCGACGCCGATCTATGTGCTGGTGATGGTCGTCGGCATAGTCATCTGCTCGATCCCGCCGTTCCTCGCCGACATCTTCAAGAAGCCGAGTTGGAGGATCACCCACCCGGACCCGGTCCTCCTTGACATCGAAGAGGAGTGGCCGAGTGACTTGGTGGAGCCGCCATCCCCGGTGCCGGTTTGAGGACCCGGTACCTGCGTGTTCCAAGACTCGTGAATTCGCCACCCACAAAGGAGCCCAGAGAGTGCACTCACCAATGAACCGTGCCGAGGTCGTCAACGGAGCGGTCGGACCCTTCGACGACTACTGCGACGGGTACGGCAACCCGGGCTCGAGCGGGATCGGTTACGTCTCGGTGCTGAAACTCTCGACGGGCACGGTGGCGAAGACCATGGACTCGGTGCTCGAAGGCATCGTCTCCTACGACCGGGCAGAGAAGAACGACGCCTACGCCGGGCAGATCAACATGATCGCCGCCTCGTCGTTCTCCGGCCTCAACGGTGCCGTGTGGGGCTACGACCTCGCTCGCCACGACGGCCTCAGCGACGGGTCGATCAAGACACTGATGACAAGGAGGCGTTCGGACGGGGTCGACATCCAGGTGTTCCCGGTCGCGCCCCTGCTAGAGGCGGGGGAGGCCCTGTTCGGGACGGCAGAGTCGCGGCGCTTCCCCTTGCTGCCAGGCTCGCACGTGATCTGCGCCACGAAAGACGTCACCGTCTCTGGCCCCACCTCGGTGTGGTCTGCCATTGCGCTCTCGATCGCGGAGGATCGCGAACGCGACTCCAGCCTTTTCATCGAAGACGTCGGACAGGACATTGCCGGCGAATCGCCCGTCGAGAGGGAGAACGCCCTGCATGCCCGCATGGAGCACATTGTCGACTCCGTCGTGCTCTGCGGTGAGGACCAGGGCGTCAAGTACAAGGAGATCTTCGTCGGCTTCAAGACAGAATGGGTCCCCGCGGGCTACATCGGGTGTGGTCTGACCTGTGCCCCCTACGTCGTGCTGGCGCGCAACGCCGTCCCGAACCCCCCCAGCGAGTTGCTCGGCATGTCACTTTCTCAGTGGGAGCGTCGGTTCGCCATGGAGACGACATCTCTTGTCCTCAGCGGAGCGGGCCGATGAGGAGCCGAAGCGTGCTCGACCGGTCCGCCTTCCCGGTCCTCGTCGTGGCCGGTCCCGAGCGGGCGTCCTCTCGATCGAGTGCCTCATCGACGAGGCGGGTTGATTCACCTGAATCGAGTTGTCACCGGTGATGGTCGCCCGAACGAGGGCCACGCTTGCAGACGCAAGCCCATGCTCCCGTCTCTGGGGATCAGCACCTCAGAGGCTGTGGTTCACGAAGAAAGGGAAGGTGTCGACATGACCGAGGATCAGGACCAGGCGACGTGGAACGTAACGGAATGGCACGGCAGGGTACTTGTTGACCGCAACGGCGAGAAGATCGGCAAGCTTCAAGAGGTTTACGTTGATGTCGAGACCGACGAGCCCCAGTTCGGCACTGTCAAGGAAGGCTTCATCGACCGCCACCTAACCTTCGTGCCACTTGGCGGCCTTCAGATCGGTCCCGAAGACCTGCAGGTCACCGTGACGAAGGACCAGGTCCGGTCTGCGCCCGACATTGAATTGCATGGTGAAGAGCTATCCCAGGCGGACGAGTCGACCCTCTATCACCACTTCGAGATGAACTACACACCCATCGATACCGAGAGCGGGCGCCGACTGGCTCGCCGCTGACCTGCGCCACCACCTTGAGCTCCACACGAGCCCGTGCCGTGCCGGTCGCAGCCAGAGCGCTTCGCCTCGGATCGGAGCCTCTCGTCGCCCACCCTGCGCTCACGGTTACGGACGGCGAAGCCATTCGGCGGCAAAGAGCGGGCCTGCGATAACCAGCGCGCCCTGACGTTCCGAGACGGGGTCTTGTCGGCGCTCAGGGCCTCGATCACACGGCGACCCCGTCTCTGGCGCGCCTGAATCGGCAGGGCGAGGTGCTGTTGACAGCGGCATCCGTTCGTGTGCGCGGGTGCTCCCGATCCTCGGTCGGTGCAGTTCGCCCCGCCAGCGTGTTCCCCTCGGGAGGAAACCCTACATCGGGATGTTGACAGGTTCTCCGCACGATGGTACTCTCATCGGAGTACCCCGAAGGAGAATGATGACTCAGAACCGAAGCAACCCACTGGCGCTGGCAGTGCTGGTTTCGCTGTTGGAGCGGCCCATGCACCCCTACGAGGTGGCGACTACCCTGCGCCAGCGGGTCAAGCAGCGCAGTGTCAGGCTCAACTACGGCGCCCTCTACCGAGTCGTGGAGTCCCTGGCGAAGAGAGGCCTGATCGAGCCGAAGGAGACGGGACGCTCCGGTCGGCTTCCCGAGCGGACGATCTACGAGCTGACCGATGCCGGGCGCATCGAGATCAACGACTGGCTGGCCGAGCTGATCTCGACGCCAGCCATCGAGTATCCGCGCTTCGTGGCGGGTCTTTCCTTCCTCGCCGCGTTGCCTCCGGAACGAGTAGTTGACCTGTTGAAAGTACGGCTGACGAACCTCACCCTCGAAGAGGCCCAGGTCGGGGGCCTGCGGGAGGTCTTGCAGAAGCGTGGCCTGCCCCGTCTGTTGTGGGTGGAGGAGGAATACCGCGACCGCGTCCGTGCCGCCGAGATCGCTTTCGTCCGCTCGCTGCTGCATGACATCCAGTCGGGAGCACTCGACGGCGCCGAGTGGTGGCGGTCGGTTCATGAGCAGGGCTTCGACAAGGTCTCCCCGCCGTTCGACCCGGAGTTGCTTGTCGACGTCCGCCACCAGCTCACTGACGTCTTCCCCGAGATCGAGGAGGACCAGCCGTGACCGCATCCTCGCCGGCTATTGAAGCCATCGAGCTGACCAAGATCTACCCGGGCGATGTCCACGCGGTAAATGGCATCAGTTTCCAGGTCGCAGCCGGAGAAGCCTTCGGGCTCTTGGGACCGAACGGTGCAGGTAAGACCACGACCATCGGCATGTTGAACACGACGGTCACGCCGACCTCGGGTCGGGCGCTTCTCGGAGGCAGAGACGTCGCCAGGGACCCGATGGGCACTCGGGCGATCAGCAGTGTCGTGTTCCAAGACGCCGTCGTCGACCAGCCACTGACCGGTCGTCAGAATCTCGAGCTCCACCTCCGGCTCTGGGGAGCGGACAACGCCCAGGGTCGGGCCCGGCTTAAGGAACTGGCCGAGGTGGTTGGGATCAACGACTACCTCGACCGACCAGTTGCCACCTACAGCGGTGGGCAGCGCCGGCGGATGGAGATCGTCCGCGCCTTGCTCTCCGATCCCCAGGTCGTGTTCCTCGACGAGCCCACGGTGGGACTCGACACCCGTGTGCGACACGACCTCTTCGACGTCCTTGCCACCCTCCGGGAAAAGACGGGCGTCACCATCCTTCTCACCACCCATTACCTCGACGAAGCCGAGCGGTTGTGCGACCGGATAGCCATCGTCGATGTCGGTCGGATCGTCGCCTGCGACACGCCGGCGAACTTCCTCGGCATCCTCGGGAACGAAGTCCTAGAGGTTCGAGCCGAGGACACGTCCACGACGACTCAGACCCTGAGGGTGGCCGGCATCCCCGAGGAGGACATCTTGGTCATCGGCTCGACCGTCACCGCTTCGCTGCGCGGTGCAAGTAGCGAGAACCTCGTGGCGCAACTTCGCCGTGCAGGGGTCAACGTGCGCGCCGCGACCACCCGGACCCCGACTCTCGACGATGTCTATCTGCGCTTGACCGGCGGCCACATCACCGGCGCCGAGGAATAGGAGAAGATCATGACGACAGCTACTGGTGCCCCCCCGAGCACGGTCGACACCGGGCTCGCCTCGCGCCCGATCAGGCCGGTTCGCTCTCTCGGCACGTTGACCAAGCGCCGGCTCGGGTTGACGGTGAGGTCCCCGCGGTCCCTCGTGCTCCCACTCCTCGCACCGGGGCTCTTCGCCCTCGTAATCGCGCCCGCTCTCGCCAACACGACCCACGCGGGACCGGGCCGGACCGCCTATATGACGTTCGTGGCTCTTTCCACCGCAGGGCTCCTCATCCCGCTCAACTGCCTGTTCTCGGGGCTCGGCGTGATCGTCGATCGCCAGCAAGGTGCCATGCGGGAGCTGCTCGTCGCTCCGATCCGTCGCTCGTCGATCGTCTTTGGCAACCTCGTGGCCGCTCTTTTGCTCACCGCGTTTCAAGTCGTTGTCTTGATTGCTCTTTCGGTGGCGCGGGGGGCTACCTACACCACCGACCTTCGGACCCTGTGGTTCGTCGCGGCCGCAGTCGTGTTCTCCGTCCTCGTCTACGGCCTGGCGGAGATCCTGACCGCCCGCCTGCCGAGCCCGGTGGAGTACATCGGTGCCGTACCCGCTCTGGCGATCGTCCCGTTCTTCTTCGCAGGCTCGCTGTTCCCAATCACCGCCCTGCCGAACTGGCTGGACGCGGTAGCCAAGATCCTCCCCCTCACCCATGCCCTGGCGCTATTCCGTTATGGAATGACGGGCCCCAGCGGAGTGACCGCGCTGCACAACATCTGGGGGCTCCACAGCGCGAGCACCATGGCCATCTTGTCGATGGCGGTCCTCGTTCTCTACGCCCTCGTCCTAGTGAACGGTGCCATCCGGCTCTTCACCAAGGCGGGCACCAGCTAAGGGCGCCGGCATAGACGCCAGCCGATCGCGCCAGTCGAAACTGGCCTAGCCCCACCCGATGTCCTTAGTCGAGCTCCCACCATCCCCGCTGAACGCCAGCTAGTCCGCACCGCGGAGCAGTGTTCGTCGAAATCGGAGTGCGCAAGACCCGATTCGTTCAAGGCGTACTGACGACAAGACCGACAAATGCCAGCCACGACGAACCAGCGTTCGAATGAAACCAGCTTCCGACGCAACAGCAGTCAGGGCGCAAGAGACCACACCGTTATCAACACAGAAGGAGCCAATGTGTCACAAGTAGCTGACAAGACGGGAACGACAAGCGCACGGACGGGTCGCCGCCGCCTTTCTCGCGGCGCCGTCACCGTGGGCCTGCTGGGCCTCATCTTTCTGCTCTTCGGTCTCAGTGGAAGCCAGTACCAGGGGAAGCTGAGCCAGGTCGAGAAGAACGACAACGCCGCGTTCCTGCCGAGCTCGGCTGAGTCCACCAAGGTGAACAATGAGGCCCAGCTCTACCAGTCGGTCCAGGCCATCCCCGGGTTCGTCGTCTACCAGCGGCCAGGTGGGCTCACCGGTAGTGACCGGGCCGCAATTGCCGCCGAGGCACGTGGGTTCCGATTCATCCACGGAGTCGTGTCAGACCAGGTCGGCGTGCCACAGTACGCCTCGGACGGGGCGACCGCAGCGGTGGCGGTGCCGCTGGTCGGCAAGTACGGCAAGGTCAGCGTGCAAGGCGACGCCCTCAAAAACGTCGAGGAGGACGTCCTCAAAGGCGCCAGGGCAGGGGTACCGCCGGGACTGGTCGTTCACAGCGCGGGGCCGGCAGGTTTGCTCGTGGCCTTGATCAACTCCTTCAATGGGATCGACGGAACGCTGCTCCTGGCTGCCCTGTTGGTCGTGATCCTCATCCTCCTCCTCGTTTATAGGAGCCCAGTCCTGTGGATCTTCCCGCTACTGGGCGCCGTCGTGTCGCTCGGGGCTGCCTCTTTCGTCGTCTACATGCTGGCCAAGCACCAGGTGCTGACTCTCAACGGCCAGAGTTCGGGGATTCTCTCGGTGCTCGTCCTCGGCGTGGGCACGGACTACGCCTTGTTACTCACCAGCCGGTATCGCGAGGAGCTGCACAACTACGACAGCAGGCTCGAGGCCATGATCAAGGCCTGGCGGCGGGCCTCGACGACCATCGCGGCCTCAGGGACCACGGTGATCCTCGGCCTGCTCACCTTGAGTTTCGGCGAGCTCAACTCCGATCGGAGCCTCGGGCCTGTCAGCGCCATTGGCGTTGCCTGCACGGTCGTGGCGATGTTGACGTTCCTTCCCCTTGCCCTGACGGTCATGCCGAGGGGGATCTTCTGGCCCCGGGTTCCCCGAGCAGACAGCGCCGCTGACGTCGCCACGCAGGGCCCATGGAACGCCATTGCTGGCTTCGTCGGGCGCAACGACCGCCGGGTATGGCTGACGGCGGCCGCAGCCCTCGCAATCTGTGCCATCGGTGTCACCACGCTTAGGGCGGGTGGTCTCCCCACCGCACAGGGCTTTACCAACCAGCCGGATGCCGTCGTGGGCCAGCAGATCTACGATGCCCACTTCGCCCAGGGAACCGACGCACCCGCACAGATCACGGCCAACGTCTCCTCGATATCACAGGTGATGGCGGCTGTCTCTCGGGTACCCGGTATCTCTCGCGCACCGGGATCAGTCTGTGTCGAGCCTGACTACGCCAAGATCGCCAAGCTTGTCGCCGGCGGGTCCGGGACAACCCCGAGCTCCACGGCCGGTTGTCCCCCGCCGCAGCTTTCGGTCTCCCCCGAGCGCGGGCGGCTGATCGTGGACGCCACTCTGACCTCCAGCTACGACACCCAGCAGGCCTACGACACCGTGGTGCGGATCCGCTCGGTGGTGCACGCCATCGCCGGGGCGGACGCGCTGGTCGGGGGCGAGGCGGCGGTCAACTACGACACCCTCCAGGCAGCTCGCCACGACCGGAACCTGGTCATCCCGATCGTGCTGGTGGTGATCCTTATCATCTTGATGGCGCTTCTCCGGGCCGTTCTGGCACCGATCCTGCTCGTCGCCTCTGTTGTTCTGTCGTTCACTGCGACACTTGGGATCTCCGCGTTCTTCTTCAACCACGTGTTCCACTTCATTGGCGCCGACCCGAGCTTTCCCCTCTTCGTGTTCGTTTTCCTGGTCGCACTGGGGGTGGACTACAACATCTTCCTCATGACCCGAGTCCGGGAGGAGACCCTCTCCTTCGGGACGCGGCGCGGGATCCTTCGGGGCCTGTCGGTGACCGGCGGCGTGATCACGTCGGCGGGTCTGGTCCTTGCCGCCACCTTCGCCGTGCTCAGGATCATCCCCCTCGTGTTTCTCAGCGAGCTTGGCTTCGCCGTCGCGCTTGGCGTCCTCCTAGACACCATCATCGTCCGCTCCCTCCTCGTGCCGGCGCTGACCCATGACATCGGCAAGCAGATCTGGTGGCCGTCCCACTTGACGAAGACGGCCGACTGACTCGCGAGAAGACGCCCAGCCCATGTCGCTTACTCCATTGCCTTTTCAGCACCGCGTCCGTGTCTCGGTTGAGCTGGGCGCGCACCCAAACTCATCGCAGCCGATCTCGCCGACGGACTCTTGCACAACACCGACCGGTGTCGTTCTCGTCGGAGGCAACAGTGCCCTACGTGAGGAAGTCGCCAGTCAGCTCGGCACCGCCCCGTCTGTCATCGTCCAGCTCGATCGTGCTGCCCAGCTCACCGACATCGTTGGCGCGCGGACACCGCTGAGACCGTTTGCTGGCATGGCGGTAGTCCTCATCACAGAGCCATTTCTGCCGGGCTTCGCCACAAGGCTCCAACGCCGGCGACGCGCTAGCAGCCTTTTGGAGGAATATGGCTCGCTCGCGAGGGCGGCGCGAGACCTCGGCGCCGATCGTCTGGTCGTGTGCTCCAGCGCGTTTCTCTACGCCGACGACGGCGGACGGCCTCTGCTTGCCTCTTCGCCCGTCGTTCCGGGTGCCGAGACCGTCGGCGCTCACGCGGCCGAGGAGGCAGCCCGACTGTTCACCAGCCTCGGAGGCTGCTCGGTCGTCCTTCGCCTCGGCTGGGTATTCGGCGACTGCGACCCCATGACCGCCAAAGTGGTGTCAGCCGCTCAGAAGGGCTGGCAGCTCATCGAAGGCCGGCCCAGCTCTTGGGTCGCAGCCATCGCCAGCACCGACGCGGCCCGCGCCATCCATGCTGCCTTGGTCATGCCGCCCGGCACCTACAACGTCAGCAACGGGCAGCCGGTGACACAAGGCGCGATAAACGCCGTCCTTGAGCAAGCCACCGGAAAAGTTCTGCATCCGTTGTACGACGCTTCCTGGGGAGAGTCCGGGACCCTCTTCGGCGCGTCGCGCCTCCTCGCGGATCATCGCTTCGGCGAGCTCACTGGGTGGCTACCCACCGGCACCGACCTTTGTCACCACCTGCTCCTGCGTGCCCGGTACAGAGGCCTACCTAAGCATCGGCGCCGCTGATGGTCCACGACGGGCGCATGATTGCGTCCGACGCGGACACTCGAGGCCGCTCCGTCTGTTCCTTGTCCTCTTGGGAGCGGAGATCAGCGCGGCGTTCGGTCGGCCCCGCCAGACTCGCAGCCCCTTTGCTCCTGTGAGCTGAAACACACTGGAGTTGCGCTTCTCGCCGCCGCGGCTCTCGACCCGACGGAGATCGGTCGTCTGGGGTGCGAGTTACCGCCACGTCAGCGGTGCGCCCCGGTGCGAGCGGATTGTCGAGCTAGCGTGCGATGGGCTGCTGGAGCTCCATGAGATTGCGTGACGCGTCGTCGTCGTGCCATTCGTGGTACAGCTCCCGGCAGTCGCCGACGAGCCTGTAGCCGCTGTCGTCGATCCAGCGGACGAGCGCTTCCCAGGCCGCCATGATGCCGTCGTCACCTCCGCGGAACATGGCGGCGGCGACCTCGATGACGGGTAGCTCGACGACGTGAACGTGTTCCCCATCCGGCACGTTCTGGTCACCTATGTCGAATCCCGCGTGCAGGACGATCTCGCCTTCGGGGGCGGTGCCACCTTCGTCCTCGTAGACGGCGACCGAGATCCCAGGCTTGGCACCGGCGGTTTCGAGGTGGGCAATGACCTGGGGCAGCAGCCGACCAAAGGCGGCCCCGATGTCGGCATGTGTAAGTCCCCCGGCGGTAGCGCGTGCCACTCGAACCGGCTGGGTCTGCTTGATGATGACGTCCTGCGGTTCCACGGTGTCGCTCCATTCAAGTGCTCGGAGGTGCGCCTCGACACGACGGAGACGTTCCTGTTCCTCTGCCACAGTCCGCTCGATCTGGGCCCGCCGCAACCGCAGCATCCCCCGAAGCTCGTCGAGCGAGATCTCTTCGGAGAGGATCTGCCCGACCTGCTCCAAGCCGAAGCCCAGCTCGCGCAAGGCGACAATACGATGCAGCCGGGCAAGTTGGCGGACGCCGTAGAGGCGGTAGCCGCTCGCTGTGTCGACGCGATCAGGCCGGAGGAGACCTAGCTCGTCGTAGTGACGCAACATGCGTGGCGACACCTGACCGAGCCGGGCGAACTCTCCGATGTTCAACATGGCAAGAGCATTACTACGCCCTCACACGGTGTGAAGGTCAAGAGCAGCGGCACGGCATGCCGCGACGGGCTCCTTCATACGCACGCGGTCCTCTCCCCAAAATCGGGGGCAGGGGGAACTCCCCAGGGTCTCGTCCGCGCCGAACTCAGTCGATCACGTGGAAGTCGTGGGGCGCACGGTGTGTGCTAGCTGCCTTCCCTTCTTGCCTGCATGCTCGACGGCTTTCCGCATGTGTTCTGCCCGTTCCGAATCTCCTACCCGATGGACGAACTCTTTGGCCAGTTCACCTAGCTGATCGCCGATGTCCGCCTCGTGAACGCGCGCGACTCCGTCGCTGACCGCGCTCCTTACGCGGTCGGCAACGCTTGTACGTTGCAGCCCCGTGGATTCCACCGATGACACGAGCCATGGGACCCTCGCTTAAGCGCGTTCAGAGAGCCGTCGACTCACATCACGGCCCCCAGCTGCCAGGGAGCGAACTCCTCGTCCCCTACGCCCAGCAGCTCGCTCTTGGTCCTCGAACCCGACGCGGTCGCCACGAGTGCGTCAAAGATCCGCCGGCCCATCTCCTCGACGCCGACGTCGCCGTCGGCGACGGCACCGCAGTTGAGGTCCATGTCGTCACCCATGTGTGCGAACAGGGGCGTGTTCGTCGCCAGTTTGAGGCTGGGCACGGGCTTGCACCCGAACGCTGAGCCGCGGCCGGTCGTGAAGCAAACCACGTTCGCGCCTCCCGCCACCATGCCGGTTACAGAGACCGGGTCGTAACCGGGCGTGTCCATGAACACGAACCCCTTCTTCGTGACCGCCTCCGCATACCCGTACACGCCGGTCAGGGCGGTCGAGCCACCCTTGGCGACGGCTCCGAGCGACTTCTCCAGGATGGTCGTCAAACCGCCCGCCTTGTTACCCGGAGCGGGGTTGTTGTCCATTGAGCCGTGATTGGCCGCCGTGTAGGACTCCCACCAGGCGATGCGCTCGAGGAGCTGTTCGGCCACCTCGGCGCTGACGGCGCGGTGGGTGAGGAGATGCTCGGCCCCGTAGATCTCCGGCGTCTCACCCAGGATCGCCGTGCCGCCCTGAGCGACAAGGAGATCCGCCGCCACACCGAGGGCGGGGTTGGCGGTGATGCCGGAGAAGGAATCCGAACCGCCGCACTGCAGCCCGAGGACGAGCTCGCTGACCGGAACCGAACGGCGGACGGCAGCGTCGGCGTGGGGCAACATGGCTGTCAGGCGGGCGATGCCTTCAGCCACGGTGGCTTTTGTCCCACCCTCGCCTTGGATAGTCATGACGTGCAGTTGGGTGTCAGCAGCAAGCGCCCAATCTGCCGAGAGCGCGTCAACCTGATTGTCCTCGCACCCCAGCCCGATAAGGAGCACACCGGCAAAGTTCGGGTGAAGTGCGTAACCCGTCAGGGTGCGCCGGAGCAGCTCGAGACCCTGTCCACGGCCGTCCATACCGCAACCGCTCGTGTGGGTGAGCGCGACGACCCCGTCAACGGCCGGAAAGTCATCGAGGACGCCCGGTCGGTCGAAATGGCGGGCGATCATCTTCGCCGCCGTCGCTGAGCAGTTCACCGAGGTCAGCACGCCCAGGTAGTTGCGGGTTGCCACCCGGCCGTCGGCGCGGACGATTCCGTTGAAACTGAGCCGATCGGAGACAGCGACCGTCGCCGTGGGCGGGGCGCCACCTCCCAAGCGATGGGCACGTGCAAAGGTCCGGAACTCGAGGTTGTGCGTGTGGACGTGCTCGCCGATCAGCACCGGGGCGGTTGCGAACCCGATGACCTGGCCGTACTTGTGCACCGGGTCCCCGGGCGCGATCGGTCTCAGCGCGACCTTGTGACCCCGGGGAATGTCTTGGATCGAGGTCACCACTTCTCGGCCGATATGCACGTGGGTGCCTGCGGGACCGTCCGCCATCACCACGGCCACGTCATCGTCGGGCGAGAGACGCACGGCGGTCACAGAACCATCCTCGCCAGCCGTCCCGATTTCGTCGTCGACCACGGCCCTACCGCCCGTTCCGGCCTATGCGAGTGACGCCTCGAACCTGGCTCATCCAGCCTTCCCCCTTCTCTGCCTGCCAGAACAGGACCGCCCGAACATCACCGTTCCGAACCCTCTCCCCGGTGCCCGCTGCGATCGGCTCGGCTCGTGCGACGTCCATCCTGGCAGAGATTCGTCGAGGCCGATCCTTGAGCCTTGAAGCGGCGCCGAGATTGGCATCCTGTGCGCGGCTGGTCCCTGGGTCACTCAGGTGTTGCGAGCCGTTGGTTTGCTCGTGGCAAGCCTACGGCTGGCTTCCGGGTTCCTGGGGTTCGCGCCCTGGCGGCGCGCCTCGGAGCAATATGTTGCAACCAGGAGGTGTCCGCGGTGCGCAACTTCTTCAAAGTGGTGTCGGCTGGCCCCATGTTCTTCGTCAGCGCGTGGGTGTTGATGATCTTCGCAGGGATCGCCCGCACAGATGTCGGGATTCATCCCTTCGGCTACGTCACCTCGATGGTGGTCACCATTGGGCTCTGGTTGACGTTGGCTCCGGCGATAGGTGCTGTGGCACGCGTGCCCATGCGCAAGACCAAGCGCTGATCGTCCTGATCATGCAGTTCTCGGATTCTGCGTGAACGCGAGGCGGAACACCGGGTGGTCCGGCGCGATTCGCAAGAGGTCGGCATCCGAAGCGTCGGCACCGACTCCACCGAAAAAGACGCCGACCTCGGCCCTCCAGCGCTTGAGGTAGGCGCGCAGCACATCGAGCTTGTCCGCGTCGGCCAACTCTGTCGCCTGGAACGTCTGCACGCGCCTTCCCACCCGTAACTCGCCGGCGCCGGCGACGCGGAGATTGCGCACCCACTGTGTCTCGCCCCGGGGAGCCACCAGATAGTGCCCGCCGGCGAAGCTGAGCAGGTTGACCGGCGTTGACTTCCACTCCCCGCTCCTGCGCCCGCGGACCCGCAGTTCACGTGATCCCCAGACGCTTACGCCCGCGCGAGTGAGCAGCGCCACCAAACGGTTAAAGACGTTCCGGGTGAACCAGCCGGGCTCGACGTAGCGGCGTGGTTGCAGCTCGGGCATGAGCCAATTCTTGCCGCAGTTCGCGGAGTTGTCTACGGGCCTCGTTGCCCGTAACGGATCATCCGGAACCGACAGGTGACCTCATACAGCTCGTACATGGACAAGGCTTCCGGGGGGAACTCGACTTCAGCCGAGCGCCTGCACGGCAGCGATCAGGGCGTCCTCCTCGGCCCAATTCGCCCGGAAGTGGAGGTTCGGCTTGATCATCTGGTCGTGATACCACCAGAACAGGTAGATCCCCAGCGAGGTGATTGTTGCGACGATCCGGCCGACATAGTTGTCCCGGCCCTTTAAGCGGGTCTGGTCGGGCACCGGCAAGGGCTGACCGAGGTGCCGGAAGATGAGCGCCAGCTCGTACTCGACGCCAACCTCGGACCGGTCGTGGTTCACGAGGTCCTGGTCCAGGAGGATGAAGGCGATGATCTCCACGATGCCGCGGGCGACAACGGTGAGCACGACCCAGATGACAGGCTCCCGGAAGGCCTCCTCCATGCGCTGGAGGACGTCGAGGTGCGCACTGGCCCGCTGGAAGGACGGGGTGAGCTCAGCCTGCAAACCTCGTCGACCCGCCTGCTCCCAAGCAAGAGCCAGGGCGGCGTCGAAGAAGTCGACCCGGCGCTCGTTGTGATCGCGCATGCGGCGAACCAGCTGGTACACGACGTAGAAGCCGTAGATCCCGAGGGTGAGGATCGTCCAGCCAAGTGCCGTCCAGTAGTCGAAGATGTAGTCGGTCTCGACTCGGCGTTGCCAGGCGGCCTGCAGACGGTAGGCAGCTGGCAGTGTCGGTGGCCCCGGCATGGGGGCTGGGCCGGGTGGGGTAGGGCGCGTCACGAACTGGGCGGGGTCCCCCGATGCCGGTGGCTCACCATCGGCCGGTTCGGAGATCGGCGACTGACGTCCGTCCTGCTGGTCATCGACCACAGCGTCTCCCGAGTTCAAGGCCCGACTCGATAGTAAGAGGTGGAGGCTCCGCTCACAATCTCGGGAAGCCACGGGAATGGCTGAGTAACGGGCGGCCACTGGGCGGTGCTCCGGGGTGACATTGCAGCCGCGCGGACGCGTGGCTCGAGGAGGACGCGCGGGGTCAAGGCCTCTGTCGTCCGATGCTCGTTCAAGACGGAGTGGCCGTTCTTAGAAGAACCGATGGCCGTGACCGATGCTCTCTATCCTTTGTCGGCACAGGTGGTGAGAGGGTTTGCCTCCTGCACCTGGTTAGGAGCGATCACGCCATGAGAGCCGTCGTCTACAGCGCGCCGCGGCAGTTCGAAGTTCTTGACGTCCCGATGCCGGTGCCCGGCGTAGGCGAAGTCCGTCTTGCGGTCGAGATGGCCGGAATGTGCGGCACGGACCTGCATATCCACGAAGGGGGCTTCTTCTCGAAGTACCCGCTGACGCCCGGTCACGAGATCGTTGGTCGTGTCGATGTACTCGGGGAAGCTGTCGAAGGGCTCTCGGTCGGCCAGCGGGTCGCCGCCGACAACACGGTGCTGTGCGGCTATTGCACGTCGTGTCGCCGGGACGAGCCACTCTTCTGCCGCAACTTCTATTCGCTGGGCGTCAACGGACCGGGAGCATTCGCCGAGTTCGTCATCGTGAGGGCGGAAAAGTGCTTCCCGGCGGACGACTTGGCCCCGACCACAGCGGTGATGACCGAGCCGACCGCCTGCGCCATTCACGGGATGGACGTGCTGGGCCTGCGTCCCGGCTCGGAGGTGCTCGTGTTCGGGGCGGGCCCGACCGGGCTGGTGCTCGCACAGCTGCTCGTGCACGGCGGGGCGGCGAGGGTGACCGTGGCAGCGCCGACCGGGTTCAAGCTGGCACTGGCCCGGGAGTACGGCGTCGATATGACCGTCCAGATTGACCGGGCGAATCCGGGGGCCTCGCTTGGCGCCCTGCGCGACGCCGCGCCCGACGGCTACGACGTTGTCATCGAGGCGACCGGCGCAACCTCGGTAGGCGAGCTGTGTCTGCCGCTCGCCCGCGACGGCGGCACCGTGCTCATCTATGGGATGGCGGACGAGCAGGCGGTCCTTCCCCTGCACCCCTATGAGATCTTCCGTCGCGAGCTCACGGTGAAGGGCTCCTTCGCCCAGACCCACTGCTTCGACCGCGCTCTCGGAGTGCTTCGGTCCGGGCGTGTTCGCACCGACGGCGTAGTCACCCACCAGTTCGATCTCGGAGACTACGGCCGTGCTCTCGAGGCACTGCGGGACGACCCGTCCTGCATGAAGGCGGCCATCGTCCCCTGAGAGCCGGGAGGGGGCGCCGGTGGCGGAGGGAGAACCGGCGCTCTGGCGCCGACTCGCACCCGGGTCGTTGTGACCACGCGGGGCTAGTGTCTGAATACGCTCCGGCCAGGAAGGACCTGAATACGATGCTGGGACTGTCGAACAAAGCGGCCGTGCTTCACGGAATAGGTGATCTCCGGATCGAGGACCGTCCGGTGCCGGTTCCGGGTCCCCGGCAGGTCCTCGTGGAGGTGGCGTCTGTGGGCATCTGCGGATCGGATGTCCACTACTACGAGCATGGCCGCATCGGGGACTTCATAGTGCGCTCGCCCATGGTGCTCGGTCACGAGGCCTCCGGGGTAGTCGTCGGCAAAGGGGAGCTCGCCGAACGCCACGAACTAGGCCAGCGGGTCGCCCTCGAGCCGGGGGTGCCGTGCGGCTCGTGTCGCGAGTGCCGCACGGGTCATTACAACTTGTGTCGTGACGTGGTCTTCTTCGCCACGCCGCCGGTCGACGGTGCGCTCGCCCGCTATGTCACCATCAACGAGGATTACGCCTTCGCCCTGCCGGACGAGGTCAGCGATGACGCCGGCGCTCTGTGCGAGCCGCTCTCGGTCGGTTTGTGGGCTTGCCGCAAGGCCGAGATAAGGGTCGGGTCCCGCGTCGCTGTCGCCGGCGCCGGGCCGATCGGCGCCTCGGTCACCCTTGTCGCCCTGGCTTCGGGGGCGACGGAGGTCATCGTCAGCGACCCGGTGCCCTCGCGCAGGGCTCGTCTGGCGGAGATCGGTGCGACGGCCGTGGTCGACTCGTCCTCGTCGAGCCTCGAGAAGGAGGCATTCGACGCGGACGTCTTCATCGACTGCTCGGGTTCGCCGACGGCGATCCTGGACGGCATCCGCTGTGTACGCCCGGCGGGAGCCGCCGTGCTCGTCGGTATGTGCCCGTCCGCCGAGGTGCCCTTTCCCATTGCCAGCGTTCAGAACAGGGAGATCCGCCTGACCGGCACGTTCCGCTATGCGAACACCTACCCCGAGGCGATCGCACTGATAGCGTCCGGGGCCATCGACCTCGAAGGGCTCGTGGACGCACGGTTCTCGCTGGAGTCGAGCGAGGAGGCCCTCACCGCGGCGCGCCGCGACCCTTCGGTGCTGAAGCCGCTCGTTCGCGTGGCCTCGTCCTGAGCGCCTCGCTCGGTGCCAAGTCCGCAATGACGGTCGCGGCGAAGGTCTGCCGACACGAGCTCACCGTGCGCCCGAAGCCCGGTGAGGTCATTGACGGCAGTCGCCCGCCTCGGACGCCCGAGAGCCTCGTTCGGCATGATTTGAAACGGCGCCTGCTTTCAGGGCGTTCACCACGGCCCGGCGAAGGGACATGAAGTGGCTGCCTACGGCGGTATCGAGCTTGGTGGCACGAAATGCGTCTGCGCGGTCGGAGACGGTTCCGACGACACATGGGCCGGAATGGTCATCCCCACGACCGATCCTGAGACGACGACCCAGTCTGCGATCGACTGGTTCCGTGAGGTGCAGGAGGAGTCGGGCCCGCTCGTGTCCCTTGGAGTCGCTAGCTTCGGTCCCCTGGATCTTGCGATCGGTGCCATCGCCCAGGCAACACCGAAGGTCGCCTGGCGGGGTTGGCCCGTTGTCGCCAAGTTCGAGCAGGGCCTAGGCGTGCGCGCCAACATCGACACCGACGTCAACGCGGCCGCGCTGGCGGAGCAGGCCTGGGGTGCCGCGCAGGGCTGCTCGGACGTGCTCTACGTCACGGTCGGCACGGGAATCGGCGTAGGGGCGATCGTGAACGGTGCCTTGGTCCACGGGCGCTCGCACCCCGAGGCCGGGCACATGCGTTTTCCGCAGCATCCCGCAGATCGACAACCGGGCTCCCCAGGACAGATGTGGACTGGTAACTGCCCCTTCCACGGCACGTGTTGGGAAGGCCTGGCGTCGGGCCCGGCCAGGGCACAGCGATCGGCACAGTGGGCCCAGGCCCTCGAGGAGCCGCCCGACGCCCTCGTGCTGGAGAGCGAGTACATCGCGCTCGGGCTTGTGAATCTCATCTCCACGTTTCGTCCCCAGCGCATCATCTTGAGCGGTGGGGTGATGCACGAGGCCGGCCTCATGCGAGGCGTCCGTCGAAGGACCCGTGAGCTGCTCGACGAGAGCTACTTTCCCGAGGCACTTGAGATCGACGACCTCGTGGTCGCACCCGCGCTCGGTGACGCCGCCGGCGTTGTCGGTGCCGTCTTGCTGGCGGCGGAGCTGAGGCCGGGCTACCTGCGCAGCCGCCCGGTCGGTCACTTGGTCACTCACATCGAACAAGCACTGACAAGGACCTAGGTCCTCGTCGCAGGAACCCGGCACGCGAGAAGCCACAACAGGCGACGAGGTGCTGGTCGTGGCACCGGCACTAGGCCGCCTTGGCGGTCGGCGGGCCGGCAGCGTGCGGCCCTGGGTCGGATCGTGGATCATCTGAGGAGTCGTTCGGAGCGGATCGTGGCGCAATCCCGAGAGGGACTGCGCAGGAGCTGGATTGGAGGGCTGTGAGGTTCGGCCTCGTGGGCACGGGATACTGGGCGCGGGTCACGCACGCCGCAGTGCTGGCGTCCGAACCCGGGGTGGAGCTGGCCGCGGTCTGGGGTCGCGACGCCGGCAAGGCGGCCGCTCTCGGCGCCGAGTTCGTCGTCGCGCCGTACACGAATTTCACCGAGTTCCTGAGCAGCCTCGATGCCGTCGCGTTCGCCGTGCCGCCGCACGTGCAGGCCGACCTCGGTGCGAGGGCCGCCGCTGCAGGCAAGCACCTCCTCTTGGACAAACCGGTCGCCACCTCGGTCGCCGACGCCCAGCGCCTGGTCGATGCGGTCGATGGCGCCGGGGTCGCCACGGTGGTCTTTTTCACCGCCCGGTTCGACGCGACCAAGCGGCAATGGCTGGCGACGGTCACCGGAGGCGACTGGGAGGGTGCCTGGGCGCGCTGGATTGTGTCGGCGTTCGCCCCCGACAGCCCTTATGCCAACTCCCCGTGGAGAAGGGAGAAGGGCGCGCTCTGGGACGTCGGTCCGCACGCCCTCTCGATGCTGGCGGCGGCACTCGGCCCGGTCGAGGCCGTGACGGCGGACGGGGGGACGGGCGATCTCGTTCACCTCATCTGCCGCCATGCGAGCGGCGCCACGAGCACCGCCTCCTTGACGCTCGACGCCCCCCCGGCCGCGATCAACGTCGAGCTCTCCTTGTGGGGCCCGGGCGGGGTGTCGACCATGCCGCTCGTCGGTTCGACGGCGCAGGCCTCGTACCGTGTCGCACTGCACGAGCTCCTGGGCAATGTCGACTCCGGCGAGCGCTCGCACCCCTGTGACGTGCACTTCGGCGCCTCGGTGGTGAGAACGCTCGCGGACGCAGAACAGCAGATCGCCTCCAGGCGTGGCGGCAGAGCCTCGTGAGATCGGTTGGTCAGCACCGGGAACGGGTCATCCGGCGGGGTCGAAAAGGGGAGTGGCGACGAGCGGAGGAGCGAACACGATGATCCTGGGCACCCAGTACTACCGGCCTCCTTTCCCGCAGCGCGAGCTGTGGCGCGACGACCTTGCCGCCATGGCGGCCGCCGGTTTGGACACGGTTCAGTTCTGGGCGTGCTGGGGTTGGATCGAGCCGGAACCCGGGAGGTACCGATTCGAGGACTATGACGAGCTCATCGAGCTGGCGGGTCAAACGGGACTGCGTGTCGTGATCAGCACGATCGCCGAGATCCAGCCGTTCTGGATCCACCGTGAGCTACCGGGGGCGCACCTGGTCGACCACATGGGCCATGCCGTGCGCTCCTCGCCGAGGAGGGAGTGCAACGTCGGGCTTACCCCCGGGGCCTGCTTCGACCATCCCGAAGTGCGGGACCTGATGGCCGCCTTCCTCACAACTCTCGGTCGCCGCTATTCGGGCTCTGAGGCGCTCGTCGCGTGGGATTGTTGGAACGAGACGCGGTGGGCGGTGCAGGGAGACGGTTATGTCTGCCACTGCGACGCAACGGTGGCGTCCTTCCGCAGCTGGCTCGCCCAGCGCTACGGCGATCTCGACGGGCTCAGCGCGGCTTGGCAGCGTCGGTATGCCTCGTGGGATGACGTCGCCGCCGGCAAAAAGCCCGGTCGTCCCTACACCGACCTCGTCGAGTTCGAGGCGTTCCTCACCTCCCGCGCAGCCGGGCACGCGGCCTTCAGGGCCGAGTGCCTGCGCAGCTGCGACCCGGAGCACCCGGTCCTCGCTCACTGCGGCAAGCCGTCGGTGTACTCGAGCGGCATGGACTACGAGCAGGCGGTGTCGCGCGGGAACGACTTCGACCTGGCCGATGTCCTAGACGGCTTCGGGTGCTCGCACTTTCCCGCCTGGGAGGCGATCTCGACGAGCGAGCTGGGAACGCGCATAGAAGCGACCCGCTCGGCGACCGGCCGCAAGCCGGCCTGGGTGTCGGAGCTGCAGGGCGGGCGCTCCAGTGCCGGATTCGGGGTGTTTCCGGCGGTCGATCCGGCCACCCAGCAGCGCTGGGTATGGGGCGCCTACGGGCGGGGGATCAAAGCCGTCCTGTTCTGGTGCTGGCGGGACGAGGTGTTCGGCCGCGAATCCTCCGGGTTCGGGGTCACGGGCTCGGACGGGCAAAGTGCCGGCCGCCTGGAGCGTCTGGCCCGCACGGCAACAGTGCTGCGCAGCCACGAGGCGCTGCTCGACGCCTACCGTCCCGACACCCCCCAGATTGCCGTCCTCTTCTCACAGGCGAGCTACCAGTTGGACTGGGCGGAGAACGGTTCCAAAGCCGAGCAGGCCTGCGGCTCGACGACCGGATGGCTCAGCGTGTTCGAGCGGATCCAGCTCTCCTACGGGGTCGTCGACGCCCAGCATCCGGGCGGCCTCGAAGGTGTCCGGCTCCTCGTCATGGCCTGGCCCCTCGTGGTGCCGCCGGTGATGGCCGCCGCCATCATCGAGTGGGTGAAGGCGGGCGGGGTCCTCGTGACCGAGTCCGAGCTCGACGCCTTCGACGAGCGTGGCTTCTACCGGTATCCCGAGCAGCGCACCATGGCTTCGGCTCTCGGTGTCCGCAGCCTCGGGCGCCGGAGCCTTGACGACAGCCTCACCTTGTCACTCGGCGCCGGGGCCGACCGGGACGCGCTCCGCCAGGCGGTCTGGCTCGAGGCTTTCGACCCGAGCGGCTCGGAGGTGCTGGGTACTTCAGCATCCGGGGAGGCAGTGGCCATCCGGCACCGGCTCGGAGCGGGTTGGGTCGTCACCCTCGGTACGTTCCCCGGACTCGGGTACTCGCGCGCCCGCTACCACGGTCTGGAGGCCTTCGCCCGACGGATGGCCACACTGGCCGGGGTCAGCCGGACGCTTCGCGTCTCGCCGGACGACGGGGAGGTCCTGCAGTGGCGGTCCGGCCTTTCGGGAGGCTCGCGCCTGCTGTTCCTCACCGCCGACACGGCCTTGGACCACGTCACCGTGCGCGGCGCCCGGGAACTGTCGGGCGGGGGGAAGATATGGTCGCTCACCGGCGGAGGCGCCTTTGAGCCGAGGTACTCCGCCGACGCCTTCGAGTTCGATGTGGCCCTGTCCCCCGACGGGATCGCCGTTCTCGCCTGGGCTGACCACGAGGCGTGAGCCGCCCGCCACACCGCCCGATGGCGTGGCGACTGGTCAGGAGAGCCTCGTTAGCACCTCGACCTCATAGGGCGGGAGCTCGAGCTGCGAGAGGGCTTGGCCGGCGCCGGCCGCTCTCCTGGCATAGGAGGCGGACCCGGTCGTGACGAGGCTCAAGTCGACCTGGTCCGGCGAGGTGTTGACGAGCACCGCGACCTCTCCGGCCAAGGTGCGCAGGCGCCCCGTCATGACCCGCCCGTCGGGGACCGTCAAGGTCTTGTCGACGCCCGCCGCGTCGGCCAGGGCGGAGTACAGGCGCCATGTGCTTTCCGGGTTGACCCGGGGAGCGCGCGCCGCCATGTGCTCGGTCGGGTAGGCACACAGCACCATCGCGCCGCCGCCGACCTGCTGGCGGACAAGTGCCGGGCGCCCATGGCCGTCGAGGGCGAGAACGGTCGCACCGGCGGGTTCGAGCGGCAGGAAGGCGCGAGCGCTCCTGTTGCCCGCCACCTTGAAAGTGAGCTCGTCGCCCACTGCCAAGCCACCCAGGGCCGCAACGAAACTGAACACGACCTCGTCATCCTCGATCGGGTCGACGAGTCCGTAGCGGAGCTTGTGGCGGATCCCGAACAGCTCGTCGAGCCACGGCACCCAGGGACCGGTCTGAGAAGGGGTGCTGCCCGCGAAGTAGGAGAGGTAGACCGTCGCTCCTGCGTGTGCGAGCTCGGCCAGGCGTTCGGCACTCGGCGCCATGAGCAGCTTCGCCGAAGGGAGGAGGTAGAGCTTGGCTCCGTCGCCGAGACCATCGCGTTCGCGCATGAGGGTGACCGGCAAGTCGGCCTCACGGGCGGCTATGTAGGACTGCAGCAGGTTGTCCCGGATGTCGTCGCGGTAATCGACGGTCGTGAACACGAGGGCCCGTTCGAAATGCTCGGGCACGACGATCGCCACCTCTCCGGCGACCGGCGCCCAACCGCCGGCGTCGAGGTCGGCGACGAGGCGCGAGAAGCGGGCGATCTCGGCCAGCTGCGGTTTCGCCTTGCCGTGGCGGTCGGTGAGGCCGAAGTGCATCTCGAAGGGGTGGTGCCGGTAAGGGTCCTCACCCGACAGGTCGTCGTAGTCGCAGTTGTTCCAGGCGAGCCAGCCCGTGGCGCCGGCCATGAGGCTCGTGTGCAGCACCTGGCGGTAGTAGTGGGCCGCGTTCTCGTGGGAGGCGAAGTCGGAGCTCAGCCCGAACTCCTCCAGCACGACGGGGCGGTCGAACGAGCCGGAGAGCTCGCAGGCGAGCGCGGCCGCCATCGATTGGCGCACCGGGTCGTCCGACATCGGGTAGACGTGCGGGCCGATGAAGTCCACAAGCGGCGCGAGAGCCCTTAGCGAGTAGCCGTTGTCGTGGCCGGAGACCTCGATGCCTCCCGCCCCGTCACCGAGCGATACCGGCTGGTGCCCGCCGCCGGCGCGAACGGCCTGGACCAGTATGCGCGCCCAGGCCGTGATCTCCTCAGCTGTGGCCGGTCCACCGTAGTGGGGCATCTCGTTGCTGATCAGCCAACCGGCTACCGCTGGGTGGTCCGTGAAGTGCCGTGTGACCTCGCAGACGAACCAGGCCTGCTGGGAGACGAGCCACACGTCTCGGTAGAGATCACGGCCCTGCCGCCACGTCGGGTCCCAGTTCGCGCCCGACATGTGGCCGACCAGGAACGAGGGGATCGTCGTGAGGCCAGCCTCCACGTGGGCGTCGAGGAAGTCCCGGAACCGCTCGAGCACCGCCGGCTCGAGGCGTCCGGGCTCGGGCACGAAGTCGGGCCAATAGCAGAACGAGCGGGTGACGTTGCAGCCGTGCTCGGCGAGCACGGCCAGCTCCTCACGGACGACGGCGGCGTCGTAACGGGTCCACATTCGCGGCCCACCGCTGCGCGACCAGAAGTTGGCACCGACCCAGGAAGGCACCCCGCCACGCTGGCTCAATTCTCCGCCTTTCGAGGCCTCCCTCGGTAGGGAGGCGCACTACTGAACCGCTCAATCGGTAGACCCTGACGAACTGATGCAAGGGCTTCGACCCGTCGCTACTGGCGCACCACGGGGCGGAGCTTACCGACGGTCCCAACCTGGCGGGGTGAGCTCACCACTCAGTGTCAAGGTTCCGGGGCGGGATCGTCCCACGTGGTGTCAGAAACTCCCGGCAGCACCGCCGCGGGAGGTCGCGACGGGGTTGTGAGGGGGACGGGCGGTCGTTCCGCGGGTGATGAGCTGTCCCCTGGGCTCACCCGTGCGGGTGATGACGCCGCTGTCTATGAGGGCGAGCAGGGCGCTCGCCCCGTGTGTGCCCATGGCGGGGATGTCCCGCTTCACCGCTGTGAGCGGAGGGTGGACCACCTGGCAGTAGGTGGAATCGTCCCAGGCGACGAGGGAGACGTCGCGCGGGACCGCGAGGCCCATTTCATGGGCCGCGCCCAGGCCGGCGACGGCGAGCACCTCGCTGTCGTAGACGATCGCCGTCGGCGCCAGCGGGTCCGCGAGCAGCTGACGTGTCACCCTACCGCCGCTCTCGGCCATGAAGTCCGTCGGGACGACTCGAGGCGGGAGCGAGAGCTCCTCCATCGTGGCCAGGTAGGCATCCGTGCGAATCTGGGTGGAAGCGAACTCCGGGACGCCAGCCACGCGGGCAATCCGCTCGTGGCCGAGGCGTGCGAGGTAGCGGACGACGTCGATGACGGCGCCGGCGTCGTCGCTGCACACCGCCGACAGGTCCCCGATGCCCTCGGGACCGCCGATGACGACAGCCGGCAGACCGAGCTTCTCGATCAGTTCGAACCGGGGGTCGACCACGCGGGGGTCGACGACGAGCACGCCGTCGACGCGACGCTCCGCCCACCAGCGGCGGTAGATGGTCATCTCGGCTTCGAGATTGTGGGCGACCTGGAGCGTGAGGCCGACGGAACGGCGCGACAGCTCCATCTCGATGCCGGCTATGAGCTCCATGAAGAAGGGCTCGAAGGCGAGCGTCTGGGCTGGCCGCGCCAGCACGAGCCCGCACGCGCCGGCACGCGCTCCCGACAGGGCCCTGGCGGCGCTGTTCGGATACCAGCCGAGCTCGTCGGCGATCTTCAAGATGCGCTGCCGCGTCACCTCGGAGATCCCCGGCCGGCCGTTGAGCGCGTACGAAACAGCACCCTTCGACACCCCGGCGCGAAGCGCTATGTCAGCGATGGTGACGCGGTGGAGCGGATTCGTCTTTGGGGTCACTGGCACTGCCTCCTGTCCGCCACTTCCCGACGCCGGCAGCGCCGACGCAAGTTTGCGGGAGGCCGTCATGACCGGTGCCCGTCACCAAGGAGGAAGGTGAAGCGGGTAAGTAGGCCTGGAACTGCATGATGGCAAGCTGACTGGCCGAGCACGATGAGTCCGACGTCCTTCTTGAAGTCGCTGAGAAAGTGTAGCCCTCCCGGATCGACCACCCACGGGCCAGCCAGCCGGTGATGAGCGGCGCCTGCGCCGGTCCGAGCGTCGGCGGCGGTCCGTTGACCGGTGCCCCCCGTCGCGCTTTTGCACCCGGCACCCACACAGACCCTAGGCTCTGGACCGGTTCACATGAACGCCGGCTCTGAATAGGGCGTAGGAGGAAAGGCACACCATGGCTAACGAGACCGTCTTCAAACGCTACGCCGGCAACCCCGTCGTGACCGCGAGCGCTGTCCCCCGCGCCAACAGCATCCACAACTCGGCGATCGTGAAGAGGGGGGAGGGCGACTACGCCGGTGTGTTCCGCGTGGACGAGCTCAGCATGGACTTCGTGCTCCACGTCGGCTTCAGCCGAGACGGCATCCATTGGGACATCGATCCCGAGCCGGCACAGATTCGAAGCGACGATCCCGACGTCTTCGTCACGGCTTACAGCTACGACCCTCGCCTGACCCTGCTGGAGGGGACCTACTACCTCACCTGGTGCAACGCCGGTCCCCAGGGTCCCAAGATCGGCTTTGCCACCACAAAGGACTTCAAGACGTTCACCCAGGGCGAGGACCTGCTGGCGCCGGCCAATCGCAACTGTGTTGTCTTTCCCCGCCGGATCGGGGGGAAATACGCCATCTTCCACAGACCCTCCGACCGCGGCCACACTCCCTTCGGCGACATCTTCTATGCGACGAGCCCTGACTTCGAGCACTGGGGCTGCCACCGGTTCGTCTTCGGTCCGATGGGCGGCTGGCAGGGGCTCAAGGTCGGGCCCGGTCCTGCACCCATCGAGACCGAGGACGGCTGGCTGCTCATCTACCACGGCGTCTGGCGGAGCTGCAACGGCTACCTGTACTACATCGGCGGGGCGCTCCTGGACCTGGACAAGCCCTGGAAAGTCCTCTATCGCACCAAGGACTACCTGCTCTCGCCCACCGAGATCTACGAGCGGGTCGGTGACGTCCCCAACGTGTGCTTCCCGAGCGCAGCGGTGATGGAACCGGACGACACGCTCCGGCTCTACTACGGCTGCGCCGACACCTGCGTCTCGATGGCCGAGGCGAAGTTGTCCGACGTGGTCGGGTTCGTCAAGACCCACAGCTTCTGAGGCGCCGGCCCGCGCGGGGGGACGCTGCGCGGAGCTGAGGCGATGGGCACAGTCCACGGCGACCCGCCGTCGATCGCCTAGGTCGGGGCGCGGGCCGGCTCAGCGGCCCGGCCGAGCGCGTCCTCGTAGATGCGGACGAGGCGATCCCACCGCTCGTTCGCATCGCGGTCGATCTCCTGGCGGCTCGGGTCTGCGTCGAGCCATGCGATCGTCTCTTGGATCCCTTCGGAGAACGGGACCGTGGCCTCGAAGCCTGGCACGAGGCTTCGCAGCTTGTCGTTGTCGAAAACCGTGCTGTACGACTTGTCCCCCCACAAGTTGCCCTCCTGCTCGGGATCCGAGGCGACGATGGCGTCGCTCGGGACGTGCAGGATCATGGGAGCGGCGCCCGCGGCCCTGCCGACGAGCTCGTAGATCTGGTTCCAGGTGAGGCTCTCTTCGGAGGTGATGTGGAAGTCCTGGCCTAAAGCACCGGGATGCCCGAACAATCCGAGCAGGCCCTTGGCGAAGTCGCTGTTGTGGGTCAAGGTCCAGATGCTCGTCCCGTCACCGGGGACGATGATCCTCGCTCCGCGGCGCATGCGGTCGACGATCGTGAACGGTTTCTGCCAGCTGCCGATGACGACCGGTATCTGAGAGGGCCCGTAGGTGAGCGAGGGCCTGACGATCGTGGCGGGAAAGCCTGTTTCCCGGCGCGCCCGCCGGAGGGTCTCCTCGCAGGCGATCTTGTCGCGCGAGTACTGCCAGTACGGGTTCACCGTGGGCGTCGATTCGGTGATCATCCAGTGCGAGGGCGGTTTCTCGTACACAGACGCCGAGGAGATGAAAACGTACTGACCGGCCCCGGCGAACACCCTGATGTCCTTTTCGACCTGGTCCGGTCGGTAGCCGACCCATTGGACCACGACGTCGAATTCGAGTCCCGCGACGGCGGCTCTGACCTGGGCCTCGTCGGCGGCATCAGCGGTCAGGAGGCGCTTTTGAGCGACGGCCGTCGGGAGCTTGGAGCGGCCGCGGTTCAAGAGCCACAGCTCGTGACCGGCTGTCAGCGTCGCGGCGGAGCATGCCGAGCTGATGAGACCCGTCCCGCCAATGAACAAGATGCGCATCGAAGCTGCTCCTTTGCCCCTTCGGCGATGTGACGCCGACCCTAGCCCGGCGGATCAGCCAACAGCGGTGGCCTCCTCGCATCACCCGCCTAGTTGGCGCGCCCGCGCGGCGGACCGACAGTGGTGCTGCCAGAATCACGCCTGTGCGCGTGCGCGTGTTCCTGTTTTTCGTGGCGTTCATCGGCTCGGTGATCGCCCTGCCGGCGGCGCAGCCCGTCGCGGCCGTTCCGGCATCGCAGTGGTGGGTGGCGCTCGCCTTCGCCAACCGGGAGCTTGGCGCGGTGGTGGAAGGAAGCGGTGTGGAGCAGGCGGCGCGCTGCGAGCTCGTTGTCTACTCGACGTCCAACGGCGGCGTCACCTGGGCGTCGCCGTTGGTGCTGAGCCACGCTGCGTCCTGCGGCGCCGGTGGCTCGACCGACGAGATGGCGATGACGCCTGACGGCAGCTGGTTCCTCGCCACGGCCCAAGGCCTGTTCCGCGGCCGTGTCCGCCAGGCGGGCTTCGAGCTGATTCGCCCCGACTATCTCGTGCCGTCCGAACCCACCTACACCGTCTGCTCGGTGGCGGCTGGGAGCAGAGCTGTCTGGGTCGTTGTCTCCGAAGCCTGCGGACTGAGAACGGCAGCCACCGTGCTGGTCTCGAGCAACGCGGGAACCACCTGGACCAGGACGAGATCGACGCCGCTCAAGTCTTTGGACGAGGCGGGTCTCGTGGACACCATGCCGCCGGAGAGTCTGGCGGTGGCAGGTCCTGCGAGCGCTTGGCTGATCGGGTCGAGAACCGCACCGAGCCCCTACGGCGCGGCCGGGACCCTCGCTGTGGCGCACACCGCCGATGCGGGTCGCACATGGCGCGTGAGCCCATTGCCGTGCGGAACCGACCGCCTCGCCGGGATTCTCACCGCGGTCGGGAACGATGTTGCGACGTTGTGCCTGGGCGGACCGAGTACCGGTTTCGCGCCGATGGAGGTCGTCACCTCCAACAACGGTGGCGCGAGCTGGACTGAGCGTTGTGACAACGGCCCCCGAGGTCTGTCGCGGATCGTCGGCGCCTGCCCCGGGTTCGGATACCCGGGCGCGATTGTCGCCATGCCAGATGGTGCCCTCGTGATGGCGATCGGCTATCCGATCGGTGGTGTGGACCTGTCGCTTGACGGTGGCCGTACCTGGAAGCTCGTGCTCAGGTCGGCGGCGACGTTCCTCAGCGTGTCGCAGGGAGCCGGGACGGTCTGGGTACTCGGACTCGGGCCGGTGAGCCCTGGCTTGAGACTCGCGGAGTCCACAAACGGCCGGAGATGGCATGCGGTGGCACTGCCGAAGTTGGGCTGAACTCGCCGACGACTGACCAGCAGTCCCTGACCCTCGTCGTGAAAGAGGCCGAACAGTTTGATGGGCCTGGGCACCGGCCCGGGACGAGGGGGCGATCCTGGTGCTGCTGAGCAGCCGTTGAGTTCGCCCGGCCGTCTCGGCTGTAGCAGTAGGCGTCGCGCCTTCACGATGAGCTCGTTCTACCGCCCCGGGCCTGTGCCTGCCGACCAGTAGGTGGGGCGATCCGGCGACCCGCGGCTCGAGGCCGAGGACGATGCTCATCTCAGCGAGTGGGAGCCCGATCTGGCGGAGCACCGCGATCAGGCGCGCCCACTCGAGTTGTCCGCTCTCGTAGGGAGTTCAGAACCCGCCTTTGCCCAGGCCTTGGACCACCCGGTTGTGGCCGAAAGCGCCATGGTGGGCGCAGACCTGGGCCGCGATGGACATGGCTGAGCCCATCACGCTCTCGAGGTCATGGCCGCCCAGCACTCCTGCAAGGACCGTGCCGATCACAGCGTCGCCCGCTCCCAGGGTGTCGACGGGCGTGGTCGGATTGGCATTGGCGTGGACGGTCTCGCCGGAGGAGGTCGAGATCGAAGCGCCCCGAGGGCCCGCGGTCACCAGCACCACCTCCGGCCCGGCGCTGAGGACCCGTCTCGTCAGATCACCCACAGCAGCTGTATCGAGACTCGTGCCCGAGAAACAGGCCATCCAGACCTTGTCCAGGAGGGGCTCGTAGTACTCACCTGGCCGGTCGGAGAAGTCGAAGGACAGGCGAGCCTTGCGCGCCATGGCCTCCAGCTGCTCTTCAGTACCGCTGCGGGCGCCCGAGTGGACGCAGTCGAACCGGGCGAGATAGTCGAGGTCGGTCGCGTCGAGGACGAACCGTGAGACGCCGAGCCCGTAGCCCACAAAGCGCCGGTCGCCCCCGTCGAGCTCGACGACCGAGTGGGCGTTCGGTCCCTCGATGACCCTGAGGCGCTCGGTCCCCACCCCTTCGTCGTCAAGCGCGGCCTTGATCGCGCGGCCGGCTTCATCGGTGCCGATGGCGCCGAGGTAGGCCGCGTGCGCGCCCGCCCTGCGCGCGGCCACGGCGACGTTCAAGGCGTTGCCGCCCGGGAACAGGCACCCGAGTGACGGGTAGATGTCCGCCACGTTGTCACCGACCGCCGCTACCTTCGGCCGGCGCGTTACCTCGGTGGCCGAGAAATGGGTCAGATCTGGTGGCGTCGCCTCGCGCAAAGCGGCGGTCCGGTGCCTGTCGGGAAAGCGAGCCGGGATCAGGGCACGACGAGAATCGGGAAGCGCCCTCGCGCGAGCAGCTGACGCGGCACGCCACCGAGATGGAGAGCCGGGTGGGCCGAACGTCCCACGACCACGAGGTCGGCCTTGCAGTCCTGTGCGAGCTGCTCGAGCTCTGCTGCGACCTCACCGCTGCGGCAGGTGAAATCGCCGCGGACTCTTGCCTGGCCCAGCTCCTGGGCCACGAACCTTTCCAGATGCTCGTCGCTCTCGGCATCACCTACGAGCGGGACGGGTGCGAAGAAGCCTCCGAGGGCCGCCGCGCCGGGCACGTGGGAGACGAAGCAGGCATGGACGCAGCCTTGCTCGCGGACCGCCAAGCCGACTGCCATGGCAAAGGCGCGATAGCTCGGATCAGAACCGTCCGTCCCGACGACGATGCTGGTTATGGCCATGCCCTACTCTCGCGCAGTGGGCGCCGCTGGTCCCGGACGGGCCGACCCGATCAGCTCGCCGGCCCTGTTCTCGTCTGCGGCGCCGTTCCCGTCGGCCCCCTGCGCCACCCTTACGAGAAGGTCAGCGGCGGGCTTCGCGTCGCGATCTTGGTGGGCCTTGGGCCCGTGACCGTGGTGCATGCGAGCCTTCTGGGCTATCGACTCCTCGTCCACATAGATGAACTTCCCACCCCGCAGCGCCGAGGCGATGGCGGCGATCACGCACATGACCACCGCGAAGGAGAGTATGAGCACGAGCGCGTCCTTGAACGACGGGCCGATGAGGTGGGGGAAGAAGGAGCGGCCTGTGATGGCGGCCGCCTGGCCGGGGGGGAGGTGGTTTAGCACGGCCGGGCCGAGCAGGCTCTTGAGCGGGTTGTAGCCCAGGAAGGCGGCGAAGATGTAGCCGAGGGGCGGCAGGTGCGAGAGCTGCGTGGCGGCCGCCAGGGGGACACCGTGCGCGACCAGGCCGTGGAGCATCGCCGAGGGCACCTTGTCGTTCAACCCGAAAACGAGCAGCGTGAAGAACAGCCCCATCGACAGCGGGAGCCCTGTCTGGGCGAAGGTCACGCGCATGCCCGAAGCTGCTCCGCGGTATCGCGCCGGGACCGAGTTCATGATCGACGCCGTGTTCGGCGAGGCGAACAAGCCGCCGCCGATCCCTGAGACGAACATCACGATGGCGAACGGTGTGTAGGAGAAGTTGGCCGGGAAGGTCATCATCACCGCGTACATGGCGGCCGTGAGGAGCATCCCGGAAGTCGCGAAGAGCCGGGCTCCGTAGCGGTCCGAGAGCTTGCCGGATATGGGCCCGGCGACCACGAAGCCGAGCATGAACGGGAGCATGTAGATCCCTGCCCACAACGGCGTCCGGGCGAAGCTGTACCCGTGCTGTGGCAGCCAGATGCCCTGGAACCAGATCATCAACATGAACTGGAGGCCGCCTCGACCGACGCCGCCCAGGAAGTTGGCCGCGTTTCCAGCCGTGAAGGCCCGGATCCGGAACAGCTGCAGGCGGAACATGGGCTCGGCCACCCTCGTCTCGATGAAGCTGAACAAGATGAGGAGCGCGAGGCCGCCGAAGATCATTTCCAGCACGAACGGGTCCCCCCATCCGGTGAGGGAGTGGCCGTAGGGCTTTATGCCGTAGGTGACGCCGGTGAGGAGCATGATCAAACCCGCCGCGAACGAGAGGTTCCCGAGCCAGTCGATCTTCGCCTTGATGCGGATACCGATCTCCTTCAGCTTGAAGAAGGCCCAGCCCGTGCCGAACAGGCCGATCGGAACGTTCGCGAGGAAGACCCAACGCCATCCGACCTGGGAGAGGAGCCCGCCCACGAGGATGCCCAGGAACGAGCCGACGATCCCCACGACCATGTTCATCCCCAGCGCGAGACCGAGCTGCTCGGCGGGGAAGGCGTCGGTGATGATCGCGGCCGAGTTCGCCATCAAAAGCGCCCCGCCCACGGCTTGGACCATCCGTAGGATGACGAGCTCGAGCGCTCCGTTCGTGCCTGTGCTCCAGACCGTCGAGAGGAGGATGGCCGCGACGGTGAACCAGGCGAAGCCGAGGTTGTACATCCTCACGCGGCCGAACATGTCGCCGATGCGTCCCACGGTCACCACGAGCGCGGCCGACACCAGGCTGTAGCCCATCATGATCCAGAGCAGGTACGGGAAGCTGGCCGCCTGCAACGGGTTCAGGCGGATGCCCCGGAAGATGACCGGCAGGGCGATGATGAGGCTCGTCCCGTTCATGGTCGCAAGCAGCATGCCGATCGTGGTGTTGGAAAGGACCAGCCACTTGTAGCGTGGCCCCACGATCGTCGACCTATCGGGTGTCAACAGGCTCACGTTCGTTTCTCCTCTGGTTCGTGGTGGCCCCCCGTCACCTCCGGTGTCTCCCCCGGGCGCTCGGTCGCGAACGACTCGAGCAGGGTCACAGCTCGTTCGAGCGCCGCGCGGTCCGTCTTGCAGAGGGCACTCACGTGCCCCGCGAGCCAGGCGTTGCCGAGGCGGGCGCGCCGTTCGAGAAGTTCCGTGCCTGCCGGCATGGCCACGAGCTGCACGCCCCTGCGGTCCGTAGGGTTCATCCTCCGTGTGATGAGGCCGGCAAGCTCCAGCTTGTCGGCAAGGCGCGTCGCGGCCGGGGACGGCAGGCCTTCGATCTCGGCGAGACGGCCGACACCGAGCGGGCCGTTGCGGACCACGGTGGCGAGTGCGGAGAATTGGGCGATCGTCAGCTCGGACGGGTCCACCCGACGGAGCTGTCGCGAGAGGCGGACCATCGACAATCGCAACCGGGCGGCCAGCATGTGGGGCTCATCCGCCCCACCTCTCGCGCCCGTGACATCACTCATCGCCTGATGCCTCTTTCCCGAACTGCCCAGCTCCCTGAGCCGTCCTGCACCGGCCACCTCGTTGGCCGAACCGCCTCTGTCTGGCTAATGTGCCGACACTATTATATGTCGGTAGTATCGATCCAACCTTGAGGGCGTGAGGCTATTGGGCGCTGCGGCCAGGACGGTCTGTGACGGATCGGCAGCAGGCCGATGAGCAGCGCCGAGCCTTTCGTCGTGATGTCCAAACCGGTCGGGCCGGTCTGCAATCTCGACTGTGGGTACTGCTACTACCTGGGGAAGACGGCGCTGTTCCCCCCCGGGGAGCGCTTCCGGATGAGCCCTCAGGTGCTCGAGTCGTACATCTCCTCGTTCATCGCTTCCAGCCCCGGGCCGCTCGTGCACTTCGGCTGGCACGGTGGCGAGCCGACCCTGGCCGGGATCGAGTTCTACCGCCGGGTCGTCGATCTCCAGAGCCGCCACTTGCCGGCAGGGTGGCGTTGCCTCAACAACATCCAGACGAACGGGACGCTGCTCGACGCGCGCTGGTGCCGCTTTCTCGCCGAGAACCACTTCGCAGTGGGGCTCAGCATCGACGGTCCGGCGGGGCTGCACGATGCTTCTCGTCCCGACCGGCGCGGTCGGCCGACACACGATCGCGCTGTGCGGGGTCTCGGCCTGTTGCGTGCCGCGGGCATCGAGCCGGACGTGCTCTGCACGCTGAACGCGCTCACCGCCGCCCACCCGACCGAGGTCTACAGGTTCTTCGTCGACGAGAAGGTGCGGTGGCTGCAATTCCTTCCAGTTGTGGAGAAGGCACCCGGCGGTGTGTCGCCACGTTCGGTGACACCCGAGGCGATGGGGGAATTCCTCTGCACGATCTTCGACGAGTGGGTTCGCCATGACGTCGAGCACGTCGGCGTGCAGAACTTCCTCGAGTGCTTCCTCGTCGTCACGGGCAAGCCGGCCAACCTCTGCGTGATGTCGCGGACGTGCGGACGGGTTCTCGCCATGGAGCACGACGGCAGCGTCTACTCCTGCGACCACTATGTCGACTCCGCTCATCGCCTCGGAGAGGTGAAGGGCGACGGGCTTCAGGCACTCGTCGACTCGCCCGCACAGGTCGCCTTCGGTGAGGCGAAGCACGACTCTTTGCCGGCGTGCTGTCGGGAGTGCCCGGTGGGCTTCTTGTGTCACGGGGGCTGTCCGAAGGACCGTTTTGCGGTCACGGCCGCCGGCGAGGCGGGCCTCAATTACCTCTGTGGCGGCTACCGTCGCTTCTACGGTCACGTCCTGCCCTATCTCAGGCGGATGGCGGCCCTCGCCCGCAACGGCCGGCCGATCTTCGAGATCAGCGCGGAGCTCGAAGCCGCTGAGCACGAGGACCGGTCGCGATGGCGCACGACCGGGCGCAACGACTCATGCCCGTGCGGGAGCGGCCGCAAGTACAAACAGTGCTGTCTTTTGACCCGACGGCGGTGACGCTTCGGCAGCAGTGCCTTATCAGGCCAGTTCCGGTTCCATGACGATGGCTCCGCAGGGGCATTCGGACACGCACATCCCGCATCCCTTGCAGTAGTCGTACTCGAAGCGGTACCGGCTGCCGAAACCGAGCTTCACAACGGCGTTGTCCGGGCAGACCCCGAAGCAGTTGTCACATTCGAAGCAGTTCCCGCACGACATGCACCGGCGTGCCTCGAACAGGGCATTGGTCTCGTCGAGACCCTGCACGATCTCGTCGAATGTCGAGGTGCGGCGCGCGACCTCGAGGCGAGCGCGCTCGGTCCTCGGCGCGTCGGCGTAGTACCAGGTGTTCAACAGCTCGAAGCCGGCCAGTTCGTGGCGGGGAGGCGTCTTCACGGTCTCGCCGCGTAGCCAGGCGTCGATTGCCCGGGCGGCCTTTTTCCCGTTCCCGACCGCGGTCGTGACGGTCCGGTCGACGGGCAGGACGTCGCCGCCGGCGAAGACCCCGGGGCGTGCTGTCATGAGGTCCGGCCCCACCTGCACCGAGCCGTCGGCCACGACGACCTCGGGCATGCTGGCTAGCAGGGAGAGATCGGAGTCCTGGCCGAGCGCGAGCACCACGCAGTCGGCGTCGAGCTCCTCGAACTCGCCCGTCGGCTGGGGGAATCCGGTCTCGTCGAGAGCCATCTTCTCGATGACGATGCGCCCCTTGTCGAAGTCGACGTCGGTGATCGTCGAGAGCCACTTCATGAGCACGCCCTCTTCGACTGCCTCCTCGACCTCGATGTCGTGGGCGGGCATCTTCTCGCGTGTGCGCCGGTAGACGACGACGGCATCGGTGGCGCCCAGGCGCTTGGCGGTACGCGCCGCGTCCATGGCCGTGTCGCCCCCGCCGTAGATGGCGACACGCCGTCCGAGGCTGGGAGGCTCGAGGCCTTCCATCGAATGCAGCAGGGACACGGCGTCGATGACGTGCGCCGAGTCACCCGCGGGCAGGTAGGCACGCTTGCCCAGCTGGGCGCCCACTGCGATGAACACGGCGTCGAAGCCGCCGACGCGCATCTCCTCGGGCACGTCTTCGACCCGGTGTCCGAGCTCCACCTCCACGCCGAGAGCACAGATGCGCTCGATCTCGGCATCGAGGACGGCTCGGGGCAGGCGATACTTCGGGATGCCGAATCGCATCATGCCTCCGAGCGCCCACCCGGCTTCGTAGATCGTCACGGCGTGGCCCAGGCGGCGCAGGTGGTAAGCGGCGGACAACCCGGCCGGCCCCGACCCGATGATGAGAACCTTCTTGCCCGACGGCGGCGCGACGAAACCCAAGGACCAGCCGTGCTCGATCGCCTGGTCGCCCAGGAAGCGCTCCACAGCGTTGATGCCGACTGCCTCGTCGAGCTTCGCCCTGTTGCAGGCGGTTTCGCAGGGGTGGTAGCAGACGCGGCCCATGATCGCCGGCATCGGGTTGTCCTCCACGAGGTGGCGCCATGCCTGCTCGTAGTCGCCCTCCTCGACGTAGTAGAGCCAGCCCTGGATGTTCTCCCCGGCAGGGCAGCCGTCGTTGCACGGCGGCATGCGGTCGAGGTACACGGGGCGGTCGACACGCCACGAGCCGGTCTTGTTGGCAAGGCTCGTGCCTACGTCCAAGGTGATTGCAAAGGGCTTGTCCATCACGCCACCTCGTTTTTGAGAAGGCCGAAACGATCGATGTTGCGGTTGGCCATCTGCTGGAGCCGGCCCACGATGTCAGGCCTCTTCACCGCTCCCGAGCTGTCGAACAGATGGCGGAACCGGCGCTGCAGGCGCAGGTAGTCCTCCACCGGGACGAGGTGGCGTATCGGGGACGCCGCTGTGACGCTGCCGTACTCGGCCTCGTAGACCGGGAACAGGCCCGACTCGGTGGCAAGGCGCGCCACGCGGATGGTGTTTTTCGATTCGCTTCCCCAGCCGAGCGGGCACGGGACGAGCACGTGCAGGTAGCGGGCACCGTGAAAGCTCATGGCCCTTTCCACCTTGGCTTCGAGGTCGTGCAGGTCCGACACCGTAGCTGTCGCCACGTAGCCGATCCCGTGCGCCATGGCCAAGGTGGCCATGTCCTTGCCCTGGCCGAAGGGATTGCCCGGCTCGGTGCCGACGGCCTCGGTGGTGGCCGTGCGCGCGGCCGAGGGCGTGGCGCCCGACCGTTGCACACCGGTGTTCATGTAGGCCTGGTTGTCGTAGCAGACGAAAAGGACGTCGTCGTCGCGCTCGAACATGCCCGAGAGGCAGCCGAAGCCGATGTCCACCGTGCCGCCGTCTCCTGCCTGGGCGAGGACCCTTATGTCGCCCCGCCCCTGCGCCTTCAGCCCCGCGGCAACGCCTGTGGCCACGGCGGCGGCATTGCCGAACAGCGAGTGCACCCACGGGAGCTGCCAGGAGCTCTCGGGATAAGGGGTCGTGAACACCTCGAGACATCCGGTGGCGTTGACAGCCACGAGCTTGCCGTCGGTCGCGCGCATGGCGGCGTCGAGCACGTAGCGCGCCCCGAGGGCCTCCCCACAGCCCTGACAGGCACGATGGCCCGAAGTGATCGTGTTGTTGCGCGACACGTCGGCCTGCACGGTGCGCTGGTCCGCCTCGAGGAGGCGGTTGCCCACCGCGAAGCTGCCTACTTGGTAGAACTTCACCTTCTGGGTCGCCGTCATCGGTCCTTCCTCACGGCTCTCATACGGATCGGGACGCGACAGCTCTCAGGTCGCGCAGGACATTCTCGGCGCTCGGTCCCGAACGCGGGTCGCCGGCCATGCGGGCGAGTTCACGCTCGACGACACCATGGTCGAGGTCGAGGAATCTAAGCGCTTCGAGGCGGTCGTCCACGGCGTCTCCGATCACGGCGGCGATGGCGGCTTCGGGCACGGCCCGACCGCCGAGGCCGGCGACGACGGTGGAGATGCGCGCCTTGGCATCGGCGATCGCCAGGGCCACGTCGGTGGAAAGGACGCCACCGAAGCCGACGCTGAATGCGCGCTCGATGACCACCACGCGGCGGGCGTCCCCGATCGCCTCGTGGAGCGCTTCCAGCGGGAAGGGACGGAAGGAGGTGATCCCGACGACTCCGACCTTTGTCCCGTGCTCGCGCATCTCGTCGGCGACGTCCTTGATCGTGCCGAGGATCGAGCCGAGCGCCACCACCACGACGACGGCGTCCTCGACCCGGTAGGTGTTGACCAGACCCCCCGCACGCCTGCCGAAGGCCTCAGCGAACTCGTCGGCGACCTCGCGGATACGCCCGATCGCCTGCAGTTGCTTGGCATGAGCGAGGAAGCGGACCTCGGTGAACGCCTCCGGCCCCACCAAGGCGCCGATCGTCACCGGGTCGGCCGGATCGAGGACCTGACGGGGCTGGAACGGTGGCAGGAAGGCGTCGACCTGTTCCTGGGTTGGCACGTCGATGCGCTCGGTGGCATGGGTGAGCACGAACCCGTCCATGTTCACCATTACGGGAAGCGACAGGTCCTCGGCGAGACGGAACGCCTGGATGTGCAGGTCGGTGGCTTCCTGGTTGGACTCTGCGAAGAGCATCACCCATCCGGCGTCGCGCACCGCCATGGCGTCGCTGTGGTCGTTCCAGATGTTGATAGGTGCACCGATGGCCCTGTTGGCAAGGGTCATCACGACCGGCAGGCCCAGGCCGCCGGCGTTGTAGACGGCCTCTATCATGAACAACAGACCCTGGCTCGAAGTAGCCGTGTAGGCCCGCGATCCCGCCGCCGAGGCACCGATCGCCACCGACATGGCGGCGAACTCCGACTCGACGTTGATGAACTCGCAGCCGGCGAGCTCGCCCGACTTCACCAGCTCGCCCACGCCCTCGACGATGTGGGTCTGGGGCGTGATGGGATAGGCGCAAACGACCTGGGGACGGCAGGCCGCCACGGCCAGGGCGACGGCACGGGAACCCTCAAGCTGGTGTAGCACGACTCGCCACCTCCTCTTGCTGTTCGGCGACGATTCTGTAGGCCGCCGCGGCTGCCGCCGCGTTGCCGTCTGCGAGCGGCCCATTGAAGCGTTCCTTGATTGCGCCCACGACGGCGTCGAGCGACACCACGCCGCTCAGCGCCGCCAAGCCGCCGAGGAGCACGGCATTGGGCACGGGCCGGCCCAGGTGCTCCAACGCGAGCTGGGTAGCGGGGACGATCGCCAGGCGGTCCCGGCGCATCCCTCCGGCGAGCTCACCGAGCCCCAACTCGTCGAAACTGTGAGTCGTGTTGATGAGGAGGTAGCCGTCTGCGGCGAGGCCGGCGAAAAGGTTGACCTGGTGCAACAGCGTCGCGTCCTGCACGACCACGGCGTCAGGAGCCGCGATCGGCGAGTGGGTCCGGATCTCGGTGTCGCTTATGCGGCAGAACGCCACCACCGGGGCACCGGCGCGTTCTGAGCCGAAGCTCGGGAACGCCTGGGCGTGGCGGCCCTCCACGAACGCCGCCACCGAAAGCATCTCCGCTGCGGTGACCACTCCTTGGCCGCCCCGGCCATGGAAGCGGACCTGGAACAGCACCGGAGATTTCCGCGGTGTCGCCCAGTCCTCGAGCCCGTCGATGTCGACCCGGACCACGTTCACTCTCCTTCAGGCGCCAAGCATCCCCGTCAGGGACACGGACCATGATGAACCGTACCGCCTACGCGCCGGCGGGGCCAAAACGACAGTTTGCCTGCCTTATTTCTCCTGCATCTTCCAGGTGCGCGTCCAGCGCCTAGACCGCCGTGCCGTTGTGGGCCGCAGCAGGGCAACCGGCCGCGGCCGTCCACCGAGTGCCTCCCGATGCCACACTAGAAGTGATGACGGACCGAACAGCCGCCCCGGGGGCAATTGCCGAAAGCCGCGCTCACCGGGCGGTGTCCTTCGATCACGTGCCCCGCCTGGTCTTTTGGGAGACGACCAAGGCATGCCCGCTCGCGTGCGTCCACTGCCGGGCCGTAGCGCAGCGCGAGCCCGCACCCGACGAGCTCAGCACCGAAGAGGCCAAAGCCATCATCGACGAGCTCGCCGGTGCCGGTCGCCCTGCCCCGGTCCTGATCCTGACCGGTGGGGACTGCCTGCAACGGCCAGACCTCGGTGCCCTCACGGCCTACGCACAAGCTTCGGGCGTGCCGGTCGCCGTCTCGCCCTCGGTCTCCTCGAGCCTCGACGCCGCCACGGTGTCGATGCTCTACGCCAACGGGGTGAGGACCGCGTCGCTCAGCTTGGACGGAGCCGTCGCCGCAACGCACGAACAGGTCCGGCAGATCCCCGGCCACTTCGGCGAGACGCTCCGCGCCATCGCTCTGCTCGAAGAGCACGGCCTGGCGGTGCAGATCAATACGGCTGTCATGTCCCAAAACGTCAGGGAACTAGCCGACCTGGCGGCGCTCTTGGTCCGCCACGGGGTGAGGACCTGGGAGGTCTTCTTCCTCATCGGGGTGGGACGCGGGCATGACATCGCCGAGATCGGCGCCGACGAGTACGAGGACGTCTGTCATTTCCTCGTCGACGCCGCCCAATACGGGATGACCGTGCGGACAGTGGAGGCGCCCTTTTTCCGCCGGGTCCGTGACTGGCGCTCCAAGCGGACCGACACCGGCGGGGACGTTCGAGGCGAGTTCGATCTCGGACCGCTCTACGGGGAACTCAGCGCACGTCTCCGCGAGCTGATGGGGGAGCCGACGTCCCCGGTTCTCGCGCCGACGGCCTCCACCCGCGACGGCAAGGGGATCGTGTTCGTGGCCCACGACGGTCAGGTGTACCCGGCCGGGTTCATGCCCCTTCCGCTCGGATCGGTGCGCGACACCGGTGTGCTCGGCATCTACCGCGACGCCCCTGTGCTGAAGGCGATCCGGAACGCCGAGTTCCCGGGCCGGTGCGGGCGCTGCGAGTATTCCGACGAGTGCGGTGGCTCGAGGGCCCGGGCCTACGCGGCCACCGGGGACCCGCTCGCCGACGACCCGGCTTGCCGATACCTTCCCCCGTAGGCGACACTCGCGACATCGCCGAGCGCGCTGAGCGACCGGTCCGAGTCGAAGGAGAGCCGAAGATGGGCGTTACTGTTTCAGGCCTCAAAGCCGTTGAGATTCTTGACTCCCGAGGTAACCCGACCCTGGCGGTGACGGTGACCCTCGGCGACGGCACCAGCGCCCGCGCAGGCGTACCGTCCGGCGCGTCGACCGGTTCACGCGAAGCGGTCGAGCTGCGCGACGGCGACCCGGCCCGCTTCGGAGGAAAGGGCGTGCTCGGGGCTGTGGGCGCCGTCAACGGTGAGATCGCCGAGGCGCTGCGCGGTCGGACCTTCGCCGATCTCGCGGAGCTGGACCACACCTTGATCGAGCTCGACGGCACCGAGAACAAGGCCCGTCTCGGGGCCAACGCCATAGTCGGCGTGTCGATGGCCGCAGCCCGGGCGATAGCGCTCGCCGCCGGAGAGCCGCTGTGGCGCTCCCTCAACCCCCAAGGCGTCACGCCGCGGCTACCCGTTCCGCACTTCAACGTCCTCAACGGTGGGGTGCACGCCCCGAACAAGCTCGACTTCCAGGAGTTCATGGTGGCCCCGATCGGTGCCCCGACCATGGCAGAGGCCGTGCGCGCCGGCGCAGAGGTCTACACGGCGCTGCGCAAGCTGCTGGCCGGCAAGGGCTTCGCGACGGGTCTGGGTGACGAAGGGGGCTTCGCCCCCGAGATCGACGAGCCCGAAGAGGTCCTCCGTCTCATCGTCGAGGCGATCAACCAGGCCGGCTACCGTCCCGGACGCGAAGGTGTGGCCATCGCGCTCGACCCGGCCGCGAGCGAGTTCTTCCGTGACGGCAGCTACCACGTCGCCGGCGAGACGCTCTCGAGCGACGACATGATCGGCCGCTACGCGGCGATCATCGAAGACTTCCCGGTATGGAGCCTGGAAGACGGGCTGGCCGAGGGGGACTGGGAGGGCTGGATTCGTCTCACCGAGCAGCTCGGCGACCGCCTCCAGGTGGTGGGCGACGACCTTCTCGTCACGAACCCGAAGATCATCACCGAGGCGATCGCCCGCAGGGCGGCGAACTCGGCGCTGATAAAGGTCAACCAGATCGGCACCGTGACCGAGACACTCGCCGCCATCGCGGTGTGCAGGCAGGCCGGCTGGACGCAGATGGTGTCGCACCGCTCGGGCGAGACCGAGGACACCTTCATCGCCGACCTCGTCGTCGGCTCCGGGTCCGGGCAGATCAAGACCGGTGCGCCGGCCCGCGGCGAGCGCGTGGCGAAGTACAACCGGCTCATCGAGATAGAAGCGGCCGAGCGGCTTCCCTACGGGCTGGCCGGCTGATCGCGGGGCGGACGGCCGCCCTGTCGCGTCACAGCAGTGGGCCGTCTACCGTGTCCGGGCGTGGAGGCAGACCATATCTTTCTCGTCCGGCACGGTGAGACGGCTCTCAACTCCGCCGGTGTCCTGCGGGGACAGCTCGACGTCCCGCTCAGCGCGACGGGTCAAACCGAGGCGCTCGCGCTCGGAGAGCTGTTTCGGGACGTGCCCCTTCGAGCAGTCGTGTCCAGCCCGCTCAGGCGGGCGGTCGACACGGCGCGTCCGCTCGTCCTCGGCTCGACGGCTCCGTTCGAGATCGACGAACGCCTGCGGGACCGTTTCTACGGCGAATGGGCCGGGCACCCGCTGGCCGAGGTCGAGGAGCGCTTCGGGTCGATCGACGCGGCGCCGGGTGTCGAAGAGTGGCAGCGTGTCGGAGCAAGGGCCGAGGAGGCCTTTCTCGACGCCGTCGCGGGAGGTGGCGCAGCCGGCGGCGGGCAGGCCGGCGTGGCACTGGTCACTCACGACGCCGTGCTCCGGGCGCTGCTAGGAAGGCTCGTGGCTTGCTCGGACCCGGGAAACGTTGAGCTCCCGACCGGGTCCTGGTCGGAGCTCGTGGCGGGACAGGGCGGCGGGTGGCAGGCCCTGCATCTCGGCCAGATTCCTGCGAGCGGCCGGCGACCGGATCTTCGCAAGGGATAAGGAAACCCGGGAGACGAGACGGCGATCGGGGAGACCGCCTTTAGCCGAAGCGGAGTGAGTCCTCTGGCGGATTGGCTGGACCTCACCCGGCGTAGGCTGAGCCCGTGTTGCGTCTTCTGACCGCCGGCGAGTCGCACGGGCGCGGGCTCGTCGCCGTCGTCGAGGGGCTCCCCGCCGGACTGCCGATAGGCGTCGACGAGATATCCGGCGAACTGGCCCGTCGCAGGCTCGGCTTCGGGCGAGGTCCACGCCAGCGGTTCGAGACCGACGAGATCACCATTGTGGGCGGGGTTCGTCACGGACGGACTTTGGGATCGCCGGTCGCCATAGAGATCGCCAACGCCGAGTGGCCCAAATGGCAGGAGGAGATGTCGCCTGAGCCCGGTCAACCTTCGCGTCGGCTCACACAACCCCGCCCCGGCCACGCGGACCTTGCCGGCATGCAGAAGTACGGCTTTGACGATGCCCGCGACGTGCTGGAGCGGGCTTCGGCCCGTGAGACGGCGGCGAGAGTCGCGGCCGGTGCCCTGGCCAAGGCGCTCCTGGCGAGGATCGGGGCCGCCATCGTGAGCCACGTCGTACAGATCGGGGGCGCCGATGCGTCGGCCGGGCTTCGCCCGACGCCGGGCGATCTCCCCGCGGTCGACGCGTCACCGGTGCGGTGTTTCGACCCCTCGGCCGAGGCGGCCATGATCGCCGAGATCAAGGCTGCGGCCAAGGAGGGCGACTCGCTCGGCGGCACCGTCGAGGTCGTGGGTTACGGCGTGCCCGTGGGCCTTGGTGCTCACGTGCACTGGGACCGCAAGCTCGACGGCCTCATCGCCCAGGCACTGATGAGCATCCAGGCGGTGAAGGCCGTATGGATCGGCGAAGGCTTCGACATCGCCCGCCGCCGGGGCTCTGTCGGCCACGACTCCATCTACTTCGACGCCGCCACGCGCTCTTACAGGCGGGAGACCTCGTTGGCCGGAGGAATCGAGGGCGGAATGTCAACCGGGGGCCTTGTCCTCGTCGGCGCCTCCATGAAGCCGCTCGCCACGCTGAACCGCCCGGTGCTCAAGACCGTCGACGTGCTCACCAAGGAGGAGACGGTCTCGTTCAAGGAGCGCACCGACGTCACCGCCGTGCCCGCCATGGGCGTGGTGGCAGAGACGATGCTGGCCCTTGTGCTCGCGTCCGAAGCGCTCCGCAAGTTCGGGGGCGACAGCGTCGCAGAGTTCGAGCGTAACCACGCCTCGTACCTCGCCGAGGTCCGCGACGAGCACTGGCCGAGTGCGGTAACCGATTGAACCCAGAGCAGGGGATCGTCCTCGGCATCGCCGGCTTCCTCGGGGGCACGGTGAACAGCGTCGCCGGGGGCGGCTCGCTCATCTCCTTCCCCGCCCTGTTGGCGGTGGGCTATCCCGGTGTCACGGCGAACATGACGAACACGGTCGCACTCTGGCCGGGATACGTGGGCAGTTCAGCCGCCTATCGCCGGGAGCTTCAAGGCCAGCGATCCCGGGCGGCCATCCTGGCGACCACGTGTGTAGCCGGCGGCATCGCCGGGTCGGTGTTGTTGCTCACGACTCCCGCCGCCGTCTTCAAGCGGGCCGTGCCCTTTCTCATCCTCCTCGCCTGCGCCCTGTTCGCCCTGCAACCGATCGCCACCCGCGTGCTAGCAAAACGGCAGGCACCCTCCAGGGAGCACCGTTCCTTCGGTCTTCACCTGGCGGTGCTGGCCGCCGCCGTCTACGGCGCCTACTTCGGGGCGGGGCTCGGTATCGTGCTCCTTGCGGTCCTCGGGTTGGCCATCCCCGACAGCCTGCAGCGGCTGAACGGGCTGAAGCAGGTCCTCTCGGCCGTCATCAACTCCGTGGCACTCGTCGCCTACAGCGCCTTCGGTCGCGTGGCGTGGACGGCGGTCGCCGTCATGGCCGTGGCCAGCCTTGCCGGCGGCAGGCTGGGCGGCGGCTTCGCCCGCAGGCTGAGCCCGGTCCTGCTTCGCGTCGTGGTCCTCACCTTCGGCGTAACGGTCGGTTGCATACTGCTGGCACGGCAATGACGCCGGCGCACCCGGGTTGGTACGCTCGGCGGGCGTGTTCACTGGACTGGTCGAAGAGATGGGTACCTACGTCGGCCACGACGGCGACCGTTACCGCATCAGGGCGTCGGTTGTGCTGGAGGGCGCCGAGGTGGGCGACTCCATCTCGGTGAACGGGTGCTGCACGACACTCGTCGCCTGCGCCGCAGGGACATGGGAGACCCAAGTCACCGTCGAGACCTTGAGCCGGACGACCTTCGGCCTGCTCGAGCCCGGCGACCCGGTGAACCTCGAGCGGCCGGTGCGGGTGAGCGACCGCCTCGGTGGGCACGTCGTGCAGGGCCACGTCGACGGCATCGGGGAAGTGACAGCCGCGGCGCCGGATCTCAGGGTCAAGATCGCGCCCGAGCTGATCCGCTACTGCGTGGAGAAGGGCTCCATCGCGGTAGACGGAGTGAGCCTGACGATCTTCGACGTCGACGAGGACAGCTTCTCGGTCGCGGTGATACCCCACACGGCGGAGGTGACGACGCTCGGCCGCCGCATGCCCGGTGACAAGGTCAACATCGAGGTTGACGTGGCCGCGAAGCAGATCGAAAAGCTCCTCGCTCCGTACCTAGCGAAGCTGATGTGACGATGGCCGCTCGCGCAGCTGTACGCCGCTCGCTTCCTGTCAACTGAAGCACCCCGGCGGCCGTGCTCGCGAGAGCCCCGAGCCGCCGGTCAACTCCCTGGGCGCGGCTCGCCGCCTGCTGGCGTGCGAGCCCGGGGCTCACCGTCGTTGTCGTCCTCGGGCTCCTGTTAGGCCTCCTGCTCAGGCTGTACGCCCTCGGCCGGGGCACCATCAACTCCGACGAGGCGGTCGTCGGGCTCATGGCCCAGCAGATCCTGCACGGTCATTTCTTCGCCTTCTACTGGGCCCAGAATTACGGCGGCACGGAGGCTTACGCCGCCGCGGCGGTGTTCGCCCTGTTCGGGAGCTCCGCGTTCACCCTCGGGCTCACAACGGTCCTGCTCTGTGCCGCCTCCGTGGCGATCCTGTGGCGGATCGGGAACCGCCTGTTCGGCAGTCCGGTCGGGGCGGTGGCCGCGGTCGCGTTCTGGGTTTGGCCCGAGCCCTATGTGACCTACTACGGCCAGGGGGACGGCTTCCGCTGGATCGTGTTGATCTGCGGGCTCGTGGTGTTCCTGACCGTTCTCAGGATCGGCGACGGCGACGGCGGGAGGCTCGACTGGTTCGCGCTCGGGCTGAGCGCCGGCGTGGGATGGTGGTCCAGCCCGGAAATCGCCTACTTCCTCGCCCCGGGCGGCGTCTACCTGGCGGCACGCATCGTCAAGCGCCGGGCGGAAATGCCCTTGGGTTCGCTTGCCCTCGGCATTGCGGCTCTCGGCCTGGGATCGCTCCCGTGGTGGTGGCACAACATCCCCCGCCACTTCGACTCGCTCGCAGGGGTCCCCCTGCCTCCCCCTCCGACTCCGGGCGGGGCGTACTGGTGGCATCTCGGCATCTTCGACCGTTACGTGCTCCCGATCGTGCTCGGTCTGCGGACGGGGGGGTCAGGCGCATGGGTCGTCCCGTCGAAGCTGACGCCGCACCTCGTGAACGTCCTGGTCGTGGTGCTCCTCGCCTGGCTCGTCTACCTGGCGGCGCACGGGCGTGCCTGGCTGCTGGTGCTTTTCATCGGGGCTTTCCCGTTTCTCTACGCGGCCCAGCCGTTCACCTGGTACTGGCACGACGCCCGCTATGCGATGTTCCTGGCACCCTTGCTCGGCCTCGTAATCGTCTCCCTGGTCTGTGAGGCGGGCATGTGGGCGCTCGGGTACGCCCAGTCGGCGCCGGTGATCATGGCGGGCCTCGTGCTCGTTGCCGGCCTGGGGCTGACGCTCGTGGCGGCCAGGGGCGAACAGCCCTACGCGCCACGGCCCGGCCTGCCGGCCGTCGAGCGCACTAGTTGGCTCTCGTGGCATGCCAACCCGAACAACCTGCCCACTGCGCTCGCCGACGCGCTCGTGCGATGGAACGTCCACTACGCCTTTTCGAGCTACTGGCTCGGCTACGAGGTCGGGTTCCTCTCCGACGACCGCGTGACCGTGAGCCCGGCCGGGCCCGAGTTCATCCGCTATCCGCCCTATTACCAAGCCATCGCCTCCAGCCCGACACCCGCGTGGCTCTTTGTGAACCCGCCGCTCGCGCGAGAGGCCGCCGCCGAGGCCGGGACCACGGCCCTCGACCCCGGGTGCCTCGCGCCGGACCAGCAGTGCCTGTTGGTCCCCGAAATCGTCGCCTGGTGCGAGGCTCACAACATCAGCTACTCGATGCGCTACAGCGGGCCGTACGTGGTGGTCATGCCCGCCCAGCGCGTGCTGCCCACCCAGATACTGCCCTACTACGGCATGTGATCTGCCCGCTCGGGCGGACCTGCAGGTTTTCCTGGACAGGGCCCGAGGGTTTGTGGCCGAGAGTGTCCGTCTCAGCCTCAGGCGATGCCGGCCAGCACTTCGGCGATCTGCACGGCGTTGAGCGCGGCACCCTTGCGGAGGTTGTCACCGACGACGAAGAGCGACAAGCCGTGCGGCAACGTCGGGTCGCGCCGGATCCGGCCCACGAGCGACACGTCACCACCCGTGGCGCCGAGTGGCGTGGGGATGTCGCAGAGCTCGACGCCCGGCGCCCGCTCGAGGGCGGCGACCGCTTCCTCGGGGCTGAGCGGGCGCTCGAACTCCAAATTGAGGGCCAGGCTGTGGCCTGTGAACACCGGCACCCGCACGCACGAGCACGAGACGAGGAGCTCGGGCAGACCGAGGATCTTGCGGCTCTCGTCGCGGAACTTCTGCTCCTCGTTGGTCTCGCCGCTCCCGTCGTCGACGAGCTGGCCGGCCACCGGGATGACGTTGAAGGCGATGGGTCTCGGGAACTTCACGGGGGCGGGCAGGTCGACGGCGTTGCCATCGTGTGCGAGCGCCGCGGCGCCATCGGCCACCTTGCGTATCTGCTCGTCCAGTTCGGAGGTCCCGGCGAGGCCGGCGCCCGACACGGCCTGATAGGTCGACGCCACGACTCGGCGCAGCCCCGCGCGGTCGTCCAGCGGCTTGAGCACGGGCATGGCAACCATCGTCGTGCAGTTCGGGTTGGCCACGATCCCCTTCGGTATCAAGCCCAGTGCCGCGCGATTGACCTCGGGCACGACCAGGGGGACGTCCGGGTCCATCCGCCAAGCCGACGAGTTGTCTATGACGATGGCGCCGGCGCCAGCGACCCGCGGCGCCAGCTCCAGGGAGGTCTTGGCGCCGCAGGAGAAAAGGGCGATGTCTATCCCCGTGAAATCCGCCCCGACTACGTCCTCGACCACGACCTCGCCGCCGTCCCACGGCAGGGTTCGTCCCGCCGAGCGCACGCTCGCGAAAAAGCGCACCGTATCCGCAGGGAAGTTCCGTTCCGCAAGGATCGACCTCATCACGGCGCCGACTTGTCCCGTGGCGCCGAAAATCCCGATTCGCATGGGGCGATCCTAATGGCAGCCCCGCCGGCGGCCGGAGTCGACCCGGACGGCCCTTTGGGTGGGGCCTCGGCGACCGGTCGTCAGCTGTCGAGCTCGAAAGCGGTGTGGAGGGCCTGGACGGCCCGCTCCGCGTGCTCGGCGCGCACCAGGCACGAGATGCGGATGGGTGAGGTGGAGATCATCTCGATGTTGATCCCGGCCGCGGCGAGGGTCTCGAACATGGTGGCGGTGACTCCGGGATGGGTCCGCATCCCCGCGCCGACAAGAGAGACCGTGGCGACGTCATCGTCGGCGATGACCGAGACAGCGCCGAGTTGGGGGACGAGCTGCTCCGCCACTTCGAGACTGCCGTCCAGGTCGGAGCGGGGGACGGTGAAGGAGATGTCGGTCATGCCGTGGTGCGAGGTGTTCTGGACGATGACGTCGACGTTGATCGCCCGGTCGGCGAGGCCCCTGAACACCGAGGCCGCGATGCCCGGCTGGTCGGGCACACCGGTGATCGTGACCTTGGCCTCGGTCGCATCGCTCGTCACCGCCGAGACGATGGGTTGTTCCATGGAAGAGTCCTCCTCGCTGACGATGGTCCCGGGCTCCCACGTGAAGCTCGAGCGCACGTGGAGCCGAACGTGATGGTTCCGGGCGAACTCGACCGAGCGCAGCGCCAGGACCTTCCCGCCCGTTGCCGCGATCTCGAGCATCTCCTCGAAGGAGATGCGGGGTATCCGGTGAGCGGTCGGGACCACGCGTGGATCCGCAGTGAACACTCCCGAGACATCCGTGTAGATCTCGCAGAGATCGGCTTCGAGGGCGGCGGCGAGCGCCACCGCGGTCGTGTCGGAGCCGCCGCGCCCGAGCGTGGTCACGTCCCGCTTGCTCGACACGCCCTGGAAGCCGGCCACCACTGGGACGACGCCCTGGGCAAGCGATTCACGAAGGCGGTCACCTTTCACCTCGAGGATGCGTGCTTTGGTGTGGGTGGTGTCGGTGATGATGCCCGCCTGACTGCCGGTGAACGAGGCGGCGGGCACACCGAGCTCCGCGAGGGCCATGCACAACAGGGCCATCGAGATCCGCTCGCCGGCAGTTAGCAGCATGTCGAGCTCCCTGCCGGGGCGGACGCGGCTCACGTCCTCAGCGAGGCGGATCAGCCCGTCGGTGGTCTTGCCCATGGCACTGACCACGACAACGACGTTCGCGCCGGTACGGCGCGTGCGGGCGATGTGGTCCGCGACCGCGCGGATGCGGTCGGCATCAGCGACCGAGGTCCCGCCGAACTTCTGGACGACTAGGGTCACGCCGCCAACCTACCGCCGAGCCGGTAGGCCGGGCGACCGGCCCGCCCGGGCGCCGCACCCGCCGAAGGCCCTGGCTTGGCGTGCGAACAGCCCGCGTATGCGCTTTGCGATGCGGGTATGTAGCCTTTCGATCCGTGCCTACCGACAAGAGAGCGCGGCAGCGAGCCGCTCGTGAACAAAAGCAAGCTGTCATCCAAAAAAGCCGTAAGCGACGCCGCAACACACGCCGCGCATTGATGGCCGGAGTCCTTGCGGCCGTCATCGTCGGCATCGTGCTCCTCGTGAACGGCTCGACCACCAAGTCGGCCAAGCCACCGGCAACGACCACGACGACCACGACGACCACGCCCACGGCGACGACGTTCCCGACCCCGACGACCCAGCCGCTGGCGACGGCGGCCGCGGCCACGACATGCCCACCTGCAACAGGATCGACCAAACGCATCGTCTGGTTCACAATCGCGCCGCCGACGTGCATCCCCGCGACCTCGGTCTTCGATGCGACCTTCAAGACGAGCCTCGGTGACATCGTGGTGAACATGCCTGCCGCGGCGTCGTTCGCGGCGGTGAACAACTTCGTGTTCCTCGCCCGCTACCAGTACTACAACGGCACGTTCTTCCACCGGGTGATCCCCGGTTTCGTCGTGCAAGGTGGCGACCCGACCGGAACCGGCACCGGTGGGCCACACGGTTATCCCGGCTACAGCTTCACGGGCAACACGCCCCCGGCGAGCTGCAAGACCAAGCCGAGCCAGGCCGCCTGCTACCAGCCGGGCGACATCGCCCTCGCCAACTCGACCGGTCCGTCCACCGACGGCAGTCAGTTCTTCTTCGTGCTGCCGGGCGGCCAGACCACGCTGAACACCGAACCGAATTACACGATCTTCGGGCACGTCGTGTCGGGGATGAACGTCGTGGAGAAGATCGGGGCGGACGGGTCCAGTTCCGGCACCCCGACCGTCACGGTCTACCTCCTCAGCGTCACCGTGAAGCAGGTCCCCGCCTGAGCCCGGGCCATTCGTCCGACGAGAAGAAACGGAGTTCCCCAATGCCGAGCGAGTGCCCGCCCGCCGATGGCTCTGCGCCCAAGACCCAGCACTTCGACTCGCCGCCACCGATGTGCATCGACCTTTCCAAGCGCTACACGGCCGAGATGGTCACCTCCAAGGGGACCATGGTCTTCGCCCTCGATGCTGTGAGCGCACCGAGGACCGTCAACAACTTCGTGTTCCTTGCGCGCTACCACTATTTCGAGGGGATCGCCTTTCACCGCATCATCCCCGGCTTTGTCCTGCAGGGCGGCGATCCGCAGGGAACCGGCGCCGGCGGGCCCGGCTACCGCTTCGAGGACGAGCTCCCCCAGCCCGGTCGCTACGAGCTCGGATCGCTGGCCATGGCCAATGCCGGGCGTGACACGAACGGGAGCCAGTTCTTCGTCATCTCGGGACAGGACGGAATGCGCCTGCCGCCGCTCTACTCGTTGTTCGGTCAGCTGGCCTCCGGGCGTGACGTCGTCGCGGCGATCGACGCAGTGGGGACCCGGTCAGGCGCGCCCAAGGAGAAGGTCCTGATCGAGTCGGTCACGATCGCCGAGGCGGAATGAGCGCCCGGGCCTAGTGGCGCAGAGCTTCGAGGCTCGCCTCGACCCCGTCCAAGTAGACCGAGACCTGCCCCTCGCCGGCTGATCGCCACGAACCGTCGGGGTTCCGGATGAGCGCCGTGCGCTCGGGTATCCCGGCGATCGGGAGCCCCGTCGGGGCAAGTTCCAGCGTCCGCCAGAAGTGGTGTGAACTGCCCGAGTCGTGGTGCGGCACGACCGCCAACTGTTCGACGAGGCCGAGCCCGACCGTGAAGGCCCCTCCTCGCGGGTCGACCATGGGATCGACGAGCACCATCGCCCCCGCCGACGACCCGGCGACGACCGCGCCGTGCCGCCAGGCGTGTGCGAGCGCTTCGAAGACCAGCGAGCCCTTCAGCACAGAGAGCAGATGGAGAGGGGAACCGCCCGAGAGGTAGATGAAACGTGCCTCCCGGACCGCGGCCGCGTTCGTCTCGGCGTTGGCATCCGAATGGCGCAGCACCATCAGCCCACGGGCTCTCGAGCCGAGCGCGGAGAACCACGCCTCGGCGTTGGCGACCACGCGGTCGGGATGCTGGTAAGCGGCGGCGGTGGGAAGAACCAGGACCTCGTGGGCACCAGAGCTTTCGAGCAGCTCGGCGTCGTACTCGGTGCCCCTTTGCCACTCGCCACCGCCGACGAGGGCGAGCACACCCGGCGAGGCCGTTTGCCCGGGCGGTCCCCCCTCCGCCGCCGCTTTCTTTTGCTGATCGCTCACGGGCCGGGAACCTACACCTTGGCCGGGGGCATGTAACGGGCGGACCCGATAGCGCCCGACTCGATCTCGAGGACCCAGATCGACCCTTTCTTCACGTCCACCGGTCCGGGCAGGTAGGCACCGGACTTCTCGAGCAGCTCGACGACCCCCCAGATAACGTCGCCATGGGTGCACAGCACCGGTACTCCGCCGCTACCGGCCAGCTCTTTCGCTTTCTCGAGAACGCCGCGAGGGTCGGATCCCTCCAGGAGGAACTCGGCGGTACCGACCGGCAGGCCACAGGCGTTCGCGAGGGGAGCGAGCGTCGCCAGGCAGCGTGAGGCGCCGCTCGACAACAGCAGCGTCGGCCTGGGCTCCCGCCGGCGGGTGACAGCCCTTCGCGGGCGCGTGCCCGACGCCGTCGTCTCGTAGCGGGCGGCGAGTGCCCGAGCCTCCTTCTCGCCGCGATCGGTGAGGGGACGGTCCTCGTCCCGGCCCGACCAGCCCTCGCGGGGCACGGCGTGCGCGTGGCGCACGAGGTAGACGGCGACTGGAGCCCGCGGCTCGTCACTCGCCTTGGCCCCGGCGCGTCCGGGCGGCTTGGAGCTCGGCACCTTGGTCGCCATCAGTGGACAGCGCTCAAGCCGACCGCGGCGCCGACGCCGTAGGTCACCGCACCCGCCGCGGCACAGATCGCCAGCTGACGGAAGGCCGACCACCACCATGAGCGCCCCGTGAAGAGCGAGAGCGCCGAGCCGACCACCATCGCCGCGATGGCCGCGATCACGATCGACGCCAGAACGGCACTGGTCCCATGGCCGCTTAGGAACGGGATCAGCGGCAACACGGCACCCACGCTGAAAGTAGCGAAGGAGGCGAGCGCCGCCTGCACGGGCTTGCCGAGCGAGCCCGGTTGGATGCCGAGCTCTTCGCGGGCATGGGTCTCGAGCGCTGTCTGCGGATCGGCCATCATCTGGCGGGCCACCTCTTTGGCAAGCTCGCTTGAGATGCCGCGGCTCTCATAGATCCTCACCAGTTCCTGGAGCTCGCCTTCGGGTCGATAGTGGATCTCCTGGCGCTCGCGTTCGAGCTCGCGTTCGAAAAGCTCGGTCTGAGCGCGCATCGAGACGTACTCACCGGCAGCCATCGAGAACGCACCGCCCAAGAGCCCGGCGAGACCGGCGAGCCGTACGACGCCGGCAGGCGGGCTCGCACCCGAGAGCCCCAGGATCAACGAGATGTTCGTCACGAGCCCGTCACTGATGCCGAACACGGCGGCGCGGGCGCCGCCTCCACGGATGTCGCGATGGTGGTGCTCTTGAGTCGGCCCCTCGGAGAGAGCACCGGGCTTGCGCCGGGAGCGGAGGATCCTGACGAGCCATCGCGGGCGACCGGAGGTGCGCGAGCGGCTCCTGGTGGGATGGCGCGCAGGCAGACGGGGTCGGTCGGACGATCGCACCACGCCTCTAGTTTGGAACACCTGGACGCAGGACGCGCAACCGGTTCCGAATTCGGAGACTCATCAGGGGCCGGAGGGTGGCTTGTGGCACGAGAACGCGGCCGGGAATGGCGCAATCGGCGACGGGGCCGCGTTCGGCCCCGGTGGTCGCGCGCCTACACTCGCCGCAAGCCTATGGACCGACCGGTGTCTCGAGCCAGCGACGAGGACGGTCCCCGGTCTCGCCACGACTCCCACGGTTCCTCCCCGAATTCCCCCTGAGCTCGAACGGGACCGTGACGTGGACGTTCTCGATCTGATCCTCGTCGTCGTGGTCCTGGCGGCGGCGTTGCGTGGGTTCCGGCGGGGAGCAGCCGTCCAGATCCTTTCCTACGGCGGGGTTCTCGGCGGCCTTGCGCTCGGCGTCGTGCTGGTCCTGGTCGTGTGCCCGCACGTGCGCGGCCAGCACGCGAAGACGATCGCTGCCCTCGTTCTTCTCCTCGTGCCGGCGGCGGTGCTGGCCGCGGCCGGGCGCCAGATGGGTGCGGGGCTGTGGAGCCGCCTGCGCCGGGCGCGCTTCGGCGGCATCGACGCGGCCGGTGGAGCGATCACCGCCGCCGCTGGTGCTCTCGTCGTGGTCTGGCTGTTGGCGTCGATTCTGGTGAACAGTCAGTTCTCACTCGTAGCCAACCAGATAGCCGGTTCCAGGATCGTCCGGGTCGTCACAGACGTGATGCCGCCCGTCCCGACTGCGCTCGCGCCGGTGGAACGCTTCTTGAGCGATGAAGGCCTGCAGCTCGTGGCGGATGGTTTCATCCAGCTCGCCGGGCCCGTCCCTTATCCGTCCGCGGTCGAGGTACGGGCGGGCACCCGCATCGCGGCTCCTTCCACTGTGAAAGTCGTCGCGGTCGGCTGCGGCGAGGTCCAGGAGGGCTCGGGCTTCGTGGTGGCGCGAGGCGTCGTCGTCACGAACGCCCACGTGGTGGCCGGCACACAGTCGATCAGGGTCGAGAACTCGGTCGGTTTCCACGTCGCCGTGGTCGAGTTGTTCGACCCGGAGTTCGACCTTGCCGTCCTGCGCGTGCGGGGTCTGTCGGAACCGCCCCTTTCAGTCGACCCCGACACCGTGAGCCGGGCCACCAAGGCCGTCGTGCTCGGCTATCCGGAGGGCGGTCCCCTCACCGCCGACCCTGCGGGCGTGCGCTCGGAGATCCTAGCCACCGGACTCGACATCTATGGCGAGAACTCGACTGTGCGCGAGGTGTACGTGATCCAGGCCCTGGTGCGGCCCGGGAACTCCGGCGGCCCTCTGGTGGAGCCGGACGGTGTGGTCATCGGGGTCGTCTTCTCGAGGTCGCCCACCGGTGACGACGTCGGCTACGCGCTGGCGTCCCCGGGGGTCCTCGAGCGCGTAAAGAAGGCGGAGCTGCTACCGAGCTCGACAATCGTGGGCACGGGCGCCTGCATAGCGCGATGAGCGCCGCACCGTCCTGCCGTCAGCGTCGGCACACCAGCGTGCCGGGGAGGGGGAAGTAGCCCGGTGGCGCTCTTGATCGAGGACTACGGGTTGATCGGTGACACCCACACGGCCGCCCTCGTCGGCCGCGACGGGTCGATCGATTGGCTCTGCCTGCCGCGTTTCGACTCGGCGGCGTGCTTCGCCCAACTTCTCGGACACGCCGGCCACGGGTTCTGGCGGATCGCACCGGCCGCGAGCCCTCCTCCCGGTCAGGGCCGGCCACTGTTGGCGACGCGTCGCCGGTATGTCGCGGACAGCCTCGTGCTCGAGACCGAGTTCGACGTGGCGGGAGGAAGCGTCCGCATCACCGATTGCATGCCGCTCAGGGAGGACGACCCGAGCGTTGTGCGGCTGGTCGAGTGCTCGAGGGGCGCCGTCGAGATGCGCATGGACCTGGAGATCCGCTTCGACTACGGCTCGGTCGTGCCGTGGGTGCGCCGTTACGACGGCCAGCTCGTCGCAGTCGCCGGACCGGACGGCTTGGCGTTGTGGACGACGGTGGAGACCCGGGGCGAGAACATGCGCACGGTCTCCGAGTTCCGCCTCAGCGAGGGCCAGCAGGCCCCCTTCGTGCTCACGTACTTCCCGTCCCACGGCGAGGTGGCGCGGCCCGTCGCCGCCCCGTACGCGATCGAGGAGACCAAGCGCCGGTGGCAGGAGTGGGCGGACCTTGCCAGCTTCGAGCCGCATCGTTGGCGCGAGGCGGTGGTCCGATCGCTCATCACCTTGAAGGCTCTCACCTATGAGCCGACCGGGGGCATCCTTGCCGCGCCCACCACGTCGCTGCCCGAGACGCTCGGAGGGGAGCGGAACTGGGACTACCGCTACTGCTGGCTGCGTGATGCCACGCTCACTTTGTCCGCGCTCATGGTGGCCGGCTACCGCGACGAGGCGGCGGCATGGCGTGACTGGCTTCTGCGTGCCGCGGCCGGCGACCCGTCGGAGCTCCAGATCATGTACGGGGTGGCCGGTGAGAGGAACCTGAAGGAGGACGTCCTCGACTGGTTGCCCGGCTACGAGGACTCGAGGCCCGTGCGTATCGGCAACGCCGCCTCGGGCCAGTACCAGCTCGACGTCTATGGCGAAGTCCTCGGCGCGCTGCACGAGTCACGCCGGACAGGCCTCGAGCCCGCCGGCCCGGCTTGGGACCTCGAGCTGGCGCTCATGGACTTCATCGAGACCGGTTGGGCCCAACCCGACGACGGCATCTGGGAAGTGCGCGGCCCGCGCCGCCATTTCACCCACTCAAAGGTGGAGGCGTGGGTGGCCGTCGACCGGGCGATACACGACGTCGAGGACTTCGGGCTCGAGGGGCCGCTCCAAAAGTGGAAGGCGTTGCGTGCGGAGATCCACAAGGAGGTGTGCGAGAAGGGCTTTGACGCCGGGCGTAACACCTTCACGCAGTACTACGGCTCGACCGAGCTCGACGCCAGCGTGCTCATGATCCCGCTCGTGGGGTTCCTCCCGCCCCGCGATCCCCGGGTCGTCGGGACGGTGGAGGCCATCGAACGTGAGCTCATGGTGGGCGGTTTCGTGGCGAGGTACGACTCGCAGACCTCCGGCCATGTCGACGGGCTCACCGGCCGCGAGGGGGCGTTTCTCGCCTGCTCGTTCTGGTTGGCGGACGACCTCAACCTCATAGACCGCCACGATGACGCCGTCGAGCTGTTCGAGCGGCTGTTGTCCCTGCGCAACGACCTCGGCCTCTTGGCCGAGGAGTACGACCCGGTTGCGCGACGTCTCGTCGGTAACTTCCCCCAGGCCTTCTCGCACGTTTCCTTGGTCAACACGACGGTTGGGCTTCTCGGCAGGGCACAGGGATTCACCCACAAACACAGGCTCGCGGGGATGAGGCCGCCCGTGCTCAACATGCACCGGCCGCGCAGCCGCAGGCGAAACGCGATGGGCTCCTGACGGCGATTTACGAACAGGTTCGCGGGCCGGCCACAGCGAACCGGTCAGGCGGGTCCCGGCGTGCCGGGCGTCGTGGGACGCCGGTGAGGGAGCGCCCGCAAGCACCCGGCACGCCCAGGACCATCAACTCACGCTATGTCCGGGTACCGGCGGCGCCATAGAGCCAAAGGTCCCTTATCCAGATGTCAAACACGTTGCGGGTGACCAGGTCGAGCGGCCGTGGCGCGGGGACCTCAATTGTGGCCGCCGATGCCTGTTTTCACCGGGGCGGGGGCATAGACAGGTCCTCTTCGCCGAGCGCCTCAAGTTCGTCCCGCTCGGTCGCCAGTGTGGGCCGGAACAGCTGTTGGGCGACGAGGGTCGGCACGAGAGCGGACAGGAGCACCACCGTCACGAGCTCGGTGTACTGGGTCTTGTCGATGAGGTGGTGCGTGAACCCGAACAGCGCGGAGATGGACCCGAAGGTGAGGCCGGTGGCCATGAGCAGCGTCATGTAGGTGCGTTCGCGCCCGGGGATGCGCAGTGCAGTGGCAGTCGGCCAGACGCCGAGGAGCTTGGTCATCATCTTCACGCCGAAAAGCAACCCGATAACCCCCGCCCCCGACACGAGTGCCGAGGCCGAGATCAACAGGCCCGCGTGCAGGAAGAAGAAGGGCGTCAGCAAGGAAAAGGCGATGGAGCGGATCCTGTCCACGAGCACCCGGTCGTTCATGAACGCGCCGGCGACGACCAGCCCGGCCACATAGGCGGGCAGAACCGCTTCGCTCCCGGCTGCGGTCGCGAGGCCCCCGAGCCCGAAGAGCACGACGAGGAGGAACTTCACCTCGGGCTCGCTCACGCGGTGGCCGAAGCGGCGGATCACATAGCGCGTCGCCCTCGGGAGCAGCACGAGCGAGACGACGGTGACGGCCCCGAACACGAGAAGAAGCCAGCCGTAGGTGGCGAACAGCCCGCCGAGGGCGAGAACCGTCCCGAGATCTGTCACGAAGCAGGCTGCCAGGATGAGCTTGCCGAGGTCCTCGCGGTTGAGACCCGTCTCGATCATGACTGCGTACACCACCGCGACCGAGGTCGTGCTCAGCGCCACGCCGCCGATCTCCGCGCCGTGGAGGGGCCAGCCGAGCACGAGCCTGCAGAAACCGAAGGCCCCGAGGAAGGGAAGGAGGAAGGACACCACACCGATCGCCAGGCTCGGCCGCCAATGTCTTCGCAGCGAGACCGGATCGATCTCGGCGCCTGCGAGGAAAGTGAGCATCAACGACCCCGCACCGGCGAGGAACGTCGTCACGTCGGTCTGGGTGATGTGCTCCTTGAGACCGGGGATGTTGCCGAGGACAGCCCCGACGAGGATCTCGACGAGAGCGACCGAGACCCCGAACCTGACGCTGATCACAGAGGCCAGGAGCGCCATCGCGATCCAGATGGCGAAGATGTAATACGAATTCATCCGTACTCCCTGTTCGGCTGACAGGGGTACGCGCGGCCCTACCAGCATCCGTCCTAGCTGGTAGAAGCCATCAGTCGGAGGGGTCTCCGACGATTCGAGGAGCGGGCCTCATCGCGCCTTGGCCGACTATAGCGGCTCATCAAGGCACTCGATTTGCCTCGTTCAGCTCGAGGAAACCTGGCAAACAGCCGACGACGCGAGGGCTTGTGGGTGACGGATTGCAGGCTCCGTCATCCGAACTGTCGTCTCGTGGTCACCCTCTTGTAGTTCTGGGTGAACTTCGCCCCGGTACGGGGTTTCGTCGATGCGACGCGAAGCGGTGATCGCGGCGCCTCCTGCGGTCGTGGAAGAACTCCGAGGTGGGCGCCGGCACCCCGAGTCGGGCCGCCTCGAGCGCAGGTCAGCCCCCGGCGAGCCACACGGCTGACCTTGTCGCTGCGACGCCGGACACTTGACTGCCACGGCCTGGCGCGGCTTTTGTGGGAGCATCCCGCGTCGACACATCGCGTCTCCGCCGGCATCTACTCCCAGGCCGCCCGCCTTTGCTTGCGGGGGGGGGCGCCCTTTCACGCCCATCCGGCGCGAAGCTAGCCACTGACATGGCCAGATTGCCTCGCACGGCAGCGACCGACGTCGCCAAAGGTCGGCCTCAGCGAGATGCGGACGCGCCGATGGTCGACGACGGCGGGCTCCTCAGCCACGCGACGCCGCGCCGGCTCGGGCCGGGCCTGGAGGCGACTGCGCGACGCCTAGTACTCGCGGCCGGGGCTGGCGGCGGTGGCGGCGCGATAGAGGTTCACGAGGCCGGTCGGACCCACCGGCTGGGCAGCGGGGATCCCGTGGCGCGCGTCGAGGTGCACGACGCCCGCACCTACGAGGCGCTGCTTCGCTCCGGGTCGGTCGGCCTCGGCTCTGCCTACGTCGCCGGCTGGTGGGATGCCGACGACCTGACGGCCTTCTTGCGGGCTTTGTTCACCCGCGTGCGGCCGCTGCTCGAACACACGGACCGCCTGGGACGGGCCGTCAGAGTTCTGCTCGACGTTCCGGCGCGGCTGGCCGCGCCGAGCCGCGGTGACGACAAGGGCAACATCCGGGCTCACTACGACGTGTCCAACGAGTTCTTCGAGCTAATGCTCGACGACACGATGACGTACTCCTGTGCGCTGTTCGAAGGCCCCGACTCGAGCCTGCACGATGCGCAGGTGCGCAAGATCGACAGGCTCTGTTCGAAGCTGGACCTGCGTCCCGGCGATCGTCTCGTGGAGATCGGCTCGGGTTGGGGTGGGTTCGCAATCCACGCCGCAAAGCACTACGGGAGCCTCGTCACCACCACGACGGTCTCGGAGGCCCAACGCGGCTACGTCGAGAAACGGGTCGGTGCCGCCGGCCTCGCCGACCGTGTGACCGTGCTCGGTGAGGACTGGCGTGACTTGCACGGGCGCTTTGACAAGTTGGTGTCTGTCGAGATGATCGAGGCGGTCGACTGGCGGCACCACGACGACTTCCTCGCCAGGTGCGCTGGGTTGCTCACCGACGACGGGCTGGCCGCTCTGCAGGCAATCGTCATCGACGATCGCAGTTTCGAAAGGGCGAAGCGGCATCAGGACTTCATCCGGGCCATGGTGTTCCCGGGCGGCTGCCTACCGTCGGTGGCGTCGATCACGGCTTCGCTCGCGCGGGCCACGGACCTTTCCGTCGTCGACCTCGAGGACATCGGGAGCCACTACGCCGAGACGCTGAGACGCTGGGCGGCGAACCTCGATTCGCGCGAGCCGGGGCTCCGCCGCCTCGAGGTCCGGCCCGGGTTCCGCCGGCTATGGGCCCTCTACCTCGCCTACTGCGAGGCGGCATTCCTGGAACGCCACGTGAGCGACGTTCAGATCCTGCTAGCGAAGCCGTCCTGGCGCGGCCGACTGGGTGATCGGGCCGTCTGAGCCCGACCCCTTCCGCGCCACCGCAGCGGCGTCAGTTCGGCGGCTTGAGCTCGACGAGAGCCTCGACCGCGCGGACGACCTCGTCGGCGCGGTCTCCCGTGAACACGTCGGCGCCGAGGCGGCGCGCCTGGGAGGCATCGGCGATGGAGGCCCCTCCGAGCAGGACGGGCACCTTCGGGGCAACCTCGCGGATGGCGGCGATCGCACGGCGGGCGGCCTGGGAGGAGCCCTTCGCAGTGCACGCGACCCCCACGGCCACAAGGTCCGGCTCGGCCGCCACTGTTTCCGCGAGCGCCTCCGCCGGGGTGTCCGCCCCGAGCTCGACGACTTCGAACCCCCTCCAGCGGAGCAGGTTGGCCGTGATGGCGACAGGCAGCGCATGCAGCTCCCCGGGCGCGGCGGCGAGTACGACCGTCCCCCGCCTGTGCCCCCGTCGGGCGAAACGGGCTCCCAACCGGCTGACGAGCCGGGCGGCGACGCTGCTGGCCCTGTGCTCGTCCGCGACAGACAGCTTGCCTTCCGCCCAGAGCTGTCCTATCGACTGCAGCGCGGGTGAGATGAGCTCCAGGAGCACCTCGTCGGGTTCCATGCCTGATGCCAGCGCTTCTTCGAGAACGTCCCACGCCCCGGCTTCGTCGCTGGCGATGAGCCGTGCCTCGAGGCGTGCCCGGGACGGCGCCTTGCCGGTCGCCCGGATCGCCTGCCGGGAGCGTTCCACGTGGGCGAGGTCCGCCGGATCAACCTGCCACGCCCCCCGGACCCGCCTGGCGGGGAGCCGGCCCGTGCGGACGTAGCGGTAGACGGTCATGTAGTGCACCCCGAGCTTGTCCGCGACCTCCGGCAGCGTCAGCTGCTTTCTCGGCATTTCCCGCCCCTTTTGATCAGGCCCTCGGATCACTGACTATTTTAACACTAAACTACGTCAAGGACACCACATGAAACCTGGGTTGCGCGCTGGGAGCGCCCGACGTCAGGGGGGTTGCTACTGGCTGGGAACGTCGAGAGACAGCCTGCCGGGCCGGGCTTCGAAGAGAGCTGACACCGAAGCACGACAAGGCGGGGGCAATGTAGCCGACGGAGGCGGGCCGGTGCCAAACGGAAGCGTGGTCTGAGCTCCCGGCCCTGGTCAGGGCCTTGACGGATGGTGTCGTCGAGGGTCGGTTGTCGACCAGGACCGCCAAGGCGCCCAGAGCACCCCGCGGGCCCCACCGGAGATATTGTCGACGCGTCCGCCCGGACTGAAGACCGGGTTCTCGGGAGATGGGAGTGCTGTGCCGAAAGCCGAGGTGCGTCGGTTCAGCCTGCGGGTGCAGACCGTGGCGCATGCGTACACGACAGCGTCACTGCTCAGGTATGCAGAGGCGCTGGCCCAGTCCCTCGCCAACGCGCGCTCTGTTGGCCTGATCGGGGACACCGTTGTAGCTCTCGGCGACTGCTCCGAGAAGGCCGCCCTCGCCAAGAAGGTCCTGGACTCGCTGGGCGACGCCGTCAGGGAAGGCGGCGCCGGTTTCAGCTACGAGCGCTTCGGTGCGAACCTCGGCCACGCCGAGGGACACAACCGCCTCTTCCGCCAGAACGACTCCGAGCTCCTCCTTGTTTGCAACGACGACGTCGTCGTCGGTCCGCAGGCCGTGACGGAGCTGGTGAGGGGCCTCACCGCCCGCCCGGAGGTGGGCCTCGTCGAGGCCCACCAGCTCCCCTTCGAGAACCCGAAGGAGTACGACCCCGTGACCGGGGAGACCGGCTGGTGCTCCCTGGCCTGCGCCCTGACGCGAGCGGAGCTCTTCTCCTCGCTCGGAGGCCTCGATGCCGAGTCGTTCTTCCTTCACGGAGACGACGTCGATTACTCCTGGCGCCTGAGGCTGTCGGGTCACGAATGCGTGTACAGGCCCTCTGCGCGCGTCATCGTCGACCAGCGTGTCGACGACTCGGGTGTGCTGCTCGCCTCGCCGAAGGACGCACGCTACGCCGCCGAGGCGGACCTGATGCTCAGCCGGAAGTACGCCCAGCCGGGCCGGCTCTCCGAGAGGCTCGCCTGGTACGGCGAGCACGGGACCAAGGCGCAACGGCAAGTCGTGGCGGAGTTCCGGGACCGGGAGGCGGCGGGCAGGCTGCCGGCGCCGGTTCCCGGCGCGGACAGGGTGGCATTGTTTCTCGATGGTTCATTCGCAGCCCGGCGTTTCGCGTGAACCTCCGTTCATGAGAACGACGCAGGTGTTCTCCGTGCGCCCGGCGGATCTCGGCGCGACCTTTGAGGTGGGACTTCCATGACACAGCTCAGCGAGCACGCCCAAGAAGAGGGGAGCGTTCACGAACATGTGACCCAGCTCCTGTCCAGTCACGCCCTGCCCGAGGGGGTGCTCCTCGACCTCGGGTGCGGTTTCAGCGCCGCGGCCGCCTCGTGCGCGGAGCTCGGTCTCGAATATCTCGGTGTCAGCGGCGAAGCGGCTGACCTCGAGGAACTTTCGAAGCAAGGACTTGCCACGGCTCTCGTGCCCCTCGGTGAGAGAACTCCGCTCGCCAAGCGCCTGGAGGACGTTCTCGCCGGCCGTCAGCTTGCGGCCATCACGGCGCTGGACCTGCTCGGGCGTACGGCCCGCCCCGCTGAGCTGCTCACGGCGCTGGCCGCGGTGGCGAGACGGCACAAGGGCGCGCCGCTCGTCGTCAGCGTCGCCAACGTCTCGCACTTCGACGTGGCCGCCAAGCTGATCTCGGGGCGCTGGGACGTCACGCCGGCCGGCCTTCTCCAAGAGGACCACCTCTCACTGTTCGCCTCCGCCCGGCTCGAGGCCGAGCTCTCCCAGGCCGGCTGGAGGGAGGTCAAGGCGGACGACCTCGTCGTTCGCCGTAGCGACCAGCACTTTCCCGAGACGCTGACGGCGCTTTCGGTCGGCACCCCCCTGCACGACTTTCTGTTGGAGGTGCGCGAGCACAGCGCTCCCGGCGCCCTCGTCGACCAGTTCGTGAGGGCGTACCTGCCGGTCGCCCGGCCCCGGCCGGCTTCCCGACCGGATGCACCCGTTTTTCTCGAGGCGCCTTTTTTGAGCGTGATCGTGCGCACCCAGGGCCGGCGCCTCATGACCCTGGAGGACAACCTCACCTCGTTGGCAGCCCAGACCAACCGCGACATCGAGGTGATCGTCTGTTGTCACGACACCGCAGACAACGACTACGCGGCGGTGACCGAGATGATGGGACGCCTCCCGCGCTGGCTCGTGGAAAGGTCCCGGACGATCCGCGTCGATGGCGGGGGCCGGGCGCGGCCGCTTCAGGTCGGGGTGGGCGAAGCCTCGGGTCGTTATGTGGCCTTCCTCGACGACGACGATCTGGCCCTCTGCCACTGGGTGGAGGAGTTCGCCAAGCTGGTCAAGCTCCATCCCGGTGCGGTGGCCCGCGCCGGCTGCGCCACGCACTCGATAGACGAGGAGGCGTGGGAGTGCGGCACCGGCTACTGCCAGATCGGGCCGACAACGACTCCGTACCCGCTCGAGTTCGACCTCGTGGCGCACCTGGTCGGCAACAGGACGCCCAATTGCTCGGTGGCCATCCCGCGGAGCTGCTTCACGGACCTCGGGATGTCCTTCGACGAAGCGCTGCCGGTGCTCGAGGACTGGGACATGCTGCTGAACGCCGCATTGCTGTGCGGAGTCGTGAGCACGCCCGAGGTGACCTCCCTGTACAGGAGATGGAAGCGCGGGTACGCCTCCCACATCGAGCATCCCGAGGAGACCTGGGACCTGACGACCTGGTCCATACGGGCCCGGTTCGATGCCAGGCCGGTCCTTGTCCCACCCGGGTCGGTGAGCCGGCTCACCCAGATGGAGATGACCGCCAACACGGTCGCACAGCTGCAGAGCGACCTCGAGGCGATGCGCGAGTCGCTAGCGACCGCGACTACGGAGGTCGCGGACCTGTGGGTGGAAAAGGGTCAGCTGCTGGCGCGCGTGGAGGCGGCGGAGAAGCTGCTGGCCGTCGCCGAGCAACGGGCGTCTGTCGCCGAGCGCCAGGTGGCCGTGGTCGAGCGGCAGGTGAAGGTCACCGAACGCCAGGCCGCCGTCGCCGAGGAGCATGTGGCTGTCGCCGAGCAGCGCGTGAAGGTCGCCGAGCGCCAGGCCGCCGTCGCCGAGGAGCACGTGGCTGTCGCCGAGCAGCGCGTGAAGGTCGCCGAGCAGGGCGCGAACCTGGCGGTGCAGGGCATCGACGTCGCCGAGCAGCGAGCGGCCGTCGCTGAACAGCACGCGGCGGTAGCCGAGCAGAGCGCGGTCGTCGCCCAGCAGGGCGCGGCTTTGGCCGAAGAGCGCGTCGTCTTTGCCGAACAGCGCGTCGCCGCCGCCGAAGAGCGCCTGGTCTTTGCCGAACAGCGCGTGGCCGCCGCGGAGCAGCACGTGGCTGTCGCCGAGCAGAGCGCGGCCGTCGCCGAGCAGGCCGTGGCCCTGGTCCAAGAGCGCGTGGACTTTGCCGAGCAGCGTGTCGCCGCCGCCGAGCAGGGAGCGGCTCTCGCTCAGCAGGGCATCGCTCTCGCGCAAGAGCACGTGGACTTTGCCGAGCAGCGTGTCGCCGCCGCCGAGCAGGGAGCGGCTCTCGCTCAGCAGGGCGTCGCCGTGGCCCAGGAGCGGGTGATCTTTGCAGAGCAGCGGGTGCTCGCTGCCGAGCAGCGGGCCGCGGAGGTGGAGCAGTACGCCTCGGAGGTCGCGGCCCTCGCCGAGACTCGGCTGCGGGAGTGCCGCGAGGCGGAGACCCGCGCCCGTGTCGCCGCCGCCGAGCGTGACGCGGCACTGGCGCGCCTGCAGGCGGCCACCAGCGAGGCGGAAGCCCGCGTCCGCGACGAGTACGAGGCCACCAAGAGCTGGAAGGTGACGGTCCCGCTTCGCCTCGCGCTGCGCCTCGTCGAGGCGTACCGCCAGCGCTCTTCTTGAAGCGCGCCATGGCGACGGCGCTGCGGGTCCAGACGGTCCGCTACGGAGGCGATGACCGCCGCCTGCTGCGGATGCTGCGCTCGGTGACGGCGGCGGCTCGCCAATTCGGTGATGGAGCGGCCGGCTCCGCGTTGACCGTGGCGATCGGCGACTGCGGAGGCCCCGAGGGTCCTGGGGCCGTGCTCGGCGGGGCAGCCCTCACCGAGGCGCGTGAGATCTTGACCAGGGCCGGCATCCTGCTCGACTACGTCGCCTTCGGGCGGAACCTGGGCCACGGGGCCGCACAGAACGTGCTTGCAGAACGGGCGGCGGGCTCGCCCGACCCAGGTGCCGATTGCGACGTCCTGGTGCTGGCGAACCCCGACACGTACCTGTCCCCCAACTGCCTTGCAAAGCTCGTCCGCGTCCTCGACGACGATTCGGTCGGCATCGCCGAGGCACGCCAGATCCCGCTCGAGCACCCGAGGACGTTCGACCTGGCGACAGGCGACACGCCCTGGGCGAGCGGCTGCCTCATGGCGATACAGGCGGCCGTGTTCGAAGCGCGCGGCGGATTCGAGCCCGCCTTTTTTCTTTACGGTGACGACGTAGACCTGTCGTGGCGGGTCCGTCTGGCGGGACTTCGCGTGGTCCATGTGCCGGAGGCGGCCGTCTTCCACGACAAAGAGCTGATGGTCACGGGCTTCCCCGCCCCGAGTCTCGAGGAGGAGTACCAGACCGTGCTCGCCCGGTTGCTCCTCGGTCACCGGGCGGAGCGACCCGACTTCGTCGAGCAGTGGCTGGGCTGGGCCGGCCTGCAGGGCAGTGAGCTGCATCGCCGCGCGGCCGGCGAGTTCGTGCGCAGGCAGGCCGAAGGGGTGCTCCCCGCCACCTACCGTGAGGCGCTCGGCCTGTCGAAGGACGCGGTCGCCTCAGTCACCTTCTTCCACGAGGGGGAGTATGCCGAGCACCGCTTCTGAGCCGGGCGAGGTCGCGCCCGGCAGACACAGCGAGCCGAAGCGCGCTGCCACCTACCGTTTCTCCTTCTCCTGGGAAGGCCCGTACGGGCACGCCGTGCGCCTAGTCGAGCGCCACGCCCGGCGGGGCGTGGTCCTCGATCTCGGTTGCGGCTACGCCGCGGTCGGCGAGGTGCTGCGTGACGCGGGCTGGCAGTACGTGGGCGGCGACCGGGACGTCGACGCCGTTGCCGACATCGTGTCGCGCGGGCTCGAGGGCCACGTAGTCGACCTGGCGATGGGCGAAGGTCTCGCCGGCAGCCTGGCCGATCTCATCGCGGGCCGCCGGGTCGCTGCGGTGATGATGCTCGACATCATCGAGCACCTGCCGGACCCGCCCGCGGTGCTCCGCGAGCTCGCCGAGTTGTCGCGGTCCCTGGCGGACGCGCAGGGTGCCCCGATCCTGGTGACGAGCATCCCGAACGTGGCGCACTTCGATCTTGGCGCCAAGCTCGTCGCCGGGCGCTGGGACGTCACCCCGAGCGGTTTGTTGGACCGGACCCATCTGCAGATGTTCACCGAGCAGCGCGTCGGCGCCGAGCTGGGCCGTTTCGGCTGGGGCGAGTGCGGCCGCGACGACGTCATCATGGAGCACTCGGACCAGTGGTTCCCCGTCGACCACCCCTTCCTGGTCGAGGGGGGCCTGGTCCACGATCACTTCCGGTCGCTGCGGTCCGCGGCCGACCCCAACATGACCGTCAACCAGTTCGTGCGCGCCTACCGCCTGGTCGAGCTCCCTCCGGTGTCCGACGGGCAGTCACCATTGCCAGCGAGGGACGTCCACCCGGCCGATCTCGAGGTGACCGGGGTCCCGTTCCTCTCCGTGCTGACCCGGACCGAGGCCAGGCGCCCCTCCATGCTCACCGAAGCCCTGACGTGTCTCGCGGCCCAGAGCTTCGAGGACTTCGAGGTCATCGTCCTCGTCGGAGGCGGGGTACCCGGAGCTGTCGAGGCTTCGGTGGCGGTCGTGAGGACCTTCGAGGAGGGCTTCGCTGCCCGGGTCCGCGTCGAGGAGGTTCACAGCGACAGCCGGGCAGCTTCCTTGAACGCCGGGCTCAGCCTCGCCCGGGCGCGTTACGTCGCGTTCTTGGACGAGGACGACCTCGTGACCGCGGACTGGGCGGCGCGCTTCGCCGAGGGGGCGGCGAGGGCGCCGGGCAAGCTCGTGCGCTCGGTCAGCTTCGCCCGCCATGTCCGCCACCGCGCCCGCGAGGAGGAGGCCCTGGGCGCGAGGCCGGTGACGCTGACGAAGCCACTCGGGGAGTTCGCCGAGCGTTTCGACGCGCTGTCCGCCCTGGCCGCGGATGCCACGCCGATCTCGAGCTTCGCCGTGCCCCGCTCTCTCATCACCGAGCTTCACTTCGGATTCGACGAGGAGCTGGCATCGTGCGCGGAATGGGACTTCCTGCTACGGGCGGCGTCGGTCGTCGGCGTCGAGGACACGGGCCACGTGACCTCGATCCGGCTGCGCTGGGAGGACGAACACGCCGCGGCCACGCCCGTGCCACCGGAAGTGCCTGCAGGCGAGTACCTGCGCATGTTCGCCGGCCTCGACGCCAGACCGCTGCTCCTGCCACCGGGCAGTGCCACCGGGATCGCCTGCCTCGCGGGCAACGACGGTCTCGTGTCGGCGCGGGCGGCTCACCAGGCTGAGCTCGACCGTGCCCTTGACGAGCTGAGGGGCGCCCTGGCGGTGACCCAGGAGACCCTGCGTGTCGAGCTCGACCGCCTGCACGCCGAAACCGCGCAAGCCGAGGAGCTGGCCAACCAGGTGGCGCGGCTCGAACATCGTGCACTAGAGGCAGAGTGGGCCCGGGACGAGCTGCTCGCCTCGGAGTTCTGGCGACTTACTGCCCCGTTGCGTGCGCTCGTTACGTTTCTGCGACGCGATCGGCGACGCGCTGGCCCGTGAGGCCCAGCGATTCCGGAGATGCACGCCGTCTTGGGTCACCGGCGTGCCCTCGGTCGCAACCGGTTCGGTTCGGCCATGCCTCGCCACTGTCGGAGGTGCGGTACACCGCACGGTCCGGTCCCCCCGGCCCGACGTGAAGGCGTCGCCATGCCCACCGGGAAATCGAAAAAAGGAGCTTCGTTCGTAGTACGCGCCGCGCCAAACTCGTGTGCGCCGCGTCGCGTCAGGAAACGCGAAAGCTACTGCCGAAGTCGTCGCAACTTTGAGGCTTGCCGTTCCTCGCTGAGCGGCCCAGACTAACGTCGCGAGGAAGCAGACTGCCGAGTCCGCCTTGGGGCTCCGCAACAGGGGGTTTCCTTGGAGGATATGTCAGTAAGCTTGACGCCTGACATGTAAGACACTAAGTTCCAACCGTTCCATGTATCGCGCGATATTGGCTGGGCTGTGATAGGTTTGTGTCGTTGACCGTGGTCAGACAGCGGCTAGGCGACAGCGCAGATTGACGCAGGAACCCTTAGATGGAGGAAAAATTGTATGTTTAGGTCATCCCGTGAAGGCCCGACGGAGGAGAAGGCGGGTAGGCACACGCCGATCCGGCTTGGGACGGCCCTGATTGCCACGGTCGGTATGCTCCTCGGCCCACTTGCGATAGCCGCCTCGGCTGCGTCTGCACCACACGCGGCGTCGACGGTTCAGGGGTCGTATGTTCCTCTGACACCCTTCCGCATTCTTGACACCCGTACGGGTAGCCCGATCGCGGCGGCCTCCTGGCTGAACCTGCAGGTCACCGGCGTCGGCACGACGCCCGTACCCGCCGGAGCGGCGGCGGTCGTAATGAACGTGACCGTAGTCAACCCGGCCCACTCAGGGTTCCTGAGTGTCCTGCCCGCGAGCTCAACGACAGCGCCAACGATTTCCGACCTCAACTTTAAAATGGGCGAGACCGTGGCGAACCTCGTCACCGCGCCGCTCAGTGCCACGGGTGGGGTGTCGGTCTACAACTCGTCCTCAATGCCCACGGACATCGTGGTTGACGTCTCGGGCTACTACACCAGCACCCTCGGGACCACTGGCCTCTACAACACCGTGACCCCGTACCGCGCTCTTGGCTCCCTGGCGGAGGGTGCCACGGTGCAGGCGAACACGAGTGTTCCGGTCACCGTGACCGGCGTTGACGGCATCCCCACGACGGCGACCGCCGTTGTGGCCAACGTCACCGCAGCTGCTGGGACGGACCCGAGCTTCCTCACCGTCTACCCGGCTGGCGCAACCCTGCCGGTCTCGTCGAACCTCAACTTCGCAACTGACGAGGTCGTCGCCAACCGCGTCACGGTCGGAGTCGGCACCGGCGGCGTGATCGAGGTCTACAACCACTCCGGTACGGTGAGCGTGGACGTGGACCTGGTCGGCTACTACGCCAGCACTGGTGCGTACTTCGTGCCGATCACCCCGGTCCGCGTGGCGGACACCCGCGCGGCGAGCGCTGCTAGCACCGGCGTTATCGGCACCGGTACGGCGATCAACCCCGCCTCCTCGGAGGTCTTCCAGATCGCCACCGCGACGAGCGGGATCCCCTCGGGTGCTGCGGCTGTGATAGGCAACTTCACGGTGGTTGCAGGCGACGCCCCTGGCTACCTGACGGTCTACCCGACGTCCGCAGCGACGAACCCCGTCGCCTCTGACGTCAACTGGGTTGCCAACGGGATCGTGCCAAACTTCATTGTTGCGCCCACGAACGGCACGGGAAGCGTCGAGGTCTACGCGAGTCACGGTGCTGCCGTTAACCTCGTAATCGACGTTTTCGGGTACTTCCAGAACTCGACCCCGACCATGGTGTCGGCGGTCGTGAGCGCAACGTCGATCGCTATCACGTACAACGAGGCTGTGACCTGCCCGACGTCACTCACTGGAGCTCTCGCCTTCACGTACGACTGGACCGGTTCCGCGAATGGTGGAACTCTCGGTGCTTGCACCGGCGGCGCGGCCACAACAACGCCTGACGTGTTGATGTTTGCTGGCAACTTCACCCTTCCGGGAAGCACCGGCGGCAGCATCACGTACGCCGTTCCCGCGCTTGCTGCGAACGCCGTGTTCGCGACGGGTTCGAACCCCGTCGTTTACGAGTTGGCGCAGACGCTGGGCATCCCGGCAGTGTTGACGGTTCCGGCGATGGTCTCGGCCCTTCAGACCGGCTCGACACTTCTGATCACCTACAACGAAGCCGTGTCCTGCCCGACGGTGTCTGGGACGGTCAATGCTTACAGTGACTTCGTGTACACCTACACCGGTGTCGCGACCGATCCTGTTGTGGGCTGCAGCCCGACCAGCACCAATAATGTCCTGACTCTGGGCCTGCAATTTGCAGACCCGCCGGCACCAGGCATTCTCGTCTACACCGCTCCGGCGACGAACTCCACCTCGACCTCGATCTACGCCACAGGCTCTGCGAGCCCGACGCTTTACGCCGCCACGCAGACGCTCTCGGGTTCGATGTGGACGACTCCGGCCATGACGGCGGCGGTCGTGAACTCTGCGACCCAGCTCGCTGTCACCTACAACGAAGCCGTGTCCTGCCCCGCAACGGGCGCCGACGCGGACTTCGTGTACGACTCGTCGACCGGCGTCTCCGGTGGTGCGATCACAGGTTGCGCGAACAACACTGCCACTCAGCTCTTCCTGAGTGGAGTCGGCCTTACTCTGCCAACCAGCACGGCCAGCCTCGTTTACACAGCTCCGGCTTCGCCGGTGAGCGGCGGATCCGGGAACGCCGTCTACGCGACCAGTGACTTCCCGCAGTTCCCGTTGACACAGACAGAAGCCGTGACGGTCCCGGTGGCTCCGGTCATGCAGTCCGTAGCAGTGACTGCAGGATTGAACGGCACCGTCGCGATCACTTACAACGGGAACGTGTCCTGCGTGACGGCCGTTGCCAGTGACTTCGCGTACTACTCCAGTGGGACGACTTCCGGACTGGGTGCCGGAACTATCACCGCTGCGTGTGCCGGTGCCGTCTTGACGATTACCGACACTGGCGGCACTGTCGTTGCGCCGGTGGGTACCACGGCAAGCGTCGTGTACACAGCGCCTGCGAGCTCAACATCAGCGAATGCGGTCTACGCGGCCGGGACTTCGGTCTTCGCGGCGACACAGACACTTGCGTTGACCGGGACACCGGCCATGGTGTCGGCAGTCGTGACGAACGGGTCGATTGCAGTCACCTACGGCCAGCCCGTGTCTTGCCCGACCACGTTCACCAACGACTGGACGTACTACTCCGTGACCTTGCCTGCCGACCAGCTCGGTGGCATGGTGACCGGCTGCACGGCGTCCGGTGATGTCCTGACGCTGACTGCGACCGGCGGCTTCAACGCACCGCAGGGAACGGCCAGCCTCACGTACACCTCACCTGCTGGCGCGAACCCCGTTAATGCGGTGTTTGCCACTGGAACTACTGTTGTCGCGGCAACGCAGGTACTTCCGGGTTCGGCTATCACCGCCTGAGCAAGGAACTAAAGCCTTCTAGCAAGGCTTGATGGGAGCCCCGGTCCTTTCAGGACCGGGGCTCCTTTTTTTGGGGACCAATCGTGCAACGTGCGCAGTCCCGTCGACTGCGCAGCAAAGGGCACCCTGGCTGCGGGTGACGTTTACAGCTGGATCGGCTTTTGAAGCGTTGGGCCAGTCGATGATCAAACCGGAGTAGGTGGGTGTTTGCTGACCCTCCGAGGGCTCAAGGAAGCGGTCGGGACTAACAGCCTGCGAGGGCACTCTCCTCAGGTGACGCCTCGCCCGGGATTCAGGAGCTGAGCATCACCCTGGTGTGAGATGTAGAGGATTCCATTCCGGCGTCGGGAGCCAAGTGATCCTGGATCTTCCTGAGCGTGCCGGTGCGATCGTGCGATGTTTCGGCAGGGCCGTCTGAAAGCTGCCGCTGGCTGGATTCCATGGTTGCCCGTTTCCCTCACCTCGCTTGCGCCGGGGCACCCGGAGGAGCGGGACCAAATGCATCGCCGCGTTCCCTGCAGGACGGTCAGGGTCTGCGAGCGCGACCCCGGCCCGGACCAGGCCCCTCCGGTCGCGTCGTGGTCTCGGCAGTATGGGACCAGTCGCGGGTGACCGTGGGTCCGATCTCGTCTGCATAGGCGTCGAAGACCCCGACGAGTTCGTCGGTGCCTGCGCTACCGACCAGGCGCCATTCCCTGTGCACCAGAGCGAGCACAGCAGCGTAGATGCTGATCAGAAGCCACGGACGACGATCGGTCTCGGGATCGACGCCCTCGCGATCGGCCAGCACGCGCACGGCCCGGTCGCTGTTCTCGTATATGTACCGCAGGCTTGTCGCCAGCAGCGCAGGTGTCGAGTCGATGAGCCTCATCACCACGAGCGAACGCGGCTCGCCGTTGATCTCGTAGCTGTCGGCCACGAGCCGCTCGAGGGTCGTCCGAAAGGCCTTGCGCACCGCCACACGTGCGCGCTCTCGCTGGGGCCGGGCGGTCAGGGCGGTCGTGAAGTCGTCGAGCTCCCTCCGCACGAAGTACAACGCCACGTCCTCTTTGCTTGCGAAGTACCGGAAGAAGGTGCGTTCGGCGACGTCCACCGCCTCGGTTATCTCGTGCACCGTGGTGTGCTCGTAGCCCTTTGCCTCGAACAGCTCCAGGGCGGCATCGATGAGCGCGTCGCGGGTCTGCCGCTTTTTGCGGGCCCGCCGGGCCTCGTCCGGAGCCGTCGCGTCCAGCACGCTCACGGGCGCCATGAGAAAAGAAGCATCCGCCATACACATGATCCTACCATTTGGCCGCCCGACTTGTGTCCTAGGTTGAATTTTGTCATAGACTGACAGTATACTGAGAATGACGGGCAACCTCGAGGAAGGGAAGGGCCATGACGCAAACACTCGCCCCGGTCGGACCGGACGTAAGCCATGTACCGGCGCAACCCGGCAGGCGGGGCAGCCTGTCACTGACCCTGGCGTCGGTGGCCCTCGGGGTGATGATGGTCGCCCTCGACGGCACGATCGTGTCGGTGGCGAATCCTTCCATCCAGGCCCACCTGCACGCCTCGATCGCGGATATCCAGTGGATCACGAACAGCTACCTGCTAGCTCTCGCCGTCACGCTGATCACGATCGGCAAGGCGGGCGACCGGTACGGTCACCGGAAGGTGTTCGTGACGGGAATGATCGGCTTCGCCTTGTTCTCGGCGGGAATCGGACTATCAGGTGATACCGCCAAGAGCATTTCGCTCGTCATCGCGTTCCGCGTCGCCCAGGGTGCTTTCGGCGCCTGCCTCATGCCCAGCGCGCTCGCCATACTGCGGGAGACCTTCCCCGTCGAGAGGCTCAACGAGGCCTTAGGCATATGGGCCGGAGTGATCGGCGCTTCCACCGCAGCCGGGCCCATCATCGGAGGACTCCTCGTTCAGCACATCAACTGGGAATCGTGCTTCTACATCAACTTGTTCGTAGGCGCCCTGGCACTCATGATGACCCTCCTCTTCGTCAAGGAGACCAGACCTTCACCTGCCGCCCAGCGATTCGATTTCGGCGGTGTCGCCCTGTTGTCGGCCGGCTTGTTCTGCCTGGTCTGGGCGCTCATAAAGGCCTCCTCCTACGGCTGGATGAGCGCACGGACGATCGGCTTTTTCGCCGCCTCTGCTGCCGCCCTCGTCCTGTTCGTTGGTTGCGAGACCAAGGTCTCCCAACCACTCGTGCCCTTGAAGTTGTTCCGTTCCGTCTCTTTCTCGATCGGGACGGTTCTCGTGATGGTGCTCATGTTCGCCCTGTTCGGTTCCCTCTTTTTCATGACGTTCTTCATGCAGGACGTCCACGGCCTCGACCCGGTCATGACAGGTGTGAGGATGTTGCCGCTGACAGGGCCGATGATCATCTTTGCGCCCCTGTGCGGGCTGCTCATCAACAAGGTCGGACCACGGGTTCCGATAATGATCGGGTTGTTGGTGGCGGCTGCCGGTCTGTACGGCCTGTCCCGCCTCGCGGTGTCCAGCGGACCCAATGACGTGGTCTTGTGGTTCATCCTCATCGGCGCCGGCCTCAGCCCCGCCATTGTCGGTGGAGCCGACGTGATCGTCGGCAACGCCCCTGTCGAGCTGGCCGGCGTTGCCGGCGGCGTGACCTCGACGGCCATGCAGATCGGCGGGACACTCGGTACGTCCGTGCTCGGCGCGGTGATGTCGTCCAGGGTCAACGACCTCTTGCCGCAGCGGTGGGCGGCGGCCCACCTGCCCGCGCTGGCCGCGCGGCAGTTCGCCGAGCTCAAGTCGTTGGTCTCTTTAGGAGTCGCCCCCTCGCCCGCAGGTGTGCCTCACCAGATGGTCCTCGTCATCGCCGAGGTGGTCCACGCGGTGTTCATGAGCGGGTTGGACAGGTGCTTCCTGGTTGCGGCGATCACCACGGTCGTCTCCGCCTTCGCGGCACTCTTGTTGAAGCGAGGCCACGGAGGTTCGGAGATGGTTGTTCCCTCGTGATGACCGGAGTTTTGGCCAAGGTGGGACGTCTCGCGTCACGACAAGGATGCGGAGGGAGTAGCGAGGTACGTGGGGCTGCTTCTAAACCCACAGCCTGCTGCCGTGTCGTAAACCGGAGGAGGGATAACCACCAACCACCGGTCTCCGATCGCTCAGTTGGAGCGTCCTCGCGGCACCGACGGCGGGAGGCCACCGACCATGGCCCACACGTCCTAGCTGGCAGCGAGCGATCTCACGCGTGTGCGCCGAACCCGGGACTGTGTACTCTGCGCGCTCCAGTCCCGGCGTAGTGGGCGATCCCCACCCCGCTTCACATCTGAGATTTGGGGCTAGGCCACGCGCTCTGGGGAGCTACAACCAAGCCTGCCCTCGAGACAGTGTCGGATTCATCCTTGCAAGCCCGTGCTAAAGCTGGCATGCTTCCACTAATCACTTAGTGGAAGGGCACTTGTGACCGATGATCGAATTCCAGCTGGACCCCACGTCAGGTGTGGCCACGTATCTTCAGCTCGTCCAACAGGTCCATCAGGCCCTCCGGCTCGGCATGCTCGAACCCGGCGACCAACTGCCTACCGCGCAACAAGTGGTAGCTAAGTTGGCCATTAACCCCAACACTGTGCTCAAGGCCTACCGCGACCTCGAACGGGAAGGACTTGTACGCGCCCGTCCAGGCATGGGTACGTTCGTGCTCCGCTCGCTCCCGGGTCGCGACGAAGTGGCCCTGGCCCGGTTTCTTTCCGAGATGACCAATTTGTTGCACAAGGCACGGGCAGTCGGCCTCGGATCCGACGACATCGAAGCGATCTACCGAACCGCCAGCCGCAACGCCTTCAATGAAGGTGTGGCGTGACTGCCGTTCTTGAGACGAGGGGTCTTGGCAAGCGGTACGGACGCCGATGGGCTCTCCACGACTGCACGCTGTCGATACCGCCAGAGAAGGTGGTCGGCCTCGTCGGTCCAAACGGGGCCGGCAAGACAACCATGCTGCAGCTAGCGGTCGGGTTGCTCGTACCAACGTCGGGCACCATCTCGATCCTCGGCAATGTGCCTGCGAGCAGTCCGGCGCAACTCGGAAAGGTCGGCTACGTGGCGCAAGACAACCCCCATTTACGCCAGGCTCTCCATTGCCCAGCATCTCCAAATGGGCGCCTGGCTCAACCCGACGTGGGATCGGGAGCTTGCCGCACAACGAATCGACCAGGTCGGTCTTGATCCAAGACAGCGAGCGGGATCGCTCTCAGGCGGCCAGCGCGCTCAACTGGCACTCACCTTGGCGATTGCAAAGCAGCCGCAGCTCTTGCTGCTCGATGAGCCCGTAGCCAGCTTGGATCCTCTCGCCCGGCGTGAGTTCCTCCAAAGTCTCATGGAGGTGGTCGCCGCGCATGGGGTAAGCGTCGTGCTCTCCTCACATCTTGTGTCCGACCTTGAGCGAGTGTGTGACTACCTCGTTGTGCTGGTGGACTCCCATGTCCGCGTGGCCGGCGAGGTCAGTGAGCTACTGGCGTCGCACCACCGACTGTCTGGTCCCCGCCGTGGCTCTCTTCCTGCCAACCACGAGTTGATTGAGGAGAGCCACACCGACAGGCAGAGCATGCTGCTTGTTCGCACGGACGAGCCAATCCTCGACCCAGCTTGGACAGTCACGCCGATCACACTCGAGGACCTCGTGCTTGCCTACATGAGCCAAGCTCGCAGTGAGCAGCCAGTAGGCAGGACGGCGTTGGGGCTGGTGTCGTGATTCGCTTCGCTGCGCTTCAGATGCGCATGCAGGCCATCTTCGCCGTTGGCGCGATCGTGGTCGTTGCCATCGTCTTGGCTCTCACCGGACCACATCTGGTCAACCTCTACGACACCACCGTCGTTCCATGCAGCGCGCACAACGACTGCGCCGCTGCCACCACTGCGCTCACCAACACCGACGGCCCACTGCAGGTGTTTCTGGCCTTCCTGCTCCTCGTTAGCCCAGTGCTCATCGGGATGTTCTGGGGGGCGCCACTTCTCGCGCGCGAGTACGAGAGTGGCACCTACCGTCTGGCGTGGACCCAGAGTGTTACACGGATGCGTTGGCTAGCCGTCAAGCTCGGCTTCGGAGCACTGGTCAGCGTGATTGTCGTTGGACTGCTCAGTCTCATGGTCACTTGGTGGTGGAGTCCGCTCAACGCAGTCGGTGCAAACCCCTTTGACCCCGTGTACTTCGGCACGCGTGACCTCACTCCCGTGGGCTACGTCGCCTTCGCGTTCGTGCTCGGGGCCTGCGCCGGATTGGTGATGCGGCGGACTTTGCCGGCGATGTTCACTGCTCTTGCTGGTTTCGCCGCCGTTCGATACGTCATGAACTCCTCGGTGCGGCCATACCTAATGACGCCGCTCCACAAGGTCATCGCGATCAGCCCGTCATCTCCGCTGAACATGGGCGAGACACCAGCAGGATTTCAGGTGTCAGCGACGACCAGGGGACTGCTGCCCGGCGACTGGGTGTATTCCTGTCAGCGGACATGAGAACCTCCCCAGTGGCGGACAAATTCCTCCCCGCTGACGGACACGAAATCTCCCCAGCGGCGGTCACGAGTTCTCCCCAGAACTGATTGCCCGCCACCGTCGGTGACCATCC
>JBKQHU010000132.1:0-99014 GCA_052148655.1 Acidimicrobiales bacterium
TGCTCGAGCTGACGAGGAGGTGACAGCCTGAACATGGCCTCCTAAGCTCAGAGCAAGCCCTCCACACCGTCAGTTCGTCTGGGGAATTTCGGTGATCGACAGTGGGGAGTTTCGGTGATCCGCAGCACCGGACGTGGCGCAATACATGGGCCACACTCCGGCCACCTTGTTAGCGGTCTACGCCCACGCGCTACCCGCGGCACCGGACCAGGCCCAACGGGTCGCCCAGGCGTGGGCCTAGTCGCCTCGCGGCGGCGGTGATGCGGGGCGCCCTTCGGGGCGCGCTTGCCGCGTCAGTCGATGGCCTCTACGTCGATCACGTCCGAGGTATCCCCTATCGCCCACGCCGCGGCCCACGTATTCGGGTAAGGGCCTCGTGGCTGCAAGCGGTAGCCGGAGTCCTCAAGGATTATCTCGGCCTTAGCGATCATGTCTTGCAACACTGCGGGATCGGAGTGTCGGCTGTGGGTCACGCCGATACTGATATCCGCAACAGCATTCCCCGAGCCATCACGTAGCAAGATGATCCAGTCGGCGGCTTGGTCGGGATAATGAGGACCGACGCGTCCAAGAAGGGCTATGACGGCAGCTGGCTGATGTTCAACCTGAATACTGTCCATAAGCCGAACGGTACTGCGGCGGCGGCCCATTCACAGGGGCCTGCGACGGCGGCGCCAGGCAGGTAGAGGCGGCGGTGATTCTCAGGCGAGGGGCGCCTCGGCCCATTCGTGACCGCAATCAGGGCACGTCCGGTGCATGTGTTCATCCTCGGTCGCACAGAGCGCGTGGCCTTCTACTCCCATAGGTAGGGTGTTGTGCTGTCCCTTGTCGTGATACTCGTAACCGGCAGGCGTCTGGCTGCCACACTTCTTACAGGTCCCCTTCGCGTTGAATGTGTCCACCTGAACTTCTCTCTGTCTTGCCAGCGCGCCCGATCGGGCCACGCGTTCGGATCGTAGCTTCCGGCTGCATCACCATCTCAGGGAACACGGCCGCCGATACGCGACAAGGCCCCGGCCGTAGCCGGGGCCTGGGTCGGTGAGGCCTACGCTGGCAGGCTGGCTACAGGGTCGCGGGGTGGTCGGTTGGGTTCGTTGTGGTCAGCCCTGGCATGGGCGCATCGGTGGGCGATGGCCGCAGAGTTGGCACCCTGCCAGGTGAGCGTCTCGGTACGGGTTCTACAGCAATGGCAGGTCACGCGATACCGATCCCAGCCGAGACGCTCGAGGCTGATCGGCACGGCCGGATCGTCGCCACCCCTGGCCGGGGCCAGCCCTACCGCCTGCCTGTAGTCGGCCGCGCTGGGCCGGGCTGGCAGGGCCAGGGCCGGAGCATCCCGCGGCGCCATGCTGACCAGGGTCACGATGCGACCTCAAGGCGCAGCGCGTAACGGCAGGACCTCACGACCTCGGACCAAAACCCGTCCGAGTACCCAGCCTCGTAGGCCGTAGCTATCTCGTCTTGCTGCCAATCGTCCATCCGATCCCAGCCAGCGAACAGGTCGCGTGGCCCTGGGTCGTCGGCCCACTCGCCCGACAAGGGCGCGGGCTGGTAGTCCATCACTCCAGAGTCGCCACTCTCGTAACCGTCGAGAATCGCCCTGTAGGTCGCCTCGGAAGTGTTGCCATCGGTCACCCAGGTTCCGGCGGCGTGGCCCGCGTGGTATCCGTCGTGCTCAGCCTCAGCCAGCCTCACGGGCCAGCGAAGGGCTGCCAGGGCTGCGCTACGCGTGGCGAACTCTTGGAACTCGCCTACCGTGCTCACGCTGCCGTCCTGGTGAGCCTCGCGAATGGTCCAGCCTCGCGGGTGCTCATGTACCCAGCCAGACCCGCAAGGGCGCCATCCTGGCTGCTGCTCGCTGGTGATGAAGTAGCGACCCGCGTACAGCGTCTCGCCTATCCGTGAGCCGAAGAATCGGCAAGTGTCCTTGTCAAAGAAGTGATAGCCAGCCTCACGGTTGGCCCGCTTCACGTCCTCAATGGTCTTGAACATCCGTCCTCCCTCTAGTGCATTGCACGACGCGCAACGTGCGTCTAGAGACAGTATCGGTCAATCAGGACCAGAAGTAAAGCGATATGAGAGGATGGCTAGCTAGTGCTCACGTCAGGCTATAGAGGTGCTCAATAGCCAGCCCTTGTCCGCGGAACGTTCACGAGGATATACCCCTAGGGGTATATCAGGGATGAGGGGTGGTGGCTCAGAAGGTCGCCCCAGCCTCGGCCTACTGCGGTCATGGGAAGCGGTCAGGACCGCGACGACCCTTGTAAACGACCTATTCGCGGTTGCTGGCATAGCAAGGTAGGGGGGTCCTAGGGCTATCGAGCGATGACCGGGCCGGGGGTAGGTCCTATTGCCGAGTCTCCCCCGATATGGCGAAATCTAGCCTCTGACCAGGGAAAACGTCACCATGATTACAGGGGAGCACCCTGCCGGGCACGAGACGGGGCGATAACGCTCTGACCAGGGCAAACAGCCTCATTTGACACCGAGGCAGTGTCACGGTCCTGCGTCCCCTTCTGTAGTCAGGTGACGCGTCACCGATGTTTACGCCTATAGAGGATAAATCGACGCACTCACATTGATGATTACAGCCTGCGCGACCGGCGTATCGCCCCGCCATATGGGCTACGCCGTGTCCTGGTCCTCGTCCGGCCAACCGATGTCCAGCCGAAGCATCTCTGCGAAGTGCTGTTCGTACTCGTCCTGAGTCGCCTCAGCACCCTCCTCGGGACCATCGGGACACACTGTGTCCTGCCGCGTGTCCCCCTTTAAGGGGGGACATGCGGACACAGGGGCCGTGTCCGGGTGTGTCCGGCCCGTGACCTGCGTGTCCGTGGTGTGTCCCGCACTTTGGGACACAGGGGGTGTGTCCCGACCCGGGACACGCGTTTTCCGGTACTTGATGGCATCCCGAATCGTGGTCAGCCTGCCCGTTCCACCCGCCGCCTTGAACAGTCGTTCCCCTTCGCGGACACCCACGGCCACCGGCACGCCCAGCCGGTCCATCTCGGCCGCGACGCCCGCCACGCCACCCACGTAGCCCGTCTCGGCCAGCACGTGCGCCGTCAGCCCGTCCTCGGTGCGGGTCCGGTGCACGGTGAGGTCGTGAAGTAACTCGCCGCGCCGGTGGGTGTTGGATAGCCGGATGGTCGCCGTCCCCTCGGCCTTGTCCTCGGCCACCACCTCAAGTAGGAATACGCCGTCCACGTCATCGTTCTTGGCCGATGACCCGCGGGCGCCCTTGCCCTTGTCCTTACCGGCGTGGTCCAGCCGGAGCAGGGCGATACCCGCGTTCTTGAGTGCGAGTCCCGTGTTGCGGTAGAACGCCTGCCACGTGTCGGCCCGGTCCTCCTCGCCGTCTACGACCCGGCAGGCAGTGTCGAGGACCACGATGTCTACGCCGTGGGCCTCAGCGTCGGCCAGGATGGCGTCCCCGCCCTCGGGGGTGTCGAGAGGGGGGTAACGCTGCAGCTGGTAGTAAACCAGGCCGCCAAGGTCATCCTGGGGGCCGTAGCCGAACGATTCCAGCCGGTCCCGTAGTTCCCTACGGGTCATTTCCTGGTCCACGTACATCGCTCGGATGGGTTCGGTGGCTCGCTGGCCGAGCACGCTACGCCCGGTTACCGCCGCCGCGACCATCTCTAGGACCAGGAGCGACTTCCCGGCCTTGGCCTGGCTGAACAGGGACACCTGCCCACCGACCGGAACTAGGGGTTCGAGCACCCAATCCTCGTCGGGGAAGTCCTCGGTCCAGAATGTCGGCCAGTCGATAGCGACACGGGGCCGGGCCGACCGCTCCATGCCCGCGAGGATGGCCTTAGCCTTGTCTCGCGTGTCGGCGTCGGTCTTAGGGTCGGCCACGATGTAGCGGTAGTCCTCGACTGTCAGCATCTCGGGTACTTCCTCCTGTCCCGTCGTTCCCCTCGCACGTCCGGCAAGTCCCACCAGCACGCCCGTTTCCGGTCACATTCGGTGCACAGGTCCTCTTTACGAGGCAGGTCACGGGTATTGCACCGTGAGCACCGGTGACGACGGCGTTCCCGCCCATCCCACGGTGCTACACTGGTGCCGTTCGAGTTGTCTGATGGGCGCCCCGGCCAGGGCGCCCTTTCATTTTCCATCACGTCACCTTTTCGCCCCGTAGCCTGGCTACCGAACCCTTCGGCCTGCCGCCTTTGTCGAGAATGGGGACCAGCTGGACGCGGTTCGTGGCTAGCGCCCAGTTCAGGATGTCCTGCCACGCGAAGATGGGAACACCGGAGATGGTGGTGACCGGCGCGGGCAGGATGTGGTGTTGTCGCCATTTGTTCACCGTGGCGACGGCAACACCAAGGTTATGAGCGATGTCCTCGATACCCAGGAGTTGCGAAGGTCTAATAGGTGTTTCTTTCACATACTCCAGAGTAGTGATATGGATACCCCTCAGCCCTACACATTGTGAATCCGTGCACTATTGTTCTAGGTACTGGTCCAACCGCGCTGTTCGTGCTAGCTACATCGCGGGCATGCCAGGGGTCGCGGGGCTAGTTTCGACAGATTTCGAGGGTAATCGCGGCCTTGACCGGGCTGTAGTTCATCCCCTATCTGTGGACGAACCCTGTGCATATCATGGCCGCCGACCGTACCGCTCAATCAGCAGACTTCGGCCACCTTCATCTCTATCGGTGGTCGCGCAGGTCGTTTTCGTTTCCTGTACGCCGGGGGTAGCTTGGTCGTGGCCGTCATGTCGCCGCCTTGGCCCGATGACGCCGGACAGCATCACGTACCTGGTCCCGTCGCCGGTCAGCCTTCTCGGCCGCGTTCAACGCCTTCTCGACGGCACTCTCCCCGGGCGGGGGTGCATCCGGTAGCACCGGCTGTAGGTTCGCCGGTCGGTCGGCCGGGTGCTTGTAGGCCGCGACTTCCGGCGCCACGACCTTGTTCGAGACGTTCTGAGGGTGCTCAAGGGGTGGGCGTTCAGAACGGGGCGGTAGGGATGTACCGACCGCGGCCCCGATGCCCGCGTCGCGGGTGAGGTGCACACGACGGCCACGGTGGACCGTGAAGGCGTCCACGGCCGGGTCGTCGGGATGGGTACCGCCGTAGGGATTGAAGTGCGGGGGGTCGATAGGTGGCCCCACGGCAATCGTGGCGCCCGGCAACATGACACCGGTGGGCGTGGCCGCAGGTACACCAGCCGGACCATCCGGGGCGGTCACGCCCACCAGCGAACCAGAGGCAACCGGCCCCATGACGGGGATGCCTGCCAGTGGATTGCAGCCGCCGCCGCTCTGCCGAAGTCCCGCTAGAAACTCGGTGAAGTGCTGGAAACAGTCCAGCCTGCCCGGCTCGCACGGTTCGGAGCAATCGGGGTGCGAGCACGTCACGCCTAGCACCGGCCCGTCCACGTCATCCCAGTAGTTAGGCATAGTGGTCCTTTGCCCATTCTGCGCGGGCCGCTGCCCGCCACTTTTCCAACTCTGCTGCCCATTCGGGATCGGAGGGATTGAACCTGTCAAACCCGATTAGGTCACTCTCTGCAAACTCCTGGCTACGGTCGTCGTCAAGGATGCCCAACCCGGCCATATCCCAGTCGTCAAGGTCAGGCAGGTCATCAATGTCGGCAAAGTTCACGGGTTATACCCCGTAGCCCGGCCGCTCAATGCCTTCTTTGAACCGGGCGTTCCACTCGTCGCGTTTGGCCTGCCATTCGGCCTTTTCCTCGTCAGTCATGGCCGCTATCTTCTCAGCCTCGGACATCGGGGGAACATACCGGCCACCGGCCGCCGTTAAGGACTCATAGGTGGGCCGTGGGCCAGCCGGGAGTCCTCGGACTTGCCGCTCGTTATACTGGCGAATGGCCTCGTCTAGCGCCTTTCGCCCTTGCGCGGCTTGCACAAGGGTGGGGTCTAGCTCGTACTGCCTTTCGCCATCCTGCCAATCGCCCACGGGTTTGTACCCGGCCGCGGCTTGTACCTCGTCACACTTGAGCTTGGCCGCTAGGCCCCTAAAGGCGATTTCGGATCCGTCCGGTAGCTTCGCTATGAAGGCCCCATCGCGTAGGCCTCGGATGATGCGTTCAGCCATGTCACTGTCCTCTCAGTAGATTGGCGTGGACTTGTCGATAGGAGCGGCCACCGTGTTCGCCTTCTGTTGGCGACGCTTCACGCCTACCTTGTTGAACTTGTAGGCCGTCCTCGTACGGCCACGCGCTCGGTGTTGCTCCTCGGCTAGGCCACCTTTGGCGGTGCTGTCGTCGGGCCGGTCGGGTATGACCGGCGCCTTGAATGGTTTGGTCTTAGCCATGTGTTTCTCCTTCCTGTAGTTCGTAGCCGGGCTGGCCGCGACCCTTCTCATTTCCGTCGCAACAAGTAGACCGTGGCGCCGTGATGCTGGACGACTAGCCGGACACCCGTAGCCGGGTCGTAGCGCCCGTCAAAGATGGTTGCCACGTGTTCGGCCATCTCCTGTTTGGTGAATGTCGCTACGGACCGCCAGAGGTTTAAGGGCAGGCTGGGCAAGGCGTCCTCGATGTGATGCACGCCATTCTCGAACTCGGCGTGACCGGCTCGTCTTGCCGCCTCCCGTGCCTCCGCGGCACGTTGACGTTCGAGTCGGCGAGCACGGTCGTCGGCTCTCATAGTGCGCTACCCCGGTTCACAAGGACCTGGCAGCCACGGGCGACGGCGTTCACGCGGTACTGCCACCGAAGGCGCTGGGCCGTGTTCGCCGCAATAGTGGGGGTGGCGTATTGGGCCAAGGTGTGCCACTCGCCGTCCACGGGAACAGTAGCGATGGCCGCGGCCAGCGGACGCCGGTGCTTCGATACGGCTGGGAGGCTGCGCAAGGCCATGTGTATATCTTACATCGCGCAATACGCAAGACCCTTACACAGACCCCTCGACTTAGAAGCGACGAGGGATCGCGGAGGGGTGCTTCCCGCCTCCAAGACCTGCGTGAGACGATGGGAACGGTGGAGATTGTCGCGGCGTTAATCGGTGCTGCTGGCGTGGTGGCCGGAGTCACCCTCGCTGAGTGGCTGAGGCGGCGACATGGGAACACAGAGGAGATTCGTTCGCTCGCCTGGTCGCTCCAGTCGCAAGCGAGTTTGGCGCTTGCGCATCTTCACGCGGGCAACCTCTATCCGGGTTGGGAGACTGAACACCTAGCGGTGCAGGCGGACATTGTGAAGCTGAGACTGCTCTGCTCGCGTCGTCCGCGTCGGGTCTACCAGGATGCGACTGAGGCGCTTGCGGTCTTGTCCTTACAATGGGTTGCGGTGCTCCAGAGATATGCTGACGAGTCATTCACGGACGCAGACCAGGAAGCATTGGACGCGAGCTTTGACAAAGTCTTCGCCCTAACGCCAGGGGACCTTTCGCCGTACAGCGACTCCTCGCACTCATTGGTTGAATACCTAGCGACCGAAGGACTCGGAGCGCCGCTACCCCCTCCTCTACGTAAGCCAGAAGCGTGACCTGGTGAGTTCACACTCGCGCCACAGGGTCGCTCCTAAATCGTCGGTCATGGTGTCACTACCGGGCAAAGTCCCTGCTCAGGAGTTACGCTCGCGGCAGAAGTGACCTGGGGAGGTCCGACATGCGAACAGTTCTCCGTCCCCTTATTGCAGTGGCGGCGTTGGTCGCTTTCGTCCTTCCCTCCCTGGCAAGTGCTGCAAGCACTACCGGCACCCCAGTTCGCCACGTCGCGGCCGAGGGCGGGGGCTTTACGTGGTTCGTCTCGGTCCATGACGCCAAGACCTGCTCGTGGTCGTCGTCGCCGAAGATCGCGGGATTCGACGGGACGGTGAAGTGCTCAAGCGGGAGAATCCTTCGACAGCTCACCATCCCCGCCAACCCGACATCTCGCGCTAGGTGGTACGCGCTGAGTCTGACGGCACGCGGCGCGCACACCACGGTCGATCATCTAAGGGTCGCCGAGGCAGGGGCGCTCATCACGCGAACGACGCTGGGACTCGGGTACTACATCTCGCAAGAGGGCCTACCGCTTGGCGCAGAGGTGACCACCAGGAATGGCGTCGCAGTCACATACGGAACCCTGAAATTCACGTTCGTGGTCAACGGGTCCAAAAAGGTCTACCTACTACCCGATGGCGGAGTGCTCGCCGACGAGAGCTGCATTGCCGACCTATGGGACACTGGGCTGGCTCTCCACGTCACGCCATCCAACAACATGGCGTCGGGCAGTTGCACGGGAGGCGGGACCGTCCCGCTCGTTCGCGGGCGCAGCCTGGTCGTCATGGCGTTCGTGACCTACTCGGGCACGCCCGGCTACCTGCCGAGCGTGTCGCCGATGCTAGCGATCCCGTCGAAGGCGATCGTGTTCCCAGGGAGCACCGAAGACGCCTCGTTCTGATGGGGCTACTGTCGTTCAGGAAGGGTGTGATCGATGACTCTCGACCCTGCAAAACGCGAGAACGCTGCCTCTAACGTCTGTTTCCAGATCAGGATTCTCGCCACCACGTACGCATGGACAATCCAGTTCGACCGTGAGGGGCACACGGTTCTCTGCAACGCCTGTCTCGAATCGACACTGGTTCACGCTCGGCTGCTCATCGAGTTCCTTGCCGGACGGCAGCGGCGAGATGGGCAAGGGCGCCGCTGGAAGTCGAGCGACGTAAAACCGGGTGACTTCGTGAAGGGTTGGAACCCCAAGACCTTGCACCCGCTCGACGGCTATCTGGAGCGGATTGACAAGTACGCAGCCCACTTATCGATCGCGCGAGCCGAGTACGTCACCCCGCAAACGTGGGCGCTAGAGCGGATGGTCGACTCGATCTTGACCGAGTTCGGCTCATTCATCGCCGCGGCCGATCGATCAGGTAGCCCCTACGCTGACCGATTCCAAAACGCGCTTGACTGCGCCCTAATCGACAAAGATCATCCGTCCTACCAATGGCCTCCCAATAGGGCCGAACCTGTGTAACCGAAACGGTGACCGCCTTGTCTTGTCGAGGGTCAGGACAACGGGGCGCCGGAATCGCGTCCATCGCGAACAGGATTGCGGCTCCCTTGTGCATTGCGCAACGTTCGCTACGGCGGCTAACTTGCCGGACATGGCGGAGCAAGCTGAGACGGTAGAGATGGCACTCCGGCGTGAGATGGCTGAGCGGAACCTCAGCCAGGCCCAGGCCGCCCGCGAGCTAGGCGTGCACCCCACGCGCCTGAACCGCTGGCTACTCGACGGTATGGCGCCGGAACCGAACGCCTACGAGACGATTATGCAGTTTCTACAGGTAGACAAGGCGACGTTCGCGTGCCTGCTGATGGAGTCAAACATCGCCCTCGCGAGGCGTCGCGGTCGCCTCGGACCTGACCGCTAACTTGACCGCAACGTGACCGCAGTAGCCATGACCGCTAATCGTGCCCGCAGCGGTACTTTGCCCTTAGATTTACTGGGCAAACTCTTAGAAGGGCGGTGTTATCCTCGTATTGGTACGCCGTGGCCCTAGTTTGGCGCCCTTTTTGACGATAAGAGTCCTGCTCAGAGAGGGTGCGGGTGCCTCGTAACCGGCCCAAAGCTACCCCCAATGACCCTGCTTATGTAGCACCCATGCTCGAGCGATGGACCCACGTGGTCATTCGCTGGCGCATGTTGGTGATCGCTCTCTGGATCGCGGTGATCATCGTGGGAGCCTTCTCGGCTGTGCGCCTACCGGGGCTCTTGTCAACCTCGCTCGCCGTCCCGGGAAGCGACTCGGGGCGAGCCGACGCCATCTTGACCCAGCACTTCGGCGAGAACGTCGAAGGCACCTTCACAGTGGTCTTCCAGGTGTCGAACCCGCCAGGGCCCACCCTGCGCGCCATGGACATCCGGTTCTCAGCTGCGGCTCGCGCGGTACCGACCGCACACGTCATGGCATTGCGGGAAGTGGCCGGGATCCTCTACGGCAACATCAGCACGGCGCTCGACCTGCAACGGGCTGCGACCTACACGGGCGCCTTGCGCCACGCCTTGAAGGACTCGGGCCTGCCCAGCGCGTACGTGACCGGAGCCCCTGCGCTCCAATACGACATCGAACCGATCCTGACCAGCGACCTGCACCGGGGCGAGGTCATCGCGGTCCTGGCCGCGCTCGCGCTACTGACCTTCGTCCTCGGTCCCTCGCTCGCCCTCCTGATCCCACTTGCCCTCGCTGCCGGAACGACAACGGCCGCTCTGGCGATCATCTTCGCCCTCGCGCACGAGTTCTTGATGGTGCTCTACGTCCCGAACCTCGTACAGCTCATAGGACTCGGGATCGCGGTCGACTACTCGCTCTTGGTCGTGCACCGGTTCAAACACGAGCTGTCCGACGAGGAACGAGCGGTCGAGGACGCGATCGTGGCCACGATGGCCACTGCAGGGCGGACGGTCATCTTCTCCGGCGTCGCCGTCGCCGTCGGCCTCTCGGTGGTCCTCATCGTCCCTGTGCCTTTCGTCCGCTCGCTCGGCTTTGCCGGCCTGGTGGTTCCGCTCGTGTCGATCGTCGCTGCGCTCACGTTGCAACCGGCGCTGTTGTCGCTACTCGGACGACGTGCCATGGGGAGCGTCCGCCCTTCAGGGCCCAGGCCGAGCCACCAGCACAGCCTCTGGTCTCGACTGGCGGCCATGGTCTTAAAGCACCCCGTTGTCGTACTGGCATGCTCGGCTGGGATGCTCTTCGCCGCGGCCACGCCGGCCCTCTGGCTCGAGCTCACGCCTGGGTCTGTCGTGGCAATCCCGCAGAACATCCAGTCGGCCCGCGCCCTCAGCATGCTCCGCAATCGGATCGGACCCGGCGTGATCACACCGATCGAGGTCGTGCTCGACGCGGGTGCTCCGGGCAAGGCGGACGCGCCGGCCATCTCCGCCGCCACGCTCCGGCTCGCCCACGAGCTGTTGAACGATCCCGAGGTCTTCGTCGTCGCCATCGGCTCCCGAGCGCCCTACATCGACCCTTCTGATCGGTACCGCCAGATGATCGTCGTCGGGCGGCACGACTTCGGCCAGGAAGCCACCCAGTTGCTCGTGCACCAGATCCACTCCAGCTTCCTTCCCAAAGCCCGCTTCCCGCCCCGCCTCAGCGTCTACGTGGGCGGTGCGCCGGCTCAGGGGGCCGACTTTTTGACACGCGTCTACGGACCTTTTCCCTGGATCGTCCTGCTCGTGCTCGCGCTCGCCTATCTCGTGCTGCTGCGCGCCTTCCGGTCCCTCGTGCTCCCGTTGATGGCTGTGGCACTAGACGCGATCTCCGTCGCCGCCACCTACGGACTGCTCGTCGTGATCTTCCGCTTCGGCGTCGGGGCCGACGTGCTCGGCCTGTATCGCGTCTCTCAGATAGAGGGCTGGGTTCCGATCTTCCTCTTCGCGATGCTCTTCGGCCTCTCGATGGACTACGAGGTCTTCTTCGTGACGCGCATGCGCGAATCATGGGACGCCAGCGGCGACAACCGGCGCGCCGTGTCGCACGGGCTCACCCACACCGGGCGGGTCGTCAGCGCCGCGGCCTTGATCATGGTCGGGGCACTCTCGGGGCTGGTGGCAGGGCATGTGGCCGGGCTGCAGGAGATCGGCGCCGGGCTCGCCCTCGGGGTCCTCATCGACGCGACGATCGTGCGCGGCCTGTTGATGCCGAGCCTCATGGCGTTGCTCGGGCGCTGGAACTGGTGGCTCCCGGCACCGGTCGCCCGGCTCGCCAGAGTGAAGGTCTCGCCCCCCGTTTCACACGAGGGGCGAGACCTGGAGACAGTTGCAGGACCGGCGGCTACTTGACGACGGTGATCGCGAACCTGAACGCGGGCAGATGGTAGCCGAGCGCAAGTCCGGGCTCGTCCTGGGCGTAGGTGAGAACCGGCACCATCCCGTAAGGGGTCGAGGCGAACGACGGCGACAAGCTGTACAGCATCGGGTAGAGGTCGATCAGGTGCGTCCCGGGACCACCGGTGGCGTTCAGGTGCAAAAGGACGTCCCCGTTCGAGTTGAAGCCGCACCCGTAGCCGATGTAGCTGTTGTCGTAGTCGACCGTGACGGTGTTGTCGAGCTGGGTCCAGCCGACACCCTTCAAGTGAATCGTGAAGGACTGGCCCTCTTTGACGACGACCGAGGACACGCCCTTACCGACGATGCTCTCCATCACATAGAAGGGCACCTCCGCAAGGATCTTGCCCTTCTGCACGAGCTGCACGACATGCCAGCCACCGAGACCGTCCGGAACCGTGATCTTCGAGTGGAGCGATCCGCCGGACGGGCTCGCCGATCCCAACGGCTGCGACACGAAGGCCCAGCACGTGCTCGTGCAGTTGACGCGGTTTCCGACAACCGTGGACCAGACCAGTTGTACCGGCGATCCCGACGCCAGGCCCGTCGCCGAGAGCTGCACCCTGGTGTTCACCCGGCCACTTGTGGTCGCGAGTGTCGCCTGCACACCGTTCGCAGCCGAGGTTGTCTGCAGCGTTGTCCGGGCGCTCAGCGTCGGAGCGACGCTGACCGGCCAGTCGATGGAGGAAGCTGGAGGGCCGTCGTCTTTTGTCACCGTGAAGGTGACCGTGGCGCCGTTCGTGTACGGGATCGGCGACTGCGGCACGTTCAGGTACAGGTAGCTGATGGCGTTACCGATCTGGATCGTGTGCTGGCCGACCGGCCCTGCGGCACGGATGGTCGCCCTCGCCACGCCGCGCGTCCAGTTGGCCATCATCTCGCCCACGTAGTGGTTGTCCCAGAGCAGGGATGCCCCGCCCGTGTAGAAGGAGGCACCGAGGCCGCTGTAGGTGATCGTGATCGGCGTCCCAATGGGACCGCTCGTCGGCGTGACGGTGACGGTTCGCAGGGTGATGAACCCGCCGTGAGCGACCTGTACACCGTTGACGACGGCATAGATGTCATGCAGACCACCCCAGTCCTGAGGCACCGTGAGTGTCAGGCGGAACGACCCGCTGGCGTTGGTTGTCGTCTTGGCGAGCACCACTGCGAACAAGGTGTCGGAGCGGCCGAGGTAATTCACCGTGTCCGGCTTGGCCTGCACGAGCCACGTGGCATCGGCTGTCGACCACGTCAGCTCTACGTTCGCGTTCGCGCCCAGGTGCGAGCCCGAGATCGTAAACGGCGTCCCCGCGACACCCTCATCGGGGTTCACCTGGAGGATGCCCATGTTTGGGCTCGCCTTCGCCATTCCGGCGACAGGGCCTGGGAGTGGGCTGACACCCGGGATGGCAGGTGAACGCAGCGTTGTGAAGCTCACGCCGGCCGAAGCGGCATGGGTGGACAAGGGGCGCACGGAGCCCTTGCCTGCAGTCGCCGCGCTGGCGGTTGCGACACAAGAAAACAGGACCAAAGCCCCTACCAACAACCCGATCAGCACGCTGCGGGGTTGCCGTTCTCTCAGATATCTCATAGTCAACTTTCCTCTCACCTAAATATGTTGTCTGTCGACTGCCACTGAGAACTGGCCTTGTCGCTCCAGGTCTTGGTGACGACCGTAACCGCGAACCTCTGGTCGCGCACAGGTCCAAAAGACCCGAGAGGTCACCTCGAAAGGCCCAGCGAACTAGCCCAAAAGACCCGAGAGGTCGCTCACCGCCGGCTGACCGACGGCAAGCGACCTCTCGGTTAGAAGTCTTTTCCCGCTTTGTTAGCTGCTGGGCTCGATCGTGAGCATCGAAGCCACCTGAGGCGAATCCTGCTGCATGAATACGCCCTTCTCAGAGGGGACCCCGGCTGTCAGCCCTGCCGGCACCGGGTTCGTGATCACCGTGACGCTGTAGTTCACGACGCCGAGCGGATAGGTCTTGCCCACCGGCCAAGCGGCTGTCCAGTACGACATCGCCGGCTTGGTCGGGTGGGTGCTGTACACCAGGGGAATCGCGGGCAGACCGGGGACGTTCACAAAAGCGTTCTTCACCGTCACGTTGGTGAGGTCGTTGCCCCCGGTGCTGACGTGCACGCCGTACATGCGGAACACCACGACATCGCCCCGCTGGAACAGGTTCGTCATCGAGCAGGCAGCATCGGCGGGCAGCTTCACGGTCCCGCCCCCGCCTTGGACGGTGTCCACGGAGAAGAACACCTTGTGCGGTCCGACCCCTTGCACCGGCGGGGCCAGGGTCGTGGTCGTCGTTGTCGTGGCAGCTCCGGCGTGACCGGTGGCCGCTCCTGCGCCGGCACCCACCACGGCGCCCGCAACGACACCTCCGATCGCCATGAGCCCTGCGGCGACAGTGATTATGAGCTTCTTCATGCCATCCTCCCTCTTGTCAGGTCTGGGTTGTGTCTCAGGCCTTCACGCTCAGCGTTCCGCTGAGGGTGACGGTGAAAGAGCCGTTTTGGGATCCGCTGGTTCCGCCGAGCTTTAGAGTGCCCTTGAACTTGAGGCTGCCCGAGGCGCCCTTGGCTGCGCCGGCCCCTCCGATGGCTACGGCGACACCGTGGAATGTGACCGTCACCGGTCCACTGTCACCGTTGGCGCAGCCCTGTTGCGAGCTCGACCGTACGACGGTGAACATGATCTTGTTGGCGCCACCAGCGATGCTGCCCTTGCCGCCGAACGGATCGCACTGCTGTGAAGCGGCGGCCGAACCACTGCCGCTGACCCTGCTGGCACCGAAGAGCGAGTTCTTCCCCGAACCCGTCACCGAGGAAATAGTGGCCTGGCCGTTGTTGATCAGCAACGAGGCCTTGCCGGTGTAGCTACTGGAAAACGTCACATGCTTGACTGCCGGTACAGCCGAGAACACGGGACCTGCCAACAGCCCGGTGCTCAGCACCGCAGCGAGCACGACACCTGGAATGTATTTCTTCATCCTCTTCCTGCCAGTCGGTGGTTCGCGTATACTTACCGAACGGATAGTAAGACAGATCTGACCGACCGTCAAGTAAAGCGAGGATGACCAGGGCGTGTCGTACTCCGGGAGTCATGAAGCTGGCTTAACGCAGCCTACCGAGGCCCGCGCGGCGGGCCATCCCAACACGCGCCAGCGGATCTTGGACATCGCTCTGGACCTCTTCATCACACAGGGCTACGACGCCACGTCCATCCGCCAGATCGCCGAGAGGCTGGGCTTCTCGAAGGCATCGATCTACTACCACTTCGCCAGCAAGCAGGACATCTTGATGGCGCTGCACTACAAGCTGCACGAGGTCGGACGCGAGGCGCTGAGTGCCGTGCACATGCCGGCGAGCTCGCCGGAAGCCTGGATGGCGCTGCTGGACCAGCTGATCAACGAGATCCTCGAGTACCACGACCTGTTCATCCTCCAAGAGCGCAACCGGGCCGCGATCGCGCACCTGCACCACGAACGCCACGTGTCCGAGCACGATCTGTTGGAGGACTGGTTCCACGCGGCGCTCTCCGACCACGAGATCGATCTTCGTGATCGAGTGCGCATGGCGTGCGCCTTCAAAGCCGTCATGGGCTTGCTGGATCTGGTGGGGGACGTTTTCGCGGAGGTCCCGTCCCAGGTGCTGGCTGACCTGCTCAGAGAAGCAGCAAAGGACCTAATGGGACCCAGTTTCGCCGCCAGGAACCCGACTTAGGAGATCTTGGGCCGCGTCTTGGCAGCCTGATGGAACGGTGCTTGCGGTTGGCCCCTGCGAGCTGCATCCGTGATAATGCCCGGCCAACTCAGTCTCATTCACAATTAAAGCGGGAGGGTACGTCCGATGCGACGCAAAGTGTTCGATGTCCTGGTCAGCGCAGGTGGCCTGCTGGTCGTGGCCGTCCTCGTGGTGGCTGGAGCACTCTTGATGTGGGCGCAGAGCTTCACGAACTCGAGCGTGCACAACCAGCTGGCCCAGCAGGACATCTTCTTCCCGGCCAAGGCTGACATCACCCCGGCGCAGAGGCCCTACCTCCTCCAGTACGCCGGCCAGCAGGTACTGACCGGTAATCAAGCCAATGCCTACGCGCAGAAGATCCAAAGCGATGTGGCGGGCATGCCCTACGGCGGTGTCTACGCGAAGATCAGCGCGGCCGCCTTGGCCAACCCAGACAACCAAGCCCTCAAGGCAGAGGTGCAAACCGCCTTCGAGGGCCAGACACTTCGCGGCCTATTGCTCGAGGCCTATGCCTTCGGCACCTTCGGGACGATCTCACTTTGGGCCGGGATCGCCGCTTTCATCCTCGCCGGCCTCATGCTCATCCTTGTCCTGTTCGGATTCTGGCACTCGAGAAGAGTCCCCGACGACGTTGAGATCCTGGCCCCTCCCGCGAAATAGCGGGAGCCAGCTGGCTCAGCCGACCTCCGACTTCGCCCTCGCCATCACGTCTGCTATCGCCGCAGCTGCCCCGCTTGGGCTGAAGGCCGAGCCGAGATTGACGAAAGTCAGGTAGACCTCGGCTGAGCCCTGCACGTAGAAGTACTCGTCGTCGTAGAGGGCCTCTTTGAGCAAGGCGAAGTTGCCGCCTGACTCGAGAAAGCGGATGTGTACTCCCCCACTGCCGTAGCGCGGGGCGGGCAGGAAGCTCCCGCGGGCGTTGACGCCCTTGCCGGCACCCTGGAGGGTGCTCTCGGCGGCCATCTGGGTCGCCAGGCAGGCGATCGACGCCTTGCGGCCGACCCCCGCCAGGTCGGCGAGCGCTGCGGGAGCGGTCTTGAGGAAGACCACCTCCGAGGTCGCGCTCGGCAGGTGGGTGAGGGTCTGGCTCTTCTCGAAGTAGGTCGGCGAGGAGACGTCGGCGAGGACGGTGCCCGCTACAACTCCGCTCGTGCCGAACGGATCCGGGCTCACCGGGCCGCCCTTGGCAATGCAGGCGACGGCCTGCTTGCCGAGCGCCGCCTCGCCCTTCGGTGAGGCCGTTGGCTTGGCGGTCGCCCACTTGATCGATGTCGGCAGGTCCGACACCTTCAAGTTGATGGCCTTCGCCTCGGCAACGACCGAGGACGACCCAGCACCAAGTCGGTGGAGGTTGGACATCGAGGGCAGGGCGGAAACTGAACCCAGGGCGAGAGCTCCGGCGAACCCTCCGACGGCAAGGCGGTAACAAGATCGGATCATGGACTCAATATAGGCCCTGGCCCGGTACCGGCACGGGGCCGGGACCCAACCGATTCTTCGTCGAGACGCCGGTCACGGCTGGTAGACAGGAGCCGTGGAACCCCTGCTCCGGTCGTACCGGCCGGCCGACCGGGACGCCCTCGTGTCGCTGTGGTCGATCTGCGAGCTCACGCGACCATGGAACGACCCCAACCGCGATATCGACCGTAAATTGGCCAGGGACGCCGAGAACCTTCTCGTGCTCGACGACGATGGCCGCCTGATCGGATCCGTGATGGTCGGCTATGAAGGTCACCGAGGCTGGGTCAACTACCTCGCGGTGCACCCCGATCGGCGGCGTCAGGGTCTCGGGCGCCTGCTCATGGACGCGGCGGAGCGGCGACTGCGCGATCTCGGCTGCCCGAAAGTCAACCTCCAGGTGCGGACCTCCAACGAGGCTGCAAAAGACTTCTACCGACGCATCGGCTACAGCGTCGACGAGGCCGTGAGCTTCGGCAAGCGCCTCGAGCACGACGCTCCTTCGTGCAACTGAGCCTCACGACCGCGCAGACCTCCCCGTTGTTGCCACATCGGCCCGTGAGCTCGGCAGGAACCAAGCCATGCGCGGGCTCTTTTCTTCGATCGAGGCCGAGCGTGTCCGCCCACTACTGCAAGCCGCGCCCGCCTAGGTCCCGGGGCTGGTTCGTGAGATCGAGGCCGGCGCGCTAGAAGCGCTCGGGTGGTCCCAGGACGACCACGCCCACGTCGGCGATATCGTGGCGACCCCACCGTTGTTCCCCGACGACCCGACGGAGGCGTTGACGATGACGATGGAACACACGGAGGAGAAAGACTTGGAAGCGATCATCTCGACCACAGACTTGCGCAAGCAGTTCCGCTCGAGACGCGGACCGGTCGAGGCGGTGCGGGGCGTCAGCATCGAGGTCGGGCAAGGAGAGATCTTCGGTTTCCTCGGCCCGAACGGAGCCGGCAAGACGACGACCCTTCGCATGCTGACCACGCTGCTGCCGATCGACAGCGGGCGCGCCACGGTGGCCGGCATCGACGTCGCCCGCAAACCCAAGCAGGTGCGCCAGCGCATCGGGTACGTGAGCCAGCTCGGAGGCGCCGACGAGCTCGCCACCGGACGCGAGAACCTCATACTGCAGGGGCGCCTCTACGGCGGCGACCGTGCCTCTGTCACCTCGCGGGCGAAACTCCTGATGGAGATCCTCGACCTGAACGAGTTCGCGGACCGCCGCGTGAAGACCTATTCCGGGGGTCAGCGCCGGCGTCTCGACGTCGCGCTCGGAATCGTCCACGAGCCCGAGGTCCTGTTCCTCGATGAGCCGAGCACCGGGCTCGATCCGCAGAACCGGGCGAATCTCTGGGAACACGTCCGCGCGCTGCGCTCACGCGGCACGACGATCTTCCTCACGACGCACTACCTCGAGGAGGCCGACATGCTCTGCGATCGCCTCATGATCATGGACCACGGTCGGATCGTCGCAGAAGGGACCCCGCGGGACCTGAAGCGACAGGTCTCGGGCGATTCAGTCCTCCTCAGCCTGCACGACGAGGACGGTGCGCTGGCCCGCGCGCGACTGCTCATCTCCGCCCAGCCTTACGTGCGCGAGCTGACCACCGACGGCGATCAGCTCCGCCTCTATGTCGAGGACGGGAGCGCGGCCCTCCCCGGCCTGTTGCGCCTGCTGGATGCCGAACGCATCGCGCTCAAGTCGATCAGTCTCTCCGAGCCGACGCTCGACGACGTGTTCTTGCACCAGACCGGTCACTCACTTCGAGATGCCGGCACCGACACGACCGAGACCGCGGCATGAAGACACTGCGCGACATCGGCCTCCTCTTCCAGCGCTACACGATGCAGATGTTGCGCAATCCCGTCTGGTTGTTCGTCGGCTTCTCCTCGCCGGTCCTCTATCTCGCCCTGTTCACCCCGATGCTCAAGCACATCGCTCCGAGCCTCGGCGTCCGGGGCGGCGGCGTGCTCGAGATCTTCCTGCCCGGGATCCTCTCGCTTCTCGCGTTCGCGAGCGGGAGCGGCATGGGCTTCAACACCATCTTCGAGCTCCAGGCTGGAGTGGTCGAGCGTTTCCGCGTCACACCGGCGAGCCGCTTCGCGATCCTCATCGGCCCCATCCTTTCGGGGCTCATGATGATGGTCGTGTTCGACACGGTCGTCGTGGCGATCGCCGTCGGAGTCGGGTTTCAGGTGCACTGGCTGGGGCTGGCGGCCCTCGCTGTCCTGCTCGGCCTGCTCGCCGCGCTGACCGCAGCCTTCTCGACGGCTACCGCCCTCGTGACCAAGGACATCAGCAGCTTCGCCGCCATCATCAACGGGATAAACCTGCCCATCCTCCTTCTGGCCGGCGTGCTGCTCCCGATCTCATTCGGACCTTTGTGGATGCGCGTCGTGGCGCATTTCAACCCCCTCTATTACGCCGTGCAGGCTTCGCGCTCGCTCGCCGCCGGCAGCTTCGGCACTGCGGCCGTATGGCAGGGCTTCGTCGTCCTCGCCTCGCTGTGCGCCCTGGTCGTGTTCTGGGCGACACGCGTGTTCCGCAGGGCGGTTGCCTGAAGTGGCCAGAGTCGGCCTCAGTCGGGGTTCGCCCTTGGCCAATAGCCGCCGTCTGGGGCCGCTGAGCCGACAAGACCGGCCGACGCAACAGGCGGGAGCCTGAGCTCGAAGGTCAGTCCTTACCGATCATGACCTCGGTGGCCTTGATGACGGCCTGCACTGCGTCGCCTTGGGCCAGAGCCAGGCTCTCGGCGGAGTCCCTGGTGATCGCCGAGACGACCTCTTGGCCACCCGCCAGGCGGATAACGACCGTCGACATGACCACGCCGTGCTGGACGCTGACGACGACGCCCTCGAGCTGGTTCCTTGCGCTTAGTCTCATGCCGGGAGGCTAGTGACCAACGCGGCCCGTGAGCCGCCCGATTGGAAAACCCATGCAACTGATTGCCGTGCTCAACGAGGCCAGGGCCGAGATCCTCGACGAGGCGGCCAAGGCCGTCCTTAGATCCCACCTGGGCCATTACAAAGCCGCCGGCCCAGAGGAACTGCGCTCCCGCTTGGAGGCCCTGTTCGACATCGTCGTCGAGTGCCTGCGATCCCGCAAGCTCGATCAGCTGGTCAGCTACGCCGAACACGTCGGCCGCGACCGTTTCGCGAGCGGATACGGGATCGGTGAGGTCCAGACGGCCTTCAACGTGCTGGAGGAGTCGATGTGGCACCACGTTGTCGCCGGAGTGCCGACCGGCGAGCTCGTGGAGTCGCTCGGTCTGCTCTCGACGGTCCTCGGCGTCGGCAAGGACGTGCTGGCGCGGACCTACGTCTCGCTCGCCAGCCACGAGCACGTGCCCTCACTCGACCTACGTGCCCTCTTCGAAGGCACCTGAGGCGGATGGCGCACTCGGGGTCGCAGGACGAGGCGCCGCCGGGTCATCGGGCATCCCCGCAGCCGCCATGACCTCGACCGGCACGGCTGACCCGTTAGCGTCGCTTGGCGATGCCGCAGCTCGTGGTCGCGACCTTCAACATTCATGCCGGGACCGACGGTTGGGGCACGCCCTTTGACGTCGTGGCGTCCTGCGACGAGCTCGACGCGGACATCCTCGTGCTGCAGGAGACCTGGACTCCCGAGAGCGGTGAGGGGCTCGCCTCGCAGGTCGCGAGCTCCCTCGGCTACGAGTCGCACGAGGTTCCTCTCGCCGATGCCCTCTTCCTCAAGTCGCTGGCCGGCCCCGGCAAGCGCTGGGGCCCGAGAAACCCGCGTCGCGACCGTTGCCTGTGGGTGGGCGACGCCGACGAGCTCGCTCGCCTGCCCCGCACGCGCTGGGAACAGGGTCGCCGCGGAACCTGGGGCATCGCCGTCTTGTCACGCCTGCCGGTCAAAGGTGTCGAAGCCATTGAACTGGGCCGGCTGAGCCGGGATCCTGCACGACGACGCGCGGCCGTTCTCGCCGAGGTCGCGGTCGACAGCGCTTCTTTGACCGTTGTCGGCACGCACCTGGCCCACTTCACTCACGGATCACCCATCTTGTTGGAACGCCTGCGGAGCAGGCTCCCGACGGCAGGACAGCCAGGCGTGCTGGCTGGTGACATGAACTTCTGGGGACCGCCGCTGTCGCTCGGGCTCCCCGGCTGGCGTAGAGCGGTGCGGGCCCGCACCTACCCCAGCTGGCGTGCTCACAGCCAGATCGACCACATCTTCGTGACCAGAGCGGTCAGGGTGATCTCGGGGGCGCCGGTTGCAGCGGGCCGCTCGGACCACCTGGCGTTGCGGGCGCGGCTCGCCATCGACTGACGAGGATGTAACCAATCCGAGCCCCGCGAAGTCTTACTTGAGGAGAGGCAGGTCGGGCAGGGCGCCCGAACCGGAGGGGGAAAGGGGCGAGGGTTGTTGGCGTTCACGTTTCCCGGCCAAGGTTCCCAGCGGCCGGGCATGGGTGTCGCCTGGGCCGACCACCCGTCGTTCGAGCTTGTGGCCCTGGCCTCTGAGATCACCGGCCGCGACCTGGCCCATCTCCTCCTCGAGGCCGACCAGGAGACCCTGACCCGCACTGACAACGCCCAGATCGCCACCTTCGTCCAGAGCCTCATCGTCCTCGACGCGGCAGAGCGGATCGGCATCGAACCCTCGGCGGCGGCCGGTCACAGCCTCGGCGAGTACACGGCGCTCGTGGCCGCAGGTTCTCTCGATTTTGAGGACGGGCTCCGCCTCGTCTCCGAACGCGGCGCAGCGATGCGCGAAGCCGCCGAATGTGCCCCGGGGACGATGATCGCCGTCCTCGGCCTCGACGACGAAGCGGTCGAGGCGGCTTGCCGTCGTGTCGACGGACAAGCCTGGATAGCGAATTTCAACGCGCCCGGCCAGGTGATAGTCGCCGGGACGGCCGAAGCGCTGGCCGAGTTCAGCGCCATCGCCAAGGAGCTCGGCGCGAAACGCGTGCTTTCGATGCCCGTCGGAGGCGCCTTCCACACCCCTTTGATGGGCCCCGCCCGTGACCGGCTCCGCAAGGCCCTTGCCACCACGAGCTTCCACGCCCTCGATCCGGTCGTGGTGGCGAACGTGGACGCCCGGCCGCACGATGACCCCGACGAGTGGCCCCAGCTGCTGTCCGCCCAGCTCTGCAGCCCCGTCCGCTGGCGCCAGAGCCTCGACACCCTGCTCAGCGATGGCATGCAGACCTTCGTCGAGCTCGGCCCCGGTGGTGTTCTGACGGGCTTGTTACGGCGCGTGGCTCCCACGACCGACGCCATCGGGGTGTCGGTCTCGACTCCGGACGACCTCGATCATCTGGTCGAGATCCTCGCCGACGGCATCGTGGGCGCCGCCCCGACCGGCGAGCGCTTCCACATGACCGAACGCCTCGTGGTCTCGCCGGCGGTAGGCATCTTCGAGCCTGCGACAGGTCTGGACGGGTATCTCCCCGGTGGGGCCGGACGCTCCCCGGATCCGGTCCTGATCCAGGTCGGAGGACTTCTCGGTAGTGTCGGCACGACCGAAGTGCGGTCCGCGTTCGCGGGCAGCCTCGAAGGTCTGCTCGTGCTGGCGGGTGAGCGGGTGACGCGGGGGCAGCCAATTGCCTGGTTACGAGCCCCGATTCAAGACGAGAGGACCTGATGAGAGGCGCACGGATAACTGGATGGGGTCTTTCTCTGCCGGACAAGATCGTCACCAACGCTGACTACGAGACTTACCTCGACACAAGCGACCAATGGATCGTCGAACGGACCGGCATCAAAGAGCGGCGCCACGGAGGCACGAGCTCCGAGCTCGCCATCGAATCGGCCAAGCGCGCCCTTGAGCGCGCCGGACGCCGTGGCCAGGAGATCGACCTCCTCGTACTCGCGACGACGACCCCGGACCAGACGGTGCCCGCCACCTCCGCCCGGGTGCACCACCAGCTTGGCTGCCGCGGGGCTGCTTTCGACCTGAACGCCGCTTGTGCGGGCTTCGTGTACGGGCTCGTGACCGCCGTCGCGCTGCTCGACGCGGGACACGAACGTGCCCTTGTCGTCGGTGCGGACACGCTCTCGCAGATAACCGACCAGAACGACCGGAACACAGCGGTGCTGTTCGGCGACGGGGCCGGCGCCATCGTCATCGAGGCCACCGAGGGCGAACCGCTGATCCTGGCGCACGACCTCGGCCTGGACGGGTCCTTGACCCCGATCCTGTACTGCGACAGGGGGGGTTACATCGTGATGGAGGGACGCGAGGTATTCCGCAAGGCCGTGCGCGTGACCGTCGAGTCTGCGCAGCGTGTGCTGAAACAGGCAGACGTCAAAGCCGAGGACATCGCCCTTTTCATCCCGCACCAGGCCAACATCAGGATCATCGACGCCATGGGCGAGCGACTCGGGATCGATCCGGCTCGTTATGCGGTCTGCATCGACCACACCGGGAACACCTCGGCCGCGTCCTGCGGGATCGCGCTCGCCGAAGCTGCCGACGCCGGGCGCCTCAAGGAGGGGGACCTCGTCCTGTTCTCCGGCTTCGGAGCCGGGATGACATGGGCAAGCGCCATCGTGCGATGGGGCGGGGCCCCGGCGGCTTCGACCCGGGCCGACGGCACCGGGGCGCTCGGGTGACAAACGGGCAGGAGAACCCAGCTCCCCGGGACACGCCCGGCACGGGCCCGGGGCGGGTGGTCTTCGTGACCGGTGGCTCACGCGGTATCGGGCTGGCCTGCGCGCGGCGGTTCCAGGCCGGGGGCGACCGCGTCGCGGTCACATGGCGGACCAAGCCACCAGCTGAGATCGAGGGGCCGGACGGGACCCATCAGCTCTGGCCGGTCTGCTGCGATGTCACTTCGCCGCCAGAAGTGGAGCGGGCTTTCGACGAGGTCGAACAGGCACTCGGGCCCGTCCAGGTCCTCGTCTGCGCCGCCGGTATCACCGATGACACCCTGCTGCTCCGCATGTCCGAGGAGCGGTGGGACAACGTGATCCAAACGAACCTGACCTCTGTTTACCGGACCACGAAGCGGGCGCTCGGGCCGATGGTCCGGGCACGGGGGGGCCGTATCGTGCTGATCTCGTCGGTCGTCGCCTTTATGGGTTCACCGGGCCAGGCCAACTACGGGGCCTCCAAGGCGGCGCTGGTGGGATTCGCCCGCTCGCTGGCGAGGGAGGTGGCCACCCGCAACATCACCGTCAACGTGGTTAGCCCTGGGTTCGTGTCCACAGATATGATCGCTGTGTTAGGAGAAGATCGCGTCGCGGCCCTGACAGCCATGGTGCCGATGGGAAGGCAAGCCGTCCCCGACGAGATCGCCTCGGCCGTCGAGTTCCTGGCCTCAGACGGTGCCAGCTATGTGACCGGCGCCGTACTGGCCGTGGACGGTGGTCTCGGTATGGGCCACTGACTCATCGCAACCGAACAACCGACGAGAGAAAGCAGCCCACGCATGGACAACGAAGAGACGTTCGAGAAGTTCAAGGCCTGCGCAGTCGAGATACTGAACGTGCCCGGCGAAAAGGTGACCCTTGACGCAAACTTCGCCAACGACCTTGATGCCGACAGCCTCGACCTGGTCGAGCTCGTGATGGAGCTGGAGGAGGTCTTCAGCATCACCGTCGACGAGAGTGAGCTCGAGGGCGTCGAGACCATCGGTCAGGCGTACGAGCTCGTCACTTCCAAGCTTTGATGGCCAGCGCCGAGCTCGGACCCGACCGGGGTGGTCGCCGAAGGGTCGCGGTCACGGGACTCGGCGTGGTTTCGTGTTGCGGCATCGGCAAGGATGCCTTCTTTGCGGGCTTGAACGGTCCGGCGCCCGAGGGTGAGCACCGGGTCCGGGACTTCGATGCCTCGCTCTGGTTCGATGCCAAGGAAGTCAGGCGCGTAGACCTCTTCGCCCAATTTGCCGTAGCCGCCTCCGAGATGGCGCTCGAGGATTCCGGCCAGCTCGAGGTCGATCCGGCCCTGGCGGGGATTCAGATCGGCACCGGTGTCGGGGGTCTCAGCACGATGGAGGCCCAGATCGGCGTGCTGCTCGAAAAGGGCCCGCGGCGCGTATCCCCCTTCCTCGTGCCGATGATGATGGCCAACGCCGGCGGCGCCACGGTCTCGATGCGCCTGGGCTGGCGGGGCCCGTGCGAGACGATCACGACGGCTTGCGCGTCGGGCACACACTCGATCCTCGCCGGCCACCGCCTGATCGCCACCGGACGCTGCGAGGCGGTGCTCGCAGGCGGTGCCGAGGCGGCTATGACCCCCGTCGCGCTGGCCGCCTTCGGCAACATGACGGCGTTGTCCACGAGCGGGCAGTCGCGACCGTTCGACATGCGCCGAGACGGCTTCGTGATCGCCGAAGGTGGAGCGGTGCTCGTGCTCGAGGAGCTGGAACGGGCCCGGGCCAGAGGGGCGCACATCTACGCGGAACTTCTCGGAGGTGCTTCGACCGCGGACGCGCACCACATCACCGCGCCCGCCCCGGGAGGAGCCGGCGCCATCGGCTGCATGGAGCTCGCCCTCGAAGACTCCGGCCTCAGGGCGGCTGACATCGCCCACGTCAACGCCCACGGCACCTCCACTCCCCTCAACGACATGGCCGAAGCCGAAGCCATCGAGAAGATCTTCGGCCGCCCGGGGCCCGTGGTCACTTCCATCAAGGGCGTCACCGGTCATTCGCTCGGGGCCGCTGGAGCCCTCGAGGCGGTCGCTTGTGCGCTGTCGATCGAACGGCGGCTGATACCACCCACGGTCGGCCTCGAACACCAGGATCCGGAAATCCACCTCGACATCGTCCGGGACACCCCGCGGGAGTGGGAACCAGGGCCAGTGCTTTCGAACAGCTTCGGTTTCGGGGGGCACAACGGCTGCATCGTGCTCGCTCCCCCTCCTCGCTGAGTCACGGGCCGCGAGGAGTTGACGGTCCCCGAGGAACCCGCCGGCCGGACCGGCCCTAGGCCGCCCGACTGTGCATTTGCCGGTTTCAGCGACGATCCTCCGTGGCTCGTCGACCCGGACGCGCTTACGTGGCTCGCAAATATCGACCTCATCCGGGCGAGGACACGCGCCGAGGTCCCACGCCTCGTGCGACGCCGGCGAGCCCCCCCTGCCCACCGCATCGTGAAGGTCGGCTGGACGCTGGCGCGCGCCGTAGGGGCCTGGTACATCGTCGACCGGGGCAGGGGCAAGGCACGCTCACGCCTCGGTCTGTCACGGCGGCTGCGGGTCGCGTTCGGCACGCTCGGACCCACGTACATCAAGCTCGGGCAGATCCTCTCATCGGGGGAAGGGATCTTCCCCGAGGAGATCGTGTCGCAATTCCGCCTGCTGTTAGACCGGGTGCCGCCGGAGTCGTTCGACTCGGTGCGCCGCATCGTCGAAGCGGAGCTCGGCTGCGCCTTGGACGCGACCTTTGCCGAATTCGACCGGGCCCCGATCGCGGCTGCCTCCATCGCCCAGGTGCACGGCGCTCGTCTTCTGACGGGCGAACGGGTGGTCGTAAAGGTCCAGCGGCCCGACGTCGCCGAACTCGTGCGCAGGGACCTCGCCGCCATGAGCTTCTTCGCCCCTTTCCTGGTCGGGCGGATCCCGGTCGCGGCGCTCGCCAACCCCCCCGCGCTCATCGAGCTGTTCGCGGAGACGATCGTTGAGGAGCTCGACTTCCGGCTCGAGGCGGCCAACATGCTCGACGTCGGCCACGTGCTCGCCGAGACCGGCCAGCGTTCCATCATCGTGCCGCGCCCGCACCCCCGCCTGGTCACGCGCCGCATGCTCGTGATGGAAAGGCTTGACGGCTTCGCCTGGGACGACGTGGAGGGCATGCGAGCCATCGGGATCGACACCACCGCGGTGCTGCGGGCGGAGATGATCTCGTTCCTCGAAGGGGCGATGCTCTACGGCGTGTTCCATGGTGACCTGCACGGCGGGAACCTCCTCGTCCAGGGCGACGGTCGCGTGGCCCTGCTCGACTTCGGAATCACCGGGCGTCTCGGCGAGCGGCAGCGTCTCGCCTTCTTGCAGCTGCTCATCGGCGGCTCGACGAGCAACCTCCCGATCCAGGTGAACGCCTTGAAGGAGCTCGGCGCGCTCAAGGCGGACGCCGATGTGCAACAGGTGATAAAGGACCTCGGCTTGGACAAGCCGAGCCCAGACGTGATCGCCCTGTCGGCCGACGAGCTCACCGCCCAGCTCCGGGATCTCACAAAGCAGCTCCTCGCCTACGGCGCGCGGATGCCAAAAGAGCTCATGTTGTTCGTGAAGGACATGCTGTTTCTCGACGGGGCTGTCGCGACACTGGCGCCGGGACTCGACCTGCTCGGAGAAGTGGCCTTGATCGCGACCTACTTCTTCGACCGCTACGGGGAGAGGATCGCGTCCGAGATCGGCCTCGATCCCCGCGCCGTGCCGATCGACCTCGACGCTTTGCGGTCGTCCATCGGCCTAGCTCCCGACACCGAGGAGTTCACCTACAGGGACCTGCAGGAACGCCGCCAGGTTGTCCGCAAGAAGTTCGAGCGGAGGGACTCCTAGCAGCGCCGGCCGAGCCGTGTGGTGCCGGTTCTGGCGTGAGGCTGCCACAATGCGGTCGGCAGGCACCCTTGGCGCCGGGAACCTCAGGCTGTGACGAGCCGGCGCAGCACGACGCTTCGCTTGCCTTCCGGCCGGATCTCTGGCTAGGGTCAACCCAACCGGTAACCGGCCTTCTCGTGGCGTGACCTCGCCGCCTTCAAGTCCCCACGACGACAAGGAACGACCATGCGCCCACCGGTGGACGACCGCGCGATACGGATCTTGCGCGAGAACGTGCCCGAGTTCGAGGATCATTACCTCGACCTGGCGGACATCTACGACGAGGACCTGACACCGCAGGTGGTGTTCAACGAGCTCGCGGACTTCGTGACCGAGCTGTTGCGCCACGGTGATCGCGAGGACACCCTCGAGCGGTGCTTCGCGGCAGTCGAGCTCGTAGCCATCGAGCCCGGAGCAGACGGGACCGGGCTGGTCGCGTTCTGCTTCTTAGACCAGTTGGCACCTTTCGCCCTCGAGATGACGCGGAGCTACCTGGAGCCGGTCACAGAGACGATCCTCGAGCTGGTGGAACAGGACCTCCTCTACGAAGACGACGGCGAGACGGCGCTCCTGGCCTGCGACCGCCCCTCGCCCCCAGGCGAGAGTCGTCCTCAGGCGGGACACTGACAATGGTTGGACAATGTCGTCGCTCGCCGGGACCGGGGCGCAAGTGCCGGCGCCCGGTTCACGAAGTGGTCGGGGCCCGCAGCTTGGCTTGTTCGAGCAGCGTCTCTTCTGACCTGATGGAGGCCGCGTTGGCGGCTGAGACGGCGTCGTAGACCTCCGAGCGGTGAATCGGCACCTGGCGTGGTGCTTCGATGGCGATCCTCACGTGACGCCCGTCCACGATGGCGCGCACCTCGATAACGATGTCGTCGCCGATGAGAATGCGTTCGCCGACGCCGCGAGTAAGGACGAGAGCCACCTTGTCTCCTTGGTCGTCTGGAGGTCGACCCCAATCGTAGACTTGCCCGCGGCCGGGATCCGCTGTCGCGGTTGCCCGGCCCCGGACAGCACTCGCCGGCGGCCTTGGCGGGGCGGCCGCCGAAGCGGAGAGGCGCCCCCCCAAGACGGGTTCCGGCTCCTTCGGACGAAGCGTCCGCGCTTGTTGGCAAGATCCGGGGCGATCGCGTCGTAAGTAGCTGCGGTGGGGCAGGGATCGCCCGCAACGTAGGCCAAGGACGGCTTTCGAGTCCGAATAGGCAAGGTGACCTATGGCTGACGCGGTCGAGGCGATCAATGTGCTCAACTTCGCGTTGGACGCGATCCAGCAACGCCAACAGGTCATCGCGAACAACATCACGAACGAGAACACGCCCGGCTTCCAGGCTCAAGTCGTGACCTTCGAGCAGTCGCTTGCTGACGCCGTCGCCGACGGCGGCACGGCGAGCACCACCATCGCCCCAGAGGGCCTCCCGTCCGGCACGAACGGCAACAACGTGAGCCTGCCGGCCGAGCTCGCCCTCGAGACACAGACGAACCTCGAGAACCAGTCGGTCGCGAACTCGCTGAGCTCGCAGTTCGCGATCCTCTCGTCGGCCATCTCCGCGTAGGCAGGAGGACCGCCTCATGTCGATGTTCCCCTCGATCTCCATCGCAGGCACCGGGCTCGAGGTCGACCAGACCTGGATCGACGCCATCGGTGGCAACGTCGCGAACGCCGAGGACGCGGTGACCCCGGGTCAGCCCGTGTACCGGGAAGAGGAAGTGACCGCGGTCGCCTCACCCGGCTCGGGGTCCAACTCGCCTGGCAACGGTGTCCAAGCGTCCGTCACTCTCGGCCCCGCGCAGGGAATCCTCACCCACGACCCCGACAACCCGCTCGCCGACAAGGCGGGCGACGTTCTCTACCCGAACGTGAACATCGGCCACGAAATGACCTCGCTCGTCGAGGCGCAGGTCGGCTACGAGGTCAACGCCAAGGTCCTCCAGAACAGCGACACCGCCTACCAGGCGATCCTGGCGATCAAGGCCTGACACCGATGATCCCCCCCATCGTCCCCGTCAGCGCCATGGCCAGCGCCTCACCCGTGTCAGCAACCCCTGCCGCAACGGCTGTCTCGGGTACCGACGGCTTCGCCGACCTTCTCGGATCCGCCCTCGACAAGCTCAACGAGACGACCTCGAACGCGGCGACACTCGCCATCGAGGGCGCCACCGGTCAGGCGAACATCGCCGACGTGACGGTCGCCGCCAGCGAGGCTCAGCTCGCCGTCCAGCTCGCGACGGCCGTCAGGAACGAAGGCGTGACGGCACTCAACTCGATCATGTCGATGCAGGCAGGCTGACGTGGCCGTCGTTGCCTTCGACTCGAGCAAGCTGAACGGGACCGTGGCACGGACGCGCCAGTACCTCAACGGCTTCACGCCCGGCCAAAAGGCGATGACCGTCATCGCGGCCATCGGCCTTGCCGTGGGCGGCGCCGTGTTCGTCACCCACGCCTCAGGACCGAGCTACACGGTCCTTTACGCGAACCTGCAGTCCTCCCAGGCCGGCCAGGTCACCCAGCAGCTCTCCTCGAACCACGTCCCCTACGAGCTTGAGGACAACGGGACCACGGTGCTCGTCCCCGAGGCCGATGTGAACCAGGAGCGGATCAGCCTCGCCGAAGCGGGGCTTCCCTCGGGTGGGACCATCACGTTCCAGACGCTCGCCTCCACGGGGATCACCTCGTCCCAGTTCGTGCAGAACGTCGACTACCAAGAGGCACTCGAGGGACAGCTCGCCTCGACCATCGAGTCGATCCAGGGCATCTCGAGCGCCCAGGTGTCCCTCGTCATGCCCAGTACGTCCAGCTTCGCCGTCGCGAGCACCCAGACCCCGACCGCCTCGGTCCTGGTGGACCTCGCCGACGGGACCGAGCTCACCGCCAGCCAGGTCCAGGGGATAGTCCACCTAGTCGCGTCGGCGGTGCCGAGCCTCGATGCGAACAACGTCACGGTCGTCGACAACAACGGCAACGTCCTGTCCGCCCCGGGCGTCGACGCGTCGGCGAGCACCAGCACCTCTGAGACCACGGCCTACGACGGCCAGCTGGCTGCTTCCCTGACGGCTCTGTTGGCACGTGTCGTCGGTCCGGACAACGCCGCGGTCGAGGTCCACGCCGTTCTCAACTTCAACCAGCAGACCACAACCACGACCGGTCTCGAGCTCGGCAAGGACGGCAAGCCGGTCACGACCCCGACGAGCCAGGACACCACGCACCAGACCTACACCGGCAACGGGGCCCAGGCCGCCGGATCGCTGGGTTCCAGTTCCACCTCGACGAACCAGAACGGCACCTACAACTCGACCGAGACCCAGACCCAGACCGCTGTCGGCCAGGTCTCAGAGACGGTGCAGCAAGCACCCGGACAGGTGGTCAAGACCGCCGTCGCCGTCCTCGTCAACTCGAGCTCCGTGAAACCGTCCCAGCTGACCAGCATCAAGAGCCTTGTCCAGACGGCAGCAGGGCTTGATCTCGCCACAGGCGACAGCATCGTCGTCACCGCTCTTCCCTTCTCCCCCGCCGCCCAGCAGGCCGCGACGAAGACTCCGACGATGGTGTCGAAGGTCGAGGGCTTCGCGCCCGACATCGGCCTCCTGCTGCTCATAGTGCTGCTCTTCTTCATGGCCTTGCGCAGCTCGAAAAAGCGGCGCCCGATCTTCGAAGAGATCCCGATGCGCCAGTTCGGTGGCGCGCTGTCGCCGATCGATGTCGACACCGGTGAGCTGCCGGCCGTGACGCCGCTCATGTCCGGGATGCTCTCGCAGGCAGCATCACCGGTCACACGCGAGGTCGACGCCTACATCAGCTCGAGCCCCGACGAGGTCGCGCAGCTGATGCGTGCCTGGTCCCAGGAGCGGTCCACAAGAGCGGGATCGTGACGAGATGACCGACGCTGCGCTGACAGAGGCCCCCCAGGTGGAAGCTGGCGAGCACCTTGTCGTGCAGCGCGGTGCCGCCCCGGTGCGCAAGCTCCGCTTCGAGAACCTGACCGGTCAGCAAAAGGTCGCCATCGTGCTCGCACAGCTGCGCGAGGAGACCGCCGCCACCCTGCTAAAGGCGGTGGGCGACGAGGAGGCGGTGCTGCTGGCCACCGAGATAGCGAACCTCCCGCCGTTGGATCGCGAGGTGGTCGGCCGGGTGCTCGACGAGTTCGTCGGAAAGGTCAGCGCCACAAGGTCGATCATCCAGGGCGGCGTCGCCCAGGCGCGTCGCATGCTCGCCGCCGCCATCGGCGAGGAGCGCGCTGCCCAGGTCATGCCCCACCTGCAGGGCAACGTCGCCGCCGGGCCGCTCGCCTCGCTCTCGCAGGCGGACCCGAGCCATGTCGTGGCGTTGCTCGTCGACGAGCACCCGCAGACGGTCGCCGTGATCCTCGCCCACATGCCGCCGAACGACGGTTCCAGGTTGCTCGACGCCATGCCGAGCGATTTTCGGGCCGAGGTCGCTGTGCGGATCGCGACGATGGGTCCGGTCTCGCCGGAGGCCATCTCCACTTCGGCACAGCAGCTCGCCAACAAGCTGCGCGGTCTCGGCGCCGCCGGCGTGTCGGTGCCCGGTGGCGTCCCCGCCCTCGTGGAACTCCTCAACCGGGCGGACGGCTCGACCGAGAAGCAGGTGCTCGCGAGTCTCGAGGAACGCAACCCCGAGCTCGCCGAGGCAGTAAGAGCGCACATGTTCACCTTCGAAGACGTGCTCGCCATGGAAGACCGGACTCTCCAGCTCGTGCTGCGCGGGATCAGGATCCCCGATCTGGCACTCGCCATCAAGGGAACGAGCGACGACCCCGATGTCATGGACAAGGTCAAGCGCAACCTCTCCGACCGTGCCCAGGCCGAGCTCGTCGAGGAGATCGAGGTTATGGGCCCGGTGAGGATGTCCCAGGTAGACAACGCCCAGTCGACCATCGTGCGGGCCGTGCGCGAGCTCGAGGCGAGCGGCGAGATCGTCATCGCCAGACAGACGGACCAACTGCTGTGACGATGCGTTCAGCGGTCCTGCGGGGCGACACGGCGAGCCTGTCGGTCATCAGGCCGGAAGTGCTGCCCATCGACGGTGAGGCGCTCGTCTCCGAGCACGCCCGCGCACAACGGGAGGGCCGCTCAGCCGGCTATGCAGCCGGCCTGGCACAGGCTCGGGCCGAGGCGCAAGAAGCCGCCGAGACTGCCGCGGCCGCACAGGCCTCCGCGCTCGGGGCCCTCGAGGCTGCGATCGCCCAGGCCCGGAGCATTCTTGAGACCGAGCGGCAAGGACTGGAGCGCGCGGCCGCCGAGCTCGCCTTCAAGATCACAGAGGCCATGGTCGGCCGTGAACTGAAGCTCTCCTCGTCTCCCGGCCTCGAGGCGGTCCGACGGGCTCTGGCCGAGTCGCCCGAGAGCGACGGGGCCGTGGTCCGCTTGAACCCGGCCGACGCGGAAGCCCTCGGCGACTCCCCGGAGCTGAACTCCATGACGATCGTCCCGGACCCGTCGATAGGGGTGGGGGGATGCGTTCTCGAGGTGGGGGCCGCCTTCGTGGACGCGCGGATCGAAGCTTCGCTCGCACGGGTGCGTGAGGTTCTCAACGAAGCGGCCGGGAAACCATGACTGCCCTCTTGGAGGCCGTCCGGGACCAGGCCGTGCAAGCGGCCCGCCCCCGCCGTTACGGGCGTGTGGTGCGCATGGTCGGCATGTCCATCGAGGTGGTCGGTATCGGGCTTGCGATCGGCGACGGCTGCCTGCTGTTGCGCGAGGGCCAGGATCCGGTCCTGGCCGAGGTCGTCGCCTTGAGCGGAGAACGCGTCACGTGCCTTCCCTACGGCGACACGACAGGACTGAGCGTCGGCGCCCTCGTCGAGGACACGCGCGGCCCACTTCCCGTCCGCGTCGGTGAGGAGCTCCTCGGCCGCGTCCTCGACGGGCTCGGCCGGCCGATCGACGACGGACCCGCGCTCGTCGGGCTCGAGGAAGCCAGCATCGAGGGTTCACCACCGCATCCGCTCAGGCGCGGCATGGTGTCGCAGCAGCTGGAGCTCGGAGTGCGTGTCCTCGACGGGCTGGTCCCTTGCGGCCGGGGCCAGCGTCTCGGGATCTTCGCGGGCTCTGGAGTCGGCAAATCCTCCCTCATGTCGATGATCACGAGGGGGACAGCGGCCGACGTGGCCGTCATCGCCCTCGTCGGTGAGCGGGGCCGGGAGGTGGCCGAGTTCGTCGAGAAGGTCCTCGGCACAGAAGGCAGGCGCAGATCGGTTGTCGTCGTAGCCACCTCGGACGCGCCCGCGCTCGTACGCATCCGCGCCGCGTTTCTCGCCACGCGCATCGCCGAGTGGTTCCGCGACCAGGACCGCCACGTGCTGTTGTTGATGGACTCGCTCACCCGCTTCGCCATGGCGCAACGCGAGGTGGGCCTCGCTGCCGGAGAGCCACCGGCGACCCGCGGCTACCCGCCGAGCGTGTTCGGTCTGCTGCCGCGTCTTTTGGAGCGCGCCGGGATGGCCGAGCGGGGCTCGATCACCGGCCTGTACACCGTCCTCGTCGAAGGCGACGACATGAACGAGCCCATCGCGGACACGGCCAGGTCGATCCTGGACGGGCACGTGCAGCTCTCCCGGCAGCTGGCCGAGTCCAACCACTACCCGGCGGTCGACGTCCTCGGCTCGATCTCACGTTTGGCCCCCGCCATCACCGACGCGGAGGCCCTCGCCGCGGCCGGTGAGGTGCGGCGGATGCTGTCGGCCTGGCGCGACGCCAAGGACCTGATCGAGATCGACGCCTACGTCCCCGGCACCAATCCCACGGTGGACAAGGCAATCGCCTTCAAACCCGCCATCGACGCCTACACACGCCAGTCGATGGCGGAGCAGTCTCGGCTCGAGCAGACTCGGGCAGGCCTGCTCACCCTGGCCGGCCCGGGGGTCGGGTCATGAAGGCCTACTCCTTCCGACTCGGGGCAGTGCTCCGCGTGCGTCGTGTCGAGACCCTGCTGGCACGCCAGCGCGTGGGTGCTGCCGCCCGTGTCCTCGGCCGGGCGGTCGTTCGCGAACGGGAGATCACCGCGGCGTATGAGGACGGGACCCGTCCTTCGGGTTGCCTCGACGGCACGGCCTTCCTCGCTTCTTACGAACGCGGAGAACGCCTCGCAGGAATGCTCGTGTCGGCCGCGGAGGTCCGCTCGGCGCGCGAGGCCCGTCTCGGCTCGGAACGTCTCGAGGCTGTCCTCGCCGAGCGGCGGGTCGCCGTGCTGGAGAGGCTCGACGAGCGGCGGCGGCTGGAATGGCTGGCAGCCGTCCAGCACGAGGACGTGGCGGTGCTCGACGACTTCGCCACAGGCCGCGCCGCGGCCGGAGCAATGACGGCGGTCCGCGATGATTGACCAGATCGCCGCCGTGCCCTCGTTCATCGCCCAGATCGAGGCCCAGTTCGCCCAGTTCACGCCGTCGACGACACCCGGGACAGCTGTTCTCCCGGCTCCGAGCGACCCGTTCTCGGTCCTTCTCGACGCCGCGACGGGCACGTCGGGCTCTTCCGGCACCTCGACGACGTCCGAATCGGCATCGTCAGAGGTAGACCCCCAGCTGGTGTCCTTGGTGAGCGCGTCGCCGGCGGCGCTCGAGACGCCCGATGCGGTGATCGGCTCTTCGGCATCGGGGTCGGCGATCGTCTCGGAGGCGTCGAAGTTCCTCGGCGTTCCCTACGTATGGGGCGGCGAGTCGCCGAGCGGCTTCGACTGCTCGGGTCTCGTGCAGTACGTCTTCGGCCAGCTCGGCGTACAGGTGCCCCGAGGCTCGGTCGACCAGTCCGAGGTCGGCACCCCTGTCGCCAGCCTTTCGGAGGCTCAACCCGGCGACCTGCTCTTCTTCGAGCCCGGGGAGAACGGTGCACCCCCTGGAAAGCCCGGTCACGTCGCCATCTATGTCGGCAACGGCCAGATGATCGATGCTCCCGAGACCGGCGAGACGGTGCAGGTGCAGCCAGTCCCGTGCGAGCCACTGGCGATCCGCAGGATCGCGGTGCCCGTCGAGGCGAGCGTGGACACCGCCAGTGCCGGCACCGTCGCCACTGCCACCGCGGGCCAAAGCGTCCAAATGGGCTCGATCGCCGTGCCGGCGAAGTACGCCGGTCTCGTCGAGCAGGCCTCCGCCAGTAGCGGCACACCGGCCTCGTTGCTGGCCGCGATCCTCTACAACGAGTCGCGTTTCCAACCCAACGTGGTGTCCTCGGCCGGCGCGCAGGGCATCGCCCAGTTCATGCCGGCCACTGCGTCCGCCAACGGGGTCGACCCCTTCGACCCATCTTCGGCGATCCCGGGCGCAGCCAACCTGCTCGCCCAGTTCCACGCCGCCTTCGGCTCGTGGGCCGACGCCATCGCCGCCTACGCGGCCGGTGGCGGCGCCGTCGAAGCCGCCGGTGGCGTACCGCAGGACGGGAGCACACCTGCCTACGTGGCCAAGACCCTCGCCGAGGCCGGCATGGCGGCGGGATCATGACCAGGTCCGTCACTCTCGCCGACCTGATGCCTTCCCGCGTTGACCCGACGGCCAAGCCCGCCGCCGCCGGCTCCTCAGCCGAGGACGCCCTCGAAACGGGGATTACACCCTGTTTCGCCCAGGCTCTGGAAACTGCCGGCTCTGCTGACATAAACAGCGAAAAGGAGAACCGCCAGGGCGAAAGCGGCCACAACGCCGACCGCGACACCGACCCGGTTACCACGACCGCAACAACCAGGCCGACGGGCAACCCAACTCCCGGCCCGGTCGGAGTGTCGTTGGCCCCGCTCGTCGGTTGCGAGCCGCCCCATGACATCGCCACCTGTCCGCCGTTGCCGCAGGCTCCGGCTCGAAACAGCGTCGAGACACCCCCAAAGGACACCGCGAGCCGCAACGACGGCTCTTCGCACAAACTCCCGGCCTCGCACGACAACCTGGCTGCCCACACTCAGGCGTCGCAGCTGACGGCGCCTCGGCCTGCGCAAGGTCCTCCGCCCTCGCAAGGGCCCGCACCGCAGTCGAACCAGGTCGCGGCCGGCGCTATGGCGCCGGCGCCGGACGTTGCACCTACACCCTCGGCGCCGCCCACCGTCGCTGCCGATTCGCCGGCAGCAGGTCGCGTCCCGTCTACCGCCGGTGTCGTCTCCTCGGCCGCCACCGAAACGCTTCCAGCGCACGCCGGCGCATGGGGTGGCGCCACCCAAGCCACGAGCGAGCTGACCGCCCCACCCGGACTCCCAGACGATGAGAGCTCCCAAGTGCCGCCCGCGCCAGGCACTACGGCAACTCGGCCGGTGGCTGCTACGCCGCCTCCGCGGGCTGTCTTGTCGCAGGATCCGCCTGCATCCCCTCACGGCGATGCAGGCGCGCAGCTTCGTGATTCCAACGCCAGCGGGGACGACACTGCCGGACAGGTGGCCCGCCACGGCGCGACCGTAGGGGCCGCTGCCTCACAGCCCGTCGTCGAGTCGATGTCGACACCCGTCGTCACGACAGACTCCGGGGAGTTCGCCGTCCGTCTCGACCACGCCACGGCACAACCGCCGCGCTCGGACTTCGTCGTCTCCAACAACGTGCTCACGGCGACGCTCTCCAAGCCCCTGAGCGAGGGAAATGGCACGTACTCCGTGACGGCGATGCTCAACCCACCGTCGCTCGGCCACATGCAAGCGGTCGTGAAAGTCGACGGGACGAACGTCAACGTCGCCATCGTCGCCCACACCCCCGAAGGCCATCGCGCCATCGCGGCGCACTTGGACGAGCTGCGGACCGAGCTCCAGGCACGCGGCGGGGACGTCCAGCTGTCACTCTCCGACGGCGGCGCCAAGGGCGGCCGACGCGACCGGTCCGAGCCGCCGCCCGCCGCCACTCAAGAAAGCGAACAAGCCGACACTCTCGTCCTCAGCGTTACCCCGGTCTACGGGGCCAAGTCGCTGCACGTGATCCTCTAGGAGGGCCGATGATCCAATCAATCTCCTCAGTCGCCCCGCTCGCCGGCACATCCGCCCCTACAAGCGACGACACGACCTCTTCGGCCACGAGCTCGACTCAGAGCTCGGGGATGAGCGCCCTCTTGGCGCCGAACGAGTTCTTGAGCCTGCTCGTCGACAACCTCAAGTACCAGGACCCGCTCGACCCGACGAGCAGCGCAGACCTGCTCACCCAACTCGCCTCGCTGTCCCAGGTGCAGACCCAACAGCAGATCGCCGAGACGGACCAGACCTCCGCAGCGGCGAATCTCATAGGCGACACCATCACGGGAAGCGACGTGTCGGGGTCGCCCATCACTGGCGTCGTCAGCGGATTCTCCATCACCTCGAGCGGACCGACACTCGACGTCGGCGGCAGCTCGGTGCTGCTCGGCAACATAAGCGCCGTCGACCAGACCCCGACCGGTTCCACGTCCACGCCATCGAATACGTCCGGCGCGTCCGGATGAGCTACGAGAACAGACCCGAAAGATCAGGACAACCCACAGGAAAGGGATGACAGCATGCCCGTCATATCACTCGCCGCCGCCGACTCGGGTATCAGCACGATGCAGACCGAGATCGACACCATAGGGAACAACGTCGCCAACGCCGACAGCGACGGCTACCAGCAAGCCGACGTCCAGTTCTCGGACATCCTCACCCAGGAGCTCGCCCCGGGGAGCGGGGCCTCGACGGGCCTGGCCAGCACCGACCCGGCCACGGTCGGCGCCGGCGCCCAGGTTGCGGCCATGCAGACAAACTTCAACCAGGGCGCCATCGTGCAAACCGGCGTGCCGACCGACGCCGCCATCCAGGGCAACGGCTTTTTCGTGGTCTCGGAGGGGGCCAACACGTACTACACCCGTGACGGGGACTTCCAGCTGGATGTCAACGGCACTCTCGCCGCCGCCAACGGCGCCGTCGTGCAGGGCTGGGCCGGGACGACCTCCACGACCGGGCCGACCGGGCCGATCACCATCCCGAGCAGCATGACGATCCCCCCGCAGGAGACCGCGAACGTCACCATGGGCGGCAACATCCCCTCGGGCGGCACCGCTTTCACCACGACGGCGACGATGTACGACGCCCAGGGCAACGCCGTGCCGCTGACGCTCACCTACACACCGTCCACGAGCACCCCGAACGTGTGGACGATGCAGGCGAGCGTCAACGGGACCAACCTTTTCAGCTCCGGTGTCGCGCTCACGTTCGACTCGACGGGCCAGCTCGAGAGCTACACGGTCGACGGCGGTGCCTCCCAGAAGGTCACGGGCCAGGCGTCCATACCCACGACCCAAGCGCTCCCGACGGGCTTCAACTGGAACGAGAAGGCGATCGACTTCGTCTTCCCGGCGTCCACCTCCAACGACGCCGTCACCCAGTACACGACCGAGCAAACCGTGGGCGCGGCGAGTCAGGACGGTTACACCGAGGGAAGCCTCCAGTCCTGGTCGATCGGCCAGAACGGGGTCATCACCGGAACCTTCACGAACGGCCAGTCCGAGCAGCTCGGAACGATCGCCCTCGCGAACTTCTCGAACCCGGGCGGCCTCGACAACCTCGGCAACCTCCAGTACCAGACCACCGCTGCGTCGGGCCTCCCCCAGACCGGAACCCCGGGTTCGGCCGGGCGGGGCACGCTCCTCGGTGGAGCGCTCGAGCAGTCCAACGTCGACCTCGCCAACCAGCTGACGAGCCTCATCGAGGCCCAGACCGACTACGAGGCTGACACCAAGGTCGTCTCGAGCACAGAAACCGCCCTACAGGCGCTCGTCACCAACGCCTGATCACCTCCAGCGCTCTGAGGTCCTCACATGTCACGACTCGGATCAGAAATGGCTCGAATCGGCAAGCAACGACGCTTTCGCGCCGTTATTAACTCGGAGGACGAGTGGGGAGCAACAGCCTCCCTTCTCACTGCGCTGTGGTGTGACGTTTTCTCAGAGGTCGGCAAGCCGATAGCTCCGGAGGGAGAAGCGGTGATCCTGGTCACCAAGAAGGACGGGACGACGACCGCTTTGAACATCGACCGCATCGAGCGCGTCGAGCTCAACCCGGTCTCTCTCGGACGGGAGTCGAACGTCTTTTTGGTCGGGGGAGCCCATCTCGTCGTCGAAGAACCCCCGGAGGTCGTCATCGAGCAGATCGTCGACGCCAAGGCGCGTGTCACCGCCCGCGCCTTCGCCATGCCCGAGAAGGAATGGAGGGTCCCCGGCGAACCACCGGGTCCGGTGCTTCGAGTTGTGCCAACGGGAGGCGATGACGAGTGACTCCCGTTGGCATCGTCGTCGCGCTTGGCTCGATCTTCATGGCGATGATCATGGATCACGGCAAGCCGATGACGATTGTCAGCATCCCTTCGATGATCCTCGTGCTCGGCGGCACCCTCGGTGTCTCGATGGCAGGGGTCAACAAGCACGACCTCAAGCCGGTTCGTGGGGCGTTCCGTGCCGCCATCAAGAACAAGGTGACCTGGCATGCCGGTGACTTCAACGAGCACCTGATGAAGGTCGCCAAGGAGGCACGGACCATGGGGCTTCTGGCCCTCGAGAACGGGCTGCCGGAGGCGAAGATCGACCCGTTCGTGCGCAACGGCGTCGAGCTCATCACGACGACCTCGGACCCCGAACGGGTCCGCAACGTGCTCGACGCCGAGATCGTCGGAATGCGCGCCCGCCACCGCGTCGGCATCAAGTTCTTCCAGGACATGGGCGGCTTCGCCCCGACCATAGGGATACTCGGGACCGTCATCGGCCTGGTACGCGTGCTGGGCGACCTCTCCGCGCCCGCGACGCTCGGGCCTGCGATCGCGAGCGCCTTCACGGCGACGCTTTGGGGTGTCATGACGGCGAACATCTTCTGGATCCCGATATCGAACAAGCTGAAGCGCCTCTCCGATGACGAGGTGCGCCGCAAGGAGCTCGTCATCGAAGGGCTCTTGGCCGTACAAGAGGGCCTCACGGGTCCCCAGCTGCGTGACCGCCTCGACCCGTTCCTCGCCCCCCGCGAGCGCTCCGAGCAGGCAAGGAGCGGCTCTGCCGAGGAGTCGGCGGCATGAGGACCGGGCGACCCTATCGGGCGGTGAGCTCCACCGAGGAGGGCGGCGAGGAGGAGCCGGCCGGGATGGAACGTTGGCTGCTCACCTACTCCGACATGATCACCTTGCTCCTGGCCCTGTTCGTCGTGCTCTACGCCCTCGGCAGCCTGAACCACGTCAAGTACTCGGAGTTCGCCAAGGGGATGAACGTCTCGTTCAACAACGGGAACAGCCAACCCTCCTCCGCCCGCACGCTACCCTCGAAGCACCCCGGCGACAACGCCGTCGAGAGGTACGCGGCGTCGCTCGGGACCGTCGAGGCTCAGCTGCGCGGGGCCCTGATCAAAGCCGGCCTGATGAAAGACGTGCAACTGACCGCCGGGCCCGGCGGCCTCGTCGTGGGGCTCATCACGGGCAGGACCTACTACGGCGTCGACTCGGCTGCCCTGAGCCCCCTCGGTGCCGAGGTCGTGGACATCACCGGGCAAGTGATCCGGGCGCACACGAACCCGGTGAACGTCGAGGGATTCACCGACAACGAGCCGATCACAGGCGGTCCTTACCGGGACAATTGGCAGCTCTCCGCCGAACGCGCCGTCGTGGTGGTCGAGCGCCTGCAGGATGTCGCCCACGTCAACCCGGCTCAGCTGTACATCGTCGGCTTCGGCCAGTACCACCCCATCGTGCCCAACAGCTCGACGGCGAACCAGGCCAAGAACCGCCGCGTCAACATCGTCATCACTGTGCCGGGCCAGAAAGTAGCCCTGCCATGACAGTCGTACGGGAACATGACTTCCACCGTACCGAGACCCTCGATCGTCAGTACGTCCCCGCTCTCAACGCCGCCCTCGACACCTTCGCCCGCCACGGCACGGTCGAACTGTCCACGTCGCTTCGCCGCACCACCCAGCTCGGCGTCTCCTCGCTGCGCGAGATGTCGTGGCGTGAGGTCACCGCCATCCTCGGCGAACGGCCTTACCTGGCGACGTTCAACCTCGAGCCGCTGAGCGGGACCGCGATCCTCATGCTGTCCCACGAGACGGTGGTGAGGGTGCTCGATTTCCGTCTCGGCGGTGGCACCCAACCCGCCTTCGGCGGTCACACCGACCTGACAGACACCGATTTCGCCGTGCTCGGCGGCGTCCTCACCCCGCTTCTATCGGAGCTGGCCGAGAGCCTCTCGCGCGTCAAGGAGGTGGCGGCAGTCCTGGTGTCACAAGAGTCGAGCATCCAGTTCGTCCAGCTCGCCGGCCCCGACGAGATGTTCCTCGTCTCGAGCATGCAGCTGTCCATGGGCGACGACGGACCTGCCGAGATGATCCTCGCAGTTCCCTTTGCTCTCGTACGCCAGATCACCGAGGCGATGCGCTCGGGAGCGCGGGCCCGTGACGACGCCACGCTGTTGGTCGAGGAGTCCGTCGTCACCCAGGCCGCTCTCGACGTCTGGCTCGAATTCCCGTCGGTGCGCCTATCGTCGACCGAGGTCTCCGAGCTCGGCGTCGGCGACGTCATCCGCTTCTTCCATCCGCTGAGCCAGCCGCTCGACATGCGCGCCGCGGGCGTTCTCGTCGCCCGGGCCCACCAGGGCTCGGTCGGTTCCAAGGTTGTCGCTTCTGTCCTCGAGGAGGTATCCGACGATGGTGAATGAAGCAGTCGCCCCGGTCCAAGAGGGCGGTGTGGTGGCGAGCTACGGCGACGTCTGGTCGAGAAAGCCGGCACGTCTGCGCGACGTCCCCCTCGAGATAAGCGCCCGCATCGGCAGCACGCGCCTGCCCATCCGAGCCGTGCTGGAGCTCGGCGTCGGTCAGGTGATCGAGCTCGACCGCCAGGTCGGTTCGCCGATCGACATCATCGCCAACAACGACGTGGTCATCGCACGGGGCGAGGTCGTCGAGGTCGACGACGAGTACGGCGTGCGCATAACCGAGGTCGTCCATGGAGCGCTCGACTAGATGGGCAGCTTCATCCTGCTCTTCGGCCGCACACTCGTAGCACTCGCCGTAGTGCTCTTCTGCGTCTGGGGGCTGTCGCGCCTGGCGCGGCGCAGCCAGAACGGAACCCTGGCCAAGCGCGTCGGTGCTCCTCAGGGCGCCCGCCTCGAGGTGCTGGGGCGCAAGTCCCTCTCCCGCACGGCCTCGGTTTCCATAGTCCGCGTCGGCGAGCGCAACCTCGTCGTCGGGGTCACACCACAATCCGTCACCCTCATCAGCGAGATCCCGGCGAGCGAGCTCGAGCCGCTCGCCACCGAACTGCAAGCCGACACGCCATGGAAGGCGGAGTCGATGAAGACGCCTATGGCATGGGATGCCACCATCTCCAAGCTGCGGGAGTTGACTGTCCGGCGCTAAGCCGAACCGCAGCGTGTCCTTGCCGGAGCGCTAATTGACTACCACCCGCTTTCCCCTAACCATGCGGGCCGACAAATGACCGGCCCGCTCGTTGCCAGCGCGGCTCCCTCGGTCAACATCAGCCTCGGCGGTCTGCACAGCCCGTCGACATCGGTCGTGATCATCGCCGCGCTCACGATTTTGTCGATCGCGCCGTCAGTGTTGATCCTCTTCACGGGCTTCACGCGCATCTTCATCGTCCTCGGGCTGACCCGCAGCGGTCTCGGGCTGCAGAACACGCCCCCCAACCAGGTCCTGGCGGGCATCGCCCTGTTCATCGCCCTGTTCGTGATGGCGCCCGTGCTCAGCCAGGTCGATCACCAAGCTCTGCAGCCCTACCTCGAGGGCAAGGTGAACGCGGCCCAGGCCATCAAGGTGGGCGAGGTGCCGGTGAAGGACTGGATGCTCAAGCAAACAGGCAATTCCGAGCTCCAGATGTTCGCCACCGACCAGCATGACTCCTTCACGAACCCCGACACGCTTCCGATGACGGTCGTCGTGCCCTCGTTCGTGCTCTCCGAGGTGCAGAGCGCCTTCACGATCGGGTTCGTGATCTTCATCCCGTTCCTCGTCATCGACCTGGTCGTCTCGTCGGTCCTCATGTCGATGGGCATGTTCATGCTCCCCCCGACACTTGTCTCGTTGCCCTTCAAGATCCTGCTCTTCGTGCTCGTCGATGGCTGGACCCTCGTGGTCCACTCGCTGATCACGAGCTTCCACTGAGGCCACCATGGACACCAACACAGTCGTCACCCTCATGGGCCAGGCCATCATCATGGTCGCCAAACTCGCCGGGCCAATCCTCGTCGCGACTCTCGTCGTCGGCCTTTCCGTGTCGCTCTTCCAGGCCGTGACGACCGTGCAGGAGTTCACGCTCACGTTCCTGCCCAAGCTCGTCGTGGTGGCGGCGATCCTCGCGCTCACGGGCCACTGGATGATCACCCAGCTCGTGGACTACGTCCAGCAGCTCTACGGGACGATTCCCCAGCTGCTCAGCTAGCGATGATCCACCTGCAGCTGGCGGCAGGAGTGGCCTTCTTCCTGGCCCTCGTGCGAGGAACGGCGTTCTTGTACCTCTGCCCGCCGTTCGCGAACCGTATGATCCCGTTCCTCGCCAAGACCGGGATCGCCGCGGGCCTCGCCATGGCGGCCGTGCCGAGCGTGTCGCACGACGCGCTGCCGCTGTCGGTCCCGGCGATGATCGCGGCCCTCGTCGTCCAGATCGTCGTCGGCGCACTGATCGGCTTTGTCGTGCAGCTGTTCGTGGGCGCCGTGCAGGGGGCGGGGGCGATCGTGGACCAGTTCTCCGGGCTCAACCTCCCGCCTGCCGTCGATCCTTTGAACCTCGACCAGTCGCCGCTTTTGGCCCAGATGTACGAGTGGATGGCGACGGTGCTGATCTTCGTGTCGGGCGCCTTTTTGATCCTCGCCCAGGGCTTCGTGCGGAGCTTCGCGGTCATCGGCATGACAGTGCCCGAGCACGACATCCAACAGCTCCCCACCTTCTTGAGCACCGATCTCGTCAGCTTCTTCGCAGCCGCGGCGGAGATCGCGGCGCCACTTGTGGCCGTGGTGTTCGTGGCTCAGATCCTGCTCGGGCTCCTCGCCAAGTCCGCTCCCCAGGCCAACATCTTCATGCTCGGATTCCCCCTGCAGATCCTGCTCGTCTTGGGCGGACTGGGCCTCGCCATGGTCGCCTTGCCGGCCGATGTGACGAACCTCGTCTCACGGGGCGTGAGCCAGTTGTTCGGGGGCGGGTGATGGCGGCCGAGGACAAGAGCCAGAAGACCGAGAAGCCAACCCTCAAGCACAAGCGCGAGGCGAAGAAGGAAGGCCGCGTCGCTCGCTCGGCCGAGATCGGGTCCTGGTTCTCGCTCGGCGTCGTCGTGATGGCACTGCCCTCCCTCGGTGCCCACGCCGTGTCGGAGGTGTCGGGCTTCATGAGCCTGGCGTCGAGCGCCATGCCCGCCAACGATCCTGCCCAGTCGGTGTCGCTGTTGGGGCGTGGCCTGTGGACCGTCGTGGCGGCTGTCGGCCCCATAGTCCTCGCGGCGGCCGCGGCGGCGGCCGTGGCCGGCTACGGCCAGGTTGGCCTGCACTTCGCTCCGGGCGCACTGGGGTTCAAATGGACCAAGATCTCCCCCGTCACCGGGATCAAACGGATCTTCTCTTCGAGAGGGGCATGGGAGATCTCGAAGATGATGCTGCGCCTGGGAATCCTCATCTCCATCGGCTACGGGGTCGACCGCCGCCTCATCCAGAGCCTGCTCGGGCCGGGGACCTTGCCCATCCAGTCGACGGTCTCCACAGCCGCGGGCGGCCTGCTCGGACTCGTCCGCGACATCGTGGGCGCCGCCTTGGTGTTGGCGTTCGCCGACTACGCCTTCCAGCGTCGCCGGTTCAACGATTCCATGAAGATGACACGCGAACAGGTCCGCCGCGAGATGCGCGAGTCGGAAGGCAGCCCGGAGGTCCGCCGGGCCCTGCGGCGCCGGCGCCGGCGCCTTTCCAGGATGCAGATTCTCGCCGGGCTCGCCCGGGCCGATGTCGTGGTGGTGAACCCCACTCACTTCTCGGTCGCCCTGTGCTACGACCGCCGCAAGGACAGGGCGCCCCGGGTCGTCACCAAGGGCGACGACGACGACGCCCTCGCCATCCGGACCGTGGCGCTCGAGAGGGGCGTGCCGATCGTCGAGAACCCACCGGTGGCGCGTGCCCTCTTCGAGGCCTGCGAGATCGGCGACGAGGTGCCCGCGCAGCTCTACGGGGTCGTGGCACGCCTGCTCGCCTTCCTCTACCGGCTGACGCCGGCACAGCGTGCCCTCGTCGACGTCCACAAGATGGCCGCCTGAAGGCAAACTGATGCGCCACCGTGCCGTTAGGAACACGAAGCCAGGATGGCCACCGTTCGGTCAAGGATCGACCCGGACAGACGGTGACACCGTCGGTGAGAGGCAATCCGTTGGCTGACACGACTGCGACAAGGCTGATACCCGGTTCCACCTACGGGATGCTCGCCCTGCCCCTTGCGGTGGTGGCCGTCGTCGTCATGCTCGTTATCCCGTTGCCGAGCTTCGTGCTCGACATTCTCATCACGATGAACATCTGCGCCTCGATGCTGGTGCTGCTCACGGCGATGCACGTCAAGCGACCGCTCGAGTTCTCGGTCTTCCCGACCCTGCTCCTCGTCATGACCGTGTTCCGCCTGGCGTTGAACGTGAGCGCCACGAGGCTCGTCCTTCTCCACGCCTACGCCGGCATGGTCATCGAGAGCTTCGGCCACTTCGTGATCGGGGGATCGGTCCTCGTCGGCCTCGTCGTTTTCCTGATCCTCATCGTGATCCAGTTCGTCGTCATCACAAACGGTGCCGGGCGGGTGGCGGAGGTCGCGGCCCGTTTCACCCTCGACGCGCTGCCCGGAAAGCAGATGGCCGTCGACGGCGAGCTGTCCAGCCAGCTCATCACCCCCGACCAGGCACGGGCGCGACGGCGCGAGATCGCCGACGAGGCCGACTTCTACGGGGCGATGGACGGGGCATCGAAGTTCGTCCGTGGTGACGCCATCGCCGCCATCGTCATCACGGCGGTGAACCTGCTCGGCGGCCTCGCCGTCGGCATCATCCAGCACCACGACTCGTTCGCGACCGCCGGCGACACCTACAGCCTGCTCTCGGTCGGCGACGGTCTCGTCAGCCAGATACCGGCCCTTTTGATGTCGCTGTCAACCGGCATCATCGTCACCCGCGCCGCTTCGGAGGACGACCTCGGCGTCAACGTGCTCCTTCAGCTCTCCCGCTACCGCAGGGTTGTCCGTACCGTCGCCATTATCATCTTCGGTCTCGGCCTCTTGCCGGGCCTGCCCAAGCTCCCCTTCCTCATCGTCGGCGTGGTGCTGTTCCTGCTCGGCAGCCGCCTGCCCGCCGACCAGCCCGACACCGCGGCTGAGGACGAGTCGCAAGTCACCGTGCCGGCGCCGCCGGCACCCGACGCCCCGGCGCAACTAGCCAAGGAGACCGGCGTCATGCCGCTCGAGCTCGAGCTCGGCATGGACATCATCGATCTCGTCGACCCCAAGCGTCACGGCGACCTCCTCGAGCGCGTGAAGGCCCTCCGGCGCACGATCGCCCAGGAGCTCGGGATCGTCATCCCGCCTGTCCACGCCCGCGACAACGAACGCCTCCAGCCCACGCACTACGCCTTCAGGGTGCACGGTGTCCAGGTGGCCGAGGGCGAGGCGCCCCAGCGGCTCCTGTTGGCGGTCGGCAAGGGCCTCGAGCGCATCGAGGGCGAGCCCACCCGGGACCCCGCTTACGGCGGGGCCGCCAAGTGGATCCCCAACGAGATGCGCTACAGGGCGACGGTGGCCGGGGCGACGGTGGTGGAGCGCTCCGCCGTGGTCACGACGCACCTTTCCGAGGTCGTCCGGCGCCATGCCGCAGAGCTCCTGTCGCGTCAGGACGTCCGGCTGCTCCTCGACACCGTGAAGGCCGAGAACCCTGTGGTCCTCGAGGAGATGACCGCGGCCGGCCTCACGCTCGGCTCCGTGCAGGGCGTGCTGCGCGGCCTGCTCGACGAGGGCGTGCCCGTCAAGGACCTCGTCCGCATCATCGAGGCCATCACCGACCAGGCCGCGACGGCCTCGAAGGACCCCGACAGCCTCCTCGAAGCCGCTCGCATAGCTTTGGCGCCTCAGATCGCGGCGATGTTCGCCAAGGGCGGCACAGCCGACGTGATCACCCTCGAGCCGGCGCTCGAGCAGTCGCTCGCGTCGGCGCTCCAGCTCTCCGAACGGGGTCGCCAGCTCGGCAACTCGAGCGAGGAGCTCGAGCACCTCGTCTCGTCGCTGGCGAGCGTGGTGACAGAGGCCGAGGCCGCCGGCAAGCAGCCCGTCCTCGTCTGCTCGTCCAAGGTGCGCCCGGCGATACGGCGGCTCATCAAGGCCCGCCTGCCTCACACCGCCGTCGTGGCCGCCCCTGAGATCTCCTCCAACGCCCGCATCAGCACGATAGGAGTGGTCCGCCGTGTCCAGGCCGTTGCGATTTGAGGGAAAGACGATGGAGGCGGCCCGCCTACGGGCGCTCGAGCACCTCGGGACCGACGTGAGCGAGCTCACGGTGCTGCGCCATGGCAGGGAGCTCTCCGGCGGGCTGTTCGGGTTTTTCCAACGGGAACGCTTCGTCATCGAGGTCGAGGACCCCGCCTCGGCCCCGGCCCGGGCGCCACTGCCCCAGCCGGCCCCGCGCCAGACCGCGGCACCGCAGGACATCCCGGTGCCCGATCGCCTGGCGGCACTCCTGGAGGCTACGACCGACACCGTCGGCGTGTCGTTCGACCGCGAGCTCAAGGGCGTCATAGAGGACGCGGAGGCGGTCGTGTCCGACGCCGCGGAGACCTCGGGCCTTATTTCCGCGTCGGTCCTGCCCGTGACCGAGCCCTACGCGATCCAGTCCGACACGGCCCAACAGCCCCGCCCCATCACGCTCGGCTTGAGCGAGACGTCGAGCGTCTCGCTCCGGGAACGCCTCGCCGCGGCCGGGCTCGCCGAGGAGTACCTGCCCGACCCGTTCTTCTCCCAGCCCGCGCTGGCGCTACCTCTGCGGCTCGGCACCCTTCCGTCTCCCTGTCCGGTCCCCTCCCAGCCCGGGGAGGTCCTGGTCGTGATCGGTGACGTGGACGAGTCGGTCAAGGTGGCAGAGCAAGTCGCCCGGCGTATCGACGAGCCCGAGGCGGTGATCGTCGTCTCCCACAGGCGCCTTTGCCCCTCTCCCGCTCACCTGAGGGCCCACAGCCCTCTCGAAGCCGGGACGATGGTGCTCAAACGCCGCCTGGCAGGCCTCGTGAGCATCATCGTGCTCGATTCGTTCTGCCGGGACGGCTTCGTGCCGAGCACCGTCGCAGGCCTCAAGCCGGACGCCACCTGGGCGGTGGTCCCCGCCTCGTGGGACGAGAAGCGGACCCGCAGCCTCGAGGCCCTGGTCGGTCGTATCGATGCCGTCGCCATCCACGGGTTCCTCTCGAGCGACCGGCCGGCCGGCCTGATCGGTCGCAGCTGGCCCGTGGCCTACCTCGACGGATGGGAAGCCAATCCGCTCTCGATCGCGGCGCGGCTCGTCGAGGCAGTCAAGGTGGAACTGTGATGCGCGAGAGGCTCGGTGTCTTCGCCGCCGACGTCAACCGTTTCGGGCCTCTCGCCATCGTGTGCCTCGCGACGGTCGTGTGCCTGCCGAGCCTGCTCGAGTTCTTCTCCGGCCAGCTCGCGGTCGCCTCGATGCTCGGGCGCTACTGCGCAGCTTTCCTGCTCGCCACCCTCGGAGTGAAGGCGGTCTCCTCGGTCGTGCTCAAGTACGCGATCAAGAACGCCACAGATGAAGAGATGGCAGCACCACGCAGATCCCCAGACGGAGCAACTGACCGACGCAGTTAATCGTTAAGGAGGTACAGAAGTGAGCGAGCAGTATGCGTTCATCGAGGACGCAGAGCAGGACGCAATCGACAACCTCGTGGCGACCACGCGCCAGCTTGTGGAGGCGGTGCTGGTCGTCGAGCTCCGCCTGGCAGCGGTTGCCGCTCTCACAGAGAAGTTCGGCACCCGCTACGCCGAACGGGCGACGATCGAGCTGCAAGGAGCGAGCGACAGGCTCAAGGTCATCGAGGAGAGGCGCCGGGCGGCACTTACGGTCGCGACGTCGCTTCTCGGCAACCCTTCCGTGGCGACCATCGACGAGCTGGTCGACGTGAGCCCCGGGCCTATCCGCCAGCTGCTGGCCGACTCACGGGCAGACCTGATCGCGGCCCGGGACCGGATCGACGTGCTCCGCAACAAGGCCGAGGACATCCTCGGGCGCCGCATCGCCCTTGTCGTGGAGGCGCTCACATCTCCCGGGGGCGCACTCGAGGCAACCTACGGTCGTGAGCACAGGCCGCGCTCGCGGGTTGTGAGCGGAGTGTTATGAGCGACCTCAGCCTGAACATCGCCGCCTCCGGCATCGAGGCCGACCAGGCCGAGCTCGACACCGCCGCCAACAACCTCTCGAACGTCAGCACGCCCGGCTACGCCGAGGAGGTGGTGAACCTCCAGAACATCACACCCTCGACGACGACAGGTGTCGGCGAAGGTGTTTCCGTGAAGTCGGTGACAGAGAACGGTTCTGCGCTCTACGACCAGCTCAACCTCGTGTCCCAGGGTCAGCTCGGATCCGCCAACGAGGCGGCGTCGGTCCAGAACCTCACCCAGAACGTCTTCCCCGAACCGAGCACGACCGGTCTGCAGGCGCAACTGAGCCAGTTCTGGACAGACCTGTCGACCCTGGCCACCCAGCCCTCCTCGGCCGGTGCGCAAGAGAGCGTCGTGCAGGACGCGAACCAGGTTTCGCAGAGCCTGAACGGCGCCTGGTCCCAGTTGTCCGACGTCGGCCAGCAGCTCTCGAACGACCTCCAGGGACAGGGCAGCACCAACGGCGGCTTCGTCGGGCAGGCGAACCAGCTCATCAACCAGATCGCCGCCTTGAACGGCGACATCGTCGCCGGCCAGAACGGCGGCACCGACGTGAACTCGCTCGTCGACCAGCGCCGCCAGGCGGTGAACCAGCTCGGCACGCTCCTCGGCGTGCGCACCACGACCGAGCCGGACGGCACCATGACGGTCATGTCGGGCGGCATCCAGCTCGTCAATTCGACCAACGCCGTCGATCTCGAGGCAACGGGCGCCGCCTCATCGGGCGACCTCGGTGTCGAGACGACGACAGGCAACGTGCTCCCCGCCGGGGGACAGATCGGCGCCCTGCTCACAGGGGTCAACACGACGATCCCGCACTACCAGTCGCAGCTGTCGTCCATCGCCGACTCCCTCGCGCAGAGCCTCAACACCCTCCAGTCCAACGGCGTGAGCGCTTCTGGGATCCCCGGGGCCACCTCCGGTGCCGCCGCCCCGCCCTACACGGGCCCGTTGCTGCCCTCGATCTTCGTGAACAACGCCAGCTCGACGACCTACACCCCGGGGGCTGGGTCCGCCCAGTCCATCACCGTCAACCCGACGCTTCTCGCCGACCCCTCCCTCATCGCCACGGCGTCGGGAACCTCGGCGGCCGGCACGGCCACGATCGACCCGACGACCGCCCAGGCGATGGCGGCTGTGGGGCAGGCCTCAGGTGGTCCCGACGACATCTACCAGGCCCTCATAGGCCTTGTCGGATCGCAGACCGCGGCAGCGAACAACAACCAGACCTCGGCCCAGGCGCTGTCTGACTCCACGACGGCCCAGCTCTCGGGCGTGGAAGGGGTCGACACGAATCAGGAGACGGTCAACATGCTCTCTGCACAGCAGGCGTACCAGGCCACGGCTGCGGTCATCAACTCCACGACGACGGCGCTCGAGGCGCTGCTGGCGGCGGTGTGACATGAGGGTCACCGACATGACACTCGCCAGCCAGCTCTCGGGTGACCTCGCCAGCCAGCAGGCGACCATCACATCGCTCGACGAGCAGCTCTCGTCCGGGGACGCGCTCATGTCCCCTTCGGACAACCCCGTCGCGGTGGCGGACTCCCTCGGGTACAACCGCCAGATCGCCCAGGCGGCGTCCGACCAGAGCAACGCCACCATCGCCCAGTCCTGGCTCGGGATCGGCAACCAGACCGCCAATCAGGTGGTCGACACGCTCCAGTCGGCGAACACGACGGTCCTCCAGGCCCTGAGCACGGGCTCGAACAACGCCCAGAGCTACAACGAGATGGCCCAGCAGGTGCAGGGCCTGATCTCCCAGATGACCGGGCTCGCCAATACCCAGTACGGCAACACGCCCATCTTCGCGGGCACCGCGGGCGTGTGCCAGCCGTACTCCTCCGCGGGCACCTACAGCGGGAACTCCCAGCCCTTTACGATCAGCGTCGGCAACGGCGCCCCGGTCGCGGTCTCGGTGCCCGGCGACCAGATGTTCGGCGGAGGGAGCTCGGGCGTCCAGAGCGTCTTCACGACACTGCAGAACATCGTGACCCACCTCCAGGCGGGTCCCGGCTCGGCCTCCTACGCGGGGCTCCAGGCCGATCTGAGCGATCTCGGCGCGAACATCACCCAGGCCGAGACGGCCGCGACGACGCTCGGTACCTCGACCCAAGCGGTGACGGCGGCCTCCACCGCGGCCCAGAACACCTCGACCCAGCTCCAGACCGTCCTCTCCAAGACCGTGTCGACAGACGTCCCCACGGTTACCGCAGTTCTCCAGTCCGACCTCACGACCTACCAGGCCGCGCTCTACGCTGTCTCGCAGACGGTGCCAGAGACGCTGGCCCAGTTCCTCAAGTAGGGCCAGCCCGCCCGGTTCCGAAAGGAAGCGTTCATGCCAGTTGCCACAGAGCTGCGTGTGCTGCCCGCATTGGAGCTCACCTTCCCCGTCGGCCTCCCCGGCTTCAAGGGTGCCCGCCGGTTCCGCCTCGAGCCGCTCGGTGACGGTGTGACGCTCAACCCCTTCGGAAGGCTCGTCGCCCTGGAGCCGGTCACCCTCACCGACGGTTCGCTCGCCGAGGCGGTTCGCCTCATCGTGGCGGCACCCGGCCTTTTGTGGCCCGACTACACCGTCGAGATCGACGACGCCACCGAGGCCCTGTTGGAGATCGACGAGGCCCGCGACGCCGCCGCCCTCGTCGTCGTGACGCTCGGCCACTCGATCGAGACCTCGACCGCAAACCTGTTCGCGCCGCTCGTGTTCAACATCTCAAAGCGCCTCGCGACCCAGATGGTGCCGATGGGATCACTGGACGATCCGGGGCGTTGGCCGCTGCACGCCCCCTTGCCGCTCCTCACGCCCTAGCGGCTGTCCAGTCCTTCGGCTCCTTCGGCCGCGGTCGGCTACGAGACCGCCGACAGGAGGGGCGGGACGGCGAGCAGGCGCATCAGGAGCTCGCCGGGCCGGTCGAGCCACTCCTCGAAGCGGGCACCGCACCCCAAAAGACGCACCGCCTCGAGCGCCGCGGTGACATCGACGGGATGACGCGCCTCGAGGGCGGCGAGCAGGGTCAGGTAGTGGTAGTCAGGGTAGGCGGCATTGAGGGGGCTGATCGTCGCCGCGAGACTGAAGGCTTCGCAGGCACGTCCGGCTTCGATCAGCGACAGGAGGACCCACCGCCCGAGAACCGGCTGGGCGGACTCCGGTGACTGCTGGCACTGGGCGGCGAACCACGAGAAGGCTGCGTCGAAGAGCCCTTCCCGCATGAGGTCGATACCGAACTGGTAGCTGGCGTCCTCGACCGGGATCTCCGAGCGGGCGGGGAGATAGGCCCGCCCGACGCCCTCGAAACCGCCCTTCTTGTGGGCCACCACCTTCCAGCGCACGAGGCGGTACCCGCCGTAGGCGCGCTGGGCGACGGGAATCGCGAACCGCTCGTAGGGGGAGGCCTCGACGAGCTCTCGCAAGCGCGATCTGTCCGTTTCGTGGTCGAAGTCGAGACCTTCGACGGCCAGTGTCACGGCGGCCGGCGGGGCCGGCGGCAGGCTGTCGACAAGTGCCCTGAAGTTCTCCAGCAGCTCTGCTGTGATCACCGGCCAGTTGTAGAGGGCAGCCGTCTCGAGCCCCGCCGAGACCAGGCCTTCCGCAAGCTCTGCGTCGTCGAGGACCCGGATCACCGTCGCGATGAGGGCGTCGGCGTCGTCGACGGGCACGAGAAGGCAGTTGTGGCGGTCCCGGCCGTAAGCGAGGATGCCCCCGTTGTCCGTCGAGACGACCGGCGTGCCCGACGCCATGGCCTCGAGCGCCGGGAGCCCCCAGGACTCATAACGCGATGTCCCCACGTAGACCGACGCTTCGCGAAGGTACCGGGCCAGCACCTGCTGGGAGGGGTTGACGACCGTCTCACCCATCCTCGCCCCCAGGGGGGCCTTGGGCGTGATCCAGACGACGCCGACCTCGGGACGGCGCGCGGCGAGGCCGCGGGCAACGCGGCGAGCTGTGTCCATGCCTTTGAACGTCGTGCCGTCCCAGCCGATGAATATGACGGTGCGCTTGGACGCCGTGGCTGACGACGGGCGGAAGACCTCGGTGTCGACCGCGTTCTGTATCCGGTGGGCGAAGATGCCGTAGCGTTGCGCAAGGGCGTTCTCGGTGTTCTCACCGATTGTGATGGTCCAGTCCGCCGCCGCCAGCGATGCCTCGATGATGGGCTTCCACTGTGCGGAGACCTGGCCGAAGAGGTGTTCCACTCCCTGGTCGAAGTGCACCACAGGGGCGATCCCCAAACGGCGCGCAGGGATGACCTCGTCCCAGTAGCCGGCGACGATCACGTCGCAGGGCGGCACCGATTCGCACAGCGGCTGGCCGAAGGGGACCTCCACGAACTCAGCGACGAGATCGAACCAGTCCGGCCTCGGAAAGTGCGAGACCACGGTCACGCTCGCCCCGAGATGACAGGAGTGGTTCGCGTGCTCGAACAGCACGCGGGCCGCCCCGCCCGCCCCGGTGCGCGGCATCAGGTAGACAACCCGCAGGGGTTCGCCGGCAGACTTGGTCCTGTACAGGGGGGGCAGGGGTTCGCCCACGACGGCGGCCATCGCCGCGAACTCGGCGCCGCGGCCTGCGGCGACGGCCAGGTCGGGGCCTGGAAGGCTCATCAGAACACCGAGTTGACGACGCCACCGGCCCTGCACGGCTCGATGCGACGGCGGGCCTCGATCGATCGCATGGACTTGACCACCTCGTCGATCCAGGTCCTCACCTGTGCAGCCACGCGCTCGGTCTCCGCCAACAGGGCGGCTGCGCTCTCGGCGTGCTCGGGTGGGACGACGCCGGCCGGATGGCGGAGATCGCGCGTCGGCACGACGAAGGCGTTGCGCTGCTCGAGCGATCCCGACACCGTCCGGAGGTACTCCTCCAGCGCGTCCAGGTACTCAGGCCACCCCGGCTGTGGCTCCACCGGCCTCGCCTTTCTCTAGTTCGATTGCGACGGCTTCCATCCACGCGGCGTGCAGCGGAGCGATTATGCCCTGGCACTGGCCGATGACGGTCGAGTCCTTGAAGAGGTTCGCCTTCACGAGAAGGTCGATGAGCGTGTTGTAGAGCCTGCGCAGGTCGTCCCCACCGTGGAAGCCTGCAGGCCTGAGGCCGGTCCGCAGCACTATCACGATCTTCTGGGCGTGCTGAAGGCAGGAGTCCGCGTTCTCGTAGTCGTTCGCCTCGATGTAGCGCCTGGCCAGCTCCACGTCGTGCGCCAGCCTGTCGTAGAGGCGGACGATGAGCATCGGGCCATTGCTGACCGTCTTGGCCGCTGTGTCGCTGTAGGCATTTGCGACGTCTTGTTCAGTTAGTGCCATGTGCTCACTCTCCACTTGTGCTGCCTAGGAACTTGACGAACTGCTTGACCCTGCTGTCAACGACCCGAGTGAGTCCGACGACGTGCCGTACATGCTCGAGAGGTACGAGGACTGGCTCTTCAACGTGGCGAGGGTCGACTCGAGACTGTTGAACTCCGCCTCCAGCTGCTGTTGCTGCTGGACGACCATCTGCTGCTCGACGGTGATCTGCTTGCCGAGCTGGGTCGAGGTGTTCTGCATCGCCGAGATCGTCGAAGGCAGCTCGCCGCTCGGCGTGGCCGATGCGCTCGCCATCAGATTGGCGAGCCCGCCGGCGAGCCCGGCGGTGTAGCTGAACTGGCCGAGGGATGTCGACGAGGTGATCCCCGGCGTCGTCACGAGCAGGGACAGGCCGGCGAGCGTCGGGTCGCTGACAGGAGCGGCGAGGACCTGCCCGTCGCCTGAGGCCGTCACGCCGTTGATCGTCCCTGCCACGTTCGAGCCGGCGAACGACGAGCCGACCAGGCCCAGCTGGTCGGCCCCCGACGAGCTCACAGAAAAGGAGGCCTGCGAGCCGTAATCGGAAGAGGTGATCTGGAGCGAGGAGCTCGAACCGTTCTCGACCACCTGGGCCGAGAGGTCAAGGCCCGCTTGTGCGAACGCCGTGTCGAGACCCGAGGCGATCTGGGCGAGGGTCTCGCCCGCCTGGAGCCCGTAGCTGGCGCTCGCGCCAGCGGAGCTCACCGTGTAGGTCTCCGGTGCGCCCACCGTCGCCGCGCCCGAGGCGAAGCTGGCCGTGCCCGTGTCGTCGGCCTGGGTCGCGGACTGGCTCACCACGACGGCGTAACCGCCCGGTTGGCTGTTGTCGCTGGCGTACACGAGGCTGACGTCGCCGCTGCCCGATGGAGAGGCGGAGCCCGGCTTGAAGGTTCCGCCCTGGCTGAAGAGCTGCGCCACGGCGGAGGGGTTGTTCACGTAGTCGCTGGCGAAAGTCGAGGGGTCGAAGTCGATCTGGCCGGTCTTGGCGTCGAGCGAGAGCCCGGCCGCGCTGCCGACGGTACCGGTGTCGGCGACGCTGGAGGTGCCGATGGCCTGACCGACGGTGGCGAGGATCTGCTGGCCGAGATTCTGGAGCTCGAAGTCGCCGTTCAGCGGTCCGGCCGTGTTGGTGGTCTGGTCGTAGGCGGTGTCGGTCGAGATCGTCTGGAGCACCGTGTTGGCCGCGGTCACGAACGACTGGACCAGGTTCGCCGCTGCCTGCCCGTCCGGGCTGACCGTCACCGTCACAGGCGAGGAGGAGGTGCCCTGGAGGGCGATGCTCACGCCCGGCATGAGGCCGGTCAGCGTGTTGGATGCCGAGTGCACCTCGTAACCGCCGGGCCCGCCGAGGCTGATGACGGCGTCCTGGCCCCCAGTCGTCGTGACAAGCGGGCCGAGGCCCGAGCTCGAGAAGGCGGCCGGGTCGATGGAGACGTCGTTCGCCGCGCCGGTCTTGTCCGAGCTGATGGAAAGGGCGAACTGGTCGGCACCGAGATCGAGCGACTCCGCTGTCACCCCGGCGTTGGCGGCGTTGATCGCCGAGACGACCGAAGCAAGCGACCCATTGCCGACCGAGATGTTCTGGGCGGTGACGCTGCCCACACTCAGGCCGCCGGCGTTGAGGCTCGCCACGACCGAGCCCCCCGATCCGGAGCTCAAGGTCACAGGTGTGGCGCCCGTAACGGCGATGTCGGTGACGGTGTTGGCCTGGCCGTCGACCGTGATGACGCCGTCAGTCCCGCTGAAAGCAGAGCCCGAGGAAAGCCCGAGCACCCCGTTCGCCGAGCCGCCGCCGATCTCGAGGGTCGCTTGCGATCCTTGCTCGCTCGTGGTCAAGGCCAGCTGACCGGCGTTGTTGACCTCGGCCGTGAGAAGCCCGCCCGAGGCCGTGGCGACGGCGGAGGCGAGCTGGGAGGCGGTGTAGGTCCCGTCCGCGATCGTAAAGGTGCTCGCTGTCCCGTCGATGGAGACGCTGAGCTCGTCGTTCGAAGCTGAGATTTGGGTGGAGGAGGCGACCGCCGACGAGCCCGCGATGCTGGCGCCAGCCGACGCCTGGGTGACGGCGATCGTGTGGGCGCCTGTGCTGAGCCCGGTTCCGGAGATGGACCCGATCCCGAGGCCGGAGGCGCCCGAGGCGATGAGAAGGTTGCCGGCAGCTACGACGTCGTTGACCGAAGCCACCGTGCCGCTCGAAACGAGGGTGTCGGCGGTGGCGAGGTGGTCCACGGAAAAGGTCGTCGAGCCGGGGCTCGCCCCGGTCCCGACGGTCGCCGTCGCAACCGAGGAATCGGTGGAGCTGGCCGAGACTGCGCTTGCGAAAGAACCGGGGGCGCTCACCTGGTCCGCCGCGGTCTGGAGCGCCTGGAGCTGGGTCTGGATCGTCTGGTAGGCCGAGACCTTGTTGTTGACGGTTGTCTGCTGGTCCTCGAGCTCGGTCAGCGGCGCCTCGTCGATCTGCAAATAGGCGCTCATGATCTGCTCGGTGTTGAGCCCCGACTCGATTCCTGTGAAGGTGACGGGGGCCGTGGAACCGATGTCCGTCATGGTCTCTCCTCTGGCTCCTCAGTGAGCGAGCCGCCCCGGGCACGTGGCCCGGGAGCGGCTCGGCTCACTATTCCTTCTCCGCTTCCGCCGTCAGATAAGCTTGAGAGCCAGCTGGGGGAGCTGTTGGGCCTGAGCCAGGACCGAGATACCCGACTGCTCGAGGATCTGCAGAGAGGTGAACTGCGATGTCGCCTGGGCGACGTTCACATCCACCAGGTCCGCGTGTGCCGAGGTCAGGTTCTGCTGGGCGACCGCGACGTTGTTGGACAACGCCTGGATCTGGTTCTGCGAGGAACCGACGGCGGCAGCCGCGGACGCCAGGGTGTTGATGGCGGCCTGAACAGATGCCATCGCTGCCGTCGCTGACGCGACCGTGGCGATGCTCAGTCCCGACACATTGAGCCCGGTCGAGGTCGTGGTCACGAAGTTGACGCCGACTGCGTCGGCCGCTGCGTTCGTCGGGCCGACCTGGAAAGTCAGCGTAGGGTTCGAGCCGTCCAGCAGGTTGACCCCAGCGTACGTGGTCGACGACGCGATCTGGTCCAGCTGGGAGATGAGGGAGCTGAACTCCTGGTTGTCGGCAGCAGCCGCGGTCGTGTCCTTCTCGGTGGTGGTGTTCGCCGCCTGGGTTGCGAGGGTGTTCGCCTGCTGGAGGATGGCCTCCTGCTGGTTCATCGCGCCCTCAGCGGTCTGAAGCACCGAGACAGCCGTCTGGGCGTTGCCCTCGGCAGCGCCGTAGCCGTTGATCTCCGACTGAAGGGACTGGGCAATCGAGTAGCCCGCCGGGTTGTCGGACGCGGTCTGGATCTGCAGGCCGGAACTCAGTTGACCGACGACACTGGACAAAGCATTGTCCGTGGCGTCGAGGTTGTTCTCCGCTCCCAAGGCGGCGATGTTGTCGTTGATGAGCAGCATTTCCGTGTCCTCCTTGACTGTCGTGGGCCGGCAACCGTACCGGTCCTCTGGTGGCCTTCCTTGGCCTGTCAATGCCTACGACCGATTCCGCTCCGGTCTTGCCTGATTCGGCGGAATTTCTTTGCCGGAGGGCAAAGCCCTCGCGGACCACCCCGATGGCAGTACGAGCCGCGAGGGAGTCGTTAATAGGGAAACCGCTGCGGCACCGGCCCGCGGTCACGGCACTGGAGGATGAGTGGCACTCGTCTCGTTGTGCATGATCATGAAGAACGAGGAGGACGAGCTTCCCCTCGTGCTCGCCTCGGCGGCCGGCCTGGCCGACGAGATCGTGATCTACGACACCGGCTCGACCGACCGGTCCGTCGCCCTGGCACGCGAGCTCGGCGCCACCGTCATAGAGGGTTACTGGAACGACGACTTCTCCCGGGCCCGGAATCAGGCGCTCGAGCATTGCGCCGGCGACTGGATCCTCTGGCTCGATGCCGACGAGGCGATCCACGGCGAGGTAGTCGCCTTCCGTGCCCGCCTCGCGAGCGACCGAACCTTCGACTGCTACCTCGTGCCCATCGAGTCCATCGAAGGTGGCGGCCTCGGGGCCCGACAGGCCTTTTACGCCGCCCGGGTGTTCCGTCGCCGGAGCTGTCACTGGCACGGGCCTATTCACGAACAGGTCGGGCTGCGCGACACGGACGCCCACCCGCTCTCTGCCATCTGTTCAGAGCTGCGGATCCTGCACCGCGGCTACACGAAGCTCAAGTTCAAGTCAAAGGACCTCGTGAAGCGGAACCTGCGCATCGCAAAGGCCGCCCTGGACGACCCCGGCGTTGACCGAGCGCGGGCACTGTTCGACTACGGTCGCACACTTGTCGAAAGCGACGACCCCCGCGCCGGGATCGCGCCCCTCCGGGAGGCTGCCGACACGACGGCGTTCCCGTCCGTGCGAAGAGCCGCGTTGAGGACGATCTTCGATCTGCACGTCGCCTACGACGAGTTCAGCGAGGCGTCCGCCATCGTCGCTGAAATCCGCCAGGGCCTCGTCAGGACGATCGGCGCCGACGTGCTCGATGTGAAGCTGCGCTTGGCGAAGAAGGACTTCGAGGCGTGTCTCGAAGCGATCGACCGCCTGCCCTTCGCCGACACCGACGAGGACGGTTTCGAACTGGGCCGGGCCTCGGTCGCCTGGGCCAAGGCACAAGCCCTTGACGCTCTCGGGCGCCCCGGCGAGGCAACGGACGCGCTCCTCGACGTGCTGCGCACTCACGGACAGCTCGACGTGAGCCTGGCGTACCTCGTGGAGTTGCTGCACAGGGCCGGGCAGAGCGGCTCAGAAGTCGCTCGAAAGGCACGCCCCGAGTCGATGCCAGTTCTTGTCGCAACAGCAAGCCTGCTTGCGCCCGCAGACGCCGACGAAATGCTCGCTTCGTTCGCCGAGGCTTACCCGGACCGCCTGGAACCGCTCGCCGCCGCCCGCGAGGTGGCCGCAAGACTGAGCGTGCCGAGGGCGATGTGGTGGTCGGACCGCCTGCGCCGGGCTGGGCTCGGCGACATGTGCCCGCTCCTGCGGATCGTTCAGGACGAGACGCTCGCGCCCTCGTTCCGGCTGCTGGCCGCGGCGGGAGGCTATCTGTCCTTCAAAGACCAGCGCTTCGTCCTGCCGTCGCGCGCCGCGCTGGCGGCGATCGGCGCAGAAGGCCGCGCCGGCGCCATCGAGCAGGTAAAGGCCATCTCGCCCGCGCTCGCCGAGCTCATGGCCGCCACCACCGAGGCCGTGCGGCTGTCTCGCCAGGGCTCGACCGCCGAGGGCTACCGGTGCTTCGCGACAGGGCCGGGGGCCACCGCTCAAGCCGTGGCCCCAGGCAAGTTGCCTCTCCGTACCGCGACAGTGCATGAGCTGGTAGCCGAGGACGTTCTCTCGTCGGTCCGCCATGAAAGCGCGGGCGCGGTCCTGTCCGAGTGGGCGCGGGTCGTGTGCGACGGTGGCCGTCTTAGTCTCGCCGTGGCGAACCTCGAAGCTGTCCCCGACCTCCTCGCCGACGGTCGAGTGACCGAGCTGCGCCGCCTTTTGTTCGGCGGGCGCCGCTTCGGCGACGACGGCGCGGACGAGGCCAACGCGGACGCCTGGTCGCCCGAGGAGCTCCGGTGGGCGCTCACGAGCGTCGGCTTCGAGATCGAGAGGTTCGATGCCGGTGACATGATCACCGTGTCCGCCCGGCGGGCCGCGATCGTGGCAAGACGGGCGGCCGGCCAAACTCCGCCTGTCTGCGTGCTCGTCACCTCTACGGACGGCGCCGATGCCCTGCTCGGCCGGCTGCGGGCACTTTGTGGTACCGACGCCGGTGTCGACTTCGAGACCGTCGTGCTCGTCAACGGGCCCGACGAGGCTTCCCGCGCCCTCGTCGCCGCTCTCGAGGGCGACGTGACGGTGGCGGCCAGCCCGGTTGTGCTGGACCCGGCGGCCGCTTTCGACGAAGCTGCCCGCTTCGCCCGGGCCGATACCCTCGCCGTTCTTTCTCCGCGCGCCCGGCCCACCACCGGTTGGCTCGCCCGCCTCGTCGCCCCTCTCGGCGACCCGACCATCGCCCTCAGCGGCGCGGCGGTGATCGACGAGGGCGAGCTGATCGTCCACGCGGGCTTCGACCTCGTCGGAAACTGCGCCACGCCGTCCCTCGAAGCCGCGCCGCGCTCTTCCTACCTGCGCGCCGAGGGCGCCCTCGGTTGCGACGCCGACGTCGAGGCGTTGGGGGCGGAGGCCTTCGCCCTGAGGCGTGATCTCTGGGAGGAGCTCCGCGGCCTTGCCCCCGGGTGGTCCGAAACCGACGCCGTGATCGACTTGTGCCTGCGGGCGCGCTCGTCGAGCCTGCGCTGCGTCGTGGCGGCCGGCTGTGCGGTCACCGCAGACGCCGCGGACGAGGACGCCTCGAGCCGTGAGCGGCTGGCATGGTACTGGGCCGGGCGCACCACCTTGCAGCCCCCGCGGGCGCGGCGCGTCTCGGCCTCGAGCCTCATGCCGACCTCGACGCTCATCGAGCGGATCTCGACGGTGATGGCAGTGCCGGCGGTGCCGCGCCCAGGTGGGGTCAACCTCGTCGGCGACTTCGCCGACTCCAGGGTCCAGTCCTACGTGGCCGCCCTATCGCGCACGGGAGCCCGCTGCTCCCGGCTGCAATGGGCGGGTGGGCTGCCGGCAGCGGTCGGTGACGACACCGCCTTCGCCTACTCGACCACCTTGCTGGCGCTCGACGGCGACCAGCTCGTCGACTACGTCGGTGAGGTGGGTCTCGACTCCCTGCGCAACCGCCGCACCATCCTCGCCTGGGAGTGGCCGCTCGGCCGGCCGCTTGCGACCTGCGCCGCCGAGGCATCGATGGTCGGCGAGATCTGGGTCCCGAGCTCGTTCTCGGAAAAGGCGCTCAAGTCGGTGTCCTCACGACCGGTCTTTCGTGTCCCGCCCCCTGTCGTGGTCCCTCACGAGGCGTCGAGACGAGACGGCCGTCTGCCTGAAGGCTTCGTCTTCGCGGCCGTCGCCCGCCTCGGGCGCTCGAGGCCGGGCGACGAGGCGCTCGCCAACCCCCTCGACACCATCGAAGCCTTCCTGAGCGCCTTCCCGCCCGGATCCGGCCCCGTCCTTTGCGTCGTCCTACACGGCCGTAGGACCCAGGCGATCGCCGAGAACTGCAGGCTCTTCGCCAACGGGCGCCGGGACGTCCTCGTCATCGAGACCGACTACCCGGCAGTCGCCGACGCCGCCAGCGTGAAGGCGGACTGCCTCGTCTCGCTGCACCGCTCGAGCGCCTTCGGCCATGACATCGCCCGGGCGATCTCGGTCGGCTGCCCCGTCGTGGCGACCGCCTACGGCGGACCGATGGACTACCTCACCGAGGAGTACGCCGAGCTGGTGCCCTACAGGCTCACGACGAGCACCGCCGCCACGTACCCGTTCCCGGCCGGGACCGAATGGGCGGAGCCCGACCTGGACGCCGCGGCCGCGGCTCTACGTCTCGTCCATGACGACCTCGCCGAGGCGCGCCGGCGCGCCTGGCAGGGACGCATCGCCGTGACGCGCCTGTGCGGCCCGAAGGCGGCCGCCCGCGCACTGCGCCGGCGCCTGGACGAACCCTTCGCCGGCTCGGTCGAGGTTCCGAGATCCCGCGCGGGAGCCGTCCGCTAGCCCGAGACACGCGAACTGTCGCGAACGCCGGGCCGGTATCAAGAATTCAGAGAAATTTCTCCTCTTTTCGTCACTCTGAGTGACTATACCCCTACTAATCGCGCGCAACTAATGCTATTGTGTCCCCGTACAACCGCTGGACCTGACGGCTGGAGCCCGTCAGCTCCTTGTGGAGCAGCTGGACTCCTTCGTCTCGTCCCTGGCACGGACGCGAAGGAGGTGTTCCGGATGGGCGCTCGCACCAGGTCGGTACATCCCCGACACGAAACGCTCGACCAGATCTGGTCGGCGTACGCGAGCGAGAGGGACCTCGTCCACCGGAACGAGCTCATCGTGGCCTACCAGCCGCTCGTCAACGAGACCGTGCAGCGCCTGCCCTCCTACATCCTCTCCTACTGGGAGCCCGGCGACCTGCGCAGCTTCGGCCAGGACGGGCTCCTGCGGGCGATCTCACGCTGGGTCGACCCCGACAACTCGAGGTTCGACCAGTACGCCCGCCGCTGCATCAGGGGCGCGATCTTCGACGAGCTGCGGCGGCTCGACTGGATGCCGCGATCGGCCCGCCAGCGCGTCATCTCCTACAGGAGCACCTATGACTCGCTCGTAGGCGAGCTCGGCTGCAACCCGAAGCCCGAACAGGTCTGCGCCGCCATGGGGCTCACGGGCCGGCAGGCGACAGAGCTCATGAGCGAGCTGAACGCCTCCCAGCTGCTCCACCTCGAGGGCCGAGCCGCTTCCCAGTCCCAGAACGACGGTTCTTTCGTGGAGGTCATCTCCGACCAGAGCGCCGAGCCCGAGGCCGAGGTGCTGGCCTCGGCCGAGGTGGAGGCGCTTCAGGAAGCGATGGCCACTCTCTGCCCGCGCGAGCACACCGTCCTCTATCTCTCCTTCTTCGCAGGACTCACCCAGGAGCAGATCGGCCTCATCATCGGGGTCGGAGGGCCCCAGGTGTGCAAGATCCATGGAGCCGCACTGCGCAAGCTGCGCTCGATCCTCGGACCGAGCCGCGAGGCGATGGAGGTGGCGCTCGCCAGCTGAGCAGGCAGCTCGTCACCACATTCTCCCGCCTGCACGCCGGCCGAGCGCTGCTTGGAGAAGAGCAGCAAGGCCGTAGTAGAACACCCTCAACTGAACAGCCAAGAGCAAGGAGGAAGAGGAACATGTTCGACGGTGTCGTCGAGCTGGCCTGCCGGCTCCTGGGCCTCGACATCGGCCCCTTCGCATCGCCCATGACGACCTCGGGGAACGGTGGCGGTCGACGATGACGATCGTCGACGATAGGCAAACCCGGTCCTGGTCCCTCTCGGAGTGCACCCGCTACCGCTACTCGCTCACCCAAAGGTGGGGGCACGGGGGGCGGCTCATCACCTGGGTCCTCCTGAACCCGTCGCTGGTCGAGGAGACGGTCGACGACCCGACGACACTCAGAGTCGGTGAGTTCTCCCGCCGCTGGGGCTACGACCGGATGGAGATCGTCAACCTGTTCGCCCTGCGGGCGGCCACGCCCGAGGAACTGGCGCTTGTCGAGGATCCCGTCGGGCCTAAGAACCTCTCGTTCGTGCGCCAAGCGGTGACCACTGCCGAGCTCGTGGTGGTGGGCTGGGGCGACGGCGTCCAGCACGCCCCGACGCCTCCCGAGACGCTCGACGAGGTCATCCGCCTGCGCCGGGCCAACACGGCCATGCTCTGCTTCGGAGTCACAGAAGCCGGCAACCCTCTCCATCCCGCCTCACTGGACCGTTCGAAGATCCCGCTCGTGTGGACCCCGCAAAGGCCCCGTTAGAAAGCCGTTCCTCCCGGCGAGGTGGCCAGCGGACACCCTCTCGCTCCGGCTCGGGCGTCGGCCTGAGCCGGAGCGACAAACGACCTCACCCGCGCTCGACAGCTCAGCTGCGCAGCGTCGCCTCGTAGCGCCCCTCCACGGCACTGATGCACTCCGAGCGCAGCCCGGCCACCTCGGCATCGGTCAAGGTCCTGTCCAGGGCGCAGAAACGCAGCCGGTAGGCCAAAGAACGCCAGCCATCGCGCACGCCCGGTCCCCGGTAGACGTCGAACAGCTCCACCGACTCACACAGCGCCCCGGCGACAGCGCGCAGCGTCGCCTCGATCGCGGCCGCCGGAACCGTGTCGGCCACGACGAAGGCGAGGTCGACGTCGCTCGAGGGGAAGCGGCTCACCGGACGCGCCACGAGCGGGCGGCGGGGGGCGGCGGCCAGCTTCAGAAGGTCGAGCTCGAGCCAGCCTGCCCGCGGCCGCGCGAGCTCGTATGCCTCGAGGGTCTCCGGGTCGACCTCACCGACGACGCCTAGCACCAGTCCGCCGGCAACGATCTCGGCCGTGCGCGCCGGATGCATGCCGCCACGGCGGGCGGGGCGCAGCTCGGCACCTTCCAGTCCGAGCGCGTCCGAGATCACGCGCCAGGCCCTCACAGCCGCGCCGGCGTCGTCGTCGACGTCCGCCAGGACGAGCCCCACGAGCTCCCACTCGTCCGGCAGTTCAGGAGACTCGCCTGTGCTCTCGCCGGCCGGGCCGGATGCGGGGGATCCGGCCGGCACCGCGAAGACGTCACCGATCTCGAAGAGCCGCAGCCAGGGATGGCGGTGGCCGACGTTGTGGCGTACCGCCCCCAACAGGCCCGGTAGCAGGCCTCCTCTCAGCACAGACTCCTCCGCCACCATGGGGTTCAAGAGCGCCACGAGCGGGCTCGACACCCCTGCGCGCACCTGGTCGGCGGCCTCGACGACCGACATCGTCCATGCCTCGTGCGCCCCGAGGCCGGTCAGGATCCGCCTCAACCGGCGGCGGAGGACCTGCAGGTCGGTGAGCCGGCCGACATACGGCGACCGTCGCTGTGATGTCGGCAGCTCCTGGTAGCCGATGCGCCGAGCCACCTCCTCGGTCACGTCGGCTTCGCGGCGGACATCTGGGCGGAACGACGGCACTTCGACCTCGAGAAGTCCCGTGCCGCCGGCGGCCTCGGGCAACCTCGTGACGAAGCCCAACGGGTCAAGGAGCGTTGCGACCTCGGCGTCTTGTAGCTCTGTTCCGAGCAGGGCTGCGACCCGGGCGGTCCGGACCGGGATGCGCCTCGGCACGTACTCGACGGGCCGGGCGTCGAGCAGGCCTGCTGCGACCACCGGCGGGGCGACCCCGGCGGCCCGGGCAGCCGCCACCACGAGCTCGCAAAAACGCGACGCCGCCCGTTCCATGCCCAACGGGTCCACCCCGCGCTCGAAGCGTACGGAGGCCTCGCTCCTGAGCCCCACACGCCTGGCGGTACGCGCAATGGCGAGCGGGACGAAGTAGCCGACTTCGAGAAGCACGCGTGAAGCCTCCGCGGTTATCTCGCTCGACTGGCCGCCCATGATCCCGCCGATGCCGACCGGACGATCGTCGGCGTCGCAGATTACGCAGTCGCCGGGGTCGGAGCCGTTAGCCCCAGCCGACCGACCCCCGAGCACTCTCGTCGCCCCGTCCAAGGTGACGAGCTCCTCACCGGGCCGGGCCGAGCGGACACGCAGGCCGTGGCCCCCGAGCCGGTCCAGGTCGTAGGGGTGCGTCGGCTGGCCGAGCTCCAACATGACGTAGTTCGAGGCGTCGACGATCGCATCGATGGGCCTCATCCCCGCCAGGGTCAGCCTGCGGGCGACGATGGCGGGTGAGGCCACGTGGGTCACCCCGACCAGCACCTTGGCGATGAGGCGGTGGCAGAGCGCGGGCGCCAGCACCTCGACGCTCGCGAAGAACGAGGCCGGCTCCTGGCCATGGGCGACAACGGGTTCGGGGAGCTGCAGGGGCAGTCCCAAACGGGCGGCGATGTCGCGTGCGACACCCGCGACGCACAGGCAATCGGGCCGGTTCCCCTCGATGGCGAGGTCGAAGACGACGTCGGGCTCGAACGCCGCGCCCAGGTAGTCGGCGAGCGGGAGCCCTAGCTCGAAGCCCTTGTCGGTGCCTGCCGACACCTTCGACCCGCCCGGGCCGTCGACGCCGACCGGGCCTTGGTCACGGCCGAGAACCAGGATGCCCGCTTGATCCTCCGACAAGCGCAGCTCGCGCCCCGAGCACAGCATCCCGTTGGAGACCGCGCCACGCATCCGCCGCTGCTCGATCCGGAACTCCCCCGGCAGCACCGCCCCCACCGGCGCCAACACCACCACGTCTCCGACCTCGAAGTTCCACGCCCCGCACACCACCTCGACCGGCTCGGGACCGCCCGCGTCGACCACGACCCGGCGGATCTTGTCCGCGTTGGCGATGGCGGCGATCTCAACCACCCGCGCCAGCACGACGTCGCGCAGACCTTCGCCGACCTTCTCGACGCCCTCCACGACCAGGCCGAGGGCGTCAAGGTCCGCTGCGAGGGCGGCGACCTCCGCGCGGTCACCCGGCCGCGTCTCGACAGGTGTCAACTCCCGCAACCACGACAGTGGAACGCGCACTTCCTCGTCTCCTCAAACCTCGTCCGTTGTGCTTCGCCTTGTCGGCCGGCAGGCCCGGCCAACGGTTCAGAACTGCCCGAGGAACCTCACGTCGTTCTCGATCATCACCCGTAAGTCCGCAATGCCGTGGCGCATGATCGCGATCCGGTCGATCCCGAAACCGAAGGCGAAGCCCGTCCACTCCTCGGGGTCCACGCCGGTGGCCTCGAACACGGCGGGATGCACCATGCCGCAGCCGCCGAGCTCGATCCAGCCGACCCCCGCACAGGTCCGGCACCCCCCGCCGCCACAGATCACACACGACATCTCGAACTCCGCCGATGGCTCGGTGAAGGGGAAGTAGGCGGGCCGCAACCGCGTCCTCGTCCCTTCGCCGAAGATGGCGCGGACGAAGGTGTCGATCGTCCCCTTCAACTCTGCGAAGGTGACGCCGCGGTCGACCACGAGCCCCTCGATCTGGTGGAACACGGGAAGGTGCGTCGAGTCCGGCGTGTCCTTGCGGTATGTGCGGCCCGGGACCACGGCGTAGATCGGCAACACACCCCTTTGCAGGAGGCGGATCTGGACCGGTGAGGTGTGCGGGCGCAGGACCACGCTCCACGGCGCGCCGAAATCGACGTAGAACGTGTCCAATACGCTGCGGGCGGGATGGTCCTCGGGGATGTTGAGCGCCTCGAAATTGCGCCAACCCGTCTCGACCTCGGGCCCCTCCGCGATCTCGTAGCCCATGCCGACGAAGACGTCCTCGAGCGCCTCGCGCACCTGGGTCACGAGGTGCAGGTGGCCGGCGAGACGCCCCGGCAGCACCTCTGTGAGGTCCAGGCGGTCCGCCGCGAGCCGTTCGGTCCGCGCGGCGGCGGCTAGCTCGGCCCGGCGGCTCTCGGCGACCGCTTCGAGCCGGCCGCGCAGCTCGTTCAAGAGCCTGCCGACCTGCCGGCGCTCCTCGGGCTCCTTTGAGCCGAGCGCCTGGTACATCTCAGCGAAGCGCGACCGCTTCGAGCGGAACGCGACCCGCTCGCATTCCTCGAGGGACGCGAGGTCCGAGGCCCCTTCGAGCGCGGCAGTGGCCTCGGCCTCGAGCTCAGCAATCTCCACGGCCGGATCGGTGGTCACGGCGCCACCTTCGGGCGCCTCGTGCTCGGATGCGATGGCGACATGCTAGGACAGCCTCAGCCCGCGCTCCGCCGGCGCCGGGCGGCGTCGAAGCAGAGCACGGCTGCGGTCATGGCCACGTTCAACGACTCGGTGCCGTCCGCCATCGGGATGGTGATCGAACCGTCCAGAGCGCCCAGAACTTCGCCCGGCAAGCCGGCCCCCTCGTTGCCGAACACGAACGCCGTCGGGCCGTCGAGGTCCGCGGCCTCGTAGTCCGTCCCGCCCCTCGGGACCGTCGCCCAGGCGCGATAGCCGCCCGCGCTCAGACCCGCGAGCGCCTGCGCCGGCAGGACGCCTGTCACGAGCGGCACCCGGAACACCGCGCCCGCGCTGGCACGGACCACCTTCGGGTTGAACGGGTCGACTGTTCCCTCGCAGCAGACAACGCCGAAGGCTCCGGTGGCGCTCGCAATGCGTAGCACGGCCCCGAGGTTGCCCGGATCGCGCACGTCCACGCACACGAGCACGACGCCTTGGGCACCGCCCGGGACCGAGCGCGACAAGAGCTCGTCGAGCCCGAGGTCCAGGGCTTTGACGACGCCACAGACCGCCTGCGGGCTGACGGTGTCGGCCACGCGTTCCATGATCCCGGGACCGAGCTCGAACACGGGCAGTCCTGCAGCCTCCGCCCGCTCGACGACGGCTGTCACCGAGGTCGACGACCGCCAGTCGGCGGCCACAAAGAGCGACTCCAAAGGCGCACCCGCGTCGAGCGCGGCCTCCACGACGCGGACGCCCTCGGCGACAAAAGCGCGCTCGCTCTCACGGACACTCGCGCGGCGCAGCAGCCGCCGCAGGCGCTGGACCTTTGGGTCGCGCGCGCCGAGCCTGTTCATGGTGCGCTCAGAGGTGACGCCTACGCCCGAGTTGACGTGTACGCCTAGGAGGCCGCCTCGTCGACCGTGTCCGCCTCGAGCCCGTGCTCGGCTTGGTCGCCGAGCGCCTCGACGGCGCGCTGGACCAAGGCCGCGAACGCTTGCGGGTCGCGAACAGCGACGTCCGCGAGCATCTTGCGGTCGACGTCCATTTCCGCCTTGTGCAGCCCGGCGATGAAACGGCTGTAGGTTGTGCCGTTGAGCCGTGCCGCGGCGTTTATGCGCTGGATCCAAAGCTTGCGGAACTCGCCCTTGCGGGCCCTGCGGTCGCGATAGGCGTACTGGAGCGAGTGCATGACTTGCTCGTTCGCCGCCCGGTACGAGCGCGACTTGTTGCCGTAGAAGCCCTGCGCGCGTTCGAGAACTGTCCTCCGGCGCTTCTTGCCGTGGACTGCGCGCTTGACCCTGGCCATTTCGGGGCTCCCTTCATCATCTCTACGAGTGCGATCTGTGGCGGTGCAAAAACGGAGGCGCCAAGCGGGGCCGGCCGGGGCAGCGGTGACGTTCGACCCGGGGCCCGGCTGCGACCTCAGATCCCGAGCAGCCGGCGGACGCTCTTGCGGTCGGCCGGGGACAGCCCGACCTCGTGGGCGAGGCGGCGAGTGCGAACCGACGACTTCTTCTCGAGCAGATGGCCGCGGTTCTGCTGCCGGCGCCTGATCTTCCCGGTCCCGGTGATCTTGAAACGGGCCACTGCACCCCGGTCCGTCTTCTGCTTCGGCATTTCGGTACCCCTTGTCTTCGTTTCGGTGTTCGTCTCGTCGTTGCCCTCGGCCGTAGGCCGTCCTGCTGCACAGCCCCCGGGCCCGGTGACCCGCAAGGATCACGGCCCAACCGGAGGGACTGGCTCGTTCTCCAAACGTGCCGGAGCTTGTGCTACGGCTGCGTCTCCTGCACACGCATCTCCAACACGGCCTGACCGTTGTCCTGCACCGCGGCGCCCGGCCCGGCTCCGTCCGGCGTCGCGGCAACCCCGCCCGGCGCATTGCCGTTCGAGGCCACCCGGTGCCTTTCCTCGGTCAGATGCTTCGCTTCTGAGGACTGCTTCGCCCGTTTGTCCGGAGCGAGCACCATGACCATGTTCCGTCCGTCCAGGCGACCCTCTGTCTCGATCTTGGCCACTCCGTCGATCTGCTCTGTGATCCGTTCGAGAATGCGCCTGCCGAGGTCCGGATGGATGACCTCCCTACCCCGGAACATCACCGTCACCTTGACCTTGTGGCCCTCGTTCAGGAACTTGAGAACCTGGCGCGTCTTGGTGTCGAAGTCTCCCGGGCCGATCTTGGGCCGGTACTTCATCTCCTTGATGCCGACATTGCTCGTCTTGCGTCGCGACTCTTTGGCCCTTTGCGCCGCATCGAATTTGAACTTCCCATAGTCCATGATCCGGCAGACCGGCGGGTTCGCCAGAGGCGCCACCTCCACCAGGTCGAGATCCTGCTGCTGGGCAATGGCGAGCGCCTGCGCAAGAGGCGTGATCCCGAGCTGGCGACCTTCAGCGTCGACTAGCCGGACCTCACGAGCACGGATACGGTCGTTGATCCGTGGCTCATTGGAGCTGGGAACAGTGGTGATTGGGCGTCGTCCTCTCGCTAGGGCCGAGACTGTGCTCGACCGTACGAAAGGGAAGCCGGCAATGCCGACCCGTCACTCTCAAGACCCGGCGCACACATCGGCCGCGCCGACAGTGGCCGGGTGGGAGTCACGCCATACGGCGCAGCCCCGCTTCCCTCAGTTGTCAAGACGTACGCTAGCAGCATGAGCAGCCTGTGGACACCAGAAGGGGAACATCGCGTCCCGCGGCCGGGCGAAGCCGTGCCCGGGACACCGGGATCCCCCGGCGCCGGAGGGCCGGGTAAGCCGGGTGGCACGCAACCCGATCCCGACGCGGCCCGCCCTGTGGGCGCCGAGACGGCCCCGTTGAGCGAGGAGGAGCTGGCCGCCGAACGCGAGCTGGAGGAGGTGGCCAAGCACCTTGCCGCCGCCCCGGCGGAGGACGTCGTCGCCAACCACTGCTACGGCCTCTTCGAGCTCGCGGCCCTGCACCTGTCCCAGCAGCCGCCCCAGCTCGACAAGGCGAGACTGGCGATCGACGCCCTCGGGCTGTTGGTGGACGGGCTCGGGGAGCGCCTCGGCCAGCATGCCCCGGCACTCGCGGAGGGCCTCGCCCAGCTCCGCCTCGCCTTCGTCCGCATCGCCGAGGCCGTCCTCACCTCCGACGGGCACGCTGGCGCCGAAGCGGGATCCTGACTAGCCGCCTGGCAGGCCCAGTAAGCCGACAATCCCTGCCCAACCACCCTCGCTGGCCGGTGCCAGCAACCGGTCGGCGTTCGCCCGGGCGGCTTCGGTCCCGTCCGCGACGGCGAGAGCGACGCAGGCTTCCTGCAACATCTCCACGTCGTTGTCGGCATCCCCGATCGCCAGCACCCGTGTCGGATCGAGCCCGTGCGCCGCGCAGTACGCCAGCACCCCGGACCACTTGCTCACCCCCAAAGTACGCAAGCTCAGATGGAGGCCCCCGTAGGTACGGTCCGTGGAGGTCGCCGCCGCCACCGGCACTCGGGCCGTCACCTGCGCGGCCAGGTCCCGGACCAGGGAAGGCTCGCCGCCGAGCAGCGTGAAGGCGAGCACGGGAAGTGTTCGCACGGCGGTCCACGGATCTTCTTGCCTGACAGAAGCCGTGATGCGGCGGATGTACTCGGGATGAGTGAACGGGTGCTCGCCCAGCACGACATCGCGCCCGGGAGCGTCCACATGGATGCACGGGCTGACACCGAGCTCCTCGAGGATCCCGAGCACCTGGGCCGCGACCTCGGGGCTGAAGGCGCGGGTGTGGAACGCCCTCGTCGCGCCGAACTCGAAGCCGATGGCGCCGTCGAGGAACACCCCCGGTAGTTCGACGCCGTTGGCCTCCATGACCGTCCAGGCGCTGCGCGCCCCGCGGCCGGTGGCGACAAGCACCGGCACGAGGGCGCCGGCGAGGGTACTGAGTGCCCTGTGGGTGCGGGGGTGGATCTGTCCCCTGCCGTCCCACAAAGTGCCGTCGAGGTCGGTCACGACGAGGTCTATCCGCGGTGCGACACCGAATGCGGCCGTCACCACGGGCGCCGCCGACGCGACCGGGGTCGGCTCGAGGCCTGACGGCGGTCTCATCGTCTCAGACGGCCTCGTCGAAGCGGTACACGAGCATCTCCGAGACCGCCTCGAAGCCAAGGCGCCGGTAGATGGCGTTCGAACTGGCGTTGCCGAGCTGGGCGTACAGCACCGCACCCGCGCCCTCTGCGTCGCGGACCCACTCGCACAACGCCCCCACGCAGGCGCCCGCGTACCCGCGCCGACGCCACGCGGGCGGTGTGAAGACGACCCCGATCCTCGAGACGGAGCCCAGCGGTTGTGTGGCGCGAGCCATGCATCTTGGCCCGCCGTCCTCCCAGAGGAAAACTCGGCCGGTCCCAAGCGAGAAGTCGACAGCCGGGGCCACCTCGCCGGCCGTCGTGCCGATCTCGGCCTGGAAGGCCGACCACCACTCGATCAGGAGATCCCGATCGGAGGGCTCCGCGCGTCGCAACCGCCCGGGCACGGCCTGCGGGGGAACGAGGCGACCTAGCGCGTACAGGCGCTGGGCGTCGGTGACGACTGCGGCCACGCGCACCCGCTCGGTCCAACAGCCGGCGAAGGCCGACGCCGTTAAGGCCTCGCCGGCGACACCGAAGAGGCGGTGCCCCTCTTCCGAGATGGCGTCGGCGATGGCGGCGACGTGCTCACGTGGCATCGGTGAGATCGCGGCGGCGTGGCCCGGTGGGGACTCGATGACGAGGCCGGCCACCTCGCCGGCCGCCTCCACCAGCCAGTACCGCCCCGGTGCACCCGTGGCCGCCCTCTGGGACATGACGCTCCAGATCACGCTGAGCTCGACGGGCCGGGCGGCAAGGTAGGCGCCCGCGCGCTCGATCGCGGCGGCGGCGTCGCTCGTGGCGTGCAGGCTGAGGCTGCCCATGCCCCTAGCCTGCCACGGCAACAGGCGCCCCTACGCTTTTGGAATGGGCCGGACATACGCAACCATCGACGACCAGCTGGCCAGGTTTCTCCTGTCACAGCCGTTCTTTTTCGTAGCCTCCGCCCCAGTTTCGATCGATGGGCTCGTGAACTGCTCGCCGAAGAGCAACGACGGCGAACTGGCGGTGATCGACCAGCATCACGTCGCCTACATCGACCGGACCGGCAGCGGTGTCGAGACAATCGCCCATCTCCGCGAGAACGGCCGGATCGTGCTCGTGTTCTGCGCCTTCGGCGGACCGCCGCGGATCGTGCGCATCCATGGCCGCGGCTCGGTGCTGGCACGCGACGACAGCCGTTTCGGCCAGCTGGCGCAAAGCTTCGCGACCGGCCGGATTCTCGGTGCCCGATCGATCATCGTCGTCGCCGCCCAGCGCGTGTCCGACTCCTGCGGTTACGGGGTGCCCCTGATGGACTTCCGGGCGCACCGGACCCAGATGGCCGAGTGGGCCGAGCGCAAGGGCGACGAGGGGATCAGGCAGTACTGGCAGTCCTCCAACGCCGTGAGCCTCGACGGCCTCCCCGCCCTCGGGGATATCGCTGAGGCCTGACCGGCCCGCTCATCGCGGGCCGGGCTGCACCCCGCCGTGCCATGGCCGCCAACCGCGCCCGCCGACCGGGCAGAGCCTCAGTGGACGATCTTGGCGATCGCGAGCTCGACAATGTCTGTCGCGCCGCGTTCTTTGAGCTCGGGGATCAGCACGTTGATCTGGGACTTCGGGACCACCGTCTCGACTGCGTAGCCCGCCTCGCCGAACAGCTTGGAGACCGTCGGTGCCCTCATGGAGGGAAGCACGGCAATGATGCCGTCCAGGTAGGCGGGCGCGACGTTCAGCTTCACGAGGACCTTCCCCCGCGCCTCGAGGGCCCCCTGCAGCAGCACGAGGAGCTGCCCCATGGCGCGCAGCTTCTCCGGATCGACGACCGAGACCGGGTTCGCGATCAGCTCGGTGTAGGACAACATGAGGGTGTCGATCACCCGCAGGCCGGCCGCCCGCAGTGCCCGGCCTGTCTCGGTGATCTCGACAACGGCGTCGGCGATGTCGGGGATCTTCGCCTCGGTGGCCCCGAAGGAGAAACGGACGTCGGCCTCGAGCCCCCGCTCGGCCAGGAACCGTCTGGTCAACCCCGGGTACTCGGTCGAGATCCGGCAACCCGGCGGGAGATCGTCGACCTTGCGGACGGGCGAGTCGTCACTGACCGCGAGCACGACCTTGATCGGCTCGGCCGTCGCCTTCGAGTACCGCAGCTCGCCGAGGCTCACCACGTCCGCGCCCGTCTCCTCCACCCAGTCACGACCCGTCACGCCGAGGTCGAAAAGGCCCTCTGCCACATAGGTCGGTATCTCCTGCGGCCTTAAGATGTGGACCTCGTCGATGCGCGGGTCGTCGATCGTGGCCCGGTAGGCGACATCGGAGGCCCTTCGCACCGTCAGATCGGCAGCGGCAAAAAGCTCGAAGGTCGCCAGCTCCAAAGAGCCCTTCGGGAGAACGAGGCGCAGCACCGCTAGCTCGCCCTTTGCTTGCCGTGCTCCGAAGCGGCCGCTTTGGACGGCGCCACGAGCGGGCCCGACGCCAGCCGCCTGAGCAGGGTCGCCATCTCGACCGCGGTCGCAGCCGCCTCTGTCCCCTTGTTCCCGAGGGCTCCGCCGGCGCGCGCCAGCGCCTGGTCCAGGTTCTCGGTCGTGAGGACACCGAAGACCACCGGTAGGCCCAGGTCGAGCTGGACGCGCTGGATGCCGGCGGCGCACTCGCCGGCCACGAAGTCGTAGTGCGACGTCTCTCCCCGGATGACGGCCCCGAGGCAGACGACGGCGTCGAAGTCGTGGGTCTCCGCCAGCGTCATCGCTGCGAGCGGCAGCTCGAAGGCACCCGGCACGAACACGACGGTCCTGTCGGTCTCGCTGACTCCACGGCGATCGAGCTCGGCCAGCGCTCCGGCGAGGAGCAGATCGGTCACATGCCCGTTGAAGCGGCTGCAGACGAGGGCGACGTGAAGGCCTCTCCCGTCGTCAGAGCCGCGGGTCCCCTCCCCCTCGCTGTCAGCTATCGCCGGCAGGCGGTGTGCCGGGGTCCCGGCATCGTGAGCTGGGAACTGCTCGCCGAGGTCCACGCCGGGCAGCTCTTCAGCCGACGCCATCGAGATCGCCGGCATCGCCGATGCGCGCTTCGGCACTCTGCTCGGGCACCGCGGTCTTTGGCGGCAGCGTGTCGAGGCCGTGGAGGAGATGGCCCATCCGTTCTTGCTTGGTGCGCAGGTACTTGACGTTCTCCGGGTTGGACTCGGCCTCGAGCGCCACGCGCTCGACGATGTCGAGCCCGTAACCTTCGAGGCCCCCGTACTTGGCCGGGTTGTTGGTCATGAGGCGCATCCTGGTCACCCCGAGCTGGACGAGGATCTGGGCGCCGATGCCGTACTCGCGGCTGTCGACCGGCAGCCCCAGCTCGACGTTGGCGTCGACAGTGTCGCGGCCGTTGTCCTGGAGGTTGTAAGCCCGCAGCTTGTGGGTGAGACCTATGCCACGGCCCTCGTGGCCGCGGAGGTAGACGATCACGCCTACGCCCTCGGCACCGATCCTGCGGATCGCCGCCTCGAGCTGCGGCCCGCAGTCGCAGCGGAGCGACCCGAACACGTCACCGGTGAGGCATTCGCTGTGCACGCGGACGAGCACGCTATCCTTGCTCTGGACGTCGCCCGCCACGAAGGCGAGGTGCTCCGCGCCGTCGAGCAGCGACCGGAAGCCGTAGGCGGTGAACTCGCCGTGCTCGGTGGGGATGCGCGCCTCCGCCACGCGTTCCACGAGCCTCTCGCGGTGGTGCCGGTACCGGACGAGGTCCGCGATCGAGATGATCGGAAGGCCGTGTCCAGCGGCGAACCTTTCGAGCTCGGGCCGGCGCGCCATTCGTTGCTTGTCCGTGGTCACGATCTCGCAGAGCAGCCCGGCGGGGTAACAGCCCGCGAAGCGGGCCAGGTCGACGGTCGCCTCGGTGTGGCCGGCACGCTTTAGGACACCGCCCGGGCGGTAGCGCAGCGGGAGCACGTGGCCCGGCCGGGCGAGGTCGTCAGGTTTTGTGTCGGGGCTGATGAGCGCCTGGATCGTCGCGGCCCGGTCCCCGGCCGAGATGCCGGTGGTGGTCCCGTGCCGGTAGTCGACGGTCACTGTGAAGGCGGTGCGCTGGGACTCGGTGTTGCGGGAGACCATGAGGGGAAGCTCGAGCTCGTCGAGGCGGTCCGGCATGAGCGGCACGCAGATGAGCCCGGAGGTGTGGGCGAGGAAGAAGGCCACCTTCTCGGGGGTGGCGAACTCCGCCGCCATGACGAGGTCGCCCTCGTTCTCCCGGTCCTCGTCGTCCATCACGACGACCATCTCGCCGCGCCCGATGGCTGCTATCGCTTCCTCGATGCTGGCCATCGGCACGTCGCTCTCCGCCTCCTTCTCCCGCCCCGAGCCTACCGGCCGTGGGACAGCCGCGAACTCGCAGGTCACCGGGGCCCTGTACCGCCCGGTGGCGCCGGCACCGGCGCACAGCGCGCACGGTCCGGTTCGACCTCGAGACGAAGGTCGTCCCCGAGCTGGCACACCGAGACGAGCCGGCCGCGCCAGGCGTCCTCGATCGTCGCCACGCCCGGCCCGGCAAGGAGCGGACGGCCGTCGTCACCACCCAAGAGAGCCGGCGCCAGGTACCACACGTAGCGGTCCACGAGGCCGTCGCGGTGGAAGTCGTGGGCGACATGGGCGCCGCCCTCGACGAGAAGCTGCAGGACGCCGCGCCCTCCGAGCTCGTCGAGCACGGCGCCGAGATCACCGGCTAGCTCGAGCGCTGGCCGGACACGGGCGGTGTCGGGGACGTGTCCGAGCACGACCCGAAGGGGCTGGCGGCCCGGCTCGGGGGCGTCGTCGCGGCGCACGGTGAGCGCAGGGTCGTCGCGGCGCACGGTGCCCGCCCCGACGAGGACGGCGTCGGATTCGGCCCGCAGGCGATGAACGTCGCGCCGTGCCTCGGCGCCGGTTATCCACCGGCTCGAGCCGTCCGGGGCCGCCGTGCGCCCGTCGAGGGTGGCGGCGAGCTTGAGCACCACGTAGGGCCGGCCGGTCGAGCGATGCACGAGGTAGGGGCGGAGCTGGTCGGTAACGGCCCGGGCACAGACCCCGTGCGAGACCGTGACGCCCGCCTCCTCGAGGGCCCGGAAGCCTGCGCCGGCCACGCGCCGGTCCGGGTCACCGATTCCGGTGACGACGCTGGCGACGCCGGCGCGGATGAGGGCGTCGGTGCAGGGCGGGGTGCGGCCCTCGTGGGAGCACGGTTCGAGGGTCACATAGACGGTGGCACCGCGCGCCCGCCCGCCTGCCGCGGAAAGGGCGGCGATCTCCGCGTGCGGCCCGCCCGGAGGTGCCGTCGCCCCTTCTCCCACGACCTCGCCGTCCCGGTCGACGATGACGCAGCCGACCCACGGATTGGGCGACGTCGTCGTGCGCACGGATTGGGCGAGCTCGATGGCCCGGGCCATGTGAGCCTCGGGCGCACCGTTGTCTTCTCGGCTCAATGCGGCCTTTCACCTCTGAGCAGGGAAAGGGCGTGGGGCAGCACGTCGAGGACCGCCTCGAGACACTCGAGCGCCCCTTTGGTGGACCCGGGCAGATTGAGAACGAGGGAGGACTTGACCGTCCCCGCCGCGGCGCGCGACAGCCGGCCGAGAGGGCTCGCCAGCCTCATCGCCTCCGCCAGGCCCGGTGCCGGACGATCGAGCACGCGCGACGTGCCCTCCGGGGTCAGGTCCCGGGGCCCGAACCCCGTCCCGCCCGTGGTCACGATCAAGCCGGAGAAACCGGCCGCGAGATCGGTGAGCGCCGCGGCCACGGACTCGACGCCGTCGGCGACGGCTCGCCGTTCGACCACCTCGTAGCCCTCGGCTGCCAGGCGCTCGGCGACCGCCGCCCCCGAGAGGTCCTGGCGCGTGCCCGCGACGACCCCGTCCGAGACGGTGCACACCTTGGCCTGCAGCTGCTCGGCGAGGCCTGACGGGCCCGCGGGCGGGGCGCTCATCTGCCCGGCGAGATGGCGGCCAAGGCGGCGCCGTGGATCAGGCGCACCGTCTCGGCCGGGTCGGGCGAGTGGAACACGGCCGAGCCGGACACGAAGCACCTCGCCCCCGCCGAGGCGGCGACCGGCGCTGTGTGGGCGTCGATGCCGCCGTCCACCTGGAGCGTGACGTGAAGGCCCTCGCGCTCGGCCTGGGCCCGCGCCTGGTGGAGCTTTTCCATGACCTCCGCGATGAACGACTGGCTGCCGAAACCGGGGTGCACCGTCATGATCAGCAGCAGGTCGACCAGATGGAGATAGGGCGCGGCCGCCTCGTAGGGCGTCTCGGGGTTCACGACGAGCCCTACTGCGAGCCCGAGCCGGCGCATCTCGGCACACAGGTCCTCCGTAGCGCCCACCTCGACGTGCACCGAGCAGGAGTCCGCCCCCGCCTGGCGGAACGCCTCGAGGTACTCCCCGGGATCGGTCATCATCAGGTGACAGTCGAAGAACATCTGTGTGCGCCGCCTGATCGAGGCGACGACCGGGGGCCCGATGGTGATGTTGGGGACGAAATGGCCGTCCATCACATCGACGTGCAACCAGTCGGTCACGCCGGCCACCCTGGCGATCTCGGTGCCGAGCGTGCCGAAGTCGGCCGACAGTATCGAGGGGGCGACCCTCACCTCACCGGGCGCCAGGATAGGAAGGCCGGGCGCGTGAGGACGTTCGGTGGCTTCGACCACGGCTCCACCGTAGCCAACCGCCTCCTTGCGGGCGGCTACTCGCCCAGGCACTCGCCCGCCCTCGGTCGTGCGCCCCGCCGCCACGCCTCGAAGGCCAGCTCGGCGCGCCCTTCGGGCCTGACTGCGAGCAGCTCGAGGCGGCCCAGGCCGCAGACCACCTCGTCACCGACCAGGCTGCCCGGGGCCGGAGGGACGAGCCCTCCCCGGGCCGTCCCCGCATCACCTCCGGGGACCCTGCTGTCAGCGCTGGGTCCCCGCTCCTCGGCCACCCGGGCGCGCTCGACGATCAGGCGCCTGCCTCTAAAGGTCGTCCAGGCGCGCCCGACCCGCACGAGACGGTCGAGCTCGACGGCGGGGCGCTGCCATGCGATCCGCAGCTCGTCGCGGTCGATCTTGGCGGCGTAGAGCGCCTCCCCCACCTGGGGCGTGGGTGTGCCCAAGGTCGCGATGCCCCCCTGCAGTCGCTCGAGGAGCAGGGCCGTGCCGAGCTCCGCGAGCCGCGCCCGCAGCTCGTCGGCGCTTTCGTGGGGAAGGATGGGGGTCTCGACGCGGGCGTAGACAGGTCCGGTGTCCAGGCCTTCATCGATCGCCATGAGGCAGACTCCGGATTTCTCGTCGCCGGCGAGGATGGCTCGCTCGACCGGCGCGGCACCCCGCCAGCGCGGCAACAGCGAGAAATGAAGGTTCACCATCGGCACGTGCTCGAGCACGTCGGCGCGTATGAGCGCCCCGAAAGCCACCACGACGCCGAGCTCGACGCCCGCGCCGAGCACGTCAGAGACGCGGCTCGAGACCGGGATCCCGAGCTCGAGGGCGCAGCCTTTCACAGATGTCGGCAGGAGCGTGCCCCCGCGACCCCGACGACGGTCGGGTGCGGTCACCACGATGGCCACGGCGTGGCCGGCATCGTTGAGCGCCCGCAGGGGGCCGACCGCGACCTCCGGCGTGCCGAGGAAGGCGAGCCTCGTCACCGGCCGCGTCCCGATAAGGCGGGGTCAGCCGTCGCGGCCCGGCCCGGCGGATCCGGCGAAGGCACGCGCCCTGAGCACCCGCATGGCCTGCTTGCGCTGGTCCTTGTCGAGGCGCTCGAGGAGCAGGATGCCGTCGAGGTGGTCTACCTCGTGCTGGAGAACCCTGCCCAACAGCTCGTCACCCTCGATCGAGAGCTCGTTACCCTCGAGGTCGAGGCCCACGAGATGGACCTCATTCGGCCGGACGATCGGCCAGTGCAGGTCGGGGACCGACAGGCAGCCCTCCTCGTACTCCCATTCCCCACGGGACTCGACGATTCGCGGATTGACGACGGTCACCGGACCCTCGCCGACGTCGAAGACGAAGATCCGGCGCTCGATGCCGACCTGCGGCGCGGCCAGGCCCACTCCGGGCGCGGCGTACATGGTCTCGATCATCTCCGCGGAGAGGCGCACGATCTTGGCGTCGATCTCCTCCACCTCTGCGGCACGCTGGCGCAGCACAGGGTCGCCGAACACCCGAATGGGGAATATGGGCACCGCGCAACTTTACCTGTGCGCAGCCTCGGACCTGCGCTGCGACACGCGACCGGGAGGCGTCGGCGCCTCAGGCGAAACGCGCACGGACGACCTCACCGATCCGGGCGCGCAACGCCGGGCGGGCGCGGGGCACCCCGATGCGGGAGATCTCGATCCGCTGCGGCCCTTTGCCGTCACGCCCAGGCACGACCAGGTGAGCCGCGACATTCTCGCCTGCGGCACTCATCACAAAGCCCGCATACTCGCCCACGGGCGGCAACAGGATCTCACCGGGGACCTCGAGCGCGAGATGGGACCGCTCTCCCGGCTCGTGGCCGGCGTCGGCGACGACGAGCCCGCGCACCTCGTGCGGCCTGCCGAGAAGAGCTGCCGCCTCGGAGAGCTCGCCGTGGGCGATCAGCCCCCGGATCCGTGTCGACGAAACGACCTCATGGGCGTGATCGTCGGAGACGAGATGCACCGGCTCCACCGAGAACCCGGCCTCCTCCCCCATCGCCTGCAACAGGGCGACATTTCCACGGCGCTGGTTGCCGAAATGGAAGTCGTCGCCGATAACGACCACCCGGGCCGAGAGCTCGGCCACGAGCACCTCGGCCACGAAGTCCTCCGCCGTCTCCTTGGCGCGTTCGGCGTCGAACTCGATGACGAGGATCTGGTCGACGCCGGTCTTGGCCAGGAGCTCGAGCTTGAACTCGATGTCGGTGAGCCTGGGCGGGGCCGACGCCGGATTGATGACGGCGGCCGGGTTCTTGTCGAATGTCACCACGACGCTGCGCAGCCCTCCACTGGCCGCCCGGTGCCGGACGTGCTCGATCACCCGGCGGTGGCCGACGTGAACACCGTCATAGGCCCCGATGGTCACGGCACTGCCGTTGTCGAGTCGCACAGCCGACGCAGGCTACTCGCCGCTCGCGTCCGGCCCGGTGCCGACGCGGACATCGTCGCTGTTGCGCACGACGACAACGGGCCGTACGCGCTCGAGCCCCACCGGCCCGCAGATGGCCACCAGCCTGGCGGACTCGTCCACCACCGCCCAGGGGCCCTCGCCCACAACGCCGAGCGCCAGGCGCTCGACGCTGCGGCCGTGCCCCAGCGCCCGGGCCAGCTCGGGGCTCGCGACCGCGCCCGGCAGATCTCGCACCAGCTCCTCGAGCGGGCGCACTCGCTCGGGTGCCACGGTCTCGAGCGCGAGCGCCTCGAGGTCGTTGAAGGACCCGATCGACACCCGGCGCAGCGCCCTCAGATGGGCGCCGCCGCCGAGCCTCGAGCCGAGGTCGGCCGCGAGCACGCGCACATAGGTCCCCGAGGAGCATTCCACGAGGACCCGGTAGCAGTCGGACTCACCGGTCTCGAAAACCTCGAAACGGAAGATCTCCACGCCCCGTGGGGCCCGTGCCACCTCGATGCCCTCGCGGGCGAGCTCGTGCAGCCTGCGCCCGCCGACCTTCACCGCCGAAACCATGGGAGGGATCTGCTCGATCCGGCCCGTCAAGGAGCGAGCCGCTTCTCGAACCTCGGCGAGGCTCACGGCGCCCATCTCGAAATGCCCGGTCACCTCTCCTGAGGCATCGAGCGACGAGGTGGTGACCCCGAGCACGATCTCGGCGACATATGTCTTCCGCAGCGCAGTCGCGAAACGCAACAGGCGCGTGCCCCTCCCTACGCCCACGATGAGCACCCCGGTGGCGTCGGGGTCCAACGTGCCGGCGTGGCCCACCTTGCGTGTGCCGAGCAGGCGGCGGCAACGGGCGACTACGTCGTGGGACGTCCAACCTGCCTGCTTGTCGACGACGACGAAACCACCGGGGTCGTCGACTCCCCTCCGCGCCGTCCCGCCGGACCCGTCGGGCTGGCCGGGCTCGTCAGCGCCCATCTTGGCGGGCACGGCGAAGTGCCTCCTCGACGCGCTCGCCGGCGGCGACCGCTGGGTCGGCGACGAATCTCAACGCCGGCGTGCGCTTAAGCCTCACCTCGCGTGCAATGGCTGCTTGGAGGTCACCGCGCCGCGCTTCGAGCGCCGGGAGTGCTCCCTCGGGCAAGGAGGCCATGAAGACGGTGGCGTGGCGCAGGTCGGGCTCGACGTCCACGCCCGTGACCGTGAGTAGTGCCAGCCGATCGTCGTCATCGCGGAGCCGCTCGAGCGCGTCGCCAAGCACCTGCACGAGGACGGCGTTGACACGCGCGGCCCGCGGATAGCCAGCCGACGATCGGCGATCGTATTGCCTAGCTACGGGGGATCTCCCGCTCGTCGTAGGTCTCGATCACGTCGCCTTCCTTCAAGTCCTGGAAGTCGGTGAGACCTATGCCGCACTCGAAGCCGGCCTGAACCTCTCTGACGTCGTCCTTGAACCGGCGCAGCGACGAGACCGCTCCTTTCCAGATGACCACTCCCTCGCGGAGGAACCGGACCTTGGAGCCCCTCGTGATGACACCGTTGGTGACATAGCAGCCGGCGACGGCACCCACGCGCGGGACCCTGAACACGGCGCGCACCTCAGCGTCGCCGGTGACGATCTCCTCGATCTCGGGGGCGAGCATCCCGACCATGGCCGCCTGCACGTCCTCGATGAGCTTGTAGATGATCTCGTAGGTCCGGATCTCCACTTTGTGGCTCTCGGCGAGCTCGCGGGCCCTGCGATCGGGACGGACGTTGAAACCGATGATCGTGGCACCCGACGCGGCGGCGATGGTCACGTCGCTCTCGGTGATGCCACCGACCGCACGGTGCACGAAGGACACCTTCACGTCGTCGCGTTCGAGCTTGAGCAGGCTCTGGGTCACCGCCTCGAGCGAGCCTTGCACGTCGGCCTTCAACACGAGCGTGAGCGTCGCGGTCTCGCCTTTGCGAATCGCCTCGAAGAGATCCTCGAGCTTCGCGCCCGGGCTCGCCGAAAGCGTCGACGCCTGGGCCAGCGTCGTGAACCGGAGCCTCTGCTCGCGCGCGTCGCCGACAGTCCTCGCGATGGAGAGGTCCGAGGTGACCCGGAGCTCGTCGCCGGCGATCGGCGGCTCCGACAGCCCGAGCACCTGCACGGGCATGGAGGGGAAGGCCTCTTTGATCTGATCGCCGTGGTCGTTGATCAACGCCTTCACCCGGCCCCACGCCGCGCCGGCCACGATCGGCTCCCCGACGCGCAGCGTCCCCCGCTGCACGATGATCGTCGCGACCGGACCACGGCCGATGTCGAGGTTCGATTCGAGCACGACGCCTCGCGCGTCGACCTCACTGTCGGCCCGCAGCTCGAGCACCTCGGCGAGCACGACGAGCTGCTCGAGCAGCTCGTCGATCCCGAAGGACTGCAGGGCAGAGATCTCAACGGTGATCGTGTCGCCACCCCAGGCCTCCGGCACGAGCCCGTGCTCGGAGAGCTGCTGCAGCACGTGGTTGGGGTCCGCGTCCGCCTTGTCGATCTTGTTGATCGCTGTCACGATCGGAACCTTCGCCGCCTTGGCGTGGTTGATTGCCTCCACCGTCTGCGGCATCACGCCGTCGTCGGCGGCCACGACCAGCACCACGATGTCGGTGACGCTGGCCCCCCTCGCCCGCATGGCGGTGAAGGCCTCGTGACCTGGTGTGTCGATGAAGGTCAGCAACTGACCATGCCATTCCACCTGGTAGGCGCCGATGTGCTGGGTGATCCCACCGGCCTCGCCCGCGATGACGTTCGAATGGCGGATACGGTCCAACAGCAGCGTCTTGCCGTGGTCCACGTGGCCCATGACGGTGATGACGGGGGGCCGTATCTGCAGTTCCTCGTCCTCGTCCTCGATGTCCTCACCACCGAAGAACTTGGCCCGCAGGGCCGCCTCCTGCTCTTCGCCGGGGTCGACGAGACGGATCTGGGCGCCGATCTCGGCGGCGAAAAGACCGATCATGTCGTCGGTGAGCGGCTGGGTCGCGGTCACCATCTCGCCTTGCAGCAATAGGAAACGCACGACGTCGCCGGCGGAGCGGTTGAGCCGCGGGCCGAGCTGCTGGGGCGTGGAGCCGCGCTCCACGATCACCTCGTGGTCGGGCACGGGAGCGCTCGAAGCCATGTAAGCCGTTATCTGGATCGGCTCGAGCTCCTCCATATTCCGGCGGCGACGGCGTGGCTTGCGCTGGGGAGGGCGTCCCCTCCCGACCGGGCCGCCCCGCGCCGCACCAGTGGGACCACCGGGGGTGTAGCCGCCGGAGCGGGCGCCCGGGGCGCCACCGCCTCCGAAGCCGCCACCGCCGGGGCGTCCACCGTCCCGGGGAGGGAAATGACTGGGAGCGCGCGTAAAACCGGTGCCCGATCCTGGCCGAGGGCTCACCGGCCGGCCGGCCGGCGGCCTAGAACCGACCGTGCCCGGACGTGACGGGTTCATCCCCGGGCGCGAGCCCGGGACACCTGGCCGGGGGCCGGCGACGGGCGGGCGCGGCCCCGTGCCGCTCGGGGGCAGCGGACGTCGCGCTCCGGGCGGTGGCGGGATCGGGCGGCCCGAGATCGATCGCGGCCCTGGCGGCGGCGGGATCGGCTTGCCCGACGGGCTTACCGGCCGGGGCGCGCCGGGTTTGTGATCCACGCCGGGGGTTGTCGGGGCGACCGCCGGGGCCGATGACGTCGGCATCGTGATCTCGTGCGACACGCCAACGGGGGCAGTCGTGGCAGCGGCGACAGCCCCGAGAGGCGGTGCGGGTGCGACAGCGGGCGACGGGGCAGGTGACGGCACAGGCGCACGCGCCGGCGGCGGAGACGGCGCCGGCCCGGGCCGCTGGCCCAAGGGCGCGCCGGCGGGTCGCACCGGAGCCGGGGTGGCCGTCGGCCTGGGCGCGCCCGGACCAGGCACGGCGGCCGGGCGGGCGACAGCGGGCCGCGGTGCGTCGGTGGTCTCGCTCGTCGACTTGCTCACGACCAGGCGCTGACCGGGACGAGGCTCGTGGGTCGCGGGGGCGGCCTCTGGTTCCGGTCTGGAGACGACGCCATCGGTCGCACCGGAGGGGACCGGCTCAGCTGTGGGCGCCGGCAGAACCGAGCCCGGTCGCTCGCCCGCCGGGGCACCCGGGCCACGCTGCGGCCCGCCCGTTCCTCTTGATCTCGCGGCTGCGGTCGAGGTCGCCGGAACTGTCGGAGCCGGCTCTTCGGGTTGAACGGCGCGACGCAGCCCCTCACGATCTGCCTTCCGCCGAGCGCGGTCGGCCTGCGCGTCTTCGATCGACGACGAGTGGCTCTTCACACCGATCCCGAGATCGATGCACATGTCGAGGGCTTCCTTGTTGGTCAGCCCCAACTCGCGGGCAAGCTCGTAGACGCGGATTTTCTTGGGCAACTGGTGGTTCGGTCCTCTCCGATCGAGGGGCAGCGCAGCGTTCGGGGTCCCGAGCCTGGCGCGGCCTTACATTCTCACACAACGCCGGTGACCCGTGCACCCGTGCTCACATCTTAGGGCCGAACCCGTCGTCTGCGAGTCGCCCGCGGCCGCCGGTCGATGGCGCCACGTGCTGCTCACCTGGCACTGCAGCTCCGAGGTGGGTGCCCGCGAACAGTTGGAGCCCGCGGTATCGACCCGAGCGCGCACTACATTGCGGGCGATGCAACTGTCCTTCGGACCACGGGAGGGAGCGGCACTGGTCGCAGTCGAACGGGCGAACGGTGGGGAGCTCGCCCCGCTCGGCCAGGTGCTGTGGACCCTGCACAGTTTCACCCCACCGCACTTGCGCCCGAGCCCGGCCGACTTCGCAGCCTCGGCAACTTTGCTGATCGAGCTCGGGGCCGTCGAGTTCGTCGAAGACCAGCTGGGCCTGACCCCGGAGGGGCGCAAGCTGCTGCGGCGATCCGGCATGCCGAACAACCCCCGTCACGTGGCGCTCGTGACCGAGCTGTTGCAGGAGTTCGACACCGAGGAATTCGACCCCGACGCTGTGCCGGCCGCACCCACGGCAGAGGACGTCCACTGGGCCCTCAGTGAGGGTGACGGCATCGGAGAGACCGACGCTGGCACCCTCACGCCCGTCATCGAGGAGCGCTACTCGCCGATCCTCGGCGCCGGCACACCCGACATCGTCATGAGGTCTTACCGTGTGCCCGCCGTCCCGCCCAAGGATTCGGGCGAGACCCCCCAAGCGCCCGACCCTGTCCCCGTCAGCGGATCGCCGGCGCATCCTTTCTTGGACCGCCTGTTCGGCCGCGGAGCAAAGGGCCGCAACGGGCCCACCGCCTCGCGGCCCAGCTGAGCTGTCGACCGCTAGCCGCGTGTCCGCCCGGGCGGTGGCTGGGGAACCTCGGGCCAGGTGGACGAGCCAGCAAGCAGCTCACGGCGAAGTTCGTCGACCGCACCCGGCGAGATGGGATGGTGGAGCGCCCTCGAGAAGGCGCCGCGCCGGGCGGCAAGCTCGAGACATCCGGGCGCGTCACGGCACAGCCATGCCCCGCGGCCCTTGAGGCCCTTGCCGACGCCCAGAGCTCCCCCGCCGGCATGCGCCACGCGCACGAGCTCGGACGCCGGCGCGACGCGGCGACACCCGATGCAGGTGCGAAACGGTGTCGCTACGAGAGCGACCCTTCTCCGCTGGACGCGCCCGGCTCCCCGGCAGGCTCATTCCCGAGTGCGCCGCTTCCGGTGTCCGCCGCTGTCCCGAACTCTTCCGCCGCTATCTCAACCACCGTGACAGCGTCTTGCCCCGGCCCGGCGACGTCGACGAGGTCGGCAACAATCTCGACCTCGGCGTGATCGGATTCGCCGACCTCCGCCTCGGCCTCGCCCGCGGCCCAAGCTTCGGCCGACATCGTCTCGCCACCCTCGGCCGGCTTCCAGACCATCTCGCCCGACTGCTCGACCCATTCGCCCTCGGCCCACTCGCCCTCGGCGTAGTGGGTCTCCTCGGCAGCCTCGGACTCGCTCTTGATGTCGATGTGCCAGCCGGTCAGACGCGCCGCGAGGCGCGCATTCTGGCCTTCCTTGCCGATCGCGAGCGAGAGCTGATAGTCGTGGACGATAACCGTCGCGCGGCCCCGCTCCTCGTCGAGGATGACCTCTTTCACCTTCGCCGGCTGAAGCGCCCGGGACACGAATTCGGCCGGGTCATCGGAGAACGGCACGATGTCGACCTTCTCGCCCCGCAGCTCGGTGGTGACCATTCTCACCCGCGCGCCCCGGGCACCCACGCAGGCTCCGACCGGGTCGACGTTGCTGTCGTTCGACCAGACCGCGATCTTGGTGCGATGGCCGGGCTCGCGGGCGCAAGCCTTGATCTCGACGACGCCGTTGGAGATCTCGGGCACCTCGAGCTCGAACAGGCGCTTGATGAGCCCGGGATGGCTGCGCGAGACGACTATCTGCGGCCCTTTGCTCGTCTTGCGGACCTCGACGATGTAGGCCTTCAGGCGAGCGCCGTGGTCGTAGCGCTCATAGGGGACCTGTTCGGCCTGGGGCAGCAGGGCCTCGACCTTGCCCAGGTCCAAGAGGGTGTAGCGATTGTCGCTCTGTTGGATGATCCCGGTGACGATGTCGCCCTCACGCCCGGCGTACTCCTCGTATTTGCGATCGCGTTCGGCTTCCCGGATGCGCTGGAGGATCACCTGGCGCGCCGCTTGAGCCGCGATGCGGCCGAAGTCCTCTGGAGTGTCGTCCCATTCCCGCGTTACGTTGCCCTCTTCGTCCAGCTCCTGGCCGTAGACGCGGATCTCCCCGGAGTCCGGGTCGATGGTCACGACGGCTTCCTCCGCAGCCTGCGGAAGGCGCTTGTAGGCAGCCACGAGCGCGTTGGCAAGCGCGTCGAACAACGTGTCGACGGCAATGCCCTTCTCCACGGCGATTTGCTGGAGCGCCTCCAGGAGGTCGAAATTCGTCGAGCTCATAGGGTGTCCGCCATCTCTCTTTGGGCGCTGTCGAGTTCCTCGGTCGCCGGTGACGCCTTTGCGGCGCGGCGCTCACTGCGGGCAGTCGGCGAGGCGGTGCTGGCCAACGCCGCCTTCCAGTCGAAGACTGTGTGGGCTCTTTCGATGTCGCCATACGGGAGGCGGCGACTGCCATCGGGCAGCCCGGGCGCCGTCAAGACGATGCCCTTGTCATCCGCTGAGGAGAGCTCTCCCTCCAACCTGCGCTCGCCGTCGACTCCGGGCAAGGTCCGAAGTGAGACGTGGTGGCCGACGAAACGGCGGAAGTGCTCGGGGCGGCGCAACCGCCTTTCCAGGCCCGGGCTCGAGACCTCGAGCTCGTAACGGCCCGACGGTCCGACCCCTTCACGGTCGATCGCGGCCGAGATCGCCTTGCTCACAGACGCGAGCGTGTCCAGGTCGATTCCACCCTCGCGGTCGACAGTCACGACGATGTTGCCGGAGCGGGTCTCGACGTCCACAAGCTCGAGGCCTTCTGCCTGCAGCAATGGCGCGGCGATGCGCTCTACGTCATCTGACGTACCCATCGCCGCGTCCTCCTTCGTAACCTACCTGCTCCAGAAATGACAAAACGTGGGCGGCCGCCCACGTCCACGCCTTCTGCATATCAATCGAACGGTTCGGGAGACTTTAGCATTCCGCTGGCCTGCCGGCACTACCCAATCACAGTGTACCGGGCCCCGATCGCGCCCCGTACGCCGTCTAGGTGGGCATTTGCGGCTCCTCGACCAGGTGCCTGAGGTCGTCTCTCGCCAGCCCCAGCTGTTTGCGCACGGTGCCCTCGGCGATCCCGAGCGAGCGGGCCGCCTCCTTGGGCGTGAGCCCCACGACAAAACAAAGTGTTGCGCACGCCCGCCGCCGCGCCGGCATACGGCCGAGCGCCGCTTCGAGGCCGAGATTGGAGACCGCCTCGGCCGCGGTGTCACGACGGGAGACCTGTTCGGCCTCGAGGGGGTACTCGTGCCTCCAGTGACTGCGCGAGAGGCGGAACGCCGTGCGGTAGACGTAACCCGGTGGATTGGTCCCGAGGCGCACACGCCGCCAGTGACCGAGCGTTCGGGCGAAGGCCTCTTGGGCCACATCCTCGGCAGTCGGCCGGTCCAGGCCACCGATCTCGAGCGCGCGGACGAGACGGGGATAGTGAGCCTCGTAAACGGTCACGAAGTCCCCTGCCACCTCGCTCTTACGGTCGTTCTCGATGACGACAGTCTGTCCCAACGGGGCGGCCCCGGTCGCCAGGCGTCCTAACCGCCGATGGGCTTGGTGGATGACGGCAGCGGCGGGCTCTGGGATCCCGACGCGCCCGAGCGCACCGAACCGGGAGCACCCGATGCGCTGGAACCGACCGCCGTCGGCACTCCGCCGCTGCTCCCCGAGCACGCTCCCACCGCCATGGCCAAGGACCCGGACCCGGGCAGGTCGGCCTGCTCGAGAACCGATCCGGTGCCGGACAGCGCGTACACCGTTGCTCGCCCTGGTGCCGCGCTGCCCTGGCCGCCGGTCCCGCCAACCTTCCCCGTCGCCTGGGCGTGGACGAGCACGGCCCACCTGTCGACGACGGTCATGACATCGTTTCCCCCGCCCGAAAAATCGGCCCGCACTCTTGTGGCCTGGCCCGTCGTATGCGCCACGACAACGACTATCGGTGACCGCTCCGCAACACCGACCGCCTGGTCCGACAGCACGTCGATGGGCTGTGCCAGCGACGGCCCGAGCGGAACCGTCACGACGCCGACGGCACCGGAGTCGGACACCTCCACGACGAGGGCCCGGGTAAGGGCGCAGCTCACCGGCACCGCGCGCGCCTTTGACGTCCGAACCGACGAGCCCGACGCAGGCCCTGTGGCCACAGGGGTGGCGAAAGGCGCTGACGAGGTGGGGACGAGTTCGAGGGGGGCCGTGACCCAAGCGGCCGTAAAGGCACGGACGCTCACACCGCCGCTTGCGCGAGTGAACAGATGTCGGATGATCGCAGCGCCGACCGAGCCGAAAGGCGAGTAGAGCGAGCAATTCCAGATACTGCACAATGGCGTGCCCGAAGCCGAGAAAGCGCTCGTGGCCTGCAGCCGGCCGGAGCCCTGAGTACCTTGGGCGACCGACATCGCGGGCGAGACGACATTCGCCGGCGGACCTGCCTTAGTGCTGACCCAGCCGAGTCCTAACGGAGCGCCACCGGGGCTCATCGGTACCGGGGCGTTCGCCGACATGCGGCCGAGGGCCGGAGCACTCTCGCTCGGCGGCTTCGCCCCTGCGGTCATCGTCGTCCCGTTGTGACGGCTGAGTCCGATGCCCACGCCCGCGCCGGCGAGCACGACCACGAGCCCGAGAGTCGCCGCCGTGCGGGCGCGACGGGCCTGTTGGCGGCGGTGGCGACGGACGATGCCGTCCAGGACTTCTCGCGGGGGCTTGGCGGGGTTCGCTTCGTCGAGGAGATGGGAGAGATCAGGGCCGTCCATTACGTCCTTTCAAAGCGACGAGGAGGCAGTTTCGCGCAGTTGCAGTTTCGTGACGGTCTTTGCACCCCAGCCTCACCCGACCGCTTCGGCGATCGCAGGCGGCTGGGAGAAGCTCGAACGCCGGCTGCCTCGAGGCCACACGGGCGTCGAGGCAGCCGGCGAAGGTAGCAGAGAGATACTGCAAAAAGCTGCTCAGGAAGAGGCAACGAGTTGGTAGACGACCGTGACCTGGACCGAGATCTGCTGCTGGCCCGCCTGCACCGGTACCGAGCTGCCTGTTGCCACGGGGGCTGCCGCGTTGAGGTTGTAGTAGACGTACTGGCCGGCGTTCTCCTGGTCGGTGATCGAGACGATCGGTCCGAGTGTCATTCCGCCACCTGCGGCGACCTGGGTCGCCTCGGTGTTCGCCGCCTGCATCGCCTGCGCCCGTGCGGAGGCGAGCAGCGCCGACTGGTTCGAGATGGAGAAGGAGATGCCGCCCAGGGTGACCCCGTTCCCAGTCGCGGTCACGGCGGCGTCGAGGGCCTGGCCGAGGTCGGCAAGGTCGTTCATCGTGACCGAGAGGTCGTCCTCGGCGGTGAAGCTGCGGACGTACCCTTTCGAGTTCGTGTTAGCAGAGAGGTTCAAATAGCTCGTCTGCATGTCCTTCAACTGCACGCCGCTTTGTTCCAGCGACTGCTCGAGGGTTGCCACCTGGGTGTTGTTCTGCTCGAGGGCTTCGACGGCGGTATGAGCGGTTGTGGTCACGCCGATGCTGAAGGTGGCCGTGTCGGGCGTGCCCTCCACCACTCCGTTACCCGTGACGGTGATAGTCGGCGGCGAGGTCGTCGAAGCGTCATGGGACGCGCTCAGCACGGCCTTGATGTTGGCTGAGCGAGGCTGGGAGCCGGAAGCGCTCAACGCGGCGGCCCCGACGAGGGACCCCACGACAACCAACGCCGCGATGCCGACGATGCCGGCAGCTCGGGCCTTGAAACTCGGGCCGTGCTTGTGGCCGCCGACCTGGCCGGCGAAGCTCGCACCGCTCGCGTCCCCGGCTGTCGGCTCGGGCCCAGCGCTCAGCGATGTCTGCATCGAGTCCCCCTGTCCGGGGAGAACTCCGGGCTCTCGGTCGTTCACTCGGTCTTCGTTCACTTCGGACTCTCCTTGGGTGAGTGCTCGACCCTCCCGCTGAGGGTCCAGTGCTGTAAAGCGCCCGGTCCGCCGATTCGCGTACGTCGGATCTCTCGGGCGGGCCCGGGCCTGACTGGAGCGGGTCGAGACCGCGGAGTTGCGACGCGGAGCCGCACCGGTAGGTGGGTCGGTACAGGCTGGTCCGACGATCGAGCCCCCGGGTCCATCCCAGCCCGACAGCTGCGGCAGGGACGCGAGGACCCTCTTGTGTCTCGCGGAGGGCGCATTGACATGATGGGTACCGAAACGGGATATTGCGGGTACCGCGTGCAGGCGGCGTGCTCGCCTGCATGAAGCAGCCTGACCCGCCCGACTGCGCGGCCAATAGGCCGACCTCGTGCGTCTTGAAGTAGGAGCCCGCCATGAGTTCGCCGATTCCGAGCACCTCGGAGAGCGACCCTCGAGGCGCGCCGCATAGGCCGGTCGCGAATCCCACGAGCGCGCTCGCCTTAAGCGGCCTCCTCAAGGTCCAAAGGCGTTGGTCGGTGGCCTACGGCGCAGGTCAGGAGGCGGCTAGCGAGGATTCGACCACTTCCGCTGGCCAGCGGTTCACTCATCTTGACGGCGCTTATCTCGGTGACGACGGTCCCTGGGGCACTGGTCCCGCCGACACGCTCACGAGGTGCGGGCCTGTCGAAGCCTCGGCCGCCCCGGTCCTCGCCACGACCGGGCGTAACAGGATCCCGATCCATCTCGAGGACTCCAGAGAGAGCACCGCATCGCGTGCCGCTACCGTCGGAAACATCCTCGATCGGCCAGCGTGGTGGCCACCAAGCGAGGTTCCGTGGCGCCATCTAGCGGCCACCTTCGAAGTCGTTGGTCCTGGACCACGCATTTCCGCCAGAAGGATTGGCCGTAAGAGGTCCGGGAGCGGCGACACGACCGTCGCTAGGAGCCGTAGTTCTCGTTGCTGCCGCGGCTAGAAATCCTATTCCGACGGCCATCACGAGGTCACCAATGCTGACCACGCTCCGGAACCAGGACAGCGGAATGACATCCCCGAGCGCGCGCAGGACAGTGCCGTGGTTCACCGGGACGTGCTTGGACAAGTGACCAAGGGCGACCGAAGTGCGCGGCGCGATGCCGGCACGCTGAAGTGCGGACTGCGAGACAGGCATACCTTTGTTCGGAACGATTGCAAGAAGGTTTAGGAACCATCCGAAATCAACAATGCCCAGTCCGAAGCGCACTCCGCCTGACGAGGCTCGAGCGTTCTCAAAGACCCACCACCCTACGACGAGGTACGTGACCAGGACGATAAGGAACCGAAAAGTAGAGGGCCAGTCACGGACGCCGGGAACTGCTAGCGCAGCCTGTGCAGCGATTGCCCCAAGAACTAACGAAGAATGTTTGAGCTTCAGCTCTGAAAGAGCGCGCCAGCTACCGCCCGTCACCCATCCGGCGAGCAACCCTACAGCGACGGCAAGCGGAAGGATCAGCATGTCTGGGGTGAATCTACGATGCTGTGCTCGCTAGGAGCTTGCAGCCACGCCCGCGAGCAGAACCGAGCGCTCGCCGGCGAACACTGCGCCTTACCAGTGAAGGTGAGGGCCCTGGAAGAACGGAGCAGCCGCAGCAAACCAGAGAGCTCCCAACGTTCCGGCGGCGGCCGCTACCCGGGTGATTCTCCTGCGAACCGTCGTCCTGTTCATCATGCGTTCTCCTGAATCGTGCCAGCGGCGCATGTCGCCTTGCCCGGCTAAGGAGCGTGACTATACAGAGACTTAGGAGCCGGGCGCCAACCAGCAATTCTGAACGAGACTCACGGCGACGACCCCGCACCGCCTACCTCCTTGCGGGCTAGCTCCCCAGCTATCCCGGGCTGGTCCCCAGTGTTGTCTGCCTGAGTTGACCCCTCCGCTCGCTGTCCTGGCACCTCGGGATATGAGCCCGACGAGCTGACTACCTGGCTCGACATCACAAGGTGGGCGCTAGGGGAACAGAGACTTCGTCGAGATCTGCCGGGCTGTGTGAGCCCGTACCGTGAGCTAGACCTCCTGTGATTCCCGTGAGCAGTGTTCCACTCCCCACGTGTCCCGGGCCGTTGTAGGCCATGCTGATGGGCGCCCCTGAGCGGGAAGCCTGTTGGATCTGGCGAGTGGCACATTTGAACATCTGGAGGACTCCGAGTGGACCCGTCTAGCTCTCGGTGTCGCCGTGGACGTCCTCGCCTCGATGGATGTTCCGGGCAACGCCGAACTTCTCCAGCTCGGTCCTGACTCCGTTACGGTCCATGTCCCGACGTTGGAACCACCGCAGTGGCCGTTCACCCCGGGGCGACTCGCCCAGTCGTGGACTCTGCCACGTGACTCTCGCGTAATCGCCTCCCTGCCGATCACTTCTGCGATCACGGGCGCAGCCCGAAAGGCGGCCCTGGTCACCGTGTCCGAACTCCATGGACGGCGCGGTCTGATTGACCTCGTCGCCCTCGGCTCCACGGTCCTTAAGGGATCGCTGCCTGCGGTGGGCGTGAAGATCGCGGATGTTGCTGTCGAGCTCGGAACCCGGCGATGGTCCGATCTCGAGACCCTCGTCCTGGTCGGCCTCGACGGTGCTATGCCCAGGCTCGAGGGGACAAGGCACGTTCCGAACGTCGCCGCGGCCCTCGAGGAGGTCACCCTGCGCTCGGTGAACAGACCTGATTCGCCATCGATCTGCGTAGTCGTGCCACCGTGGGCAGGCGGTCCCGGCGACCCCCTGCTCAGGAAACTGATCCAATTGAGCGAAAGGACCAGAGGTGTCGGCGTCCTCTGCTGCGCCGGCGAGGCCCTGTGCCAGTGGGAGCTCGCTGGAGAACCCGCCCTACAGCCCACACTCACCTTCGGAGACGGACGCCGTGTCCCCGGTCTCGACCTTCCCGACCTCTCCGGGCCGGACGCCGCTGTGAAGGCGTCACCAAGTGCCGGAGGGGATCCGGGCCCGGGGCCGGGTCCGGGTCCGGGTTCGGCCCACGGTGGAGAACCCCGAAACCTTGTTCGGAGGGTTGCTCAACGAATAGGCGACACGAGATCTGAGGCCGCGTCGCAAATCGTGCCAATAGGGATCTCAGTACTGGGCAGCGTTCAGGTCAGCGGTGGGGCGGAGTCGTTCCGAAGCCGGAGGCGACTCACCGAGCTCGTGGTGTTCCTCGCAATGCATCCCGAGGGCGCGACCACCGACGCCTTCGCGACAGCTCTCTGGCCTGAGCGAAGAGTGCCGCTTCAGACCCTCGCCAACCGCCTCTCCGAGACGAGACGGGCTCTTGGCCTAGCCAGCGACGGCAGGCCTCGTCTCCGCAAACAAGGCAGGCGCCACTTGATCGTCGAATGCGAGACCGACTGGGACCGCTTCAAGGAGCTCGCCTCCAACCGAGGCGACCCCGACGCCTGGCGGAGGGCACTCGAACTCGTCCGCGGCCGGCCCTTCGATGGTCTCGACCGCGGCGAATGGGCCGAGCTCGAGGGCCATGTGGCGGCGGTCGAGACTTCCATTGTCGCTGTGGCGTGCCGGCTCGGTGAGCACGCTCTCGGTCGTGGCGAAGGCGGGCTCGCCCATTGGGCAGCGCTCCAAGGACTGCTCGTATCGCCCTGGGACGAGAGGCTCTACCGGTTGATGATGCGAGCGGCGGACGGCCTCGGCAATCGCGGCGGTGTGGATGCCGCGCTTCGCAGTCTGGCTCGCGTGCTCGAGCTCGAGGGCGACCCATTGCTGGGCATCCATCCCGAGACCTCGGCCCTCTACAGGAGCCTCATCTCGACCTCGCGCGTATAGTGTCGCAGGGCTTGTCCCCAAACCACGGCTACGGTGGACCTGTGGGGATACTCGATGGCAAGCGCATTCTCGTCACCGGCGTCTTGACGGATGACTCGCTCGCCTTCGGCGCGGCGCGCCTCGCCCAAGAGCAAGGCGCCGAGGTGGCGCTCACCGGCTTCGGTCGGGGACTCTCTCTCACCAACCGCGCGGCCCGCAAGCTCCCGGCGCCCGTCGAGGTCTACGAGCTCGACGTGACGGTCGAGGAACAGGCGAACCGGGTGGCATCCGAGCTCAGTGAGCGATGGGGCGGGCTGGACGGGGTTGTCCACGCCATCGGCTATGCACCTGACAGCTGCCTCGGAAACGGCGTCCTTGTTTCTGGCTGGAGCGACGTGGCCACGGCCGTCGAGGTGTCCACCTACTCGCTCAAGGTCCTCGCGGCGGCGTTCGCTCCCCTCCTCGCCAAGGGGGGCGGAGGATCGATCGTCGGCTTCGACTTCGACGCCACTGTTGCCTGGCCGGGATACGACTGGATGGGTGTCGCGAAAGCTGCTCTGGAGTCGCTCGCGCGCTACCTCGCCCGCGACCTGGGACCGCGCGGCATCAGGGTCAACCTGATTGCGGCAGGTCCGATCAGCACGGTGGCAGCAAGGTCAATCCCCAGTTTCGAGCGCTTCGAGAGCGTGTGGAACACGCGTGCCCCTCTGGGCTGGGACGTCCGCGACTCCGAAGCGGTCGCACGAGCGTGCGTGGCGCTTTTGTCGGACTGGTTCCCACGGACAACCGGGGAGATAATCCACGTCGACGGTGGGTTCCACGCCACCGGGGTCTGATCACTCGAGATGCGCCCGTACCCACCCAGAGACGGGGTCCGCGGGCAGCGCGGTAGTCTTGGGCCGCCCTCCAGGCCTCGGTCAGCTTCAGGCCGTCGGCCCGCAGGGTGGAGTCCTTGACCGGGCGGCGTGGCCGAGTGGTTTAGGCAAGGGCCTGCAAAGCTCTGTACCCCAGTTCGATTCTGGGCGCCGCCTCCCAGCTCAGAGGCACTTTTTCCGAAGCAGCCAATTTCAGAATCCCGTGTGGATCCCGTCGGACTCCTACGGATGCAGGTGAACAACGGCAGCCTGCGGCGGCTCGCCGGCCGAGGCGATAACCGAATCCATGTAGTCGGCGAGTTCCCGGCCGCGTTCCGCGGTGGCGTGTTGGTAGCGCAACGCGGCGGCCGGCGACGCGTGCCCGATGGTCGTCATCAACTCCCTGAGGGTCACGTCCGGCTTGCGTGCGAATGTCGTGGCGGCGTGGTGGCGGAGGTCGTGGATCCGAATATCGGAGAGCCCGACTGCCGCGACCGCAGCCCGCCACTCCTCGGAAAGATCTGCGCGACGTAGCGGCAGACCTGAACGGCCCGTGAACACCGCACCGGCCGGACCCGGAGCGCCGTTGGCGGCGATATGGGCCTCGAGGCTCTCAACGAGCGCTCCTGGTAGCGACAAAGACCGGACGCCGGCCTGTGTCTTCGGCTCGGTGATGATCCGATGTCCGTTGATCTCCTGTGCTTGACGCCGGACGTGGATCACCCGATGCATCAGGTCGACGTCCCGCCGCTCGAGCCCGAGCAACTCCCCCGTCCGTAATCCGACGAAGCCTCCGAGGAGCACAAGACACCGAAGACGGGGGTCAATGGCATTGGCGAGTTTCAGCACCGTGGAGCTGTCGAGCATCGGGCGCTCCTCGGCGTGCTCGATCCCGGCCCCCTTCAAGTGGCACGGATTTCGAGGGATCAGCTCATCGGACACTGCGGTGTTCAAGATGGCCCGTAACACCCGGTAGGACTTCGCTGCGGCGTCTGCGCTGGCGGACGCGGTGAGCTCCGAGTGCCACTTTCGGACGCGTTCGGGTGTGATCTGGCGCAGCTTGGTCTTGGCGAAGGGCGGCAGCAGGTTACGACGGAGCAAACCCTCATAACCCTGGCGCGTCGCCGGCGTGAGCGGTCGCCCCTTCACCAATCGGTGTTTGAGCCACTGCTCGGCGTACTCTCCGAATAACCGCTCCCCCCCTCGCGGGTCAGTTACAAGGCCGACCAGCTCATCGGCTCTCACCTTTGTCAGCCGCGACTCGGCGTCCGACTTCGAACGAAAGCTGTCCGAGCGTTCCGTTCCGTTGATGATGTAGCGCACGTCGTAACGCGTGCCGTCAGCGGTCTGTCGGGTCCGGATATGTGCCATTGGCCGAAGCTACTCCGTATAGGGCTCGAATAGGGGGCTTTCTGGCGGGATTCGTCCGGCGTTGTTATTACGTACCCTGCTGAACGATCCCGTCGGTCAGCGTCCGCGCGATGGGGCGAGGCTCGAATTACCGTCGGCGTGGCTCGACGACGGTGTCGCCGATCAACCTGTTGACGAACGACGACAGCGAGCTCACCGGCACACGCCTGCAGCGGCCGATGTTGACCGACTGGAGCTCACCACTGGCCATCAGCTCGTAGATGGTCGTTCGTCCGACCGACAGCCGGCGGGCGGCCTCTTCTGGCGTCACGAGCAGCTGGTCGTCGGTGATGAAGGACTCGTTCATGAGGGCCTCCGCGCGGACAGGCACAGCGCTGGCCCGTCAGCGGTCACGAGAAGGGCTGGGGTCATCTCGACATCCGCCGCGTAAGTCGCGAAGCACCTTCCCTCCGGGAGTCGGCTTGAAGAAGAGCCCCTGCGCGAGGGCGACGATTCGTGTGCAGCCCACGCGCGCGTGAGCTCACAGCCCGAGTCGAGGACCTGGATCGCCTGGTGCCGTCCCACGCCTTCGCTCTGGTACACCCACTCGACGACGTCACTCGTCTGGCCGCAGCCGAAGCAGTACCGGATGCCGTCGTCGAGATGCAGTTGCAAAGAGGGGGAGCGGTCGAAGTGGCCATGGGAGGCCAGCCGAGCCACGACGTCAAGGTAGTGGCGGGCGCGAGCGACCTCGATGGTGGCGAGGTGCCGGGTCGTTCGCGATGACAACGACGTCAGGTGATCGCTTTGAGTGGAGCGGAATCGAATCATGGCGCAATCGTGCGCCGACCGACTCACAGCACTTCTCACAGGACTACTCACAGCAGTGCTCACAGACGAGCTCGCGGCACCCAGTGGAAGGGTCTGCGCGCTCCGGCAACTCACAGCAACACTCACAGGACTACTCACAGCAACACTCACAGATCCTGGTCACAGCCCTGTGAATGGAGGGGCTCGAT